>DATFHK010000102.1:0-16486 GCA_035248505.1 Gemmatimonadaceae bacterium | reverse complement strand
GCCCACCGCGCTGCCGAATACCGTTCGGTCGGTTCCACGACGTCGACCCCATAATGAGTGACGCGCGCGCAATCTTCGCGTGCCGGCTTTGCGGTTCCGATGGTGAAGTAGCAGTAGATCTGCCGCGAGTCAGCGCTGACGATCGCAGCGTTGAATTCTTCGGCCAGCATCATCGCAATTTCCGACTTGCCTGCGGCAGTCGGACCGCAGATGATACGCAGCTTACCGGCGGCCAAAGCGTCGCTCCACTTCGTCCCACGTTAGATGCACGATCGTGGAGCGTCCGTGAACGTCGTGCGCGGGGAGAGTGGTGTCGCGCAGAGCAGCGAAGAGGGATCGCATCTCACCCTGCGAAAGCTCATCGCCCGCCTTGATCGCTGCTTTGCAGGCGACCGTTGCAGCAAGACGTTCGTGGCGCGCAGCAGTGCCGGCAACGCGATCGCCCGTCAGACTGTCGAGAGTCTCTCGCAGACAGCGCTCGGCGTCGAAGCGCGGGTGCGGCATCGGAACCGTATTCACGATCAGCGTATGGCCGCCAAATCCCTCGATCTCGAAACCAAGACGCTCGAGGTACTCCCTATTCGATTCGAATGCGTCTGCTTCGGCTGGACCCAAATGCAGGGTCAGTGGAAGGAGGAGCCGCTGCGCGGCTGAAGCACCCGTTTCCAGGGTGCGCATGAACTGCTCGTACAGCACACGCTCGTGCGCAGAGTGTTGATCGATGAGAACCAACCCGCGCTCGTGCTCGAACGCGATGTACGTGCGACGAAGCTGAAACAGCGGCGGGATAACTTCCGGCGCACCGGCGCGCTCTTCGATTTCAGGTGCGACAACCGCTTCTGTGGCTCCCGTTCCCGAGATAAACAAAGGCGCGTCGTCGACCGGGGACCGCTGAAGGATCTCGTTGCCAGGGCTCTGATAAGAAGGAGCAGCAGGCGCGAAGGTGAAGTTCGACGCGCGCCAGCCGAACGATTGCGCGCTGTCGAGCGTCCCCAGCGCGCGCCGAACCGCTGTCTCGACCGCTCGTTCTACGGTCCACCGGTCGCGAAAGCGAACTTCCGCCTTTGCCGGATGCACGTTCACGTCGACGAAATCGCTCGGCAACGTGACATTGAGGAAGAACGACGGTCGAACGCCGGCAACTATCGTCGATCGATAGGCTGCTTCGACTGCACGGGCGATTCCAGCGTCTCTCACTGCGCGGCCGTTGATCGACAGAAAAACGCGCCGCGTCGACGTACCGACATCGGCGGGGCGCTGCACGAGGCCGCTCGTATGAATCGGACCGGCGACGTCATCGACGTCGACTAGATCTTCCGCATAGCGACCGCCCCAGATCGCGCCGAGGCGGGAGCGAACGCTGGTGACTGGCGGAAGGGTCAGCGCGGTGCGCCCATCGTGAGACAGATGGATGCGCAGCGACGGCTGAGTGAGCGCGAGAGCCGTGATCGATTCGACGGCGCTCCGCCATTCCGAGCGCGCACTACGCAGAAACTTCAGTCGCGCGGGTACATTGTAGAAGAGTTGTCCGACAGTAACGGTAGTTCCCCGCTGCCGCGCTATACGTTCAGGTGGCGACAGGCGTCCACCGCTGACGCGCATGCGAGTGCCTTCACCATTGTCTGTGGCCGTTTCGATCTCGAAATGCGACACCGACGCAATCGCCGGCAGCGCCTCGCCACGAAATCCAAATGTCGACACGCCGACGAGGTCAGCGGCGTTGCGAATCTTGGATGTCCCGTGACGGGCCAAGGCCGTGGGAACTTCCTCCGCTTCGATTCCGCTTCCATCATCGCTGACGCGAATTGTTTTGCGCCCGCCGTCTTCGAGCGCGATTTCAATGATTGTCGCGCCGGCGTCAACTGAATTCTCGACCAGCTCCTTAACCACCGATGACGGGCGCTCCACGACTTCACCGGCAGCTATCTGATCGGCGACGGCACCTGGAAGAATCGAGATTATGGGCATTGAAACAGCGAAACTACCAATCTTTCCCGCGCGGCGGAGTAGGTACGTTTTTCTTCTGGTGCTTACCCTGAACGTCGGTCTCCTTGTCTTCCGCGGCGTTGAGAACGGCCTCCGCCTGCTGCGGGGTCATGCCCGGCACGGGCTTCGGCGCCTGGGATTGAATGGGGCTCGGAGCGGGATTGGGAGTTTGATTGCGCCCCTGGCCACCGCCGCCTCCTCCTCCGCCGCCACCACCACCTCCGCCGCCTCCACCGCCACCTTTCTTTTGCCGCAATGCGAGCTCGTAATTCCAGCGGGCGTCTGAATCCGCAACCGCGACTTCGAGAATCTGCTTATAGCGAAAGAGTGCGCTGTCGAGTTTGGCGTCAGCTGAATCCTTTGCTCGACGGCCCTGCACGAGATAGTCGAGCCCGAGATTGAATCGCGCGTGATGTCGGACCTCATCGTCCTTTGAATCGACAGCCTTCGTGAGTGGCGCAATCGCGGCCGGCAATGAGTCACGTCGTAGCAACTGAGTACCTGTGTTGTAAAGCGCGATCGCCGGTTTGTCACGGGGCGCGCGGCGACACGAAATCGTCAACATCAGCATGGCGGCTGTCGTTGACGCGGCAGCGATCGCACGTCGTTGACGACGTTTCGTTTGCATGAACGTATCAAGCGCGAGTAGCAGCAGAGCGGCCAACAGGAACCACTGGTACTGGATGCCGAGGTTCTCGCCCGATACTACCGAGCGCGGGTTCGCGTGCAGGTTGTTCAGCGCGAGACGCATTCGCCCTGCCCTGTCGGGTGTCGCAGCATCGATGAACACTCCGCCTGATTGCGCCGCGATTTCCTTAAGCAGGGTCGGATCGTAGTGTGTCACCACAACGTTCCCGTTCTCATCGCGCTTTTGCGTGACCACGCGATTCTCGATTACTGGAATCGTCGATCCCTGCTGCGTTCCGAATCCAACCGCAATTACGGTGAATCCCATTTCCCGCGCGCGACGGGCTTCGTTCAGCACTTCGTCGGGATTGTCGAAACCTTCCCCATCGCTCATCAGAATGATCGCTTTGTCACCCTGAGACTTGTTGAGCGCGAGCAGGTTGGTTGCCTGGCGCAGTGCACTCGACAGCGAGCTGCCACCCTGTCCGACGATCGACGGATCGAGGTTCTGGAGGAACAGGTCCAAGGCGCTTTGGTCGACAGTGAGCGGCGTCAGGATGTAACTCCGCCCGGCAAACGCGAGCAGCGCGAAGCGATCTCCCGGCGAAAGATCGCGCAGCCGGTTGATTTCCTGTTTCATCGCCAGCAGTCGACTCGGCCGCTCGTCAGTCGCGAGCATTGATAGAGACGCGTCCAGTGCAAGCACGACATCGACGCCCTGCTGCTTGACGACTGTTTGCTCAACGCCCCATCGCGGGCCGGCGATAGCAGCTGCCATAAGGAGCGTCGCCAAACCGGCGCGCAACACCGCGGAAGATGTGCGTTGCCGCGCGATCGAAGGCGCGAGTCGCGCAATCATCGAAGGTGTGCCGAGTCGCGCCAGTCGCTCCCGGCGCGCACGCAACCCCCACCGCACGAGCCACGCAGCAACAATCGGCAAGACGACGATGAGCGGGAGCGCCCATGGCCACTGCACAAAGCGCAGATAGTATGCGAGGCTCATGGAAGCGGCGCCTTCCACGCAACCAGCCCGAGCTCGGCGAAGAGCAAAAGCAAACCAACAGTCAGAGGCCAGCGGTATAATTCGCGATAGCGCACGACAGTGGTGGTATGCACCGGTGCGCGCTCCATCTGATCGATGTATGCGTAGATACTCTGCAGGGCGGCTGCGTCACGCGCGCGGAAATAACGACCGCCAGTCATGCGAGCGATGTTGCTGAGCAACGCTTCGTCGATCTCGACTGGCTGATACTCATACCGTAGTCCGCCGGCGGCGTTGCGGCCGACTGGTACCGGTGCCATTCCCACGCTGCCGACGCCGATGCCGTAAATCTTGATGCCGTATGCTTCGGCTGCTTTGGCGGCGACGAGAGGTTCCACGCTGCCGCGATTGTTGACACCATCAGTTAGCAGAATGAGCACGCGCGATTTGCCCGGTGCATCGCGCAGTCGATTCGCGGCTGTCGCAATCGCGGTTCCGATCGCGGTGCCGTCTTCCAACTGTCCTGCCTGGAGATTTGAGACCGCCTGCAACACAACGGGATAGTCGGTCGTGAGCGGAACTTGAGTCAGCGCTTCGCCGGCGAACGCAACTACGCCGATACGATCAGACGTGCGACGGTTGATGAATTGTTTGACTTTCGCCTTCGACACCTCGATCCGATTGTTTGGGCGAAAGTCGAGCGCCAGCATCGAGCTCGATAGGTCGATCGCCAGCACGATGTTGATTCCTTCGCTGGTCTGAGTTTCACTGTGCGCACCCGAGCGCGGGCGGGCGAGCGCGATGATCAGGAAAAACAGAGCGAGATTGCGCAGCAGAAACAGCGCGCGCGGAACCCAGCCACCGATTCGCGGTCCGGCTGCCAGCACTGATGTTCGTGAAAAGACGATCGCATCTCTGCGGCGGAAGTATCGCCACACCCACCATGCGGGAAGCAACAGCAGCAGCCACAACGCTTCAGGGGTGAAGAAATCGAACAGGCCGAAGACGCTCATGCTGCCGCCTTCGCTTTGGCGGCGTTCAGCCGCTTCGCTGGTTCAGACTCCGGGTTGACCCTCGCCTCAACGTGATCAACGATTTCGCGGGTGAGAGAGCCAATGTTCGCGGCTTCATCTCTGGGTACACTCCCGCGCGCGAACTTCACCAGATCGGCTCGATCGAGAATGCGCGGAAGTTCGGCTTCGACGCCGTGCTCCGGCTTCATCGCCTGCAACAGCTCGCTGCTCGTGTTGGAGCGACGAACGCCGGGCACTCTCGCGGCGAGGTACTCGCGGACGACATCGACCATCGCCGCGACATATTCCTCGGGCTCGTCCTTCTCGAGCAGCTTTCGGCCTGCGATGCGCGCGAACTCCTGCTGGGCGCGGACATAGGGATCGATCGGCGGTTTCGGACGGTTGCGCCAACGGCGCCACGCCCACCAGAGAAGGACCAGCGCGATTGCCGCGGCGAGCAGTGCCGCCCATAGCAGCCAGTTGATAACCGGCAGCACGATCAGTGGTCGCGCCGGTTTTGGAATGCGCAGCGATGTGTCGGCCGGCAACACGGATTTGACGAACACCGACGCGCCGCCCAGAGGAATCGTTCGCTCCTGTCCCTGGAACGTTACGCGCACGTCGGAAAATCGAAGAGGCTGCGTACCGACGTCCCACGCGACGAGACGGTAGAGTGCGACCGCAGTGTCGCCAAGCATCGAAACGAGTTTCTCGCCACGAAGCTCGATCGGACGAATACCGTTCTGCGTTGCTGTGTCGGGACCGCTCGGAAATTCGAAACGAACTCCCCGAGGCGCGAGCACCTTGATGAAAAGGTCGAACGGCTGCGCGATGAGCACCGTGTCGGGCCTGACTCGGTAACCCATTTGGACCGGCAATGGAGTCTGATTTGCCGGTGATGGCTGTGGAGTCACCGCCTGCTGCAACAGCAGTGCGACAGCCAGCAGGTTCACCGGCGCCACGCCCGGGTTTCGCGCTGACGGAAAAAGCGCAATAACGGCTCGACGACACCGCCTTCTGTGTGAACCGCGACTTCATCGATCGCCAGCCGACGCAGCAGATGCTTCCGCTCCTCACGCTCCGCTGCGACGCGCTCTGCGTAAACCGACCGCACCGAGGAGCTGCTCGTATCGATTTCAATGGTGTCGCCGGTTTCCGGATCGATTAGTCGCGCGATTCCGATGTTCGGCAGCTCGCGCTCACTTGGATCATCGACAGTGACGGCGACGACATCGTGACGCTGCGCGAGGAGCTTCAACGGATGTGAGATATCCTCCTCGAGAAAATCCGAGACGATGAAGACAATCGCGTGCTCGTTTAGCATCCGGGCCACATAGTCGATCGCCCGCACCATGTCAGTGCCTTTGCCAACTGGCTCGAACGCCAGAATGTCGCGGATGATGCGCAACACGTGACGGCGGCCTTTGCGTGGGGGAATGACATGCTCGATGCGATCGGTGAACAGCAACACGCCGACACGGTCGTTGTTTCGAACCGCCGACATCGCGAGCACGGCCGCCAGCTCGCTCGCAAGCTCGCTCTTGAAACGATTGACCGTACCGAATCGCTCGGAGCCAGACAGATCGACAACCAGCATCACCGTCAGCTCACGCTCTTCGATATACCGCTTGACGAATGGACGTCGCATCCGTGCGGTGACGTTCCAGTCGATCGAGCGAACCTCGTCGCCCGCCTGGTACTCGCGCACCTCGGAGAACTCCATTCCCTGCCCTTTGAACACCGAGCGGTATTCGCCGGTGAAGACCGAGTTCACGAGTCCCCGCGTGCGCAGCTCGATCAGTTTGACCTGGCGCAGTATCTCGGGCGGCACTCCCATTGGCCGTTCGGGAGTGCGCTTCGGAGGCTCTCTGCGTCGGCGACGTCCTGCGAGCAATCCGATCACGGCACCGGAATCGCCTGCAAAATCCGGCCGACGATCTCGTCGCTGGTGACTTCCTCGGCTTCCGCCTCATACGTGCGCAGCACGCGATGACGGAGAACGTCGGGCGCGATGGCCTTCACGTCGTCCGGTGTGACGAATGCGCGACCGCGCAGAAATGCGTGTGCACGGGATCCCTGGGCGAGCGCCAGTGTCGCGCGCGGACTGGCGCCAAATTCAATCAGCGGTTTGAGCTCGCCCAGCCCGGCCTGGTCCGGGTTACGAGTGGCGTGTACGATCTCGACGATATAGTCGACGACGCGCTCATCGATGTACAGCTCGGCGATGTGGCGCCGCATCTCGAGAATCTGTCTCGGGTTTGCTACGCGGTCGACAGGAATCGGCTCACCGCCCGCCATTCGGCGAAGTACCTCCTTCTCCTCGTCGCGCGATGGATACCCGACGTGCAGCTTCAGCATGAAGCGATCGACCTGCGCTTCAGGTAGCGGATAGGTTCCCTCCTGCTCGATCGGATTCTGTGTTGCGAGAACCAGGAAGGGCTCTTCGAGAATGTGGGTCGTGCCGCCGATCGTAACCTGCTTCTCCTGCATCGCCTCGAGCAGCGCCGCCTGCACTTTCGCCGGTGCGCGGTTGATTTCGTCGGCAAGGATGATGTTCGCGAAGATCGGCCCTTTCTTGACGGAGAATCTGCCGGTCGACTGATCGAAAATCTGCGTGCCGACGACATCGGCCGGCAGCAGGTCCGGGGTGAACTGGATGCGGCTGAACGAGGTGTTGATCGTCTCTGCCAGAGTTCGCACTGTCAGTGTCTTCGCCAGGCCTGGCACGCCCTCGAGCAGTACGTGACCGCCGGTGAGCAGGCTTATCAACAGCCGCTCGACCATGTATTCCTGTCCGACGATCCGTCGGCCGACCTGATGAACGACTTCCTGAACTATCGATGCATCAGCCGCGATAACGGTTTGTGCGCTCACGTTTCGATCCTCTGGTGATGTTCTTACTCTTGCCGCCAGTCTTCGTGAGCGCGGTGATGATTTCACCCTCGCGCGCAGTCAGTGGCCGCGTCTTACCGGATGGGAGCGATCCCAGCTTCACCGGCCCAAACTTCGTTCGCACCAGCCGCTCGATGCCGAGTCCCAGTGCTTCGCACAGTCTTCGTACTTCTCTCGTTTTTCCTTCCGCGATCGTGAGCTCGAGCTCCCACAGCCCGCGACCGATTCGCCGCGCAAAAACATCACGCGGCACCACCAGTCCATCTTCCAGCTGTACCCCCTTCACTGCTTCCCGTGCCGCGGCAGGACCATCGCCTCGCACCGTCACCAAGTAGACACGCTCAAGTTCGTTGCTCGGATGTGTCAATTTGTGCGCCGCGTCGCCGTCGGTCGTCAGCAGCAGGACACCCTCGGTCATGTAGTCCAGCCGGCCGACGTAGGTGAGGCCCGGTACATCGGTGACGAAGTCGAAAATTGTGCGCCGGCCCTCCGGGTCACTCTTCGTCGTCATCACCCCGGGCGGCTTATTGAGCACGAGCCAGGTTAGCGCGGAGGGTGCAGCAACAGGCTTGCCGTCGACGGTGATGCTGTCACGCTCTGGATCGACGCTTTGTCCGGTCGACGCAATTGCCCCGTTAATACGCACTCTTCCCGCCGAGACCAGCTGCTCGGCAGCGCGACGCGAAGCGACACCCGCGCGCGCAAGTGCGCGCTGAATGCGCATCGATGCGGGCATCAATCTGCCCGAGTGGGCGTATCTCCGTTCGCGGTGGTTGCAGGCGCGGCGCCCGTCGGTGTCGCCTGTCGCGGCGCGCGAAGGGCAATCGCCAGCTCGTCTGCGCGTGGGAGCTCTTCGAGATGTCGCAGCGCGAACTGCTCGAGGAACGACGCAGTCGTCCCGTAAAGCAGCGGACGACCCAGACCCTCACCGCGACCCACGATGTCAATCAAACCGCGCTCGTGCAGCGACTTGAGAATCGCGCCCGCACCGACGCCGCGGATTTCTTCGATCTCTGCGCGTCCGATGGGTTGGCGGTAAGCAATGATGGCGAGCGTCTCCAGCGCAGCGGCTGACAATCTCTGTGGGCGAGCGGCGAGCTGCGCGCGCTCGATCGCTTCGGTGTACTCCGGCCGCGTCAGAATCTGCCAGCCGCCGGCGACTTCGACCAATTCGACGCCGTGGCCGTCGTTCTCGTAGTGGGTGCGCAACTCCTCCAGCGCCTCCTCGAGCGTTCCTTCGCCGTCGTCGACATGAGAGGCCATGAGCCGCAGCGAGTCGACGGGCACCGGTACCGCGCTCGCGAAGAGCGCCGCTTCAAGCAGCTTCGCCAGCGGACTCACGACTTATCTCGAAGGCGGCAAATGCGCGCGGCTGGCTCAGTCTGAGCTCACCACGTTTCGCCAGTTCCAACAGTGCCAGCAACACCGAAAGAATCTCCCACGGCTCCGCCTTCTTCGGGACGACGTCCTTCCACTGTGCTCTGGCCCGAATCGTCAGCAGCGCACGCACGATCCCGATCGCGCCGTCAACGTCCAGCGCGCGCGGAACGACGTCGTGCACATGCGGCCGACGTGCGAGACGAAGAACCCGATCGACCGCCGACAAAAGCTCCGGCAGCGAGATCTTGAGCGGGCCCGCGACGGGTATCGTCACGTTTTGCTGATTGTACGCTCTGGCGAAGCGCGACCTGCGGCCCTCGCTGCGCCGCTCGAGGACATCGACCACTTCGCGCACCTGCTGATACTCGAGCAGCCGCCGCACCAGCTCGGCTCGCGGATCTTCCCAAACATCCTCGCCCTCACGGCGTGGCAGCAACATTTGCGCTTTGATTCGTACGAGCCGCGCCGCCATCTCCAGATAGTCTGCAGCTTCATCGAGTTTCAGCGACGAGATACGCGCGAGGAACTGCTCCGCGATGCGCGCGATGGGGATGTCGTAGATGTCGATTTGTTCGTCGCGAATCAGCGTCAACAGCAAATCGAGCGGGCCTGAATATTCAGCCAGCTCGACGACAAAGACTTCCGACCCCGCGGACTCACTCAGCGGCATCACTGGAGATTGCATCACCTCTACATCGTCCATGGGCTGGGCAGGATATAGGGAAAAACTGCGCGTGTCGCGAGCCTGCTGAGCATGAACACCGGGCCGAACCAGATATTCAGTATCGGTGAGCCAAAGCTTATCAGCAGGAAAAGTATCAGCAATCCTTGTGCGCCGAGCCGCTGGTAGTTGAGAGCCCACGCCGGGGGAAGGATGTACTTGAAGACATGCGAGCCATCGAGGGGCGGGATCGGTATCAGATTGAACGCCGCCAGCGCGAGGTTGATCAGCACGCCGTAAAGCAGCATCGCTTGCAAAATCGCCGCGCTCTCGGAAACCATGGGGGCACCCCTCCCCAATAGTCCAATCAAAATGATCAGAGGAACGCAGCAGACCGCGATGATAAAGTTCGTGGTCACCCCGGCGAGGGAGACGATGATGTCGCCGCGCTTGAAGTTGCGATAATTGCGCGGGACTACCGGGACTGGTTTTGCGCCGCCGAATGCGATTCCTGTCGTGAAGTACGTGATCAGCGGCAGGATGATCGTCATGAACAGATCAATGTGCGGCAGCGGATTCCATGTCAGGCGGCCCAGCGAATACGCTGTAGTGTCACCCTGCTTGAGTGCAGCGTAGCCGTGCGCATACTCGTGTGCAACCATCGAGAAGAGCAGCACCGGCGCAACGAGAATGAATTGCTCAAAAGATTTTTCCAATTGGCGGAGGATCGATTGGAGTTGAAAATAGCATGCGTTGTCGTTGTCTAACACTCGGTTTTGGAAACGCCAACTTCTCGCTGGCCGCTGGCGGCCTTCAGCTAGCCGCTGGCAGCGAGCCGACGGCCGCAAGCTGCAAGCAAGTCGTTTCTTTGTCGTTCGCTTGATTTCACTCTCTGTTGCGGCGAAATTTGATAGCTACCCCACACCGACTTTTGGAGTTTCGTTTTGCCAAATCTCGCTTCAGCGAAAAAGAACATGCGGAAGTCACGGGCCGCTGCGATCCGCAATCGCGCCCAGAAATCCGCGTTGCGTACTGCTCTCAAGCGCGCTGCCTCAGGCTCCGCGGCAGACCGACAGGAAGCAGTAAAGTTGCTCGATCGTGCGGCTCGCAAAGGCCTCATCCATAAAAACGCCGCGGCTCGTCACAAGAGCCAGCTGGCGAGAGCGAAGGCCGCCAAGTAGCTCGCGCAGTCAGAAAACAAGAAGGGCGTCGATTTCTCGGCGCCCTTTTTACATCGTGGCCAGTTCACCACCACATCGCTCACAGTACCACTCCGTCGGATAATTCGCTGCTCCGCACTCGGGACACTTGAGCGTCTTGTGCTGCTCCGATCGTGGATCGTTCGCACCGCCGCTCTTTGGAACAGAAGGTGGCGTCGCGACAGCTGCGGTTGATGGCGGCGAGACCGGCCCCGAACCAGGCCGTAGTACTGGGAAGTCGTCGAACGGAGACCGACCAGGTGTCGGTGCCGGAGTCTGCTGACGACCGCCAGCGGGCTGTTCGATGCGCGATGGCGGATTAAGTGTTGGCGGCTCTGGCACTGCTGGACGCGGCACGACTGGCGAAATCGGGGCGCCACTGCTGCCACGCATCCCATCCTCGGACGGCATCCGACCCATCGCGATCGCTTCCGCCTGACGCTCCTTCACGCTGAGCGCGAAAATCCGATTGAGCTCGGTGAGCTGGGAGTCCAGCGAGTTCTTTTCCTTGACGAGCCGCGCCAGCTCCTTGTCCCACGCGCCGCCGATCTCCTTCCACTGCTTGTCGGTGTATTCGCCGACTGCTGCGCGAAGCTCCGCCTCCTGGCGCGCTTCGCGTTGCTGAAGCTCCTGTCGCGAAATATCCTCGAGGCGGGCTGTAAGCGTATCGATGCTCTCGCGCAGCTCGCCCGCACGTTCGGCGAGCTTGCTCGAGACTTCGCGCAAACGCGCTTGATAGTCGGCCTGGACGCGCTGATAGACAGCGTCCGAAGTGACACCACGCTTTTGTTCGAGCGCAGTCAGCCACTCTTCGTAGCGCTGCCTTTCTTTTAAGAGTCCGTTGAGCGCGTCGAGCGAAACCGGCTCTCTGTCAGCCATCGGCCTTCATCCCCTGACTCGATTCATCTGCTCCCGTCCATGGACGGGAACTCCTGACCGATAGACGACCGAGCCAGCCACAATAGTACAAGCCGCACGGCCAACGAGCGTCATACCAACGTACGGGGTGTTGCGACCTTTAGAGAGGAAAGTTGTCGGATCGACCTTCCAGCGCGCCTTTGGATCGAACACGGTGATGTCCGCCGTGCCGCCACGTTTCAGCGTTCCGCCGGGCAGGTTGAACACACGCGCCGGCGTACACGACATGCGATTGACGAGATCGGCGAACGTGAGATGCCCCGGCTGAACGAGGTTGGTGACGATCACTGCCAGCGCTGTCTCGAGCCCCACGATTCCATTCGGCGCGTCAGCGAACTCGCGCTCCTTCTCGTCATAGTGATGCGGGGCGTGATCGGTGGCGACAAGATCGACCGTTCCATCCTTCACCGCTTCGCGCAGCGCTTCAACGTCTTCTTCCGTTCGCAGCGGTGGATTCATCTTCGCGTTCGTGTCGTAACCGCGCACACTCTCTTCAGTCAGCGATAGATGGTGAGGGCACGCTTCAGCCGTGACACGAATTCCGCGCTCCTTTCCCCACCGGATCAATTCGACAGATCCTTTGGTGCTCATGTGAGCGAGATGCACGTGACCGCCGGTCAGTCGTGCTAGCAGGATGTCGCGGATCACCATGATCTCTTCGGCTTCCGCGGGAATTCCCTTCAGCCCCAGCTGCGCACTAACAATCCCTTCATTCATCGATCCGCCGGCAGAGAGCGTTGGCTCTTCGCAATGATCGATCACTGGAATTTTGAAAGTGCGTGAGTACTCGAGCGCTGTGCGCATCAGCTGTGCAGAGACGACGGGCTTGCCGTCATCGCTCACCGCGATCGCGCCCGCGCCAACCATCTCGCCGAACTCTGCGAGCACTTTGCCTTCCTGCCCCAGAGATATGGCGCCGATCGGATACACACGAGCGGCGGCTGCACGAATCGCTTGTCGCACGATGAATCCAACTGCCGCCTGATTGTCAGTGACGGGATCAGTGTTGGGCATCGCGCAAACAGCGGTGAATCCACCAGCGGCTGCCGCGCGTGCGCCCGTGGCGATCGTTTCTACATCCTCCCGACCCGGCTCCCGCAAGTGGCAGTGCACATCGATGAAACCGGGAGCGACGATCAATCCCTCGCAGTCAACGACTTCCGCTTCTTCGGGGCCGTTGATCTTTCCGCCGATCGCAGCGATGTCACCGCCAGTGATGAGGAGATCGCCTCTCTCGTCGAGATTCTGTGACGGATCGATGAGCGTTCCACCACGCAACAGTAGCGGCTTCATTCGCGATCCTCTTTGTTGCGCGCGCTACCACCCTTCGCCGCCTCGGCAAGCTCCGGCTTTCCGCCAGCGAGCAAATAGAGAACGGCCATTCGAATGGCCACGCCGTTCGTGACCTGATCCAGAATCACGCTGTGCGGGCCATCGGCGACATCAGAGTCGATCTCGACACCGCGATTCATAGGACCCGGGTGAAGAATCAGAATGTCGCGCTTCGCCCGCTCCAGCCGCTCCCGGGAGATGCCGAACACCCGGTTGTATTCGCGCGCCGACGGGATATATCCCGCTGTCATGCGCTCAAACTGAAGTCTCAACACATTGAGCGCTTCCGCCCATTCGATCGCCTCTTCGATACGCTCGAAGACCTGAACGCCAAATTCGTCGATGGCGTTCGGCAACAGTGATCGCGGACCACACACCGCCACCTCGGCGCCAAGCTTTGTAAGACCCCAGATGTTGGAGCGCGCGACGCGTGAGTGCAGAATGTCGCCGCAGATGCAGACCTTTCGACCTTTCAGGTCGCCGAACCGATCGCGCAGCGTGAGGATATCCAGCAAGCCTTGCGTCGGATGCTCATGAGTTCCATCGCCGGCGTTGATGACGTTCGACTGAATCCTGTCGGCAAGGAATTTCGCGGCGCCCGAGGCCGAGTGTCGTATGACAACCATGTCGATGCGCATTGCTTCCAGATTGCGCGCCGTGTCGACGAGCGTCTCGCCCTTTGAAACACTGGAGCCGCTCGCTGATACGTTGACCGTATCAGCCGATAGTCGCTTCTCGGCGAACTCAAATGAGATCCGCGTTCTGGTGGAGTTTTCGAAGAACAGGTTTACGATCGTAGACCCGCGTAGCGCCGGAACTTTCTTGATCGCCCGTTCGCTGATTTCCTTGAACGGCTCGGCGGTGTCGAGAATGAGTCGAATCTGGTCGCCGCTCAGCGACTCGAGGCCGAGTAAGTCTTTACCGATCGTCTCCGTCACGCCGCTGACTTGGGCACGATTACCACCTCGGTGCGTTCATCGAGCTCGGCAACCATCACGTCCACTCTCTCATCTTCAGCCACTTCAACCTTCTTCCCGACAACGTCGGGTTGAATCGGAAGCTCCCGTCCGCCGCGATCGATAAGGACCGCCAGCGAGATGTTGGCAGGGCGACCAAAGTCGGCGAGCTCATCGAGCGCCGCGCGCACAGTGCGGCCCGTGTACAACACATCGTCGACGATCACGACGTGTTTTCCGTCGAGCTCCCAGGGCAGATAGGTCGGACCCACTACGGGTCGCGGACCGACGGTCTGGAGATCATCGCGATAAAGCGTGATGTCGAGCGAACCTTGCGGCACCGTCACCCCTTCGCCGCCTTCGATCATCTTCACTAACCGGTCAGCGAGCTGTACCCCGCGACGCTGAATTCCAACGATGATCAGATCGTCAGTTCCCTTATTAAGCTCGACGATCTCTACTGCCATTCTCTTCAACGTTCTCTCGACAGCCCGGGCATCGAGGACCGTCGCGTTTTTCGTAGCCATTGGTGCACAAATATGGCGCCACGCAGGGTTTAATTGAAGAGATTCAACTCAATTGGCGCGCTATTTTTCATGGATGCTGGACAAACTCCTAAGGTGGCTGAGCGACTCGCCCGGCACGCACATAGACGTGCAACAGGCGCAGGTACTTGGCATCCCTGTGTTGATCGAGAATAGCCGGCCGGATATCAATAGCCGCGACGTTCTTGCGCGCATCGAACGTTGTCTGACGCTGATCGAGCAATACGTCCCGCATCACTTCCGTCACCTGAAGCGCGACTTCGCCTACATCATCTCAAAGCGATTTGCGTGTCGCGGCGCCTACTTCCACAACGAACGCGCTTGTCTGGTCGAGCTGACCTTCTGCGTTAATCCCGATTTCTCGGATGCCGAAGTTGCGGCGACGATTCTTCACGAGGCGATGCACGCTCGGCTCGATCAGCTGGGATTCCCCCTCGAGATGGAAGATCGCGCTCGTCAGGAAAGGTTTTGCCGCCGTGCCGAGATCGAGTTTGGGATGCTGGTACCGGGCGGTGAGAAAGTCGTAGCACGCGCACAGGAAACGATTGACCTCGCTGATGAAGAGGTCGCGCCGGTCATCGACCCACAACTCGCCGCCGAGCGAATCGCTGCCGTCGATCGCGCAGCTAGAGGAGCGTAGGCGACCTGGGGTCGCCTCTCGCCTCCCGCCTCCCTCATTTCAGCTCGATTCGATTTTCCGCTTCGACAATTTTCACTGCTTCGACGTGATCGACCTGATCGCCTAGCATCTCCCGCGCTTCATGAAAACGGTCTGCAGCAAGTGAGATCATGGGTGTCGTGGCACTGAGATCATCCGCGAGCACAGACGCGATGCCGATGTCCTTGTCGAGCAGAGCGAGGCGAAAGGTGCGAGGAAACTCCCGCGTCAGCACACGCTGCGGAATCAGATTCTCTGACGTGTTCGATCGCCCACTCGACGCATTGATCACTTCCAGAGCCACTTTCGGATTCACACCCGCCTTCGCCAGAATCGCAAGGCCTTCGGCAGTCGAAAGGATATGAACGGCTAACAAAGCGTTGTTCACGGCTTTCAGAGCGTCGCCGCAGCCGACAGGTCCGGCGTGCACGATCTTCTTTCCGAATGCTTCGATGACCGGTCGCACGCGCTCGAACACCGTCTCATCTCCGCCCCACATCACCGTGAGGGTGCCGGCTTTTGCGCCGGACGTTCCACCACTCACCGGCGCATCGATGAACTCAACCCCGCGCCCACCTAGCTCCGCGGCGATCGAGCGCGATGTTGGAGGATCGCCGGAAGTACAGTCCACCAGCACCGAGCCTCTGCGCATCGCGTTGAGGATCCCGTTCTCACCGTGTACGACTGCCTCTACTTCAGCCGACGACGGCAGACACGTGATCACCACATTTGCATTTTCCACCGCCTCAGCGGGGGTTCTCGCGACGCGCGCCTTGTGGTTTCGCGCGAATTCTTCCGCCTTCGCAGCCGTGCGATTCCAGACGACGAGCTCGAAGGGATCGCGAGCAAGGTGCGAAGCGATTGGTTCGCCAATATCGCCGAGTCCGATGAAAGCAATTCTCATTGAATTGAAGTAGCGCGAAGATCCTGTGAGTGTGCCGCGCCGTTGTGCGCGTAAACGAGCGCCGAGATGTCTGCGATGAGCTTGCTCGACCTTGCACCGTCGGCAATGCCTCGCGTCAACACGACCAGTACATACGGTTGCCGACCCGGCGGATAGACAATCGCTGCATCGTGGGACACCGCCGTGATCTCGCCGGTCTTGTGCGCGACGCGCACGCCGCTGGGCAAACCGGCGGGAATCTTCTCGTTGAACTCCTGCGCCAAGAGGATGGAGAGCATCTGGCGCGTTGCATCTGCTGGTGCAGCCCTGCCCTGCTGAATTGCGCGGAGTATGATCGCGAGATCTCGCGCAGTGGCGGTGTTGTTGAGTCCACGGTCAAAGGCTTTCCCATCCTCGACACCGCGCAGCACCTGGATGCGATTAGCGCCAAGCT
>DATFHK010000101.1:0-4479 GCA_035248505.1 Gemmatimonadaceae bacterium | reverse complement strand
CGCCGCATTGTTGGCGCTGACTTCAACCATCGGCGAAAGCCAGACAGCGCCTCTCGCCTCTCTCCTCTCGCCTCCCGCGATCACCGCGGCGGATTATGCCGCCCGGCGAGCGGCCGTCACTGCGACAATCGATTCCGGGGTGGTGCTCGCCTTCGGCGAGACACATCCGCTCGATTATTACCCGGACTTCTACCAGATGCCGAACTTCGAGTATCTCACCGGGTTCGACGAGTCCGACGCGGTGATGATGATTCTCAAGGAACGGAATCAACCGACGCGGACGATTCTGTGGGTGCCAAATCAGTCGCCGATTGCGGCGCGCTTCGTCGGTGATCGCATCGCGATTCACGACTTATACAGCAAAACCGGAATGAACGGGCGCAACCTGAACGGTCTGCAACCGGCCGTCGATTCGCTTGTGAAAGCTGGCTTACCGATCTACTTCATCCCCGCGGTGCACAGCGGCGATTACTTCGATGAAGACACGGTTACCTTCGGCGCGCGATTCATTTCTGCGCTCCGCGCCGCGCATCCGAATGCGGTGATTGCCTCGCTCGACTCCGCGATCACCGTCCTCAGAGAAAAGAAATCGCCAACCGAGATCGGGTTGTTGCGACAGGCCGCGCAAATCAGCGTCCGCGCGCATCGCGAGGCGATGAAAGCCGCCGCGCCTGGCTGCGGGGAGAACGAGATCCAGGCGCTGCTCGACGGCACTTTCCGCCGCCTCGGTGGCGATCGGCCGGGGTACGGCAGCATCGTGGCGTCGGGAAGGCACGCGAACACGCTGCATTACATGATCGACAACGACACGCTGCGCGACGGCGATCTCATTCTCATCGACGCCGCTGCGGCGTACAAACACTATTCGGCGGACGTGACTCGCACTTTCCCGGTGAACGGCAGATTCACGCCCGCGCAGCGCGACATCTACCAACTCGTGCGGGACGCGCAGGAAGCGTACGTTCGTCAGATAAAAAACGGCGTCAGCTCGATGATCGCCGACGATTCCGGTCGCGCAGTGATCGGCCGTGGATTGACACGGCTTGGACTGATCGATTCAACCGAAGCGACGTTCGATGGGTTCGACGGTGGAAGCTGCGGCCCGGGCGGTTGCAAGCAGATCATGCTGTACGCGCTGCACGGATATGGTGGGCACGGGCTCGGTCTCGAGGTCCACGATCCTGCGCAGTATTACCATCCCGATCAGATCTTCCGAGTCGGCGATGTCTTCACCGTCGAGCCCGGTGTCTATGTCGCGCCGGATTATCTCGCGCTCCTGCCCGACACGCCGCGCAATCGCGCATTTCGTGCGCACATCGCGCCCGCGGTGGAGAAGTACAAGTGGATCGGAGTGAGGATCGAGGATGATTACGCGATTACCGACAATGGGGTCGAGTGGCTGTCCCGTGGTGCGCCTCGGGAGATCGGCGACATAGAAGCGTTGATGCGCGAGCCATCGCCGCAATTGCCGGGTGGAGGGACGTGCGGGCGGCAGTAACTGCCGCTAACCGCTACCGCGCTGCCGACTCCGCGACCCAGAGACCGGGATAGTCGAGCACGAAGCCGTCTTCGCTCACCTTCAGCTCTTTCTTGAAGCGGCCGTTGTCGCTCTCGTAGCGGTACGTCGTCGTGTCGACGCGCGTGTAGGTTTGCTCGAGAGGTTCGAGAGTGAATTCGGGGAAGCGGACCCAGGCGGCGCGGACAACCGCGTTTTGCCCAACTGCTAACTGCAGTCGGCGAATCGAGAGCAGATTCGTGGCGGGACTGAAACCGAAATCGATGTCCTGGCAGAATGAGACCCCCGGAACTTCGACGCCGTTGAGGGTCCACGCGGCTTCCTCCCGACGAATATCGAAATCGACCCGATCGCTGCCGCCGTGCTCGGAGATTCGACAGCGCAGCGTACGCCAAAGTCCATCACACTGCACCTCGTACTCGACGCAGTGCGGCGCTTTGTCATTGGTCACGATGGCGACGCCGCTCATGCGAAAGCCGTTCTCGGCTTCGCGAAGCACGCAGTACTCGTGACCAGGTTTGTCGATGCGGCGCCAGACGATAGAATGAATCAAAGGCTCTATCAGTTCAGGGGAAGCAAAAGAAGAAGTGCCAGCCTGCTGCCGGCAGCCCATAGCCTGCAGTCGCGAGCCATCGGATCGCAATAAAGCTCGGCGCTCCGGGCGGATGCCCGCAAGCCACAGACGGCTTCTTTCCCGTTACCCGCAGCGTTCGACGTAGGCGACGGCGGGGAGTGCGCCGGCCCGATATTCGGTCACAGCTTTGCCATCAGTTTCAAAGACGATGCGGTTCTGCGAGCCATCGACCGGCGTGATGGTGAGATAGTGGCCGCCGGTGATGTACTTGTGCGGCGTCGTCGTCACTCTGCCGCCGTAAATCGAATTGATCCGCGCCTCCGAATCTCCGATGCGCGCGCCCTGGGCTGTTGCGGTCGTCCCGCTTCTCACTTCCACGCGCGCGACCTTGTTGTTCTCCATCATCACCGCGACTCCCGCCGGCGCTTTCGTCAGCCGCGCGTAGGTGCACGAGCCCTCACTGTTTGGCGCCGAGAATCCGCCGCCCAGCGCTTTGTTCGCTTCGGCGACCGTCATCCCCGCGCGCAACGGCCCAATCCCGCGCTCAGTCACCGTCCACGCATTCGTCGGAGAGGCATTCGAGGCCACTGGTTTCGTCGTGTCAGTCGGATTGACCGGGCTCGCCGGCGCGGCGACGATCCCGATTTGCGGCACGCTATCAGTGGCCGTGGTTGATACGGTTGACGAACTCGCCGCCAGCGTATCGACAGGATTCTCTTTCTTAACGGTGCACGCCGACAACGCGCAGATTAGCAACGCAACGATTTTCTTCATCGGAGATGTTTTAGGCTCGAGGCAGCAGGCTCAAGGGCCAAACCGCCGCCGGCTGGTAGTCTTCCGGTTGTAGTTAATAAGCCCCGACTGGCTCGAGGGAATAAGACGTCGGATCCTGCTGATAAAATCTCTGCAGCTGCATGAACAGCGCCGGATGATTTCTACGCAGCGCCCGCGGCCTCTCGAAGAACGCTTCCGTGATCACCGCGAAAAATTCCGCTGGATTCGTGGCGCCGTAATCGTCGAGGAAAGTGTCGTCGCCCGCCTCGAGCGCATCGCGCAGCTGCTCGAACTCGTGCGACATCACCCGCGCCCACGCGCGATAATCGCCGCTCGATTGCAGAAGCGGAGTGCCGTCGCCGCTTCGATTCTCGAAATCGAGCTGGTGCGCGAACTCGTGCAGCACCAGGTTCGTTCCATCGGCCGGCTCCGCTGCGCCATGTCGCACTGCATCCCACGCCAGCACAATCGCGCCGAGCCGGTCGCCGGTGTGACCGAGGCGATGCTCTCCGCCTTCTTCCCAGATGCCGCCGCCGATGTGTCGTTCTTCGTCGGCCACGTAGCCGGTGGGATAGACGATGATCGAGGTGAGTTCCGGGTAGTAATCAGTCTCTCGATGCAGCAATAACAAACACGCCGTCGCCGCAATCGTCACCTTGATTTCGTCGGTGAGCACGAGCCCGCCTGCACCCTCGAAATGCTTCTCGGCGAGAAAGACCTGGACGTGGCCGAGCAGTTCCTTCTGGTCCTCCGCAGTGAGGCGCGTGAAGACGGGAAGGTTGCGCTCGAGAATCGCGCGCCACGCTTTGGGGATCGGCTTGGCGCGCAGACGAGCGCGGCGACGTGACTTGAAGAGGTCGAGGACCATACTGGAAGTTAGGGCCGCGCTACAGCGGTCTCAACTTCCCGGGATGCTCTCCGGACGGCGCCTGTCGATTGCTTTGTCGTACTGGCTCCAGACCCGCTCGACGTCGCTCGGCGAAACCTGCATCGGCGCACCGCCGATTATTCCCGTCGTGTTACGGAATGGACGTCCCACCTGCATGCCACCTTTACTGATCGTGAACTCACGAATTGCCTTGTCGTGTCCCGAGCCGCGCATCTTGAGTACCGTCAGTCCACGCTTCATTTCGCCGAACATCTCCACATACCGCAGCAAAATGATCGAGTCAGTCAGGGTTGAGATGTTTGATTCGGTGATCGAGTCGCCACCCATCAGCGAGCCGGTCGTCGCCGTAAACATGCCCGTGATCTCATGATGTTTGAGGAACGATGTCAGGCCGATCACAAACTCCCGGAACGCCTTGAGCGTACCGACATTCTCCAGCGCTGACAAACTGTCGAGCGCGACACGCTGTGGCTTGAACTCCGTGATGATTTGTTGAATCGTGACCAGCCAGTCTTCGAGTCCTGAGAGGTCGGGGTAGTCGCACACGACGCGCAACATGCCGTCGCGCTCCATCTTCTCGAAATCGAATCCCCAGCCATTCGCGTTGCGAATGAGCTGATCGCGGCTTTCCTCGAATGCGAGCAGTAAACATCGCTCGCCGTTGGCCGCGCCGCCCTGCAGGAATTGCGTGACCGTCAGCGTCTTTCCCGTTCCGGTCGCGCCCGA
>DATFHK010000100.1:0-3000 GCA_035248505.1 Gemmatimonadaceae bacterium | reverse complement strand
AGCGCCTGCGTCGAAAAACCACGACGCTCCAGTCCGAACTCGCTGGTGCGATCGGTGAACGTGCCGTCACCATTGTTGATGTACAGGACGTTGCGACCGTGCTCGTTCAGGTAGTCGACGCCTGAGACGTAAATGTCGATTCGGCCGTCGCCATTCACGTCCGCCATCGTCACACCCGTCTTCCAGCCAACCGAATCGGCAACGCCTGCTTTGTCAGTAATGTCCTGAAAGCGGTAGTTGCCGAGGTTTTTGTACAGCCTGTTCGCGCCAAGGTTGGATGTGAAGTAGATGTCTGCGAGCCCGTCACCGTCGATGTCGCCAACGGCGACGCCGGCACCGTTGTAGTAATAGAGGTAGTTGAGGATGTTGAAATCGACGTGCTCGGGCAGGTTGTTGGAGAACGTGATACTCGTCTCTTCCGGCTTGAGTAGCTCGAACAGAGTCGGCCCTTGTGACTCGCCTTCGCGCTCGCATGCGGCGAACGCCAGCAGCAGAGCGGCGAACGGCGCCCTAAACAACAGAAATCTGTTACGGGGCATGCCTAATGCACGTATGTTAGATGAAGCATTCCTGGCCTTGTGCCAACGTGATTATGCTGTCAATCAATACTCGCGTCACACTACTGTGCGCGGTCCTTTGCTGGCTCACCACTGCCTGCGCATCCGGCAGCTCCGTCCACCCCAAAGAGCTCGCCGACAACGGCGCCGCCGCTCCGCCGCATTCGCCCAATATCGTCACCAGCGATGAACTCGACCGGGCAGGCGACGATGCGATCGTGAAAACGCTGTCGTCCAAGGTTCCCGGTGTGTGGGTCGGCATGGCCCCCGATGGCAGTCTCGCCGTCCGCGTCCGTGGTGCCAGCTCGATTGGCAGCAACACCGAGCCCCTCTACATCATCGACGGCGTCGAAGTCCATCCCGGACCAAACGGCGCGTTGAACGGAATCAATCCGCACGATATTGCGTCGATCGAAGTGTTGAAGGATGCGGCGAGCCTGTCGTTCTACGGCGTTCGCGCGGCGAACGGCGTAATCGTCATCAAGACCAAGCAAGCGACGAACTAGCGAACACCGCTCGCCTGAAACACGAGCGGCTTGTCGTTGTCACGCACCACGACATAGATCAGTCCGTTCCTGGTGCGCACGCTGTGGACATCGCGCGCCTGGCCCGGCACCTCGAAGCCGCTTTCCGGCTCGCGCAGCGGCGTGAAATGTCCTTTACCGTCGCCGCGCAGATATGCACCGAAGCTCGCCGTCATGGCGCCAATCTCCGGTTTCACGCCGTTATAATTCCCCGCCACCAGCAGATCCATCTTCCCTGAGCCGGTGAAGTCACCCGCGATTATCGCGTACGCCGGTGCGATCTGCGCTTCCGCCGGCAATGGCGTCATCGTAAAGGATCCGTCGCCGTTGTTGATTACGAGAGACGTCGCGAAGGTGTACGCGTTCTTCACCAGCGCGCCCTCAACTTCCCGCGGCGGAAACAAGTCCGTCATCGTCTGACCCGCAAACGATTTGTAGGTCGGGTACCGGTCGCGCAGCGGTGCAATCGATTGCAGCAGCTCATCGCGCAACGGCAGCGGATATTGTTTGCCGTTGTTGTAGTACGTCAGGATTTGCTGCGGGAATCCGCTGCGTCCAAAATCCTTGACGTACATGCTGACAGGTTCGGTCGCACTGGCCCGGAACCGGGTGTTGAATCCAAGATTGCCGACCACGAAATCGACCTTTCCGTCGCCGTTGAAATCGCCGGCGATGATCCTGTTCCACCAGCCATTGGATTTCTCGAGTCCACGCGCCTGCATCTGCACCAGGCGCCCATTGCCCGCGTTTCGAAAAATGGTGATGGGCATCCATTCACCAACGACGACCAGGTCCGGCCGACCATCGTTATCGACGTCTCTCCAGATCGCGTCGGTCACCATCCCGATGTGCGACAAACCGGGAGCAAGTCGATCAGTGACGTCGGTAAAATGGCCTTTGCCGTCATTCTTGAGCAGTACGCTCTGCGGATCTACGCCGTAGCGGCCGGGCACGCTGCGCCCGCCGATGAACAAATCGACGGCGCCATCGCCATCGTAGTCGGCAGCGGCGACCCGCGAACCGGATTGCGCAATTGCAGGTATCGCGGCCGCACTTTTTCGCATATTGCCGCGGCCGTCGTTCAGGTAAAGCCTGTCGAGCAGCGCGGGCGCGCCCTCCGAGAACTCGTTCCCGCCAGTGACGACATACAAATCAGGGTTGCCATCGCCGTTCGCATCGAAGAACGCAGCGCCGACATCCTCGGACTGGCTATCATCAGCGAAGAGCTTCTCGTTGCTGCGCGCGAAGCTGCCATCCTGTCGCTGAATCAGCAGCGCGCTTGGCTGTCCCTTGGCACCCCCAATGAAAATGTCGTCGAGCCCGTCGTGATTCACATCGGCCACCGCCAACGCCGGGCCTTCGATCGAGAGCATTTTCGGCATCAACGGCTCACGCGTGAAATCGACGTAGTCATTCTCCTGATGCACGAAAGGCAGACTCACGCGCTGGCTTATGTCAGTCAGCAACGGCCGTTTGGTTTGTACAGCCTCCGCTCCGGCGCTCGGTTTCGCCGAGCCTGCTTGCCTAATGGTCAGACGTTGATTTGCGCGCACGTTCGCGAGTCGGCTGACACGACCATCCGGCCAATCGACCATCACCGACGCAGCTGTATCGATCTTGCCGAGCCCGAAGGTGAGGATGTAGTCGACACTCGACTGGAATCCGCGCGTCGGTGATTCCTCCTGATACAGCGTCTGGTTGCCCGCCTGCACCGTCACCCTGGCGCCGACGGCAAAGCGGTTGTCGCCCTCACCATCGAGCTTGAGCTGGAGATAGCGATTATCACGCACCAGCGCCCGCGCATTGTTGCGGTACACGAACGCTTCATCGTTAACATTGTTTACGACGAGATCGAGCGCTCCGTCGCCATCGAGATCTCCGTACGCCGCGCCGCTGCCGAAACTCGGCGTCGCCAATCC
>DATFHK010000099.1:0-11650 GCA_035248505.1 Gemmatimonadaceae bacterium | reverse complement strand
AGAGGATCGCCCGAAATTGCGCGGTATAGTGCGACAACAACGTCGCGATCGCGGCGATTCCGAGCGAGCCACCGAGCTGACGAAAGAAGTTGTAGAGACCGGTGCCCTGTGCGAGCTCACGGTGATCGAGCTCGGCGAGAGTCACTGTGGTCAACGGTACGAACATCATACCGAGCCCGACACCACGCATGATGAGAGCGGCGAAGAAGTCACTGCTGCCACTTTCGCCGGTGATCCGCGATAACCGAATCATCGCGCCCGCGAACAATAGCGCACCGATGGTGATCAGAATGCGCGGATCGAAGCGATTGGTAAGTCGCCCAACCACTGCCATCGACACTGCCGTCGCGAGTGCACCGGGCAGCAAAATGATCCCAGTCTGCTGCGCCGTCATGCGCAGATTTCCCTGCAGGAATACCGGCAGCGTGAACACCGATGCGTACAGGCCGACACCCATCACGACGCCCAGAAGGGTGCCGACCCACATTTGACGATGGCGCAGCACCCGAAAATCAATCACCGGATGATCGGTGGTGAGCTCGCGCCATAACAGCGCGACTCCGGTGACAGCGCTGATCACCGCCAGCGTGGTCATGGTACTCGACTGGAACCAGTCTTCGCGCTCCCCGTACTCCAACAGGTATTGGAGTGCACCAACACTCATCGCCAACAGGCCGATACCGATGTAGTCCACAGAAGGTGGCTTCTTCTGGTGCGCGGGATCATGCACGTAGGCAAAAATCATGATGGACGCGAGCACGCCGACGGGCAGATTCACATAGAAAATCCACGGCCACCCATAGTTGTCGGTCAGCCAGCCGCCCAGCGTCGGACCGATGGTGGGACCGACCATCACGCCCAGTCCGAACAGCGCCATCGCCATTCCCGCTTCACGCCGCGGGAATGACTCGAACAATACGGCTTGTGATACCGTCATCAGCGCGCCACCGCCGAGGCCCTGCACGATGCGCCAGAAAACCAGCGACGAGAGTGAGTGCGACGCGCCGCAGAGAAAGCTCGTGACGGTGAACAGGATGATGGAGCCGACGAAGTATCGCTTGCGTCCGAAGAAATCGCCGAGCCAACCGGTGAGCGGAATGATGATCACGCTGGCCAGGATGTAGCCCGTCGATACCCAGGCGATCTCGTCGAGACTCGCGCCAAGATTTCCCATCATGTCGGGAAGCGCGACGTTGACGATCGAGCTGTCGATGACTTGCATCAGCGCCGCCAGCACGACGGCGAATGCGATGAGGTATTTGTGGGGCGCACCTTCCGGCGGCGCCGCGATGGGCTCGACTAGCGGTTCCCCTTCAGCTGTGCTGGGGTCACGCTCGAGCGCCCTTGCGACTGACATGAGCTACAGTCAGTGCAAGGGTGAGCCCGTTTTCAAGTGGCGGATACTACTGAGACGTATCGGCGGTGTTCAGACGATTGACGCGCGCCGACGCCGAGTCGGCAACGTTCATCGATTTCTGGACGGCTTTTGCGCCGGGGATCGGAGAACGCGCGATGAGACTGTCCTTCTGGCGCTCCGTCATCGTCGACGAGCTGCTCTCCTGCGTGGAATCCTGCTGCGTGCACGCCACCAGTCCAAGCGCAATGCACGCGGCGAAGCCAACGATTCTGCCTCTCGACATGCCGACCTCGAGCTCAGGTTGGAGTGTTGGTCAGCCCGCGGCCGACCTTGCTGCTCTGTCTCGCCTGTTCGCTAAGGAGCTTGGTTGTGAAGCGTTGTCCTTCCGAGATGCGCTCGACCTCGAGGGCGATCGCATCGACCGCCTGCTCGAGTCGGGACAACCGCGCGTCGTTGAGCGACGACGCGGCGGGATCGCCGGCGCGATCCAAGCGCCGGCGGCCGAAAAGAGTGGTTACGACCAACCTGAAAGTGCTCGCGATCGTGATGATGACGACGATGGCGACGATTGCCTTTGCCGGATCCATTATACCGCTTCCTGGTGGGCTTTCATCACCGTACGACTGCCGATCGCCATTTGTTACGCAGGGATACCACTCGGCCCCAGCGCAGGCTCAGGTGCCGCGTTCGACGGCGCCGGTGATCCGCCCCTTGGCTTGAACAGTATCGCGAAAAGAATGAACACGATTAGCGCGCCCGCCGACGGCACCATCCAAATCGATTTCCAGTCGTGGACGACGGTGAGGCACTGGTGTGCCGCGGCAGCGTCCGCTGTGCAGGCAGGATTTGGCGTCGCGTACCGGTTGACGACCGCGCCCGAAACGAACGCGCCGACGAAATATCCGAGTCCGTTAGTGACAAAGTTTATCAGACCCTGGGCTGCCGCACGAATCTTTTCGCCCGCGCGCTGATCGGTGTAGATCTGGCCGCTGACGAAGAAGAAATCGTAGCAGACGCCGTGCAGGATGATGCCAAGATACAGGAATGCCATCACTGGTCCGACGGCGCCCATTCCAAACGCGAAGTAGCGGAGGGCCCACGCCGCCATACCGACGAGCATGATGACCTTGATGCCGAGCCGGCGCAGCGCGACCGGCAACAGGAGCATGAAGAAGATCTCGGACATCTGTCCGAAGGTCTGGATGAATGCCGGATCGGGGGCCTTCACTTCATTGAGGAACGGGTTGGCGAAGGTGTAATAGAACTGCAGTGGAATGCAGAGCAGGAACGACCCGGCGACGAAAATGAAAAAGTCGCGGTTTCGCAGCAGCGCCAGGGAGTCGAGTCCGAGCGCATCGTGCGCGCTGAAGGTGCCGCCGGCATTCGGTGGCGGTGTGTGCGGCAGCGCCAGAGAATAAACCGCCATGATTATCGACGCGCCGGCGCACAGTCGCATCGGCAACACCAGCGCGTCGGCATGGAAGACTTTTCCGACAAGGATTCCTGCCACGATCCAGCCGATGGTGCCGAGCACGCGAATGAAAGGGAAGTCGCGACCAGGATCACTCACGTGGTGGAACGAGATCGAATTCGTGAGGGAAAGTGTCGGCATGTAGCAGAGCGCGTACAGAATCAACAGCGGGTAGAAGCTGCCGAAGGAGGTCTGCAGCGAGACCAGGTACATCACCACGCCGCCTACCAGGTGCAGCAGCGCGAGCAGTTTCTCGCTCGAGAAGTAGCGATCGGCGACGACGCCCATGAAAAACGGCGAGACGAGTGCTGCAATTGCCGTCGCGCCGTAGGCGAGTCCGATCTCGCGGTCGCTGAAGTGAAGCGTTTGACCAAGGTAGGTGCCCATGGTCACGAACCAGACCCCCCAGATGAAGTACTGGAGGAACATCATCACAGACAGCCGCGTACGTGCGTTCATGGCAGAACCCGGATGCGAATGTTTCGAAGTGAGAGCGTGCCGTCGTGGTCACCCTGAATGCCGATGTAACCGCGAGTCGCTTTACCGTAATTCGGATAGGCGGCAAACTTGCTCGCGGCGACCTTCTGTTGCCAGTCGGCGCTGCCAAGCTCGTATTCGAGCAGCCGCTGACCGTTCAGCCAGTGTTGAACGTGATTGCCGTTGACGACGAGCAGCGTCGAGTTCCATTCGTTGGCCGGCTTCACCGCTCCTGACGGGGACGGATACAACCCGTAGTCAGAGCCTGCCGAAGTCAGTCTGCTCTTGCCATCGGGATGCCCAGCGTCGTCGAGCAGCTGGTACTCCGGCGCACTCCAGTAGATGTGGTCGTATTCCTCGGTGCCGCGATAGAAGAGACCGGCGTTTCCGCCCGGACTCAACTTCCAATCCATCGCCAGCTCGAAGTTTCCGAACTGATCCCTGGTGATGATGTCGTCGACCGGGCCAGTCTTTGTCAGAACGCCATCGACGATGTGCCAGCCGGCGGGCATCGTCTGCGTTTTGTATCCACGCCATGCATTGGTGTTGGATCCATCGAACAAGGATCGCCAGCCGGACGCAGCTTGCTCAGCGGTCAATCCGGTCGTGCCCATTGCTGCCGATGCGCTGCTCGCCGATTGTGAGCTGTTGCCCACTGGCGCGCACGCGGCAATCGCCAATGCAAGTTGTGATACGATTCCTATACGTGCCGCAGCTCCACTTGACATGGCACTCCTCTCGAAAGGTTTGACTCAGACAGTCCAACCCGGACGATATTCGCGCGTGAGGTACTGATTCCCCTCGGGGATGTTGGTGATGCGCATGTTCTGTCCGTCGTACAAAATCTTCCGGCCCTGACCGGTGCGCAGCGCCACGATGCCGAGCAGCATCGTTTCGGTGAGCTGCGCGGCGTACTCGAGCGGCGAGCTCGCCTTGGCCTCACCCTTTATCGCCTTCACCCAATTCATCTCGTGACTCCACGGAATGCGCTCGTAGGTCTTCGGGACCAGCGCGGCCTCTTCGGCCAGGGAGATCGGGTACAGGCGCGGATTCGAACCGTAGGTGTCGTGCAACAAAATTCCCTTCTCACCGATGAAAATCACGCCGCCTTCGCTCTTGAGCGTGACGTCGTCGGGCAACACGTCCGGCCGCGGCGGATAAAGGCCACCGTCGTACCAAGTCAGTTTCACCGGCGGCTGGTTGCCGCGAGCGGCGAACTGATAATGCACGGAGGTCGCGACGGGATATGAAACCGGCACGTTGTATCCGCGCGCTTCCCTGCTACCCGCCAGCGCTTTCGGATCGGGCGGAACGGCTATCGTGCCCCACTGCGTCGACGTGGCTTCGATGCTCGTTGGATACGTGAGACCGAGAGCCCAGAACGGATGATCGATCAGGTGCGCGCCCATGTCGCCGAGCGCGCCGACGCCGAAGTAGAGCCAGCCGCGCCAGTTGAATGGATGGTAGATCGGATGATAAGGAACGTCCTCCGCCACCGGTCCCAAATACAGATCCCAATGGAGTCCCGGCGGCACCGGGTACGATCCGAGTGCCGACGCGAGCAACTGATTCACATAGCGGAAACTGTAAGGATTTCCGAACGGACTCGGCGGGGGCGGTGCGGGAGGAGAACCAGTGGGGCGCGGCACGCCCTGCGGCCAGTACACCACCGGACGATTGGTCCAGACATGGACCTCGTGGACGGGACCGATGATGCCTGCCTGTACCCACTCATTGACGAGACGCGCCCCTTCACTGGAGTGACCCTGATTTCCCATCTGGGTCACGATCTTTGGATTGGCGAGCGCCATGTCACGCAGCACTCGCGCTTCATGCACAGAATATGTCAGCGGCTTTTGCACGTACACATGCTTGCCGTTCTGCATCGCTGCTTTGGCGACGGCCGCGTGCAAGTGATCGGGGGTGGCGATCACGATGCCGTCGATATCCTTCTGCTTGTCCAGCATCTCGCGGAAATCCGAATAGCGCGCCGCCTTGTCGAATTTCTGCTTGAGGGTAATGCCTTCCGGCCTGTCCTTTTTGTCGTTGTCTTTGAGCTTTTCGTTGACCTTGCTTTCCGAATAACCGAAGTCGACGTCGGCGAAAGCAACGAGGTTTTCCGTTTTCGCCAGCTCCAGGGCGTTCTCGGATCCCATGCCGCCGAAACCGACCACCGCGAAATTCATCGTGTCGCTCGGCGCCTGATAGCCGGCACCGCCGAGCACGTGCCGCGGAACGATCATCACGCCAAGGCCAATCCTGCCGGCGTCGGCGACGAACTGGCGGCGCGTGACTTTCTTGCGCGTCATCTAATGCCAATCTCCAATCAATTGTCGAAGAATCAGTAAGTCAGATTGAGCAGGTACTGGGCGCTGTTGCGGATACTCGCGAGCTCATCGCTCGCATCGTCCCGCTCGACGAAATAGTGCTTGATGCCGGCCTTGTCGCTCAGTGCGAAGATCGCCGGAAAGTTGATGGTGCCCCTGCCGACGTCGGCCATCTTGTTATCGGGCGGGCCTGCGGAATCCTTGACGTGCACCATCGGGAATCGGCCAGGATAGCGATTGAAGAAATCGATTGGGTCTCCACCGCCAAAGACCACCCAATACAAATCCATTTCGAAGTCGACCAGTGATGGATCGGTGTTGGTCAGCATGTAGTCGAGCGGTCGCTGACCGCCCATGTCGGCGAGCTCGAAATTGTGGTTGTGGTAAGCGAGACGCAGGCCCTGGGATTTTGCCTGCGCGCCATAGCGGTTCAACATGTCAACGATGCGCTTCCAGTCGTCCATGGTCTTGCGACGCTCTTCGGGGATGTACGGGATCGTAGCCCACTCGTTGCCAATGGCTTTGGCAAAAGCGAGAACGTCAGTCGCGTTGCCGCCAAACGGATCGAATTGAAGGTGCGACGACGGAGAAGTGAGACCGTTCTGCGCGAGTAATTGCCGCACCTGGTCCGCGCTGCGACCGAAGTAGCCTGCGAACTCGACTTCCCTGTACCCGGCAGCGGCCACTTGCGCGATAGTGCCGGGCATGTCCTGCTGCATCAGGTTGCGCACAGTGTACAACTGCAGTCCGACCTTCTTGAGCTTTCGAGATCCCGCGGCGCCCGCACTGTTGGCGGCGCAAGACGATACGGCGTTGATTCCGGCGAGGCCAAGAGCGCCAACGCCGAGGGAGGCGAGAAATTGTCGGCGAGTATGTTGTGTCACAGTGCCTGGGTGAGTGTGACAGCTAGTATGGAGAACTCACCGACGGACCGCAATGAACGCGAACACGGGGAAAAACACGGAGACGGATCGCTCACCCGAGTCAGCGAGCGCTTTCCCTGACCTCGGTCGCGGCGCTCTCCTCCGCGCGTATATCGTCCCTGCGTCGTGACGGCACTGAGAAGGCGAAGACGCTTCCCGCGTCTTCAGGAAACTCCGCCCACGCCCGACCGCCGATGGTTTCGACGGCTTCGCGTACGATGCTCAGGCCAAGTCCGGTGCCGGCCGCCTCCGTGACTGTCTCGTTGTGTGCGCGAAAGAATTCCCTAAAGAGGTGTTGGCGCTGGTCGGCCGGAACACCAATGCCGTTGTCGGCGACACGCACGACAACTTCGCGATCGTGCTCGGTGTTGGGCGCTTCGACAGCAGCCGAGATCGTGACCCAGCGCTCCTGCTTGCCGCTGTCGGAGTACTTGATCCCGTTGGAGACGTAGTTCATGAGCGCGAGCTCGACGACGGCGGCGTCGACTTCGATCGGTGGCAGATCGGCGGCGATCTGCACATTGACTCCTTTCGCCTTCGCCGCATCGGACAGCTCACGCACGGCTTCGCTGGCTGCCTCGGGCAGGAGCACGTTACGGCAATGACGAGAGTCCGCCTGCGAGCGAGAGAGGGACTCCAGATTCGCGAGGGCCTTCTCGAGTCCACGCGCATTCTTGGCGATAATCTCCTCGAACTCCTTTCGCTCGCTCGCCTCGACCCATTCCTCTGACAACGCGGTCGACGCCGCGTTGATGGCGTTGATTCCGTTCTTCAACTCGTGAGCGACGGTACGATTGAATTTTCTGAGGCGATTCTCGCGCTCGTTTACCTGGGCGTCGGACAACCGAAGGAAGTGGCTCATTGTCGCCTGGCGAATGAGCTCGAGCCCCTGTGCAAGGCGTTGCCAGCAGACCAGGAAATCACGACGCGCATACTCGCCCGGTATCGTATCAGAGATCTCAGTCAGGAAAGCGAAAACGATCTCGCCGAGCATCTCGTACTCTTTGAGAATTTCGTAGGCATCAAAGCCCTGGCCGTGCCGCAGCGCGCCGAGCTCCATCGCTTTTGCAACGACGGGCGCTCTCGCATCGATGTCGCGGTCGGGGCGCCTCAGGTATCCGGCGACGCCCTCGATCAGGAGCGGCACGTGATTGAGGAGCTCGTGGGTGGGGAAGACACGTGTGCTCGAGATGGCGACACGGGCGCTGATGCGATCGAGCCACTGGGTCACCAGTTCCTGCTTGGCGGTGCGCAGCTTGTCGGAGAGAATTGCCGCCAGTTCGAGGGGATAGGTCTCAGGATCGATCGCCACTACACTTCCTCCACACTTCGAAGTCCGTACGTACCACCTTAGCAAAAACGATTCTCGCGCCGCCAACCACTGGCTCGGCAGCCCAGGCGCTGGGAATCGCCCGCGCTCCGGCGTTTGCTCCCAGCTTGCATAGTGTTTCTCCGCTATGCACTCTATCGAAGCACGCGCACCCACTTTTCAAAAGCTGACGGGGGACGAATGACGACACGCTCAAACGCTGCGCCGATTTTGATCGCATTCGGCCTTGTCGCGTGCGCGGTCTACGAGAAGAAGCAGCCTGTTGAAAGCGACAAGGCAATAGTTGAAGCTTACGTCAACGCGTGGAACAAACGCGATAGCGCGGCGATCGACACACTGCTTGCGCCCGACGGAGTCCACGAGGATCTCGCGCAGAATTTCCGGGGTCGAGGACCGAAGGCGGTCAACGATTTCATGCGCGGAATCGCAAGCGCAGAGCCCGATTACAAGTGGACGGTCAGCAACACCCTCGAGGATGGACGTTATGTCATTCTCGAGTGGACGTGGAAAGGTACTTACACGGGTCCGGACCCATCCGGAAAGCAGGTCAAGAGCCGTCCGACTTCGGGCCGCGGCACCTCGATCGCTGAAATCGACAACGGAAGAATCAGACGCTTCAGCGACTATTACGACTACGCCAGCTTTTTCAGATAACGGTTCTGCTCTGCCATTCCGAAGTCCCGGCTTGTCTTCGGCTCATCCTAAGTGGCGGAACTCCAGGGTCGTTCGTCAGGTAGATGAATCTCAACTGCGACCTGGGGACAATGCGTAACTCAATTCTTACGATCTCACTGCTTTCATTTGCAGCGTTGACGAGCGCGTGCTCGCGCCATCACGCCGCTACCGCTCCATCAACATCAACGGCCGGCTCGGCCAGCGCGTCTGCGCTCGAAGCAGCGCAACGCGAGAGCGCCAAAATTCAGTCTGACGCGAACGATTCTGACGCCGCGGCGGCTGAAGCCGCTGCGCGGTCAAAGAGCCGCGCCGGCGACAGAGAAGCAATCTCTGCTCCGGTCTATTTCCAGTTCGACCGCTCCGAGATCACCGACGACGGCATGCGCATCCTCGATCAGAAAGTCGATGTGCTGCAGCGCAATCCAAGTCTGCAACTTCGCATCGAGGGCAACGCGGATGACAGCGGCTCCGACGAGTACAATCTCTCACTCAGTCAGCGTCGCGCGGCAATCGTCAGCCGCTATTTCACCGATCGTGGCATCGATGCCAACAGACTTCGCATCGCAGCCTATGGCGAAGAGCGGCCGGCGTGTACGACCAGTAGGGACGAAGATTGCAGGGCGAAGAATCGGCGTGATGAATTTGTGATTCTGTCTGGGTTCTAGTTTTCTCAACTGCAACGGAAGAACTACCAGTCGGCAGCCACGATATACAAAAACGGCCAGCGAAAATCGCTGGCCGTTTTCTTATTTATATGCTCGGAGTTGCTCGGCCGGAATGTATCGACGTCGCTCTCCGGCCTCTGATCTAGAAAATAGCTGGGGCGGGACTCGAACCCGCGACCCCGGCATTATGAGTGCCGTGCTCTAACCAGCTGAGCTACCCAGCCATCCGCGATGCTTTAGTGAAAATAGCCACCAACAAGCCCGCACTTCGCACATCTGATTGAAATACCCACTTCAATTCGCACTTCGCATTGATTGCGAGTTGCGAGCTAAAGTGGGTATTTGCGGTTACGCTTCACACCAATGGCGGGGGCGGGATTTGAACCCGCGACCTTCGGGTTATGAGCCCGACGAGCTACCAGGCTGCTCCACCCCGCGATGAGACCTCAAAGCTAATCATCGCGGTTTATCCCCGGTAGACCCGGGAGCATCGCCAAATCTGTACAAAATCTCCTTGTCGCCGCGCACCATGCCGAATTCTTCGCGCGCGATCCGCTCCTGCGTCGCACTGTCGCTCTTCACCGCGCGTAAATAACGAGCCAGCGAATCGACGTACCGCTGGAGCGAATCAACCTGGTGATTCAGTCGCTCCTTCCGGCCGCGCAACACGAACAAATCACGCGTGCTGTATTCCCCACCCTGCAACGCAAAGAAGACGGCGACGGCAATCAACACCCACCACACGTATCGCTTCATCACACCTTAGACAGCCAGCGCTCGATTCAGTCACCGAGTCCGTAAATCGCGCCGCCGGGATATTCCGCCATCGACCCGAGTTGCTCTTCGATTCGGAGCAGCTGGTTGTACTTGGCAACGCGATCGGTGCGGCTCGCCGAGCCCGTTTTGATCTGACCCGCGCCCGTCGCCACCGCCAGATCGGCGATGAAGGTGTCCTCTGTCTCGCCTGAACGATGCGAGATAATCGACTGATATCCGTTCGCGCGCGCCATTTCGATCGACTCCAGCGTCTCGGTCAGCGTGCCGATCTGATTGAGCTTGATCAGAATGGCATTGGCGACGTCTGATTCGATTCCGCGTGCCAGTCGCTCGGTGTTGGTGACGAACAAATCATCGCCAACGAGCTGCACTCGATCGCCGAGCGCGGCCGTCAGTTTCGCCCAGCCATCCCAGTCATCTTCGGCCAATCCATCTTCAATCGACACGATCGGATACTCGTCGAGCCATTTGCCATAAAGCTCGATCATGCCGTCGGCGTCGCGCGAGCCAGCACCACTTTTCTTGAAGGTGTAGGTGCCGCCCTTGTACAGCTCGCTTGCCGCAACATCGAGCGCCACCGCCAGCTCGCGACCGGGCGCGTATCCCGCGGCTTCGATCGCTTCGACGACGACGCGCAGCGCTTCTTCATCGGTCTTGAGGTCGGGTGCGAATCCACCTTCGTCGCCAACTCCCGTCGAAAGTTTCCGCTTCACCAGCAGTTTCTTGAGCGCGTGAAAGACTTCTGCGCCCATCTGGAGCGCCTCCCGGAAATTCGACGCGCCGACAGGGACCACCATGAATTCCTGGAAATCCACCGTGTTCGTCGCATGCGCGCCGCCGTTGAGGATGTTCATCATCGGCACCGGCAGCATGCGCGCCATCGGACCGCCGAGATAGCGGTAGAGCGGCAGCCCGACATCCATCGCCGCCGCGCGGGCAGCCGCCATCGACACCGACAAAATCGCATTCGCGCCGAGTTTGCCTTTATTGTCGGTGCCATCGAGCTCGATCATCGTACGATCGACTGTCATCTGATCGCTGGCGTCGACGCCGTTGAGCGCGGGCGCGATTCGCTCCTCGACGCTTTGCACGGCCTGCTCCACTCCTTTTCCCAGGTAGCGCTCGGCGTCGCCATCACGAAGCTCCAGCGCTTCGTGCTCGCCAGTGGACGCGCCGCTGGGAACCGCGGCACGACCAAACGCGCCGCTGGCGAGGGTGACATCGGCTTCAACGGTCGGATTGCCGCGACTATCCAGGATTTCGCGCGCTTTGATCTCTACGATTGCTGACATTTTTGTCGGTGGTTGCGGAGCTACCGCGTTTCGGTGGGCTGGGTTTCGGAAGAAAGAAGTTCGACCGCCGATGTGAGTCGTGACGGCGGCGAAGGCGGCGACTCGATGCCGTAGAACTTGCGCATCGCATCCACCATTGGAGCTCTGACTGCTTCCATCAACGCCTCACGATGATCGTAATCGTAGCCGGTCGTGTTCACGGGCTTCAGCAAATGTACATCGATCGTGCCCGGATGAACTCGAAGCGAGCCCTTCCGCATGATCTCAATGGTGCCGTGGACGATGATGGGAACGATCGGAGCACCGGCGGCAATCGCCAGTACGAAAGGCCCTTTCTTGAACGGACGCAGCGGATA
>DATFHK010000098.1:0-16833 GCA_035248505.1 Gemmatimonadaceae bacterium | reverse complement strand
GCGACCGCGCTGCGCCTGGAAATCGAATCGCACCCCGCGTGGCAGTGGATGTCGGACCAGCGCGGAGTCGGTGAACTTCTGGCGGCGCGCCTCCTGTCGCGCCTCGACGTGTCGCGCGCGAGAACGCCGTCTGCGTTCTGGGCCTACTGTGGTTTGGCCACAATTCCCGGAACGGCGTACGAATGTCCGCGCTGCAAACTCGAAGTGGCGATTCCCGCCGGCTACAAACTTCGCGAGACTCACTTCACTCGTGCCGGCTCCCGACTGTGCAGCGGCCACCTCGAACTGATTCAGGGCGACGCGACGCGAGTAGCGCCGAGGCGCAGCATGGCCGGCGGTCGCAACAGCTACGACGCGCACGCGCGCAAATCGTGCTACCTGATCGGCATCTCGATGCTGCGCTGTGGTAGTGATTACCGCGCTCACTATGACGCGGAACGTGCTCGGCTGGCGATCGAACGACCCGGGTGGACGGCAAAGCGCAGTCACCTCGCCGCGCTCAGGAAAATGGAAAAGATCTTTCTGCGGGACCTATGGCTCGCGTGGCGAAAGGCAGTCGGTCTGGCGGTAGTGCGGCCGTATTTCGGGAAGCGGGAAGCGGGAAAGGGGAAGCGGGAAGCGGGAAGCGGTGAAAGGTTAGCGGTTAGCGGATAGGGCGACTTGCCGAAGCTGATTTGATAATCCGCCGAGCAAAGCGATGTGCCGATGTCTAAGAGTAATCCAATCAACCCGAGCGTTTCTTCGCTTTGCTCGGCGGGTATCCGATGACGTTTGGAGGTAGGAATCTGCTAATGAAAGGACACTTTTCTGTCGCAACTGCTTTAGCGTTTGTCGTGATCGCGGCGCACGTTGGTGCGCAGACAACCTCGAGTTCCGGATCTGCAGCGGGGAGTTCCGGGTCAGCGCCGGCGCCGTACTCCTGCACGCAGGATCCGCAGCGTCACCGCTTTGATTTCTGGATCGGGAGTTGGGATGTGCAGACCGAAGGCGGCACACACGTCGGCGACAGCATCATCGAGTCCGCCAGCAACGGCTGCGCGATTCTGGAGAACTGGACGGGCGCGAGAGGTGGCAGGGGTAAGAGTCTGAACTCCTACAACGCCGAGCAGAAGCAGTGGCAGCAGTACTGGATTGGCTCCGACGGCGATGTCCACGAGTATCGCGAGAGCAAGAGCGACGGCACGAGCCTGGTGTTCTTCATGAAACGCGCATCGACGCCACAGACGATCGTGCGCCTGACTTTTACGCCGATCGACAAGGACACCGTCCGGCAGCACTCAGAGCTGTCTGAGGATGGCGGGCAGACATGGAAGACAGAGTACGATTTTTATTATCACAGGCGGGGTTAACTACAAAGAAGAACCGCGAGCCACGCTAGTTCTTTCGTAGTTCAGAGCTGAAATCGATACCCCGCTTTGCGGACCGTAATCAAATGCCGAGGCTGTGCCGGATCGGGCTCGAGCTTATTGCGCAGTCGCGCGACATGCTGATCGACCGTCCGCGACGTAACGCCCGACGTATATCGCCAGACACGCTGCATCAGTGTGTCGCGTGAGACGATGTCGCCGCCGGATTCGATCAGGAAGGCGAGGAAGTCGAACTCCATCGGACTCAAGTCGATTGGCTTTCCCGCGCGCGTGACAGTCCTCGTCCGCAAATCGACCACGACATCGGAGAAGCGGTGCAGCGAACCGCGCGCGCTTTCCGGAGTGCGCGCCGGCGTGATCACCCGGCGCATCAATGCTTCGACGCGCGCCAGGAACTCCAACACGCCGATCGGTTTCACTACATAATCGTCGGCGCCGATGCGGAAGCCTTGCACCTTGTCGACCTCCTGATCGCGCGCCGACAAAATCAGCACCGCCGCATTCCCACCGTTGGCGCGGTAGCGGCGCAGCACCTCGAAGCCGTTGAGACCCGGCAGCATCAAATCGAGGACGATGAGATCAGGCGTGTTCTGCGTCAGCCACTCGAGACCCGAGTTGCCATCGATGACGCATTCGACGTTATAGCCCTCGACCTCCAGGCTCGTGCGCAGCCCGAACGCCAGCGTCTCGTTGTCCTCGAGGATCAGGATCGTGCGCGCGGGTTTCGCGTCGCCATTGTGCGAAGCGTGCCAGTTTGTCGACGGGTTTGTCATCAGTGAGCCCCGTTGTGATTCGCTTGTAGAGCCAGCGAAAAGCGAGTGCCGCCGCCGGGAACTTCGGACAGCTGCGCGTCTGCATCCATTGCCGCCGCCAGATCGCGCACGATGGAAAGGCCAAGGCCCGCGCCACCGGTGCTGTCGTCGACAGTTCCACCCAACCGTACGAAAGGTTTCCAGACATTGTTACGCTCGGCCGGCGGAATTCCGGGACCGCGGTCGTCGACCCACAGTCTCACCCTCGGGCCTTCCCGGCGAACACCGATTTTGATGGTTTGGCCGGTCGGCCCGTACTTGGCGGCGTTGTCCAGCACGTTGATCAGGATCTGTCTGATCGCACCCGGGTCGCCGCGCGCGACCGCTGGCTGCTCGACATCCAGTTCAATCCGCATCTTGCGCGCTTCCGCCAGAGGTGTGAAGAAATCCGCCGCCGTTTGTGCTACGCCCGCGACGTCGACGGCACTCGACTCCAGGTGTAGCTCCGGCTTCGAGGATGCCGCCAATACGGAATTAGACAACGCGATCAGACGATTCGTCTCCCGCTCGATGATTTCGAGCGATTTGTCCCTCTCTGCTTCGCTCCTTGTTCGGCCAAGGCGGATCAGCTGCACGAACAGCAGGATCTGCTGAAGTGGGGTCCTCAGCTCATGTGAAACGTTGGCCAGGAAACGCTCCCGCGAGCGTACGAGACGCATTTCGCTGCGCAGCGATGCAAAGCCGGCGATCGCCAATACGATTGCACCGGCAAACAGTACCAGCGATGCTGGTACGTGCGATTCGGGAATCCCACCCGCCACCAGATACTTGGCGACGTTCGGACGCAGTGACACCTGGATCCAGACGCCGCCGATGTAGCCGACAGGCGACCCGCCGTACAAATCCGACGATTGTCCAGCTTTTGGCGCCTGGTAAATGACCCGCCGTTGAGCGTCGTAGATCGTCAGCGTCAGCAGTGAATCGGCGGGCATGCCGTTGGGCCACCGGCCACGCATCTGCTCGGCAGAAGCAAGGTTTGGCGGGCTGGGCTTCTTGCGCGCGCTGTCTGATTGAGCCGCGGATGCGTACCTGGTTCTCTTGCCGCTGCCTGGCGCATCAGAATTGGCCGTGTCTTCCTCGTAACCCGGAATCATGGGCGGCAGGACTTTGACGATGCGGTACATGAGGCTGTAGTCGCTGGTGTCGCGCACGCCGTAGCACGAGCGGTAGCCGTACACCGCCAGCACGTTGCGCGCGGAGTCCATCGTCGGCATGTACGCGACGGTTTCGCGCGGCTTTCCCGGCGGATCGACGAACAGGAATCCCAAACCCGCGAGTCTCACCCACTGACTGTTGGCGAGAGTGGGCAACGAATCGCGAATGATCGAATCGATCGCCGGCAGTGGCTTCCCGCCGAGATATTGAACGGTGCGTGCGGGAAGATCGAGACGAAAACGATATGGAACCCAGGCTGGTCCGCACTGCTCGGTGGTGTCGGGAACCGGCGGTAACACCGACAGCGGCGGTAACTCGCTTCGGTTTCGATAAGTGAGGTCCGAGCGAAAGCCTCTCGAGGGCACGATGTTTCGCTCGCGCGCGAACAAATACGTGCGCGTCGCATACAGGTACGCCGCAAACTTCGCGTAGTCGCGCACCGTTCGCTCCGCTGTCGCCTTGCGCGCGACGAAACTGCGGTGCGATTCAAGCGCCGCCAATCCCGCGACAATGACGATTCCGAGCAGCGCCGCGCCAAGCAACAGCGGGCGGGCTCCGTATGCTCGCATACGACGAATGAATGACATGTGATGACGGGTGTGAGAGAGAAGATATGATGGCGTACGCTCCGTTGCCCGTGTTACGAGGCGTCCGCGATGTTTGCGATTTGTAAAAAATTGCGCACGACTTCTTAACAGGTTCGGAACGGTCGAAAGTCTTTCACCACTCTGTGCGCACTCTCACATTGCGAATCAAATCCAACCACGGAGTGGGTATGAAACTCCTGCGTAGTGTGAGTATGGCCCTCGCGCTCGTTGTTGCGGTCACGTCTTCGCTGCTGGCCCAGTCAGGCGTGACCATCACCGGCACCGTAACGAGCGATCAGGGCGTTCCCTTGCCCGGAGCAACGGTGCTCCTGCAGGGAACGAACATCGGTGCCCAGACCAACGACGCCGGTCGCTTTACGGTGGTCGTGCCGAGTGCACGCGCAAACGGTCAATCGGCGGTGCTGACTGCGCGCGTGATCGGCTATTCCGCAGCGTCGATCCCGATCACGCTGACGGCCGGCTCCAGCATCAGCCACGATTTCCAGCTCGCTGTGAATCCGTTTCATCTCGGCGAAGTGGTCGTCACCGGCGCTGGAACTTCGACCACGCGCGAGCGACTGACGACGACGATCAACACCGTCGACAGTTCCGCATTGCGCCGAGCAGTGCAGCCTCAGAACGTCGTGTCGGCGCTGGCGGCGCAGGCGCCAAACGTGGAAGTGCGCACGCAATCGGGTGAACCTGGCGCATCAGCGTCGATCCGCATCAGGGGCGCAACATCGCTCACCGGCGCGAACCAGCCGCTGTTCGTCGTCGACGGTCAGCCGATCGACAATTCCACCGTTTCGACTCAGGGTGGCAACCAGGGAACGGTGGCGATGAATCGCGCCGCCGATATAAACCCGGACGACATTGAGTCGATTGAAATCCTCAAGAGCTCGGCTGCATCGGCGATTTATGGCGCCCGGGCATCGAACGGCGTCGTCGTCATCACGACGAAGCGGGGGCACGCGGGCCCGACGCGCTACACCGTCACTTCAACGGAAACGTGGGACAAACCGCGGGTTCCCGATCTCCTGCAACGGACTTATGGACAGGGGAGCAACGGCGTCAACGCTGTTTGCGGCGGACCAGATTGCGCGGTGACCGCGCTCAGCTGGGGCGCCAAGCTCGCGCCGGGTACTCCGGTGTTCAATCACGAGAACGAGCTGTTCGACACCGGTCTGACCGCTGACAACAACATTCAGATCTCCGGCGGAAATGAGCGCACAACGTTTTTTGCGTCTGGTGGGCTCAATAGCCAGGACGGTTACTTCAAGGGTCCGAACAACAGATACAACCGCGCGTCGGCGCGGCTGAAAGGCAGCCAGGTCATCTCATCGAAGCTCACCATCGGTGGCAACTTCAGCTACATCGACGGCCGCGGTAAGTACGTCCAAAAAGGCTCGAACGTCTCGGGAATAATGCTTGGCGCGATGCGTACGCCGCCGAACTTCAACAATCAGGAGACGTACACGGCGTCAGGTCTGCAGCGGCCGTACCGATTCCCCGAGCCCACCAGCGTCGGCTCGATGTTGACCGCCGCGTACTATGACAATCCGTTCTTCGTCCTCGACAATCCGGGAAACCGCAGCGAACTGGGCCGCTCGATTTCCAACGTCAACGCGGATTGGAATCCACTGAGCTGGCTGCAGGTTCAGTACACCCTGGGCGCTGACTACTACAACGATTCGCGTCTGCAGGCTTTGCCGTTGACTTCGGCGAATGACAAGCCCGGAAACGTGATCCGATTCCTGGCCAACAATCTCGAGATCGATCACAATCTGCTCGCGACAGCGCGACGCGGTTTCGGATCCAACATCGATGCGACGTTTACCGTCGGTCAGAATCTGAACTCGCGCCGTTATCGACAGCTCGCCGATGAGGGTGATGGATTGATTGCGCCGTTCCCGCTGGCGATTCAGAACACGGTCGACAAGGGAGCAAGCAATCTTTTGACGCTCGTCTTCCCGTTCTCGGGAACCGCCGAGTTCAAGTCGCTCGCGCACATCGAGTCCTACTTCGCGCAGACGGAGCTGTCGTTCTACGATCAGCTCGTTGTGAACGCCGGCATCCGCAACGATGGATTCTCCACCTTCGGTGCATCGACGCGACGTCACAATTTCCCGAAAGCTTCCGCGGCGTGGACGTTCACCAAGGCACTCGGTGACTTTGGCAGCGGCGTGCTCAACTACGGCAAGCTTCACTTCGCATACGGAGAGACTGGAAAAGAGCCGCCCATCTACGCAGCTGTGACCACCCTCACTTCAGGACAGACCTTCGGATCCGGCTACAGCGATGCGATTCTGTCGTCGATCAATGGGCAGGGTGGTCTCGTCACCAGTCAGGTGGAAGGCAACCCCGCGTTGCGGCCGGAACGTAATCGCGAAAACGAATACGGTGTTGATCTCGGTCTTCTTGGCAACAGAGTTGACCTGTCGGCGACCTATTACACCAGGCGCGCGGACGACGTGATTCTCGGTGTGCCCGTAAACAGCTCTGGTACCGGCGCCCAGTTCGCGGTCAAGAACGCAGCGTCAATCACCAATAAGGGCACCGAGCTGACGCTGAATCTGCGTCCGGTGACGACCGCGGCTTTTGCGTGGGACGTCGGCATTCTGTTCGGGCAGAACCGCGGCAACGTCAAGAGCCTCGCCGGGGCCGAGTTCATCCCGTACAACACCGAAGGCTTCAACGGCGGCATTGGGTCCTCGACGGTTGGTTTTGCACCGGGCGTTATCAGAGGATCTGATTTCGTGCTCTGCGGCCGCGGCCTGCATCTCAACGACGCCGCGCAAACTGACGTCGATGCGGTCTGTGGACCGGAGGCAAATGCGCAGCACGCGCTTTACCTCGCGGCGAATGGGCAGCCGATCGTCGACAACACCGATCGCGTCATCGCCGATCCGAATCCGAAGTACACGATGTCGTACAAGACCGGCCTCACGCTCTGGAACAAGCTCCGCCTCACGGGCCTGCTCGATGTGCGCAAGGGAGGCCAGGTGTGGAATCAGACGATGAGCGTGCTCAACAATTTCGGCACGTCGAAGCTGACGGAAATCAGATCGGAACAGGGCCAGTTCGGAAAGAATTATCTGACGGACGTCTATCCACACGTCGCGGGACCGGGCGCGGGCGTTGTCGCATTCCATAACCCGCAGGAGTGGCAAGCCTGGTTCACGGGCAACGGCGGCGGCTTCGGCCCAGTCGGCGCGCAGGCGGTTGAGGACGCGAGCTTCGCAAAGCTGCGCGAGATCTCTCTCAGCTACACCGTCGATCAGTCGTGGGTGAGATCGCTGACTGGTTTCTCAACGGTCGATCTGAGAATTGGCGGGCGTAACCTGAAGACGTGGACGAAATACAAGGGCTACGATCCCGAGGTAAACCTGGGCGGTGCTGAGTATCTGACCCAGGGCATCGACTACTTCATCAATCCGCCGACACGGTCGTTCGTGCTCTCGATGAGCTTCAACCGCTAATGCCAAGGGAATATCTCAAAATGATGAATCACAGGCAGTGGACAGCGGCTGTTGCGATTGCGGGAATCCTCGGCGCGACGGCTTGTCACCTCGACTCTCTGACGGGGGGAGAGTTGAGCACTGATCCGAACAACCCCGTTACTGCGACGAACACGCAGCTCTTCGTCGGCACACAGTCCGCGTTATGGGCGCTGTGGGGCTCCGATGCATCGCGGACGGCCGGCTTGCTCACGCAACAGTTGTCCGGGCTCGCCAGACAGTACGCGGCACTCGCCAACAATTACGCGATCAATACCAACGTGACGAATGGTTTTCAGAGAGCGCTCTACGTCTCGGGTGGGTTGGTCGACATCAAGAAGCTCGAAGCCGGTTCACTGGCGGCGAGGGACACGATCTTTCTCGGAATCGCACGCGTGCTCGAAGGCGCGTTCATGGGAACCGGGGCGGATCTGTTTGGCAACCTGGTATACAAGGAAGCCGTGACCGGAAATCCGACGCCGGAACTCGATGACCAATTGTTCGTTTACGATTCGGTTCAGACAGTTCTGTCGGCGGCGGTCGAGAATCTGTCGGTCGAACCCAACTCCAATAACATCGGGCCCGGCGCGGGCGACCTCGTGTACGGCGGAGATCCGGCTAAATGGCTGGCTCTCGCCCACACACTCAAGGCGCGCTTCTATCTCAACACCGCCGAAACGCGGCCCGAGGCGTACGCTCAAGCGCTGGCGGAGGCGAAGCTCGGGATACAGTCCGAGTCGGGCACGTACTTCGGAGCGTTCACGCAGGCCACCGGGGAAAACAATTTCTGGTACCAGTTCGACATCATTCTCAGAGGTGGCGACATGGGTCCGGGGATTTTTCTCGACAACCTGCTCAAGTCGCGCAACGATCCGAGACGTGATGAGTATTTCGCGCACGACGCTTCGGATCAGCCTGTCGATCTGAGCGCTGATCGTTTGCGTCCGGATTTCCAGCAGCCGTACGTCAGTTACGACGAGAACACGCTGATCTGGGCGGAGGCTGCGTATCGAACGGGGGATCAGGTCACTGCGCTCGCCAAGCTGAATGAGGAGCGCGCAAATCATGGTCTGCCGGCTGAAGCGGTCGCCGGCCAGGCGTTGCTCAATGAGATCCTGACCGAGAAGTACATCGCCGATTTCCAGCTTGGTGAACAGGTCTGGCGCGACTATACGCGGACTTGCACACCGAATCTGGTGCCGTCGTCGGCAGCGGCTGGTTCGCCGACGGGGGGAGACATTCCCGGTCGGCTCAATTACGACCAGAGTGAATTGAATACGAATCCAAACTATCCGGATGACTCGAAAGTGTTCTGGAATCCGGACGATCCACCGAACGCGACTTCCGATGGAACAGGGGCTGCCTGCCTGGGCCGCTAGAATGTCGCGCGTAGTCGCACGCGCACGTGAAATCCTGCTCCCGCAGCTGGGGGCAGGATTTCGCCGTGCGTCACGTTCAACGCTGGTAACGAGCACAGCAGTCGGGCTGGCGATGTCTGTCTCATGTCAGCGCTATGTGCCGATCGAGCTGCAGCCGAAAGCTGTAGGCACGAACATTCGCGTCAGTCTGAACGAGGGCGCCGCGTCAACTTCGTTCGCGCCGATCGGCTCTCGCATTCACCAGGCAGAAGGGAAATTGCTTCTGGCAACCGACTCGACGCTGGCGATCGGCGTGAGCGCTGTCATGCGAACGAACGGAATCGAGGATGCCTGGAACGGTGATACCGTGGTGTTTGAGCGCTCCCAGGTCGTTGATGTCGAGCAGAGAAGGATCTCGCGGTCTCGCACTTTGCTTTCATTGGCGGCGCTGGTAGCCGGCGGAATTCTGGCGCATCAGAGCCTTAATCACGGCGATCGAGTCGTCGTGGGACAACCGCCACCGCAAGGCGGGAATTGAGCTTCGCCGAGCGCTAGGTCCAGAGGACGCGCACAACATCGGCGCATTGTTCGACGATTTTGCGATCGGCTTCGCTGAAGCGTCCGATCCTTTCGCTTTCGATATCGATCGTGCCGACCACGCGCGTGCCATCGCTGGTCGGCACGATCATCTCGGCTCCAGTCGTATCCAGCGTCGACAGGTAGCGCGGGTCCTTGCTGACATCGTTGGCGATAACGGTGCGGCGCGTCTTTACTGCGGCGCCGCTTAAGCCGCGGTCGACTGGAAATCGCGGATAATTTGGAGCCGCAGGTCCGCTCCACGCGATGACCGAGATCTCGGCGTCGCCAACATCGTAAATGCCGACCCAGCGGTAATTGCCGTGCTGTCGGATCGCTTCGGCGACTTGCGCTGCTTTTGTCTCGCGCGGCACCGGGCTCGAGACGATTTGTCCCAGGCGAACGAAGAGATCATCGTCAGGCGGAAGCATTGCGCAGATCGAGCTCCCAGTACTGGCCGGTGAGTTTTTTGCCGAAGCTGTGATGCCGTTCCGACTTTACGAGACGGAAGCCTTTCGCTTCGTAGATGCGCCGCGCCGAGTCGAGGACGCTATTGGTCCACAGCACCATCTTGCGATAGCCTTTCGCGCGCGCGAACGCGACGCACTCGTCGACCAGTCTCGTGCCGATGCCGAGTCCGCGCGCACTGGCCTCTACATAAAGCAGGCGCAGCTGCGCGACGGTCTTCGATTTTCTGACGCAGAAGATCGCGCCGACGATTTCCCCGTTTCGTTCGGCGACCCATGCCTTCTCTCGCATGGGATCGAAGTGCTGAACGAACCGCGCCAGGATCTCCGCGCACAGCGCCTCGAACCGTTCGTCCCAGCCGTACTCGTGGTAGTAGAGAACGCCCTGGCGGTGCGTGATCCAGCCAATGTCGCCGGGGCGGAGGGCGCGAAGAGAGTATGGGTGCGAATTGGTCAACGAAGATTCCGAAACTGCCGACTTTGATTATAAGAACAAAAAACGCGCTCGTGAGAGCGCGTTAATCAGTTGCTGTCGGTCCGACTGCGGACTCTACGGAAGGACAAACTGTACCGAGGACTCGACGGGATAATTGTCGCTCTTGAGAACGGCGACGGCGGTGAAGGTACCGTGCTGGCCCTTGGTGCTCCACGTCTCGCCGAACGTCGTCTGGCCTCTTCCCTTGATCGTCGTCGCGCGCATCACCGAGGTGAACATGCGGCCCGAGCTCCAGCGCCAGATCTCCTTGCCCGCGAAATCTTTCACGACAAAGTCGTGCGTCTGACCGCTGTGGAAACGCAGCTCCACCATCTTGCTCGTGTTGTTCTTGACGTTGAGCGTGAAGCGAATTCTGTCGCCGTCACTGTTTGGTCTGGTTACGTCAAATCTCGCGACGACCGGCGCGCTGCTGTTATCGCGCTTCGAGGTTGCAACTGGCTTGTCGTCGTGTGAGAGGGAGGGAACAGCCGCGAAAGCGACCGATGCTGCGCAAAGCAGAGGGAGAATGAGGCGGTTATCCAATGTAGTAACAGCTAATCATTAAGGGCGGGCGGGCCATCTCACATTTCGGTGAGGGCCAACTTATCGACACAAGGACGAACGGTCAACAATGAAGTCACGAACTAACTTCGCATGTATCTTCGACTTGCATCGTTCACGAATCTTCGGCGTACGTTCGGAAAGCGTGCTGTAAGTCGCTTGTGAAATTCTTCACAAGCAATTAATTTCATGCGCGAAATGGAAGACGAAAAACGGACGCAACGGAGTCCCGGACAGGGTCTCTCCGGCGCCGATTTCGCCGGCGTCGGGATCCAGTTCGCCGTGGCAATCATCGTCTTCCTTTTTGCCGGCCAGTGGCTCGATAAACGAGTTGGTACCAAAGGGTTGTTCACCGTCGCCTTCGTGTTCATCGGCGCGGGCGCGGCGTTCTACAGCATGTACCGTAAGATCAGCGCGGCGCAGAAACGGGACGATGCAGAGCGGGCGGCGAGACGGCAGAGCGGTGATGGCGATCGGACGCCAGGTCGGTGACACAGAAACGTGCGATGGCGTATTTCGCGGGTGTCTCCGCTGGCCTGATTGTCGTCGCGACCTTGATCCTCCGGTCTTACTTCAGGACGGTCGAGGACCATGACGCGATGCTCGTCTCAGCTGGACTGGCTTTCGCAGTACAGCTCGGCGCCTACGCACTACTGCGGCCGGCGCGCACGCGACGCGAGCCGACTGGCGAGCTGCTGATGCGATGGGCGCTTGGTGCGGGAGTCAGGTTTGTAGTGCTGGTGCTGTACGCTCCGCTGGCAAGAATTCTCAACATGTCGGTCGAGGCGGCGCTGGTGAGTCTGGTGACGTTTTTCTTTTTGACAATGATGGCCGAACCGCTCTTGCTCGAATATGATCGCTGACCAAAAAGACTTCATAACACCGCACATCACCGACTCGCACACGCTGGACCTGCCGTGCCTCAACAAGGGCTTCGTCTGCGAGTTCGAGCTGCCGCACTGGCAACCGATCCATATCGGCAGCTTTTCCCTGGATATTTCTCCGACGCGTCATGTGGTGATGCTATGGGTCGCCGCGCTGCTCTGCGTGCTCTTCACCCTGCTCGCGCTCCGCGGTCACAATCGGCGAACCGTTGAAGGCAAGGCGCCGAGTGGCGTTGGGAACGGGTTCGAGGCAATCGTACTCTACCTGCGCAACGAGATCATTCTGCCGAACGTCGGGCCGCATGGAAACGCGTTCGTGCCCTATCTGCTGACGGTTTTCTTCTTCGTTCTCTTCGCCAATCTGCTTGGACTCGTGCCGTACGGCGCGACGGCGACGGGAAACATTTCCGTTACCGCGATGCTGGCCATCGTCAGCTTCGTCGTGATCGAAATCGCTGGCATGCGCGCGCTCGGGAAAGGCTACATCAATACCATAGTATTCTGGCCGCACGACATGTCCCTGGGCATGAAGCTGTTCATCTCGCCGATTCTCACGCCGATTGAGATTATCGGCAAGCTGACCAAGCCTTTTGCACTGGCGATTCGGCTTTTCGCGAACATGATCTCGGGTCACGTGGTGCTGCTGGCGTTGATCAGCCTCATTTTCACGTTCGCTACGTGGATCCTGGTCCCACTTCCCATCGCAATGGCACTTGCCATCTCGATGCTGGAAATCTTCGTCGCATTTCTGCAGGCGTTCATCTTTATGCTGCTTACCAGTGTGTTTATCGGATTGATTCGCGAGAGTGCACACTGATGCGGAGATTGCTCAACTCCGCGTACGTATCCGGCCGAGTGGGTCGGAGAATTCCGTTGGAGCCCGCGCTCCGCTGACGGATGGCGATGTCGTGATCGCGAGCATGACCAATCACGATTGCAAGCAAGGAAAGGGTTAGAAAATGGTGACGATGTATCCTCTGCTTCAGGCGGCAGCGAGCTTCACCCGGGACTACTCGGGTGCGTGGGCGCTGCTCGGCGCCGGTGTTGGCGGCGGTCTCGCAACGATCGGCGCAGGCATCGGTATCGGGCGGCTGGCGGGCCAGGCGATGGACGGCATGGCGCGTCAGCCGGAGATGGCAGGTCGCATTCAGACGGGCGCAATCATCTTCGCGGCACTCATCGAGGGAATTGCGCTGTTCGCGATCGTTATTTCGTTCCTGATTCAGAATAAGTTCTAGTTCCAGTCGCAACACCCGATGGTGGTGCCCGAGAGCACCACCATCGGATTCCTTCACACAATGCCGCACGACACGCTCAAACCAAAATGACGATGAACGCTTTTTTCGCACTGATCCAGACGGCACAGGTGGCGCCGGAAGAATCCAGTCACGGCGGAGACCTGCTCACGCCGAACGGTGGTCTGATGTTTTGGACGCTCGTCACATTCATCGTTCTTTTCATCGTTCTCGCCAGGCTCGTTTTCCCGAAGATTACCGCCGCCGTCGAGGCGCGTGAGAAAGCACTCGAGGAAGCAATCGAAGGCGCGAAGCGGGATCGTGAGGCGGCTGCCCAGGCGCTCGCCGAGCAGCAGCGGCAGATCGAGGCCGCGCGAAATGAGGCCCAGCAGATCGTCGCGCAAAGCCGCCAGACCGGCGACCAGGTTCGTGCCCACATGATCGAGGAAACCCGCCAGCACCAACAGCAGATGCTGGAGACGGCACGCCGCGAGATCGAGCAGGAAAAGGAGCGTGCGATCGCCGAGATGCGTCGCGAAGCCATCGACCTCGCCATCGCCGGCGCTACCAAAGTCATCGAGAAAAATCTCGACGATCAAGCGAACCGCAGAATCGTGGAGAGCTTTCTTTCCTCGATTCCAGCGGGCGAGAAGAGTCGCGGATGAACGAGTCCACCATCGGCCGCAATTACGCCGAGGCGTTGCTCGCGCTCGCGCGCAAAGACGATGACATCGAAGAGTACGGCGAGCTGCTCGACGCGATCGCCACAGCGATGGGCGAGGACCAGACTCTCCGTACTTTCCTCGAGTCGCCGAAACTGGCCGCCTCCCACAAGATCGAGATCCTCCAGAAGGCTCTCGGCCGAAAGGTGCCGCGTCTTTTCCTGCGCTACATCGAGACCGTGATTCAGAAGCGGCGACAAATGTTGATCCCGGAGATCGCGACCGAGTACCAGGCGTTACTGGATCAGGCGGAAAACCGGTTGCACGCCAATGTGACGGTCGCGCGTGAGCCGAGCGAGCCGGAGCGTGAAGCGCTCGCGCGCCAGCTCTCGCGCCTGTTTGGGAAGCGCGTCGTGCCGCATATCAACACCAATCCCTCGATTCTTGGCGGGCTGATCGTCAAAGTTGGCGACACCGTGATGGACGGATCCGTTCGTCACCGCCTGTCCGTGCTCAAGCAACGGATGCTTTCGACTGTCGCGCGCTAAGCTGAGATCCCACAGTAAGCTGGGATCTCAGCACACCACAACCGTTGGGCGTAGTTATTGAAGGGGCCGCGGTTAGGTGCGGCCCTTTGCTTTCAACCGATTAGGTACTCGGTCAATGCCCAATCTTCCGTCCTCGCTGAGACTGACAGCAGTCTCGGCGTTCATTGTGATGAGCGCCGCCAGCTCCGTCGCGGCTCAAGTGCTTCAACCCGGTCTCCAGCCTGGTTTGACGAAGGCACCGGACAGCGCCCGCAAGATCTCGCTCCAGGAAGCGGTGGCGATGGCGCAGCAGAACTCTCCACAGGCGGTCGCCGCAGAGGGAACTGAGCGCACGAGCAAGGCGGCGCGCACGTCGGCGGTCGGCGCGATTCTGCCAAGTGCGTCGCTCAGCGTCGGTCACACCGTCCAGTTCGGTAGCGGTCAGACGCGCATCAATCAAAACGGCGAACAGGTTACCGTTGCGCAACAGCCGACCAACAACGTTGGTCTCAACCTGAACATGACGTTGTTCGATGGCGGGCAAAGACTGTACGCTCTGCGCACAGCCAAATCCGACATCGCCGCGGCAGAGGCGAACAGCGTCGCGGTCAAGTACAACGTCGCGCTGCAAGTGAAACAGCAGTACTACGCGGTGCTTGCCGCAATCGAGAGTGCGGATGCCGCACGCCTGCAGATGGCGCAGGCGCAGGAGCAGTTCAAGAGCTCGGTCATACGTGTGAGAGCCGGCGTTGCGACGAGGTCCGACTCGCTGCGCGGAGTTATTCAGGTTGGAAATGCGCAGTTGGCGCTGATCACCGCTCAAAGCAACAAGGAAGCAGCGGACGCTGCGCTGACGCGACTGGTTGGTTCTTCGGTACCGGTGACGGCCGATCCGGCGTCGGTGCAGGAGAATATGGGTGCGTTGCCCGACAGCGCGCAGCTGGCGCAGCTGGCGAGGAACGGACCCGCGGTCCAGCAGGCGCAGGCCAATCTCGACGCGGCTACGGAAAATCGCAAAGCCGCGCGCGGTCAGTACCTGCCTTCGCTGAGCTTGAGCTACTCGCGCAGTGGTAGTGGCACCGATCCACGATTTGGATTCGGCAGCGATCCGTTCGCATATAGCGGTCGGTTGTCCTTCTCGCTTTCCTATCCGTTGTTCAACAATTTCCAGCGCGAAGAGAACGTCGTGCGCGCGCGGGTCAGCGAGATCAACGCCGAAGCGGATTTGCGTGACGCGCAGCTTGCGGCAGTCGAAGCGCTGACGCAGGCCATCGGCGCCATTCGTGGCGCGTCGCAGCGAGTTGCGGTGCAGGTCGCTTCGGTTGCAGCAGCGCAGGAAGACGTGCGGGTGCAGCAGCAGCGATACAACATCGGCGCGTCAACGCTGCTTGACCTGATTACGTCGCAGGCAGCGCTCGCGACAGCGGAACAAGCGCTGATCCAGGCGCGGTATGACTACAGGATCGCCCGCGCACAGCTCGAAGCGCTGATCGGACGCGATCTGCAGTGATGAAAATCGAACGACACGAACTAATGAACGGAACGAAACTGATTTCGGTGCGCGGCAAGGTGCTGTTGGCGACTGCCGTACTCGCGCTCGGTGCCTGCAAGAAGACGACTGATCCGGCGCTGGTGATCCAGACGGTTGCCACCGAGCGGCGCACGATCGCGCTCAGCGTGCAGGCGAATGGAACCGTCGAGCCCGTCGACGTCGTCGAGGTAAAATCCAAAGCGTCGGGAACGATCGTGCGAATGCCCGTCGACATCGGCTCGAACGTGAAGACGGGCGATCTGCTGGTGCAGATCGATCCGCGCGATGTACAAAACCAATACACGCAGGCAGCAGCCGACGTCTCTTCCGCGACGGCGCAGCGTGCGGCCGCTCTGGCGAATCGCAACCGGTCGACGGAGCTGTACAAGGAAAAGATCATCACCGCGCAGGAGATGGATCAGGCGAACCTCGATTTCGCCAACGCCGATGCAAACCTGATCAAGGCTCGCACGAATCTGTCGATCGCCCGCGTGCGGCTCGAGGATGCGACGGTGCGAGCGCCGACCAACGGTACGATCATCGAGAAGCCGGTGTCGGAGGGAATGGTGATCAGCTCCGCGACATCGTCGGCGAGCGGTGGTACGACGATTCTGAAAATGGCGGACCTGACGAAGGTGCGCATGCGGGCGTTCGTGAACGAGACGGATATCGGCAGCGTGCAGTCAGGCCAGAGTGCAACGGTGACGGTGGATGCGTTTCCGAATCGCAGGTTTGCCGGACTTGTCGAACAGGTCGAGCCGGAAGCGGTGGTGCAGTCCAGTGTGACGATGTTTCCTGTGCTGGTGAGTCTCAACAACTTTGACGGCGCGCTGAAGCCCGGCATGAATGGCCAGGTGACGATGGACATCGCGCATCATGACAATGTGCTGGCGGTGCCGAGCGATGCGATTAGAAATTCGCGCGACGCATCGGTCGTCGCGCCGGTGCTTGGTGTTCCAGTCGATTCGATTCGGGCCGTGGTTGCGGCGGCGAGAGCTGCGCGCGGCGGCGGTCGCGGCGGTATGGCGTCTTCCACTGCATCATCGACTGAGCGCGGCGGCGATACCACTCGCCGATTCAATCGTGCACCGGGCGACACTTCGGCGCGCCGGTTCGGCGGTACGGCATCCGGAACTCCA
>DATFHK010000097.1:0-7052 GCA_035248505.1 Gemmatimonadaceae bacterium | reverse complement strand
TCGGTCACTTCGTGCCCGGTGATTTTCTCAAGACAACTACTCCCGGCCACACGTACACCTATCCGTACGCGATGCTCACGTTTGATTTCTGACCCTCACCGGAGAAGACATGTCAGTCGCGACCCCGATTCATTTCACTGGAGACGAGTCCGGTAGCCTCTCCGACCGTCTGAACACGCGCTGGCACAAGGCGGCGCTGCAGGCTTTTCTCGTGATCGTGCTATTCCATTGGGTCGAGCACATCGTACAGGCCTATCAGGTTTGGGTTCTGCACTGGCCGCGTCCGATGTCGATGGGGCTGATGGGTATGCTTTACCCGTGGCTGATGAAGACCGAGACGCTCCACTACGGCTTCGCGCTGGTGATGCTGGTTGGTCTCTGGGTCCTGCGTCGCGGATTCACGGGAACGTCGTACAAGTGGTGGATGGTGTCGTTCTGGATCCAGTTCTGGCACCACTTCGAGCACGCGATTCTGTTCTATCAGGCGAACACGCATCACTTCTGGTTTGGTGGCAAGGTGCCGACGAGTGTCGGACAGATCTGGATTCCGCGCGTCGAGCTCCATCTCTTCTACAACACCATCGTGTTCATCCCGATGATTGTCGCGATGTACTACCACGTTTATCCGCCGGCACGCGACGCGGTCAAGATGATGTGCACGTGCGCCCGGCACGGGAACACGGGGTTACGCGCGGCGGCGTAACTCACGTACGCCGGCTAGTGCGTAACAGCGCTAGTCGGCGAGCACCCCGGTCAGCCAATGCATGACGTTCAACACGAACTGCGCGTTCTGGGCAGCCTCGGGCGAGTTGAACCCCATCGGCCGGCGCGCGGGTCCGGCAACCTGCGCTGAAAACATCGCTGCCTCACCGAATACCGCGACGCGTCCTTTGCCGACGTGCAGTACGGCGCCCTGAAGCAAACCACCGGCGGGCTCGCGCTTCGTCGCAGCTGAAAACCGCCAGGCGGTGTCAGGCAGATAAAGAACCCATCCGCGCGGAATCGTGAACAGCGGCGACCCGTCCGCGCCGAGTTGAAATCCCTGCCCGGTGAAGGTGGTGACGGAGTCGATGCGCTCGGCGGCGTTGCGTCCGTTGGTGATAGCGTGCGATGCCAGCGTTCCGTCAGCGCGGCGCATGCGTATCAACCCCTGAGTGATCGACGAATCCAGAACGAAGCCATTGGAAAAGCGGACTCCGAAACCGGCAGCGAGATCAGCCGCTGCACCGCCGAACGGCAAGTGATCCGCGATCAGCAACAGTGATCCACCGCCCTCGACCCAATCGTGCACCGCGCGAATTTCTGCCGGTGAGAATGCAGACGGGGTCGGAACGGTCCAGTCTCGCTCGTTCCTTGCCGCAAGCGCGTTGGCGATGACGAGCACGCTCGCGGATCGCAGCGCTTTGGCATCGAAGCTCGATTTCTCGCCGCGCACGACATAACCATCACGTCGCAACAACGCCGCGAACGGCGAATAGCGTCCTTCGGCGGTGTGGAAGTTGTGATGCGCTTCGTCGATGAGAACGAGCGGGCCGTTTCCGGCTGCAAACGCCGGTGTTCCGATTGCGGGCTGAAATACTGTGTCTGCGACTTGCTGAGCGTTCAGTGTAGCGGCGCACACGGTGACTGCAACGAGCTGCGCTACTGCGCAGAACAAGCGCTGCGCCATTCCAGTTTACTCCGCAGCGACCATCGCGCTCGCCAGCGCGGTCCCGTCCAGCTTCGGCTGCGAGGCGAACGCGAGTCGGCGATGGAACTCGCGACGAAGCAGGAACATGCTGAGCGCGAGCTGGATGAACACCGCTGTCAAAGACAGGTACCAGACCCAGACGAGGTGAAAGCCAGGCGTGCGCGAGAGAAGAATGGCGGGCACCGCGACGAGCAGCACGCGCACACCGGATGCGATGAGCGATGGTACGGTGTTCCCCATCGCCTGAAACATGCTCGAGGCGACGAAGATCAATCCCGATGCGACGAACGACCACGACACGATGCGGAGGTAAACGGTACCGACGTCGAGCACTGCTGGATCCTTCGAGAAAATGCCGATCAAGGTGTGGGGCGCAGTCTCGCCGATGGCGATCAGCAACACACTTACCACAGTCACCATCAATCCCGCTTTCCGAAAAGTGTCGACGACACGCTCGCGGTTGCGCGCGCCGAAATTCTGCCCGGCAACCGGTGCGACGGAGAAGCCGAGCGCGACCGCGGGCATGAACATCGACTGGATGACACGCTGGCCGATGCCAAACCCCGCTTGTGCCGCCGCGCCAAACGGCCGCGCGATCGAGTAGACGACGATCAGATACACGGCCATCATCGCGAACTCGAAACCAGCGGGCAGGCCGATGTCGAGCATCTTCCGCCACAGCGCGAGCTGCGGCTTCTGATCGGCGCGAATGAATCGCAGGTAGGAATCCTTGCCGAAGAAATAGGCGCCGAACCAGACGATGGCGACGATGATGGCGATCAGCGACGACATCGCAGCGCCGGCGACGCCATAGGCGTGGCCGGTGAGCCAACCGAAAATCAGGAACGGCGCGAAAATCATGTTGATGATGATCGAGCCGGTGCCGACAACCATGCCCGTTTTGAAGTTGCCGACGCCGCGCAGTGCCGCACCCGCCGCCACCATCAGGAATTGCAGCGCCATTGCCGGTATGAACCAGAGCAGATACTGATTGGCGAGCGCGGCTGTTTCCGGATCCGGACTCATCGCCCGACTATATGGAACGCGGGCGAATAGACCGACGACGAGAAAAATCGCACCGGTAACGGCCGCCAGCACCTGGGCCTGGTTGAACATCAACTGCGCGCCGTCGCGATCTTTTCTGCCGATTGCGTGCGACACGACGGTGGTGGTGCCGACGCCGAGCATTTGCGTCAACGCAAGCACGATGAAGGTCAGATTGCCGGCGATTCCAACAGCGGCGACAGCATGCGTGCCGAGCCGTCCGACCCAGTACAGGTCGATCAGGAAGTACAGCGTCTGGAAGATCATCGTCACGAGCATGAAGCTCGTGGTCTTCAGCAGATGCCGGGTGAGCGGACCGGTGGTAAGGTCTTCCATAGCCCGGCTAATGTAGTGCTAGTCGAGCGGACTGAAAACAGTTTAATGCTTGATGGCGATCAGCCAGGACGCGATGATCGGACCGCGTGGGCCGCGTCCGCGCGGCGTCGATGACGCCGTTTCCGCCGCAGGCCTCGGCGCAGGACCGAATTCGGGTGTGAAGACGTAGGCGACGTGAGTCGCAGGATTCACAGTGATCGTCCGCGCGCCTGGCATCGTCGGAACCTTGGCGACAACGGTATAGTGATCCGGTGAATCTTCGTGCACCACCGTTACATCTCCTGACCGACCGCCGGGGATGTACATCAATTTCTGCGACTGATCCCAGGCAAGTCCGTCGACGCCCTCACCATTGGGGATTTGCGCCACGACTTTTCCAGTCGTCGCATCCACGACGACTGATGTGTTGCCGCAGCCGGCGAAGATGCGATCGCTGGTGCGGTCCATCGCGATACCCGTCGGTCCCTCACACGGCGCGATCGGCCACGTCGCGATCACCTTCCACGTTTTTGCGTCCACGACGTCGATGGCGTCCTTGTCCTCGACGTTGATGAAGATTCGACCCTTGCCATCGCTGACGCCGCCCTCCGGCGCGTTGCCGCTGAGCGCCACCCGACCGACCACATCGCCCGTCTTTGCATCGATGACGACGGCCGATCCCGTGGGGTGACTGTGGTTGATGGTGAGGACTTTGTCAGTCGCATCGTCATATAGAAATCCGTCCAGCCCGTCGATTCCCGCCGGAATTTTCTTTATCACCGCGAGGGTCTTGAGGTCGAACATCGTCGACGTCGAGTCGCCGCCGTTGGTGGTGAATCCGTGATTCTCGCTCGGCACCAGCGCAGCGCCGTGGACGCGCGGTGTGTTGGCAATGTCGCCGAGCAGCTGGCCGGTATTGCCGTCAACGACCATGATGTGCGTGCCACGTGATACGAACACGCGGCCGGTTCCGGGATCGACTGACAGGTAGTCGAAGAATCCGTCACCGCCGATGTTCATCTTCTGCGTGCTGAAGGTTTGCGCGGTAAGGGTTGTCGACGCGGCAGCCGTCAGAGCGACCGCGGTGGCGATGAGAAGTGACGTGCGACGCATGGTTATCTCGCAGCGTTGGACGGATGTGCAGTACCAGCTTGTTGCATCAACTTCGTTGTTTGGACAAGTCTGCTTCGGCGATGGTCGGCTCGAACAACTCGACCGGATTCCCAGAAGGATCGTCGACGATGATTTGCTTGCCGCCGACGCCGGTGACGATGTCGTTCCGAAAATGCGCGTCGGCTGCGCGGAGGCGCCCGACCGTTGCGTTCAGATCGCTGACCTGAATTGCAAATCGATTCCAGCCCCCGGGCTGCTGTTGCGTTCCATCGGGCATCGGCTGGCCGCCGCCGCCACGTGGATTCGGCGCGCTCAGCACCAATCGCAAATCTCCCAGCGACAGCATTGCAAACGGTGGCGCAGGATGCATGTCGAGCTTAAAACCCAGTTGCTTGACGTAGAAGTCAATCGCCGGCTCGACGTCGTTAACGATGTACCGTACTTGAACCGTTGCCATGAACGGAAATTAGGAGCTGGTCGCGGCAATCGCCAAGGCGTGTAATCCTGTGCTTATTAATGCTACGGAGGCGCCGTCGACGCGTTGTATACTACAGTAAGACCTAACGCAGCAGACGAATGGATAAAGCGGACAAAATGAGAGTCGAGGTGTGGAGCGATGTGATGTGCCCGTTTTGCTACCTCGGCAAGCGCCGGTTCGCCGCCGCGCTCGCGGGAATCGCGGATTCGGATGACGTCGACGTAATCTGGAAAAGTTTCCAGTTGAATCCGTCGCTCGAGACGAATCCCGACATCAGCGTCGCTGAATACCTCGCTCGCGAAAAAGGACTCGATGTGCGCGTCGCCGAGCAAATGAACGATCGGGTGGCTCGCATGTCGCGGCAGGACGGCCCCATCTACAACTTCGGTGACGTAGTGGTTGCCAACACATTCGACGCGCACCGGCTCATTCACCTCGCGAGAGCCCACGGCCGGCAGGACCAAGCAATGGAGCGGCTCTTCAGCGCCTACTTCACTGAAGGCAGGAACGTCGATGATCGCGAGACGTTGATCGAGCTCGGGCGCGAGAGCGGGCTCGATTCGGACGAGGTGCGCGGAGCGTTAGAGTCTGACGCCTATGCCGACGAAGTAAACGCCGACATCGAAGAGGCGAGGCAGCTTGGCATCAACGGCGTGCCGTTCTTCGTGTTCGACCGCAAGTACGCGGTCTCTGGCGCGCAGGAATCAGCGGTGTTTCAGCAGGCGCTCGAACGGGCCGTCTCTGAATGGCGCGAGCGCCAATCAACGTCAGGCGTCAGCTAACGTCCTTGGTCACGGACCAACGCGGCCTTCAGTTCTCGTTGCCGCAACATCCGATTGGCGTTCCTGGTGGAAGCTGGATAACTCCCGCCGTCCTTGGCGGAGTGATGCGCCTGTCGAGCCAATTGCGCACATCACGCACGACCGCGCCGTTCGCGGCGCGATCATCGGCGTCCGGGGCATTGCTCGTCGCCAGACGGGTAGCCAGTCGATTTAGATTGCTCTCGGCGACGGCGCGTGCGTCAGCGGTTGCGCGCGGGTTGGATGCAAGTGACAGCAGTGCGTCGACGACGGCTCGCCGCGCTGCTCGACGAAGAGATGCTTCGTAGGGTGTGGCTGCTGTCGCCTTGTCATAGACCGAAGCGATCATGGTGCTGATGACTTCGTCAGCAGTCGGCGCCGAGGGATTCTGCGCGTGAAAGGCAAAAAGTCGTTCGACTCTTTCCGGCTGCAGAATACCGTCGGCTACAGAGCTGCTCAATGCGCGCGCGACTGCCAGGGGATCGAAAACTATTCCGGCTGGTGAGTCGAATGCCCAGCCGCCGCGAAATCCGTAAGGCGATGGAGGCAGCTTGGCGAGAATGCGTTGAGGGATCGCCAGCTCTTTCGGTTGAATCGCCGCCATCAGTGCGGTGAGCGCCTCGCGCTGTCGGGCAGCATCGACGATTCGCGTCGGCGTCTGAGCGTCGCCGCGGAGCGCGAAGGTGTAGTCCATTCCGCCAATTGCCTTGATCGCGCCCTCGATCGCATAACGATGATGCAGATAAACGGGCACGAGGCGCTCATTGAGGAACCACATCGGATCGCCGGGTGAGATGACGCTCTCGTCGAACTTCGAGAGCAGCACGTCGCGTACGGCGGTCTGTCGCTCCAGCTCCTTCACGGCATCGCTGCCGTTGAGCCAACGCGTCGCTTCGGGAACCACACCTGCATCAGCATCACGGTCGGAGAGGAAGCGAATGCCTCTGGCGATCGCACTCCGCATCAACGTATCGAGGCCGATCTTCTCTTCCGCAGGTGAAGCGAACTGCGTGTACGCGTATCGAATGGCGAGCGAATCATAGGAGCCGGTGCCCGCCCGCCATGCGTTGGAGACATCGATCGTTCGGTCCGGCCGCAGCGTGACGAGCGGTCCTGGATAATCCATTACACTCGCGCGACCGTAAGTGTGCGACACGTAATTGTGTGCGAGCCCGAGGGTATGTCCGATCTCGTGGGCGATGTGTTGGCGGCGACGCGACATGGTGAATTCGGTTCCGTTCACCTTCGGATCGAGCGACGTGATCCACGCCTCGGTTGCATCGTCCATCGCCGGCTCCATCCCGGCGAAGATGTTGTAATCGGTGATGGATCTATACGTATCCATCTTCAGCGCAGCCTTGATGATCTCGCCGCTGCGCGGATCGACGAAGGATTGGCCGACGGAAAATCCGGGATCGCTGCGGTGCACCCACTGAATCACCGAATACCGCGCGTCCATTGGGTCGACGGAGTCCGGGAGATCTTCGACGCGGAATGCATTGGTGAAGCCAGCAGCCTCGAAGGTCTTGTTCCACCACGCCGCGCCCTGCTTGAACGCGGTTCGATAAGGCTCGGGGATGCCGCGATCCAGGTAGTACACCAACGGCTTGAC
>DATFHK010000096.1:0-12247 GCA_035248505.1 Gemmatimonadaceae bacterium | reverse complement strand
TCGCATTTGCGCTAGGTGTCGCGCTTGTTCTGCTCGCGATGTTTGGATTTCCCCGCCTCGAGAGCTATGCGAATAGTCCAGAGCCACAGGTTCGGGTAACGCTCAAACCCGGCCTTACCCCACAAGATGAGCAGCGATTCTGGACGGAAGTAATTGCAAATTCCGACAAGTCGAGGGAAAATGGCCTGCTCGAGGGAGTCTCCGGCGGCGCCGTTGGAGGCCACGAAAACGGGTCCGCGATTTTCATCGTGACACTCAGACGCCATCTCTCAGATGGCGACGTGGCCTCCGTGCTTACGAAACTTCGTTCCTCCCCGCTGGTCCACGATGTCAGGCAGCTTTCGACCAATGATTAGGCGCCCGGAAAGGCGAAGCAATATTGACGCGCTTTGGACGTCGGCTAGCCGTTTGCGGTCGAAGACTATCTGCCTCCGCCCTCGAACTAGAGCGCACTCCGATTCGGAGTTAGGTTAGCGAGACAAGCTCGCTCGCGGGAGGCGCACATGAGGGACTGCTCGATTCAGCTCACCAACAACCCGGGTGACCTCGCGCGGGTGGCGCAGGCACTGGGGCGCCGCGGCGTCAACATCAAGGCACTTGCCGCGATCTCCGTCGACGGCAGGGCGATGACGCGCATTCTTCCCGACGACATCGTCGTCGCACGCAGCGCGCTCGAGACGGCGAATATCCGCTTCACCGAGGGCGAAGTGCATCTCGTCCTGCTGGAGAACAAGCCCGGGATGTTGGCGACCGTCACCGGGCGGCTCGGCGATGCCGGTGTCAACCTGGAAGCGTTGTATATCGCAGGTCTCGCTGATGATCTCGTCGAGCTCGCGATCGTCAGCGACAATCCGAAGAAGGCGAAAAAGGTTCTCGAAGAGTTCTAGAAACTCACTTGGCTCTCGGTCGCTCGATTCTGCTTGCTGCGGCGAAAAGTCAGCGCCTCAACGACTTCGCCTTGCACAGCGCGTTCGTGAAGCGCGCCACACGCAAGTTCATGCCGGGCGAGAGCCCGGACGACGCCTTACAGGCGGGAGCGAGAATCGCGGCCAGCGGTCGCGGACTCCTCTACACCAAGCTTGGCGAGGCAATCACGAGCGCCGCCGAGGCGACGGCCGTGCGCGATCACTATCTCGGCTTCTTCGACGCGATCCGCGCGCGAGGCCTGCCGGCCCACGTGAGCGTCAAGCCAACTCAGCTCGGTCTGGATCTCTCGCGCGCGGATTGCGAGCGACATTTGCTGACGCTGGCTGAGAAAGCGGAAGCAACGGGTTCGGCGTTGTGGCTCGATATGGAAGACTCGCATTACGTCGATCGGACGCTCGACTTGTATGTCACTCTGGTCAGGCAGTATCCGTCGACCGGAGTCGCAATGCAGGCTTATCTGTTTCGTACGTCGAAAGATTTGACGCGACTTCTGGCGTTCAAGCCCACGATTCGGCTCGTCAAAGGCGCCTACGACGAGCCGCACTCGATCGCGTACGCGAAAAAGAGTGACACCGATCGTGCTTACTTCGATCTCGCCTCCCAGATGCTGGATGGCGCACGCAGCGGCAGCTGTACTCCCATATTCGGCACCCACGATCTTGGATTGATCGCGCGCATCAGAGAACAGGCCGCGCGAATCTCGTTGGCAAAAGACAGATATCAGATTCATATGCTCTACGGGATTCGGGACGCCGCCCAACAGCAGCTCGTCGCCGACGGCCAAGTCGTCAAGACACTGATCAGTTATGGATCGGCGTGGTATCGGTGGTACATGCGCCGACTCGCGGAGCGCCCCGCTAACGTATTGTTTGTATTGAAATCGTTTTTCGGAGGATGAGATGGAACGCGCGGTCCCGATTCTCCCTGGTGACGATGTCGGCAGCGCCAAGGAATTCTACGTCGACGCGCTCGGCTTCAATGTCGCCTGGGAATGGAGCGAAGATGGTAAGACCGGCCTCGTTGGTCTCGAGCGCAACGGTATCGAGCTCACCATCGATTGTCCGATGACTGGCCACGGCCGAGACGCTTGTGTGTCGCTGCGCGTGGACAATGCGGATGCCTACTATAGGGAGTGGAAGGACAAGGTGGCAGTCAAGCGTGCCCCAAAAAACGAGTTTTGGGGCGCGCGTACCTTTGATTTAATCGACCCCTTCGGCAACACGATCTTCGTGATGGGACCGGTGACGGAGTCTTCGCCGTAAATGCCTTCTCGCACGAGAGTCTGGAGAGCCGCGGCAGCGGCCTTCATTGCCATCAACCTCGGCGGCGGTATTTACGCCGCCGCGATCGGCGAGCCGATGCACGCGGCCGTTCATACCGTGCTCCTCGTGCTTGGTATTGCGGTGTATTCAGGTCTCCGTCGTCGTCCGGCGACGGCCGCTGCCCTGCCGCAGGAAACCGCCGAGCGCCTCAAACATCTCGAAGCATCGGTTGACGCGCTCGCGATCGGAGTTGAGCGCGTCGGAGAAGCACAGAGATATCAAACAAAAATCCTGGATGAAAAAACCAAAGCCGCCCAACACGCACCGCCGCCCCCGCCCCCGCCCCCGCCCCCGCCCCCGCCCGGCGCAGCCAAGAAAGAGGAAGGTTGAGAAGAAGTGGAAAGACATCGACTACTACTTCTGCGATCATCTTCTCACTGAGGACCCGATGCTCGAGGCAGCTCTCGAGAGCAGCGACACGGCCGGCTTGCCTGCCATCGCCGTCGCACCGAATCAGGGGAAATTGTTACAGCTGCTCGCGCAGATGATTGGCGCGCGATCCATCCTCGAGATCGGCACCCTCGGCGGCTACAGCACCATGTGGCTGGCGCGAGCACTTCCAGCGGATGGACGCGTGGTAACGCTGGAAGTCGATCCCAGACACGCCGAGGTAGCGCGCAAGAATTTCGCCCGCGCCGGGTTGGCGAAACTGATCGAGATCCGACTCGGCAGCGCGCTCGACACGCTACCGAAAATGGTCAACGAGCAGCGCGGTCCGTTCGATCTCGTGTTCATCGATGCCGACAAGGAGAACATTCCCGCGTATTTCGACTGGGCCATGAAGTTGTCGCGACCTGGAAGTCTGATCATCGTCGACAACGTCGTGCGCGATGGTGAGGTCATCAACCCGAAAACCAGGGATGTGAGCGTGCAGGGCGTACGCCGATTTGTGGAGCAGGTGGGTAATGATTCGCGAGTGAGCGCGACAGCGATTCAAACCGTCGGAACCAAGGGGTACGACGGTTTCGCCCTTGCGCGAGTACTCTGACCGAGATGGCCGAGCTCACTGCAGGTCGGAAATCGCCGCGTCTCGCGCTCACGGTTCTGGCAGCGATTCATCTCACGGTCGTGTTATGGCACGGCGGCGCACACACCGGCCTCGCCGTCAGTCTTTCGCGATTGCAAACCCTATTCGTGTTCGCCGTCATCCTGATTGCGCCAATCGTGGCGACGCTGCTGCTATGGACGCCGCTGCGCGGGTTCGCGATCTGGCTCTATTTCATCTCGATGAGCGCGGCGCTGCTTTTTGGTGTTTACTACCACTACATCGCCGTCTCACCAGACAATGTGCACTATCTGCCCGCCGGCGCCGACGCAGCGCGGCGTCAATTCGTCATCAGTGCCGGCGCTGTCGCGATCTGCGAATTGATTGCAACGTTGGTCAGCGGCTTCGCCACTCGCGCGTCGGATCGTCGTCCGGATCGGGCGTCTCCTGCTTCGGTCTGATCTCCTCGGGCACATGACGCAGGTTGACCCGAATCCGCGTCCACGTCGACGATCGCCCGCGCATTGAATCAACGAGCACATCGTCGACCGCGAGATGCTTCGCCGCCGTTCGATGCCGCTTCTTCCACCGCTCGAGCCCAGCCAGCGCTTCGTCTTTGTGAGGTGAATTCGCAACAGTAATGAGCGGCATCTTCGACCGTGGCGCCTTTGCAGTTTTCGCAGCCACCCGCTTCCCGCTTCCGGCCCGCTTCCCAGCCGTACCGCCTCTCGCGTCTCGCCTACCGCTTCTCGCCTTCGCTCTCGACGGCGCCACCCGCATCCCTTCGCCCTCCATCTTCCGGAAATGGGGCGGCCACGGCGCATCACCGAGTCCGGCTGCTTCGTCGCGATCGGCGAGGTCGAGCAGTTTCTCCAGCGAACCGGCAAAATCATCCATCCCCTCATTCGGATCGCCAATCTCTGCAAAGCGTTTGGGAACCGTGAGCACAGTGAAATCTTCAGGATCACAGTCCGGCACTTCATCCCACCTTAGCGGCGTCGACACGCGCGCATCCGGTAACGGACGAATCGAATACGCCGAGCACGTCGTGCGATCCTTTGCGTTCTGGTTGTAATCGAGAAAGACGCCGTGACGCTCTTCCTTCCACCATTTCGAGGTCGCCAGCTTCGGCAACCGCCGCTCGATCTCACGCGAGAACGCCAACGCCGCACGCCTCACTTCGGTGAACGTCCACCGCTGCTGAATTCGCGCGTTGACGTGCATGCCGCGTGAGCCGCTCGTCTTGGCGAATCCACGCAGTCCCATCTCATCCATGAGATTCTTTGCTTCCATCGCTACTATACGAACCTGCTCCCATTTAACGCCGGGGATCGGATCGAGGTCTATGCGCAGCTCGTCAGGATGATCTAGATCGTCGGTGCGCACCGGATGCGGATGCAGCTCGATGCAGCCGAGGTTTACGATCCAGGCCAGGCCCGCGGCATCGTCGACGACAACTTCGTCAGCGGTGCGCCCCGACGGAAACGAGAGCGTCACGACGCGCAACCATTCCGGCCGATTGTCCGGCGCGCGCTTCTGATAGAATGGCTCCTTCTCGGCGCCGTTCACGAACCGCTTGAGCATGTTGGGCCGGTCGCGCACGCCACGCACGGCACCACCGGCGACGGACAGGTAGTACTGCACCACCTGCAGCTTGGTCAGCTTGACGGCGCGCGAGAAGTACAGCTTGTCCGGGTTGGTGACCTGGACTTGGCGCCCGTCGATCGTCAGAACTTCCGCCGCCGTCTTCTTGGCCATTACCGCAATTTGCTCGTAAGATTGAATCGATGAAACCAGTCACGCCGGACAGCAATTCTGTGATCGATCCGCGGATCACGCGCTACGGCCCGCCAACGTCGACCCCGCTTGCGACCGCGCACAGCTCGGAGAGTGGCCGCACCTACAGCCTCGATCGGCTGATCGGCAAAGGCGGATTCGGCGAAGTGTATCTTGCAACCCCAATTCCGCAGGATGGGTTGCCGGCGCACGTCTGCGTCAAAATCACGGAGCGCATCAGCGCCTGGCTGCGCGAAGCGTACTTCGCCGAGCTGTTGTACAGGCAGCCCCGCGCATTAAAGGTGTACGACCGCTTCGTGGAGCTCGCCAATGGACGCACGCGCTATTGCATGGTGATCGAGTACGCAATGCACGGCGACCTCGGCGTCTGGCTCGAGAAAAAAGGTGCGCAATCAGAGCGATTCGTGCGACGCGAAATCGCGGGAATACTCGCCGCGCTCGACTCGCTGCACCGCGGGCAGGGGCTGCACCGCGATCTCACTCCGTTCAACGTATTCGTCTGCCAGGATGAGCAGCTCAAGCTCGGTGATTTTGGGATTGCAACCCACCAATTGAGCCACCGCGGCGTCACGGCAGATGCGTTCAATCCATTCAATGCGCCGTCGGAGATTGCGTGGGGCAGAGTGCGGCGCTGGCAGCAGCGTGACGACATCTATCAGATCGGATTGATCGCTGCGATGCTCTTGCGCGGCGACATCGCCAATCCAATGAGCAGCAAGGATGTGCGCCGTCTGCCATGCAGTGACGATCTCAAGGAAGTTATCTATCGCTGCCTCGGCGCACGCGGCAAACGCTACGAAGCGGCGAGCGAATTGATTCGCGCGCTGCGCAGTAAACCCAAGCAGCCGCACTTTGGTCGAATCCAAAGTCTCAAGGGCAAGCGGATCTCGTTCACCGGTTTTCTGAGTCGGCCGCGCAGCGAGGCGATCGCTGCCGCCAAGAAAGCAGGCGCGATTGTTGTATCGAAACCGGGACCGACATCCGACGTGCTGGTGCGCGGTCGACCAAATGCATTGCAGATCGCCGGCAACGTCGGTGGCACCAAGCTGCTCGAGATCAGACGTCTCGCCGCACAGGGGCGACCCGTCCGCGTAATTGGAGAGCGACAGTTCTGGACATTGGTCGAAAAGGCGTCACCGAGGCGTAAACCTAAGCGACGCGCCAGGACAACTCGTCGCGCGTAACCGTTTGGAGGTAAGATTGAGCGCATGAAACCCAACGAGCTTACGATACGCGGCCTGGTTCTCGGCGCGCTTATCACCACGGTCTTCACTGCGGCCAACGTCTACCTCGGTTTAAAAGTGGGACTCACCTTTGCGTCATCGATTCCAGCCGCGGTGATATCGATGGCGATCCTCAGCGCGGTAAAAGACTCGACCATCCTCGAGAACAACATCGTGCAAACCGTCGCCTCCGCGGCGGGCACACTGTCGGCGATCATCTTCGTCTTGCCCGGACTGGTGATCATCGGCTGGTGGACAGGATTCCCGTTCTGGGAATCTTTTTTTATCTGCCTGAGCGGTGGCGTGCTCGGCGTGCTGTTCACGATTCCGCTGCGACGCGCGCTCGTCACGACGTCCGACCTTCCCTACCCTGAAGGAGTCGCCGCCGCCGAAGTTCTGATCGTTGGCGCCGGCACGCGCGGCGAAACCAGGGACGACACCGGTGAAGCGCGCGAAGGTCTCATCGCCGTCATACTCGGCTCGATCGCATCAGCGGGATTTGCGATTGTCACGGCTACCCGCATCGCTGCCGGCGAGCTCAACGGGTTCATGCGGGTTGGCAGTGGGTCGACCGGCTGGAATTTTGGTTGGTCGTTGGCACTGCTGGGCGCCGGACACCTCGTCGGTCTGTCAGTCGGAATGGCAATGCTCGTCGGACAGATTATTTCGTGGGTACTGGCCGTTCCGATCCTGACCGCGTTACAGCCGGCGACGGCGGGCGAGACACTCGCTGCCCACACCACCGCTATCTGGCGCACCGAAGTTCGCTTCATCGGGGCCGGCGTGATCGCAGTCGCCGCCGTGTACTCACTTGGCCGACTCGCGCGGCCGGTATTTGGCGGTTTGGTGTCGACGCTACGTGCCTCGCGCGCGCAGGCGACTGCCGACGACCGCGATCGCGATATTCCGGCATCGTGGATCTACATCCTCACCGCAGCGTGCCTCATCATCGCCGCCTGGCTCGCGTACAACTTCGCGAAATCGACGGTGCTGGCGCCCGATGCACTCAAGCTGACGCTGATCTCGGTGCCATTCGTCCTGATCATTGGCTTCATCATTGCCGGCGTCTGCGGATACATGGCAGGTCTGATCGGAGCGTCGAACAGTCCGATTTCGGGCGTCGGCATTCTGTCGATCGTCGTTTGCGCGTCGGTGTTCGCCCTCGCCGTCACACCGACAGAGCAAACGAGTCAGGCACTCGTTGCGATCGCGCTGTTCGTGACGGCGATTGTGTTCGCCTGCGCGACGATCTCCAATGACAACCTGCAGGATCTGAAGACCGGACAACTCGTCGGTGCATCGCCGATGCGGCAGCAGATCGCGCTCATCGTCGGTGTCGCTGCTGGCGCGTCCGTCATTCCCTGGGTGTTGAATCTGTTGGCACGCGCCTATGGGTTCGCCGGCGCTCCCAACGTAAACGTCGTCGCCGCGAATCCACTGCCGGCGCCACAGGCAACGTTGATCTCAGCGCTCGCGCAAGGCGTCATCGGCGGCAAGCTCGAATGGAAGATGCTCGGCATCGGCGCGCTAATCGGTGTCGGCATCGTCCTGCTCGATGAAGTACTTGGTTTGCTGAAGAAATTGCGCATTCCGCCGCTCGCCGTCGGAATCGGCATCTACCTCCCGATGTCGGCGACGTTTGCAGTGATCATCGGCGCCATTCTCGCCCACTGGTACGACGGTCGGGTGAGATCGACACCCGATCCGGAGCGGGCCGAGAGATTGGGAACTCTGGTGGCATCGGGTCTGATCGTCGGAGAAAGTATCTGGGGCGTGATCAACGCCGGACTCATCGTCGGATTTTCGAAAGATGCGCCAATCGCGCTCGTCCCCGAGGATTTCAAAGCCGCGCCGTGGCTTGGCGTGATCGGCTTCGTCGGCGTCATCATCTGGCTGTACGCGTGGATGCTGCGCAAAGCGCGAACGTCTCCGCCCGCGCGCGCGGTGCGATGAGCGTGGAGCGCCACTGAAGGCAAAGGAGCTCTATCAGGTTCTCGAACGGCGACTGCGACCGCTGTTCGCAGAACGTGATTTCAAAAAGCAAAGGCGATCCCGCCTCACGTTCCAGCGTCTCGTCGGCGACAATTATCAAAGCATCTGGTTCCAGTGCGATAAGTACGGCTGGGACTCGTACGCCGGCGGAGAGTTCTACGTCAACTTCACGGTATCGCAATCACCAGATGTAGAGGCAGGCGCGCGTCGCGACGAGCGACTGAACTTTTTTCTGACCGACGCTGAGCTGGAGCGGGCGCGTGACTATCGCGACGAGATCGTCAGCAGGATTCCGAAACCGCCGGAATCGTACTTCGATGGGCTCGAGGCCGGGTTCGCCAGATCCGTCGGCGCGGAGTCGGCAGCGCGCTTGATCGCCACCGTTCGCCAGCGATTCGAGCCTGAGGCAATTCCATATCGCCGCCACCAGGATTTCAGGCTGCGTTACTGGCGCCCTGAGGATGTCGAAGGATGGGCGAGCTTCATCGCGCCTGTACTGCCGCGTGCGGTCGAGCAAATGCAGACCTGGGAGTTGCCGCCTTTCCCCGCGCCCAAACCGACTTAGGGTTGGAGCAATCCGGCAGGAAGCGGAGCGACCGCGCCGGCTTGCGAGCACACGAATGCGGCAACCATGTTCGCGTGACGATTGATTTCGCCGAGCGGCAGACCGCGCATGAAGTCGATCACCAATGCAGCAGTGAACGCATCACCTGCCCCGACGGTATCGACAATCTGCGTCGGCACGGCGGGACACTCCGAAACATCGTCAGCCGTCATCAGCACCGCGCCGTTCGGGCCGCACGTCAGCGCAACTATGCTGAGCTCATAGCGATCGAGTAACGCGCGCATTACCTCTTGGTTGACGCTTCCAGCGACACCGCACAGCTCGGCGACGATGGCTAGCTCCTCCTCATTGAGCTTCAATGCCGTCGCCAATCGCAGCGAAGCATCGATCACTTCGGTTGTGAAAAAAGCTTGGCGAAGATTGACGTCGAACATGCGCATTGTGCCCGGCAGCGTTGCGCCGACGAGTCGATGAATCGTTTCGCGGGATTCCTTCGATCGCTGCGCCAGTGTTCCGTAGCAAATTGCATCGAGTTGCTGCGCCAGCAACGCCAGTGAATCGGCCCACGACAGATGATCCCAGGCAACGTCGTCGGCGAATTGATAACTGGCTTGGCCGGACGCATCGACCGTTACGTCGACCTTTCCTGTTGCGTGCGCGGGGTCGCGAACGACCGACGTCGTATCGACGTGGTGCCTCTCCAATGTCGCCATTGCCCGATCGCCGGCCTCATCGTTGCCGACCGCGCTAACGAGCAGTGCGTCCGCACCAAACGCCGCCGCGTGACAGGCAAAGTTTGCGGGCGCGCCACCAAAGCGCGCTGCGTCGGGATAAACGTCCCACAGGACTTCGCCAATCGCGGCAATGACAGGCCGCGACCTCACAGCACTACACCCAGCTGCCTTTGAATTTCCTCCAGCGGCACGCCCTTCGTCTCGGGCACCAACGTGCGCACCCAAATCAGCTGCAGCACCATCATGAAGCAGAAGAACAGGAAGATGTAGCCAGGTGCGAACATGCTCACCGCCGCGGGGAAGACCGTCGTCAGCAGCGCTGCGAAGATCCAGTGCGTGGCGCTACCCAGCGATTGACCGGCGGCACGATATCGATTCGGGAAAACCTCCGAGATCAGCACCCAGATCACGGTTCCCTGCCCGACCGCGTGCGCAGCGATGAACGCGAAGATGCAGAGAGGAACGATCGCGTAGTGGTGCGTGAAGAACGCCCACGCGCAGAGGCCGAGGGATCCGATGTAGCCGAACGAGCCGATCGTGAGAAGCGTTCGCCTGCCAAGCCGGTCGATCAGCCACAAGCCGACAAAAGTGAAAATGAGGTTGGTGATGCCGATGCCGACGGATTGCAGCAGCGCCGCCTGCGCGCCGAGTCCTGTCATCTCGAAGATCCTCGGCGCGAAATAGAGAATCGCGTTGATGCCCGACAACTGATTGAAGAACGCGACAAGAAATGCCAGCATGATCGGTACCCGCAGTCGCATCGACCAGAACCCTTTGGAGGTGGTCTGTTGCGCCGACGCGGCGACAATCTCGTCCGCTTTGTGGTTTAGATCGGCGACGCCGGCTTGAGGATCCGTTTGCGCGAGAACGTCCAACGCTTTTTGTCGATCGCCTTTCCGGGTCAGCAGCCAGCGTGGACTCTCGGGAATGGCAAAACACATTAGCGTGTAGATGACGGACGGGACCGCGGCGACGCCGAGCATCCATCGCCAGGCGTTGTCGCCGATGCGCGCCAGCAGCGCATTGGACAGGAATGCCACGACAATGCCGAAGACGATGTTGAACTGGAACATTCCCGCCAACCGGCCGCGATACGCAGGCGGTGCGATCTCAGAGATGTACATTGGTGCAACGACGGTCGACACGCCGATCCCGATCCCACCGATGAACCGCGCGAGAATGAAGATCTCGACATTCCACGCGATCGCCGAGGCGAGCGCCGAGATGATGTAGAGCACGCCGACCCAGAGTAACGTCGGCTTGCGGCCGACCCGATCGGCGGGGAATCCGCCGGTCAGCGATCCCAGCACAGTTCCATACAAAGCAGCGCCGAGCGCAACACCGTGCACGCCCGGTGAAAGTGACCACAGCGCCTGGATGCGTTGTTCAGCACCGGATATCACAACGGTGTCGAAGCCGAACAGAAATCCGGCGAGTGCGGAAGTAATCGACCAGAAGAAAAGGCGCTTGCTCATGACGTCGCAAACGATGCTAATCCTTTCCCAATCAGTCCATAATCGCCGGCGTCGGAGGCGGCGATCGAGATTACTTGCCCTTCGCCTTCTTCTTGTTGAGGAGATCCCGCATCCGCGCGAGATCCTTGGGCGACATCCGCTTCTGGTCCATCAGATGCGCGAGCAGCTTGATAGGCGAGCCGCCGTAAACTTTGTCGAGCACGCGCTGGAGCACCGACTCGCCCGCCTTCTCCGCTTCGATCACCGGAAAGTAGACGTGGGTCTTGCCTTCACCGCGCCGGTGTGAGACGTAGCCTTTGAGCTCGAGCGTGCGGATCATGCTCGAGATGCTCGTATAGGACAGATCCGGATCGATTTCGTCGCGCACCTCGGTGACCGTTGCTTCACCGCGCTCCCAGAGTACGCCCATGATGTCGAGCTCGCGCTGAGTCAGATGGAGATCGGCCATTACTTGTTAGCCGTTATCGATGCGAGCGTGTGGGCCGAGCTGCAGTTTGGTCCGAGAATCGGATGAGGCATCCAGACAACAATAAGCAGGAGCGCGAGCGTCAGCATCGGCAGCGCGAACTTTTGCGCGCGACGCAGTGGAGCAGGTGAGATGAGCGCGCGGAGTCTCTGCTCGAGCGACCCAGCGCCGCCAAGGAACGCAGGCTGAAGGCGCGGTCCTCTGCTGGCTGCCTCCGCGACCGTCAGCAACAACTCGCCGTAGGCAGGCCGGTCGCCGAGCGCAGCGACGACGCGGTTGTCGCAGTCCAGCTCGACCGCGAGGGCCAGCCGCTTGAGCATCCACCACATCGCCAGGTTCCACGGCATTGGCAGCACGAGTAACGATGCGAATAGCAGAAGGTGCGCGTCGTGCGAGCGCCGATGCTCTTCTTCGTGGCGCAACACGTAACGACGCTGGACTCCGGGCAGCGTGAGCACCCACCTCGGGACCAGCACGCGCGATCGCACCAGTCCGACGGTGGCCGGTCCCAGTTCGTCAGTTACCACGATTGGAATTCCGTCGACGACCGACGGCGCTCGAGATGCGCTTTGCCGCCGAGACATCGCAATGAGAACCGCCACGCGCACTGCATTGGCGATGCCCCACACCAGAAGTATCAGCGAAACCGTCCACCATATCCTGTTGATGATCGGATCGTACTCCTGCGTACGCGCCCACCAGTCGCGATCGAACAGGGTCAGAGCGCCAGCAGCGGGCGTCGCCGATCGAGCCAGGTGCAC
>DATFHK010000095.1:0-4555 GCA_035248505.1 Gemmatimonadaceae bacterium | reverse complement strand
TAATCGGAAGTACGCTGCCGGCGATGTTGTTCAAGTTCAACGTTGTGCGGGGATTTGGTACGGTTGGAAACAGGTGGCCAATATTGCAGACGACTGATTTTTAAGCAAGCAAAAAACCGCGTATGCAAGCAAGAACACTCTTCACTGCAGAGCATCGCGGAATTTCCCGTCGCAACTCAAACCACAAGGTCGCGAATGATGTCGATTTTCTATCACCACACTGTCGATTCTCTATCAGCACCAGAGCGCATCGCAGTCGATCGCGACTGGAATCGCGACGCATCGACCGTTACAGTGCGCGCATGATTTCCCGCCGGATTCTCATCTCAATCGTCGCGTGTCTCGCCTGCGAACGGTCGGCGCCAACGCAGCGGTCCACCACCTCTTCGTCCACCACGCAGACTTCGGCGACGCAGATCGCGCCACCCGAGCAGGATCCACTCATTCCGTACTACGCGATCGTTGCTCCCGATTCGGCGGTTGGCTCGTGGGAGATTTACTCACCGGAGCTCCCGCAGGCGGCGGGCTTTTTCAGCGGCAACGCCGTGCGCCATCCGTCGGGAGTGATGACGATCTGGTTCGACACTGCTATCCGCGCGACTGAGGATCATCCGGTCCTTCGCGCGCATGCCGACAGCCTCGTCGTTTCCGGCTTGAGTCACCTCGAGTACCTCGCCCCCATCTGCATGAATCGCGGCCAGAATCCGATTGGCAACGTCGTTGGCCTCGTTACCGAAAGTGATACCAGCTCGGCGCCGCGTCTCGCCTGGAAGCTCAACGTGCGCACCTTCCGGATCGAGCAATTTCCTGTCGACAACCTCGCCTGCATCTTCGGAATCGAAGGCGACGAAGACTGAGTTAGCGCCTGGTCGACGACGAAAACCAGCGGACGATGTTCCAGCCGGTCGCAGTGCGATTCAGAATCCAGAGCTCGCTGTTCTGCGACCCCATCCCGGCGCGTATGACCTCTACGATCGCCTGCTTGTGGTTGGGACTGAAGCCGATCGGGCTGAACGAATAGACTTTCTTCACGTTCGGCCACGCCCGCTGTAGCACACCCGGATTGTCGAACGCATCGCCGTAACCCGATGCGCGTTGAAGCTGCGCGATCGCCGAGTCACCGATCATCGTCACGTTTGGTCCGGGCGCGAAGCTGGCGTTGAAATCGAATTTCTGCTGCCGCCGCGCCAGAAAGTTCTGCATCGCCGACATGATGATGATTGGCTCGTAGCGAATGCGGTCCAGCCACTGGTCATCGCAGTGGCCGATCGTACACGCAGTGCGTGTGGTCATGTAGAGCAGTCGCTCCTCTCCCGGCTCGATCGAGAACATGTTGTCGAGCAGCGTACGGTAGACTGCGGTTTCATCCGCCGAGGGGAAGCTCGACTTCATCGCGCGCTCGATATCGGCGTTGTTACGAATCGGCGGCGCATCGAACGCCGGCTGAATGATGGTCACCTCGCCCGCGTTCTCGGCGTCGTCACACACTCTGCGATCGGCCGTCATGTTCAGCTCGCGCAGTGTTCCCGCGGTCACGGTCGTGCCTGTCACCAGCATCAGCGAATCCGGTCGCCTGCTCGCGTGCGGACACCGCACCATTACTCCCGGTTGGCCGATCGCCGGTTTGACGAAGCGATAATTGCCGTCAGCGTCGGTGTTGGCGAACACGTCGGGCCTGTTCGGATTGTCGCCGTCGTGCAGCGTGATCGTCGCGTCGGCGATCGGCTCGCCATTCGTCGACGTCAGTCTTCCGTGAATGTCGCGCGGCAGACTGTCGGCCTTGAGCGAATCTGCCACCTGCTTCGCGCGGGCTTCCGCCTGAACTTCCGACTCGGGTTTCTTGTAGTCGAGTCCGGCGTAGCGCAAAGTCGTGAGGCCGCGATAGTCTTGCTCCCCCTCCTCCGGCACTCGCTCGATGACGTGCCACCGGCCGCGCACTTTCCAGAGGAACATAGTCTCAATGCTGTGGCACGTGCTGCCGCAGCGATGACTGACCTGCAGGATCGCTTCGTTCTTTTGCGGATTCATGCCGACTGTCGAGAACACCACGAAGCCCCACGCTTTGGGATGCTTCGCCGCAAACCCGATCCAGAACGGATGCTCCTGATTGCTCCTTCCCGCTGCGCTGTCGCGACTGAGGATGGTGCGGCCCTCGATCTCCAGCTCGCGTTGCTCTTCCTCACCGATCAATCTCACCGGCAAGCGATATTTGAGCTTCGGCGTGATATGGCGTCGAGTCAGTCTCGCGATGCGGTACGCGTCGAGCGTCTCCATCTTGGCTTCCCTGCCCATTCCCAACGGCTTGATCGGACACGGCATGTGCACGCAGGTCACGAAGCCGGTGGTCGCGAAGTCGTTGATGATCACTTCGCCCGGCGATTTTCCGTCGCGCGGCGCGTACAACGTGTCGAGCACCGCGCGAATGACGTCGGCGGTATCTCCCGTCGGGTAATCGCTCTTCTTCGTTAAGAAATCGCCCGGTTTCCAGCCTGGCGGGAGGTGCGCAGCGGCAAACGCGCGCATGTCCTCCGGGCTCGCCTCCGGTGTGCCCGGCGGGCTCGCAGGGAACCGGGGGCTCTGCGCAGGACCGGCCGCCGGGCTATCAACCGGCGGCACCGATTTCTCGCGCTCGCATCCAGCCGCGCCAACGATTCCTGATATCAACACGGCGGCGCAGATCGCGCGCGCGCCAATGAAACGCAGTGAAATCATGCATTATCAAGACGCGCAAACCGCGACCTTCGCCACGCAATGCCGGCGCGATCCTTTATTTGGACGATAGCACGAACTCATTGCCGTCCGGATCCTTGAAGATCGCCGAGCTGCCCCAGTCGGCCGTTTGCGGCGGACCGACGAAATCGACGCCGCGTGACGTCAGCTCGTCGTACGTCTTCTTCACATCATTGGAGTAGAAAGCGATCGGCTGAAAACCGCCGATGCGATTCTCGTGTCCCTCGGGAGTGAACAGCACCAATCGCGCGTCAGCGCCGGGAATTTTCAGCTCGATCCAGCGCTGCTGGTCGTTGAATGGCTGGTCGGTGGCGATGGAGAAGCCGAGTGCCTTGGTGTAGAACTCGAGCGCGCGATCCTGGTCGCGCACGGGAATGCTGGCGAATTTGATTCCTTTGATCATTGTCGATTGGATTGAGGTTTACGCGCGCGTTGTGGCGGCGCGAATGCAAACTCTCAGCATCGATTCATCCCAACAAGGCGCGCTCGCGACACTATAGCATTCAGTGCTATACTGTCTTTCATGTGCGCTGCCAGGCATGAAGAGATTGCGTTCGATCGATATGTGTTCGATACCCTGATGCACGATCTCATCGGCCACGATCGCGCGCCATCAGCGTTCGTCGTGTATCTGCATCTGTGGCGGAGCTCGCTGGCTATCGGCGAGTCGTCGGTGCAAATGAGTCTGCGTTCCATCGCCGAGGGCACTGGCTTGTCGAAGCGCGGCGTGCAGGAAGCGCTCACCATCCTTTCGCGCCGTCAGCTCGTTGGCATCGCCAGGCAGAGCATTACCGATGTGCCCGTTTACACGGTGAAGCGACCGTGGCGAAGAGGCGGCCGGAGCTGAGCGCCCGAGTGGACATGTGGCTGCGCTCAGGGATGATTTGAAGCCGCTCTGATCTCCGCGAGCATGGCACGCACAGCATCGACCACCGCGCCTGGTGCTTCGCCCGGAATGTCGTGGCCGCTGTTCGGCACGATGATCTGCCGCCCGCGGGTTGACAGCTTCGCCAGCTTCGGCTGGATCTCGTGCATCCAGACCTGCATATACGCGTTGTATTCGCGAGCCTCGGGAGACAGGTCCGAGCCGACATTCATTCTTCCGCGCGTCAGCACGATCACCGGCCGATCGCCGAAACCGCCGGCGGATTCTGCCTGCTTGTAGCTCTCGGGACCGGTTGCGTCGGCCAACGTCGCAATCGATTTCGGCTGTCGACGCAGCGCATCGACGATCTGCGCCTTCGTGCGCAGCGCGGGATCACTCGGCAAATCGGGGCGCGGCGTTGTCAGTCTAATTAATCCGAACATCCGCGCCGCCTGCACCGCGATCCAGATCGGGTGCCACATCGACCTCGGCGCGGTTTTGCCCAACATGAACTGTGGCGCGCGACGCGGTTCGTCTTCGTGTGCCGCGTCGACAAACACAACGCCCGCGATCTCACTCGGGTACATCGCATTGTAGACGCGCGCGTTGAGACCGCCGAGCGAGTGCCCGACGTAGATGAACGGCAATGGTATTCCGGCGCGGTGCAACAGCTCGTGCAGATCCGCCGACATCGCAGCACTCGTGCGCGGAAACGGACCCGGATCGCTCCAGCCGTAACCGGCGCGATCGAACCAGCATGCCCGCGTGTCCCTCGAAATCTCGGCCTGAATTTCGGACCACGTATATCCCGGACCGCCCGCGCCGGCATCAAAGATCACCGCCGGCGTGCCGCTACCCGAGCAGTAGATGTTGAGACTGCGTCCGCCGATGTCCACCGGACGACCGATACGCGGCAAGCGTTGAGCATCTCTTCGTTCGCCGATTTGTTCATAGATGGCG
>DATFHK010000094.1:0-6409 GCA_035248505.1 Gemmatimonadaceae bacterium | reverse complement strand
ATCACGCGGAACATCGGCGTCGGCGTGCGACGCGATCTTGCCGCCGAAGAGGGTGCCGCCACTGATCGACATCAGGCCGACCTTGAGTCCAGTGAGATAAAAGTTGCTCTCCTGAAACGCCACTCTCATGTTGCGCCGGGCCCGCAGGTCGCTCGCGATAAAGCTGCCGTCGACCATCGTGTCGTACTCTTTGAGTGTGTTTGCGGATGTGTCTTTCTTTTTTAGCGCGTCGAAGGTGGCGCGCGCGGCGAACATTCCGGACTGCATCGCATAGTGGATGCCTTTCAGCGACGCGACTTCCACGAATCCCGCCGCATCGCCGGCGATCATGAGGCCGTCGCCGTGGCGGCGCTTGGGCAGCGCGTAATAGCCGCCCTCGGGGATGGTCTTGGCACCCCATTCGACCATCTCTCCGCTCTCGAGAATTTCACGAAACAGCGGATGCAGTTTCATGCGCTGTAACATCTCGTGCACATCGTCGGTGGTGCGCTTGTAGTCGAGACCGACGACGATGCCGAGCGCAATGAGATTGCGCGTGAGCGGATACATGAAGCTGCCGCCAAAACAATCTTTCGGCACGGGCCAGCCGAGGGTGTGCACAATGGCGTCGAGCGGCTTGAGAGTTTCCCAAATCTCCTTCACGCCGAGCGCGAAGATCTGCGGATTGTCGGACTGAATCTGCTGCCACTGTAAATACGCCTGTGACAGTGTGCCGCGAGTGCCTTCGGCGAGGACGGTGATCTGCGCGGTGATGTCGGTGGGCGGGGTGTAGCCGCTGCCGGGTTCCCCATTTCGGTTGAGGCCGCTGGGCGCGGTGCGCACTCCGGTGACGCGCGTACCTTCGGTAAGGAGCGACGCCGCGGGAAATCCGGTGAAGATATTCACGCCGAGTGCTTCGGCCTTCTCGCCGAGCCAGCGCACGATCTCGCAGATAGACGCGATGTAATTGCCGTGATTCCTCATCGTCGGCGGCGTCGGCATCCTGACCGCACGATGTTCGGTCAGGAAATGAACGCGCTCCGCGGCAACCGGCGCGCGGAATGGGAAATCCTTGTCTTTCAGTTCGGGGAAAAGCGTCCGCATCGCGACCGGGTTGACGACGGCGCCAGACAGCGAGTGTTCACCGAGCGCACCGGCTTTTTCGAGCACACCAATCTGGACATCGCCGAGGTCGCCGCCGGACGCCTGATCCGCCTTCACCAGTTGCGCGAGTGCAATCGCTCCGGCGAGGCCGGCTGGGCCGCCCCCGACGAACAGCACATCCATCGGCACCGCTTCCGGATCTGGCTTGTCCTGAAGAATCAGGCGGTCCAGTGGAAGCGCCGCCTGATGACTGACTGGTAAGACTTTGCCGGCGCGGTTGGGCATCAGTGGTGCTTCTTCGCTTCGCGGACTGCTTCGGTGAGAGCGGGGACGACTTCGAATACATCGCCGACGATTCCGTAGTCGGCGACCTTGAAGATCGGCGCGTCTTTGTCCTTGTTGATGGCGACGATGGTTTTCGACGTGCGCATGCCGGCGAGATGCTGGACGGCTCCGGAGATTCCAACGGCCACGTAGAGCTCTGGACTGACCAGGCGGCCAGTCTGGCCGATCTGATCGGCGTGCGGACGCCAGCCGTCGTCAGTTACGGCGCGGGTTGCTCCAACTGCAGCATTTCCGAATGCCGAAGCGAGATCTTCCACGAGCTTGAAATTCTCGGCGGCTTTGAGACCACGGCCGCCGGCGACTACGACCGGTGCTTCCGCGAGATCGAGCTTGTCTCTGCTTCCCTGCCTCGTCTCCAGCACTTTGACGCGCGTCGAATTCGGATCGGCGGCGGGCTGAGCGCTTTCTACCCGGCCCGCTCTGGGGTTCTGCGCCGGTGCGATGACGTTCGGCCTCATCGCAATGATCGCCGGCGTTGCGGAAATCGAAATCGTCGCGATTACTTTGCCGATGTTCATGGGATGGCGGACGACGATCTTGTCGCCCTGAACCTCGAACGAGAGAACGTCGGTCACCGCGCTGACGCCGAGTCGAGCAGCTACGCGCGGGGCGAGGTCGCGCCCCTGCGCCGACGTCGTGAAAATCGCGGCGCGATATCCGCCGGCTTTGATGCGATCAGCGGCGGTGGCTGTCGCAGCTTCGGGATTGTAGTTGGCGAGTGACGGATTCTCGACGACGATCACGACATCAGCGCCGTGCTGTCCGACTTGCGCCGCCTTGCCGGCGATTCCAGCGGGACCGAGCAGAAGCGCATGGACTTCTCCGCCACCTGTCTGATCCGCCAGCATGCGCGCCGCGGTAACTGCTTCGAGCCCTACTTTGCGCACTTCACCACCGCGCGTTTCCACAAAGGCAAAGACGTTGGCCATTAAAGAACCTTGGCCTCCGTCTGCAGCAGCTTCACCAGTTCGGGAACCGCAGCCGAGCCTTCGCCAACGATCCGTCCCGCTTTTCGTTCCGGTGGCAGCTCGAGTTTGAGCACGGTCAGTTGTGGCTGTGGCAGCTGCGCCGGCTTCGACTCGAGCGGTTTTTTCTTCGCCGCCATGATGCCCTTGAGTGACGGCAGTCGCGCCGTGTTCAAGCCTTCGTCGACGGTGAGCACCGCCGGCATAGAGAACTCGACGATTTCCTGTGCGCCCTCGAGCTCACGCTTGGCGGTGCCTTTCCCATTAGCGATTTCGAGTGACGAGATCGCGCTCACACACGGCAGATCGAGCAGCTCGGCGACCATTTGACCGACGACACCGTTCGCCGAATCGGGCGACATCTTCCCAAACAAAATCAGGTCGTAGCCACCGGGTTTGAGCTCGCTGGCGAGCGCGCTGGCGAGAGCGAAACCATCGAACGGGACCTTGTCGGCCTTGAGGTGAACACCGCGATCGGCGCCCATGCTGAGCGCCTTGCGAATGGTTTCCTGGACGACGTCGGGTCCGAGGGAGATCACCGTCACCTCGCTGCCGGCGTTTTTGTCTTTGAGTTGCAGCGCAGCTTCGACGGCCCAGGCGTCGAAGTCGTTCAGATCGAATTTGAGTCCGGCCTCATCCACCGAGGCGTTGTCCGCACCAATTTTGAAGCGGACGTCCATGTCAGGCACCCGCTTTACGCACACGGCGAGCTTCACCGTGGAATCTCCATGTGAGTGATGTCACGAAAGCTAGCGCAGCGAGCTACGCCGCTCTACTTGCTTACCTCAGTAGGTGCTCCGGTATCGCCCTTGGCCCTTCTATTCCCGGAACAACGATCTATAGCCGTCCGCGCAGCGACCGAAGCCCTGCACGGTCACGCGGCAGTGATTTCTCGAGATCGTTCCACATGGAAGTCCACGCCGCCGCGATGCGACTCCCGTCGCGCAACGTCGGATCCTTTCTTGCCTCCGCGCGGGCCTCGGCGCGATGTCGCGCGACGATGCTCTGGATGAGCCTCCATTCCGGATCAGTCGGCGCAAGCGACGTTTCGATTGTTTGCTCATAGTAGCTTGCGTTGTCATTCGCGAGCGACACGCCGCGAATCGCGTCGGGGCTCAGTGCGCGGTGAGACGCGTTGATGCCAAGCCGAGCGAGTGGCAGCGTCCAATTGTCGGTGACGAATGGCCCAGCGGGATTCGGCAGCCAGACCCAGGCGTGCAGGATCGAGAGTCGAGGCGAGCCTGAACCGTCAATTGCCGTCATGCCGGTGGTGTGATGCATCGGCAGACTCTCCTCGGCGACGGTCCCATTGTGCTCGTGCCAATACGCTTGCGGTGCGGCGCTGTTCGGTGGTTGCTCACCGTCGGCTAAGAGCGCGGTATAGGCGACGCCGGCGAGTTGTCGCTCACCGCCGACGCTGATGTAGGTAAGCACCGATGGTCTCGCCGGGTTGAATCGATTCTCGAGCACCCTGGCAACATTCACCCAGTGCTCACCCATGGCGGGGAACTCGACGCCGACGCGCTTGAACCCGTCGGCGATCGCCGAATCGATCGAGCGATAACGCGCGGTACCTTCGCGTGCAGCGGAGAGCAGGCGCGCTGTTGCGTCGCCAGTTTGTGCGCCGGCGATTCTCACGACACCGATAGCGAGCAGCACCGCCATGCTTCTCATCACTGCCGCGCCGTGTCGGGCGCCGAGCGGCCCATGCTCGAGAGAATCGCTTTCATAGCCGGGGCCGGGATGCCATATGGAAACCGGCTCGCATAACGAAGCTGGTCCAGGTTGGTCGGCGAAGGTGCCCCGGCAATGTAAACATCGATCTCCGAGAAACCGCCTCTCTCGATTTGCGAGAACGGGATGACAACGACGGTCGTGGACGTCCGCAACGTCAGATCAGTCCGTGTGACGGTGAGTAGCTCGCCCTCGTACACGCGCGGTCCCACGGTGACTATCCCCGCCACGCCTTGCGGAGAGTTCGCCAGCGATGATTCCGACGGTGAGCCGCCGGTGAAGATGCACCCGCTCCCCACGAGCACCAGCACTCCGAGAGGTATGGTGATCCAGTTTCTCACTCGACGGGTACCCGATCGCGGAAAAAGCGCCGCTCCAGCGATTCGCGCGACGCGACCCACGAGCGGAGCACATCCTGAGTCGTCGTGCTCGTCGAGAATGGAAGCGAATCCGTGGCCGAGCTAATCCAGGCCGGTCGCACCCATTCGGTGTAGTATCCGTCGACGGCGACGAGAAAGGTGCGGGAGCTCGCGTCACGCCCCACATCGAAATCCACGAAGAATCGATCGCCTGGACTCGTTACGAGGTGTCGATCGTCCGCAGCGCGAATAAAATCGCGGACGTCGTCGCGCCGCATACCTCCGCTCTCGGTAACGCGTGCTGCAGAGATCTTTCGTTCCTCGACCGCGCGAACGTTCCACGTCGCAGCGATGCGATCGATGCGAAATTCGTCGGTGACGAACGACAACCTCAGACGAATACTGTCGCCCTCCAGGCGCCGCGCGTGCGGAATCACCGCGGCTACGGTCCGCCACGCAGTCGGTCCAAAATCCACCATTCGCACTACCGGCTTCCAGTCATTGCCGTCGCGCACGCTGACGCGGAGCCCGAAGTGATCGGTATACCATCGCCCGACCTGTGCGACCGTGGTGATCCTCGAGAGATCTTTTCCCACCCAGTCCAGTGACCGCGCACCGTGGCGAGCAAGCATGTGCTCGTAGAAGATCGTCGTCGACATCAGGCTGCTTCGCATATCGAGAAGCAGGGCAAGAGAGTCGTGACCAGCCTCGCGCGGCACCGTGATGTCGATGTGCTCCTCACTCGGACTCGAACCGTCTGCAGCGGCGGCGAGCGCGGCATCCCCCGAGCTGAACACGCGTCCATCGGTGGTGCTCAACTCGTCCCGCACATTTCGGCCGCGAGAATCGACGATCGACGCGGGAGTGGCCAGGCGGTTGAGCGCCACGAAACCGCCCCTCGCCACCGGCGTCACGATCTCATCGCCGCGCCGACGCGTCTCGAGCAGTTCGATCTGATCTATGTAGTGTGTCTCCAGCGCCTCGTTGCGCACCTCGAGGCGGATTATCCCGTTCGCATCAGGCTGCACGTTCAATAGATCGACGTCGCGCTTGGCGAAAAGCGGTGCGATGCTGTATGAGAACGACTCGGCCTGGAGGGACGGAGTCCCGGCACTGTCCACGTAAATCGTCGGGCACGAGCCGAAGATGGCAACGGCGAGCGCCGCGACGGCAACGGTTGAGACGACGCCGGACAGCGGCGCATAAACCAGCGTGCGTCCCGGGTTCACCTCTCGCTCGAACGACTCGACGCCGATGACGCTATCGAGCGCAAGCCGCTCGACGTGCGAACTGACGAGGGTAGCGCTGAAACGAACGCCGTCGCCGACGATCTCGCCGTTGCCGATCCTCGCGCCGCGACGAAAGAGCACCGTGGAGCCGTCGGTGAGGTGCGCCTTGATCGGCGACTGCACGAAACGCTCTCCGCCGGATAGATCCAACGGCTCGGGCCGGTTAGTCGACGAGATCACACACGCGATGATTATGATGAGCGTCATCACTGACATCGCAGCGAAGAATCGTCGGCGCAAATAGATTCGCATCTATCCTTCCTGAGGGCCAGAAATAAACGTGGGTCGCAGGGCGAGCGACGACAAGGTGTCGTGAAGGTTCTGTTGCTCGACGAAGGCTTCGTCAGTGGCGCGTTGACTGCCCTCGGTCTGCAACGCGTCGGATGTACCGTCGACGTGATGGCAGCCACGGGCGGTGTGGGAGTGTGTCGCACCGACGCCGGAACCTGGCGTCTCGCACCTCGTATCGGTGATCCGGAATTCAGCGATCTAGTCGCGCGGCAGCGCGGCTATGACATCGTGTACCCGACCACTGAGCCGCTGCAGCAGCTCCTGTCCGGCGCGGTTAGCGACAAGAGACGAATGAGCGCGCAAATGCGCGCCGTCGGGATCCCCGTTCCCGACGAGCACTCCG
>DATFHK010000093.1:0-47519 GCA_035248505.1 Gemmatimonadaceae bacterium | reverse complement strand
GTTACAGACAGCGCGCGCCTGCGTCGCCTCGGCGTCCAGGCTTACGGCGTCCTCCCATTTCCGATGGTCCAGTCGGACGAGGAGCGAATGCACGGGAACGACGAACGGATCCCCCTCGACTCTCTACACTTCGGCGTCCGTCTCATCCACGGCTCCATCGCGCGGATCGCCGCTCTTCGCGCTTAGGGATCTCTGCCTGGGTCGGGGCGCGGTATCCCTCGCGTCGACCCGCGCAGCGATGCCTTAACTGCCGCGCGGGTCGCGCGCACTGCTATCGTCCCTGCAGCTCGTCGGCGATGCGCGAGCCGTCGTACATCTTCCGCAGCGCCTCGATGATCGCGCTCGAATGCACGCTGACGGTTCGGCCGACGGCGGTCGAAAAGATGAACCGGTTCGACACGCCCTCGATGTTCGAATCGAAGACCAAGCCGACAACCTCGGCGTTCTTGTTGATCACCGGACTGCCCGAGTTACCGCCGATGATGTCATTGGTCGACACGAAATCGAACGGCGTCGTCATATCGAGATTCGCCTTCCGATCGACCCACCGCTGCGGAAGCTTGAACGGCTCCTTGTCGTCGAACGCCGCCGAGCGACCGTAGAGGCCGTAAAACGTCGTCTTGTACGGAGCGACAGTGCCGTTGGACGGATATGACTTCACCACACCGTCGCTGATGCGAAGCGTGAACGTGGCGTCGGGGGGAAGGTTCGTTCCGTAAGTGGCGAACATCGCCTGCCCGATCTTCTCGCTGTTCGACGCGATGATGGCATTCAGCGCGTTGGCGCGCGCGAGCTGCGTTCTGGCGAGCGGATCAACAGCGCGCGCGAAGACAATCAATGGGTCGGTCGATGCCGTGATTGCGGGCAGTCCACCTTGCACGAGTTGTTGTCGCACCGCCGGATCGGTAATGCGAGTGTTGCGCACCAGATCCGCTGCTGCCTGTTCCGGCGTCCTGCCGTTCAAGGCGATTCTGAGAAATGGATCGTTCGCCGGCAGCTCGCTCTGGGCAGCGCGCAATTGCGCGGCGATGGCGAGGCGCTCGTAGGCAGTGTCGATCGGGTTCGGTGCAACGATCTGCCGCTTGATGTTCTCCAAGCCTGGGCCGCGATACTGCGTCAGTCGCGCAGAGTCGGGTTTGGCCGCCTCAGTCGCTACGCGGACAAGTCCGGCCGCCAACTGCAACAGCTGCGAGTTGCCACCGAATCCATAGTACCGAAGCTGCGGACTGAACGACGCCAGCTCTGCCTGTGCCTTCGCGATCGCGTCCCACGCGCCGCCATATTTTGCCTGCAGCTGTGGGTTCGCCGCGACGCGCGCCCGCAGCTCACGCTCGAACGCTCGCTTCGTCGCCATGCTTGCCGTATCGAGCAGACCCGCGCGATAACCCGTGACTGCTTTCTGGGAATTGGCGATGCCGAAGATGTCGTTCTGATAGCGGCGTGCCGCTGACGTGTCGGTCTTCTCGAGAATCGGATAGATCGCCAGCAATCTCTTGTACGCGGCAAGCGTTGCCGGATATCCGATGTCCCGCAGGTATTCCATCTGCGCGACCGTATTCAGTCGACCAGTCGAACCCGGATTTCCCACCACGAACACGAGCTCGTTCTCAATCGCCCCGGCGGGACTCCACTTCAGATAGTCAGTCGGTTGATAAGGCTGACCGTTCTCGTAGACGCGCAGCAGCGTTAGGTCGAGATCGTAGCGCGGATAGGTAAAGTTGTCGGGGTCCCCGCCGAAGAACGCGATGCTTTCCTCGGGCGCCATCACCAGTCGGATGTCGTTGAACCGACGATAGCGGTAGAGCGAATAGATGCCGCCCTGATACAGCGTGACAACCTGACATGTCAGCTGCGTTTGTTGTCGACATTCGTTTTGTATCTGTGAGATGATCGCGGTTCGTTGTGCGTCCTGTTGCGCCGGAGTGGTTCCAGTCACGGCGGCGCGCACTCTGCTCGTCACGTTCTCGATGGATTGAAGCTGATCGACGTACAGGCCGGCGCACTTCTTCTCGTCGGCCAGCGTTCCCGCTGAGAATCCGGTGACGACGTAATTCGAATCTGGCGGAGAAGAGCTGGCGGTACATGAGCGGCCACAGTGATGGTTCGTCATCACAAGTCCGCGCGCGGATACAAAAGACGCCGAGCAGTTGGGAAGGCGGACGGAGGCGAGTCGAACGTGATCGAGCCACTTCTGATCCGGCGACCAGCCGTAAGTGCGTCGCCAGTAATCGAACGGTGGCGCGTCGAATGTCCACATCGTTCCAAATTCCGGACGGTAAGTTGCGGGTGGCAGTTGCCCAACTGCTGCCTGCCTGCTCGCGCTTTGCGCATTTGCCCGGGTGGACAGAAGGAGCGCGGCGGCGAGTGCCAGCGCGCGCAGCACCGATCTGCTCGTCAGCATTGTGGTCTTCCTGTGGCTTGTAGGTTTCGCCTACCCGACTTGCAAGATATTTACCGCGACCGATGAACTTACTTGTTGCGTCGCACCGCGCGGTTAGATTGCACCGAACTTCCATACCTTAACCGTTCGAGCTTTATGTCGTACGCGTTCGCTTCGCGTTTCCCTCTTTCCGCTTCCCGATAATGCCGCAACGCCAGCGTGTTTTGCAGGAGACCCGAACATCCCATAGTCCTGCCGAGGTTCTGCAGTCGGCAAAGGAGTTTTTCGCGCGTCAGACGGGGATCTACGCCGCTTTTCCGGAGCAGGAATCCAAAACTCACGTGTCGTTGCGAGGACAGGGCGGCGAAGAAGTTGTGATCGCTGCGATCACCGGCAATGGTGGAACACAGGTCACCGGCTCGACTTATCTGTTCGATCAACAGGTCGCGCGATTTCTGGCTACCCTTGCTCCGGTTCCTGAAGACGTCACTACCTCTGGCGGCGTATGACCGCGCCGATGCCCTTCGTTAATACGCTGCGCACTCGAGGTGCGCCGCTCCAGCTTGGGTCCCGGTCCGGTGCCGTGCTGCATCTGCGAGCACAGGTCCTCGAGGCTTGGGATGCGATTCGCGTCGATGCCGACCCGTCAGCCTCCGTGAAAAGCCTGAAGAACCTCGCTCTGCAAGCGCTCTATCCGCAGGTCAACGCGGATGACTACGTCGTAAAGCTGCACGGCTGGGAGATCCTCGACGAGAACGCGCCCATCTCGTCGACCGGTGCCCGCAACGGCTCGATATTTCTGATTTCTGACCGGCGTCGGCGACCGGTGGAGTAACTGACCCGCCGCATGCGGGCACCCAGGGGTAAGCGTGGGTGAATCGGCCGCCGCCAAGCGAGCGGCGTTCATATCACATAGCGATTGCGGTCGGCACGACACCGGCTGGGGCCATCCCGAGCACGTTGGTCGACTGCGCGCGATCACCCGCGCGCTGCGTGAAGATCCCGAGCTCTTCCATCGCGTCGAGCACATCGAGGGGCGGCACGCTACGATCGAAGAATTGGAGCTCGCGCATGATCCCGCGCACGTGCGCGCTGTCAGGGTGATGTCGGAGCAGGGCGGCGGAAGATTCGACGCCGACACTGTCGCCAGTAGTGGATCGTGGGAAGCGGCAACGGCAGGCGTTGGATGCGTGCTGTCGGCCGTCGATCTCTCCATCACCGGCATCCACCCGCGCAGCTTTTCCGCGGTGCGACCGCCGGGACATCACGCTGTCTACAATCGTGCGATGGGTTTCTGCCTGTTCAGCACCGTCGCTATCGCCGCGCATTACGCGCGCAGGAAGCACGGGCTGCAGCGCATCCTCGTCGTCGACTGGGACGTTCACCACGGCAACGGCACGCAGGCGTTGGTAGAGAACGAACCGGACATCCATTTCGTCTCGATGCACCAATGGCCGTGGTATCCCGGCACCGGCGCCGCCGAGGACCGTGGGCCGCACCAAACGATCTGGAATATCCCGATGCCGCCAGGCTTGCCTGCGCGGACTTACGTCGATTCCATTGAGCGCGGAATCGACGCGGCGACCCTCGGCTTCGTTCCCGATCTCATCTTCATCTCCGCCGGGTTCGACTCACTCGCCGGCGACCCACTCGGCGGATTCACTTTGGAGATGGAGGATTTCGTCGCTCTCACCCGATCGCTGATGGAGCGCGCCGACTCATGGTGCAGCGCCCGATTGGTGAGCGCGCTGGAGGGCGGATACGCTCCGGATCGCGTTGGCGCCGCGGCGGTTGCGCATCTGGGCGCACTCGCAGGCTAAGGACTAATTTCAACCGCATGAGCGTTGCATTGAGGCCGCTACAGGATGTGCGGCCAAGTGACGAGCCAGAGCTTTGGTCGGGATACAACGATCCGCGCGGCGGCGGCATCCGGCACAACCTCTCGCGGGCGGAAATGTCGCGTATCCTCACCGCGGGCGAAGGAACGCTCTGGGTCGACGTCGACACCCGCGATCCGGACGACATCTCGATCCTGAGCGAGGTCTTCCATTTCCACCCGTTGGCGATCGAGGAGGCAACCAACCCGCAGTCACGGGTCAAGCTGGAGGAATACGACACGTATCTTCTTTTGATCGTGCGCACCGTTGCTTTCTGTGAGACCACTGACGACCCGTACGACCTCGACACCGTCAACATCAGCTTCTTCCTGGGCAAGAACTACCTCGTCACCGTCCACGGCGGCGAAACCAATCCGGTAGCCGCTACCGTCGACCTCCTCCAGCGTAAGCCGGAGCTGATTGGCCACGGTCCCGCCAAGCTTATGCACACGATCGTGGACCAGGCGGTCGACGCTTATTTCCCTATTATCGACCAGGTCGACGAGTTCATGGACAGCCTGGAAGAGAAAATCTTTGCCAGCTTCGACCAGACCGTTTTGCGCGAGGTATTCGCGGTCAAGCGTCTGGTCTTGAACCTTCGCCGTCACCTCGCGCCCGAGCGCGACGCCCTCAGCGTCCTGACCAACCGGCCGAGCACACTCCTGTCGACCGAGACCCAGATTTACTTCCGCGATATCTACGATCACGTGCTGAGGATCTACGACTCGCTGGAGACCTTCCGCGACCTGCTCAGCAGTACTCTGGACAGCTATCTAACACAGGTATCAAATCGTCTAGGTATGGCGACCAAAGCTCTCAGCGTCGTCGCAACCGTCACGCTTCCGTTCGTCGTGGTGAGCGGAATGTGGGGGATGAACTTCGAGCACATCCCGCTTCACTCGCATCCGCACGGTTTCATGATCCTGGTGTTCTCGCAACTCGCACTCGGCCTTTTAATCCTGGCCGGTATCAAATGGCTCAAGCTCCTTTAGTCGCGCTCCGCCTTTACGGCGTGGCGGCGATGGAGTCTGGGCAGACAGCCTCGCTCGTCGAAGGCACGTCGCTGGTGCACTTTCGCGCCGTGGCGGCGATCGTCGAGCCGGCACACTACTCCGCGCCGCCCCTCGCAGAGGAGGATACCGAGCGCTACCTGCAGGTGCTGGAGGAGGCATTTGCAAGCGTGGCGGTCTTGCCGGCGCCCCCAGGAACCGTTTTTCAGTCTCAGAACACGCTGATGCGTTGGCTGGAGCTCCACTATTTCACGTTGACCGAAGCGCTCGCAGTCGTTGAAGGGCATGCTGCGGCAAGGGTGAGTATCACTACCCGGCCGGGCCACCAGGACGGCGATTCGGGACGCAGCTTCGCCGCACTGGCCGCCGAGAGCCTGCGCAGTCTGCGCAGTCAGGCGTCGGCGACGGTGACGCTTCCCAAAGCGGACGAAGACGAGGAAGACGGGGTTGTCGCGCGCGCCTCGTTCCTCGTCGACAGTCAACGCTGGCAAACGTTCAAGGACACCGTGAACAAGGAAGCAGAGCGCCATCCCGCGCTCGCCTTCCGCGTCACCGGTCCCTGGCCGCCGTACGATTTCGTGCGGATGCAGTTCGGAGGCTGACGATGTTCTGTCCCGACTGCGGCAGCTGGAATCGCGGTGAAGCAGCGCGCTGTGTGCGCTGCGGCATCCGCATGCCCGAGAGCACGGATCGCAGGCAGTCGCCGCCGGATCCCTCAGTGACGGCGCTGCGGCAGGTCACGGGCGGTCGGTACACCATCATGCACCGAGTCGGCGAAGGCGGAATGGCAAGCGTCTACTTCGCCCTCAACGTCGCGCTCGATTCACCCGTCGTGATCAAGGTCCTACATCCACACCTCGCGCGCGAATCGGAGATGCGCGAGCGGTTCAAGCGCGAGGCGGAATCTGCCGCGCAGCTGATGCACCCGCACATCTGCAAGATTGTCGACTTCGGAATGGTCGACGACCATGTGTACCTCGTGATGCCGTACATGGCGCGTGGCACTCTGAGCGATCGCATCGGCGGCCACCGCTCGTTGACCGCGGAAACAACCGCGGCCATCGCGGCGCAGGTCGCGACGGGACTCGATTACGCGCATCGCCGAGGTCTCGTGCACCGCGACATCAAGCCGGACAACATCCTGTTCGATGAAGACGAGAACGCGTTGGTCACCGACTTTGGAATCGCCACCGGGCACTTCCGCAGCCGTATGACCGGCAGCGGCAACGTAATGGGTACTCCACACTACATGTCCCCCGAACAGGCGCGCGGCAAGTTGCTCGATGGCCGCAGCGATCTCTACGGACTTGGCGTCGTGATGTACGAGACGCTCCTCGGCTTCCCTCCGTTCGACGGTGCCGACAGTTACTCGATCAGCTACAAGCACGTCACCGAGACTGCGGTCGCGCCCGACGTCGTCGATTCACGGATTCCGTCGCAGATGTCGCAGATCGTGATGAAGTGTCTGGAGAAAAATCCGGCGAGCCGCTTCGAGCGTGGCAATGCACTCGCCGATGCGCTGATCGGTTTCCTCTCCACCGCCGGTGCGCACAACGAGTACAGAATGGCGCGCACCGCTCGTTCCACTCCGATCGCAGCTGCAGGATGAAGCTCTCGCACCAGACAATCGAGCTGAATCCGACGCATCCGTTCGTGATCGCGCGCGGTGGTTACGCGCATCACCGCAACGTGATCGTGCGGTTGACGGACGACGACGGCGTCGAGGGATTCGGTGAGGCAGCGCCCAATCGCTACTACGGGGAATCGGTCGCAACGGTCCTGGCGGCGCTGGCGCAGTTCAAACCGATTCTCGAGCGTGCTGACCCATTCTCGATCGAAAGCATCGAGGCGCATCTCAATCGCGTGCTGCGCGGGAATGCCTCGGCGAAGAGCGCGATCAGCTCTGCGCTGCACGATCTGATCGGAAAGAAACTTGGCCTGCCCGTGCATCGCCTCTGGGGACTCGACACCGACAAGACTCCGGAATCCAGTTTTACCATTGCGATCGCCGACAACGAGGAGCTCGAGCGTCGGGTTGCTGAGGCAAAGGAATATCCGATCCTCAAGATCAAACTCGGTACCGACCACGACATGGAAATCGTGCGCATCGTCCGCGGTGCGGGGCCGAGCAAGCGGCTGCGAGTGGATGCGAACGCAGCGTGGACTGCCAAGCACGCCGTCCACATGAGCGATTTCCTGGCTGACCAGGGTGTGGAGATGATCGAGCAGCCCGTTCCCGCCAACGACATCGAAGGGCTGCGATTCGTGCGTGAACGATCACGGCTGCCGATTTTTGCCGACGAATCGTGCCTGGTCGCCACCGATGTTACGAAGCTCCACGGAGCCGTCGATGGCATCAACATCAAACTGGCCAAATGCGGAAGTCTGCGCGAAGCCCTGCGTATGGTGCACGCGGCGCGCGCAATGGACATGCAGGTGATGGCGGGCTGCATGATCGAGAGCTCGCTCGGGATCTCCGCGATCGCGCAGATCTCGCCTTTGCTCGACTACGCTGACTTCGACGGCGCCGCTCTTTTGTCGAACGACCCGTTCCGCGGCGTCACGATCGCGGGCGGGCGAGTAAAATTGAGTAATGGACCTGGACTGGGCGCCACAACCTCCCCCTCCCCAAGCGTCGATCTCGCAGCAGCATTTGAGAGTGCGTGATCGAGCAACATCACCGCAATTCGTGCAGGTGGCGTTGCCCCTGCCATTGTTCCAGACATTCACATATGCGGTAGAGGCCGGGCTCAGCAATCCGGTAACAGTGGGCTCGCGCGTCATCGTCCCACTGCGTAACGACAGGGAAGTCGGGATCTGCGTCGGTGTCAGCGACGCCAGCCCGCTCCAGCGCAAGCCAAAGGCGGTGGTGGAGTCGCCCGACGTCGAGCCGGCGATCGGCGCTGCACTGCTCGAGTTGTGCAAGTGGATGGCTGACTATTATGTCGTCCCGCTCGGCGTCGTCCTGCGCGCTGTTCTACCGGCGGCGCTGACTGGCGCCGAGACACCGCACCCTTCACGCAAGACGCGTCGTGTGGTGCGACTTGGCGCGGAGATACCATCCCTGCTCGAGCGGGACAAAACCTTCGGCCGATCGAAGCAGCAACGGGCGGTCTTCGAGCTGGTCGAATCCCTCGGTGGTCGAACGACCGTCGAACACCTGACATCGCAGCTCGACTTTTCGCCATCGGTGCTGAAGTCGCTGGAAAAGCGAGGGCTGATTGCAATCGAGGAAGAAGAAGTCGAGCGCGATCCGTTCTCGACGCGTGGCGGAATCTCGACAACGCGGCTGAAACCGACCCCGGCGCAGCAGGAGGCAGTCGATACGATGGCGAGCGCCGAAGCTGGCTCGGTATTTCTGCTGCACGGAATCACGGGTAGCGGCAAGACCCTCGTCTACATTGAGCTCCTCCGCAAAATCGTAGAGGAGCGGGGAAAAACCGCAATCGTGCTGGTGCCCGAGATTGCGCTCACACCACAAACCGTTGATCGCTTCCGCGCCGCTTTCGGAGATCAGATCGCTGTACTGCATTCCGCGCTCAGCGAAGGCGAACGTTACGACGCCTGGCTGGCGCTAAAGCGCGGTGACAAGCGAATCGTCGTCGGCGCCCGGTCGGCGGTGTTCGCGCCCCTCGAAAACCTTGGCGCGATCATCGTCGACGAAGAGCACGAGTCGAGCTATAAGCAGGGTGAGACGCCGCGTTATCACGCCAGAGAAGTTGCGATCGTCCGCGCGCGCAACGAAGGCGCGATCACTGTGCTCGGCAGCGCGACACCGTCGCTGGAGAGCTGGTCGAATGCAGAGGCAGGGAAATACACACTGCTCACGCTACCCGACCGCGTCGGCGGCGGCCGGCTTCCGAGCGTCGAGGTCGTCGATCTTCGTCGCGCTGCGGTCGACTACACGGCGATGGCTCATGGCGGCGTCGAATACGGCGCGGTGATCCGCGAGCCGCTGCACCACGCGATCGTCGAGACGATGCAGCGCGGGGAGCAAACGATCCTGCTGCTGAATCGCCGCGGTTACTCGTCGTTCGTTCAGTGTATGGACTGCGGCAACGTGGCGACCTGTCCGCACTGCAGCATCACGCTGACGATTCACAGAAATCCTGAGCGGCTCGTCTGCCACTACTGTCTGCACAAGGAAGAACCGCGCCCCGACTGTCCGCGCTGTGGCGGACGCAATCTCCGGCAGCGTGGACTCGGTACCCAGCAAGTCGAGCGTCTCCTGTGCGAGCGGTTTCCGTCGGCACGGGTCGCGCGCATGGATGTCGACACGACGAGCGGAAAGTGGGCGCATACGCGCATTCTCGACCGTGTTGCCGCTGGTGAGATCGACATCCTGCTCGGGACGCAGATGATCGCCAAGGGCCTCGATTTCCCGAACGTTACGCTGGTTGGCGTTGTCGATGCAGATGTCGGAATCAATCTGCCCGATTTCCGCGCATCCGAGCGCAGCTTCCAACTTTTGAGCCAGGTGTCCGGCCGAGCGGGCAGAGGTGAGAAGGGCGGGCGAGTGTTGATTCAAACCCGCCTGCCCAATCATCACGCGGTGCGGTATGCGGTTTCGCACGACTACGCGTCGTTCGTTGGTGAGGAGATGCAGGGCAGAAGGGATCCGCCATATCCGCCCAACGTGCGGCTCGCCAACATCGTCTTCAGCGGCTCGATCGAAGACTCGACGGCCAAGCTCGCCATCCACGCCGGCGAATGGCTGCGCGAATTGATCTCGACGCGGGCAGGCGACGAAGTGGCGGTCATCGGACCGGCGCCGTGCCCCATCGAGCGCATCAAGAATCGCTGGCGCTGGCATGTGCTTCTGAAATCGGCTCACCCTGGTGAGCTGACCAGAGTCAGCCGGTATTTCATGGAACGCTTCGAGGTGCCGAGCGCGGCGCAGCTCAGAGTCACGTTGGATCGTGACCCGGTTGCGCTTCTCTAAGTCTGACAGCTGCAGGCTGCGCTCGAATGGCTAACTGATCTGCGGGTTGCGGGTCGAAGGGCTAACTGATTGTTGCTAAATGCGGGCTAGTTGAGGGATGCGGGCTAACTGCGAGATGCGGCCCGGCTGCGAGCTGGTTGCGGGCTTCTTGCGAACCCAGTTGAATGCCCACTAGCCCGCAGCTCGCAGTTAGCCAGCAGCCCTCAACTAGCTAGCAGCCCGCAACAATCAGTTAGCCCGTCGACCCGCAGCCCGCGGATAGTCCGTACTCCTCCGCCTTATCTTTAAAGCGTGACAACCCTCCGCCACCCCGACTTTTCGACTCCTGAATTGGCCAACGCGCCCGACGCCCGGTTTGTGGCCGCCCCGGCTGACGGCGTTTTGCCCGAAAATTTCTTCTCGACGACGAATCTTCCGACGTACGTCCGCATAAACGGATCATGGCGGATGCCGCGAGAACCGAGGATGGACTCCGCGCTCGTGCTGGATGCGGATGGTCTTTGGGTGCGCGAAGGTCGCAAGCTGAGGAAAGGCGATCTGGTTGCCGTCGGCAGCGCTGAGGACGGCAGCGAAGGCATTTACGTCCACACTGCCTCCTTCCTCGGCGACGATGAAGGCGAATTCAAGTTCATGACCAGTGAAGTGTCGCGAGAGAAGCCGATCGACTACGCCGTGATGGCGCGGCTGCTGATCGAAGAGCGCGACCGCGGGGGTTACCCGATCTGGGTGACCGGTCCCGCACTCGTGCATTCGCGCGCGCGCGCAGACATGGTGTGGTTCATCGAGAACGGTTTTGTCGCGGCGCTGCTGGCGGGAAACGCGGTCGCCGTGCACGACATCGAGGCGTCAATCTTCGGCACCACGCTCGGTATGACCAAGACCGGCGAAGCTACGACCGGCGGTCACGGTCTGCACATGCGGGCCATCAACAAGGTCCGCGCGGCGGGCTCGATCGCGAAAGCCGTCGAGCAGGGCATCATTACCGATGGCATCATGCACGCCTGCGTCGTCAAAGGCGTTCCTTATGTGCTGACCGGATCCATTCGCGACGATGGTCCGCTGCCCGACGTCGTTACCGACATGCTGGCGGCGCAGGACGCGATGAAGCGCCACACCACTCGCGCGACGATGGCGGTGCTCATCGCGACAGCGCTGCACGCGATCGCAACGGGCAACATGCTGCCGGCGTTTGTCACCGAAAAAGACGGTTCGATGCGCGAGCTGCCGACCATCTGCGTCGATTCTTCCGAGTTCGTCGTCAGTAAGCTCAAAGACCGCGGCACCCATCAGGCGTTCGGCGTAGTGACGAACGCCCAGGATTTCATGCACATTCTTCGACTCTACGTCGAGCGCGAGCTGATGGATCGCAAAGCCGGACGCTCCGCCACTCAGCCAGCCAAGGTTAGCGCGTGATCGAAACCACCGAACGATTTCTGCGTGACATTGCCGACCGCATTGGACTGCACTCGGTCGATGAGGTCAGATTGTTTCCTCCACTGCGGCAGGGTGGGGTCGAAACCGGCGTTGCGGTTGTCGCTGCACTGCCGCTGCCGCCGGAGCCGGTCGACGTGCGCATAGCAGACGAGCCGCCGGAAGCGTTGAGTGAAAGCGCAGGCGAAGAGTTTCTCCCGATCGAAGAAGAGGATCGCGAGATCATCGTGCACCGGCACACCGTGTTCACTGCGCGCTATCGCCACACCCTCAAGGGTCCCGATCGCGGGAAGTGGGAAGTCGACGTGCAGGCAGAAGCCGATGCGCCGCTGGTGACGGTCGATCAGGTCGTCAAAGGAGTGATGAAGCGCGCCGGCGAGCCGTTCGAGCCCGAGCGAATCACCGCCTCCGAGTTCAAGACCATCGTCGAGAGTCCGACTATTTAGTCGTCACCGCGGGCTGCGGCGCCATCGGTGTGAGGCGCGCCGCGGCAGGCGCCGCATCGGGCGCGTTCGCGGCGGCGTAGCGCGCGAGGATAGTGCGATGGATGTCCCGTGCGTCTTCCAGAGCTTCCCCGCCGAGTCCAAGTCGCTCCGGAGAAATCAGGAACGGGTAGACCTGATCGCCACCAGCCGATCCGTGCGCGCCCACCTGATCGTCGAACGAGACGATGTCGTATCCGTCGTAGGCACCGAATAGAACGCAGTCGCCGGCATTGGGCTGTCGCACGAGCGACTCGATCGCGCGCAGCACGTACGGTTCCGTTCCAAATACCTCGAGCGGATTCTCGCCGGCAGTTACTTCGACGACACCGTCGCGAAGCGTTGCCCGACCGCTTCGACTCGCGACGCGAACGGCATCGTTTGCCAATGTTGCCACCAGCCCGATTCCTGGATGCGCCACCAGTCGCTCGTAGAGACCAGCCCACCGCTGATCGTGCATGATTTGCTCGTGCGCCAGGCGCTGCTCGCTGTTCGCGAAATAAACGAGCGCAAGACACGAGCTGTACGTGACGACGACGTCGTTGGTGCGATCGACGCGGTACTTCTCCGGGAAAATGATCTCGCGCAGGCCGTACCGGCTTCTCAGCCAGTCGCGAAAACGAAAGATGTTTTTTCGAAATCCGAATCGCGCTGGAGTCAGCTGGGCAACAGCCTCGACGACTTCCGGACCCATGTCCGAGTACTCGGTGTCCTCCGCGTAGCTCGCGTGCGATTTCGGCACCGGTGTGTCGCGCGCCGGCGTCTCATCCAGAATACGCTGTACGGTCGTTCCCAACGACTCGCCGAACTGCACGCGGTAGCTGAGTGCGGGTGTCATTCCGTGATCCGAGAGAATCACCAGATCGTATCCGCGGCCACCCGCCAGCTGCGCCATTCGCCAGATCTCGGCGATGCGGGCGTCGGTGCGGCGCAAATCGGCGAGCGCCTGTTTGCTCGACGGGCCAAAATGGTGCGCCAGCTCGTCGTACTGCATGAACGTGCTGTAGATGATTGGCACGCCCAGGTAAACGTCGAGCAGGATTGCCATGGTCTGAAGCTCGCGCACGACGACGTTGCTGAGGATGCGAATGAACGGAAAAATTCCCTCTGCATGTGTGGCGCGGCCGGCCAACTCTCCGCGCGCCCGCTCCCATTCCTCGAGCAGCCACTCGAACGCGCCCTGCAGTGCCATTCGCCCCATGCGGATCGGATGCAGCAGGATCAGCAGCGCCATCCGCGTTCCGCCGAGGCGGCGGTACACCGACATTCGTTCACGGGTCGCGACAGTGAACGCAACCGTCTGCGCGTCGCCGTCGAGAAGATTTACGTAGCTCGATCCACCCGCGAGCGCTCCTGGCACGTGAATGCGATCCCGAATGTATTGCACACCGTGCGGCGCGTTGCAGGTGATCACCTTCCGTGCAGCCTTGTCGTAGAATCGAAACGCGGGAATGCCGTCGTTCTGACCGTGAAACATTCCTGCCTGGCAGTAGGGCGTCGCTGATGGCAGGCCGCAGAACCACCGTCTGAGCGCGAAACCCTCGCGCATCAATCTCGAGATCGTTGGACAGAGGCCGAGCTCCATCGCGCGGCGCAGGTCGGAGTATGCGAGTGCGTCGATCTGCAGCATGATCAGGCCGCGCTGCGGCGGACGCGCCCGTTTTTCGCGCGCGAACGGCCGGTACTTGGTGCGATAGTACCAGCGCAGGAACGGGCCCGCGCGCGGTCGCGCGCGGCGCTCCGTTATGCCAGGTGGCGTTCGATCCGCCGTAGGAGCTCGCCGATTGAAAGAGGCTTGAGCAGAACTTCCGCGCAGCCTGCGTCGATACACTTCTGGCGCGAACGCGCGTCACCGTGTCCCGTCATCGCCAACGTCGCCCTCGGCAATGCGTTTCGCTCGCGCAACTGCGCCAGAACATCGAGACCATCTCCGTCAGGCAGTGAGATGTCGAGGAGAATGACATCGGGTGTCTGCCGCGTCGCGACCTCGACCGCCTGGGCAACCGTAGCAGCGACGTCCACATCGTAACCCGATTCGCGAAACAGGATGCTGAACGCGTCGGTCACGAGCGGACTGTCCTCCACGATCAGAATCCGCGCTGCCACTATTCCCGCGGCGCGTTGAGCGGGAGCGTGAAGAAAAATCGACTGCCTTTGCCCATCTGGCTCTCCACCCAGATCGTGCCATTGTGCAGCTCGACGAGTCGTCTCGCGATCGCGAGCCCCAATCCCGTGCCGTGGTGCGCCCGCGACGGGGACGCATCCACCTGCGCGAACTCCTGAAAAATCAGATCGTAGTGATTTGGCGCGATGCCTCGCCCGGTGTCCCCGACTTCCACGACGAGCTCTTCGCCCTCCGCGCCGCGGCGCGCGAAAGAAACCCAGGCGCGGCCGCCGTCGTTGGTGAACTTGATGGCGTTGCCGATCAGGTTTGCCAGCACGTGCTTGATCTTGTCGCGATCCGCGTAAACGGACGGCAGATCGTCGCCATTCAGGCGTTCGATGGTAATGTGCTTCTTCGCGGCCAGCGGCTGATTGAGGAGCTTCACCTGATCTGCCAGCTCCGCGATCGGGAACTCGGTGCGCGCAAGGCTCACCTGGTCGCTGGCGCTGCGGACATAAGTGAGAATCTCGTCGATCATGTCCAGCAGCTGCTGCCCACCGTTCACGATTCCGGTGACGCTGTCGCGTTGTTTCTGATTGAGCTCGCCCAGCATCCCATCGCGCAGGATTTCGGCGTGGGTGATGATCGCCGCCAGCGGTGTCCGCAGATCGTGCGAGATGTTGGAAAGAAACTGCGTCTTGAGCGCATCGCGCGACCGCAGCTCGTCGATGGTCTTCTGCGCATCGGCGGCCTTTGCCTCAAGCGCTTTCAGCCGCTTTGACTGGCCGGCGTCACTCACATGGTGAGTCATGGTCATATTGTACTTGTCGAGACATCTGTTGCCAACGCGTCGGTCTCTCCCTCGCCCTCACCTTCGACGGCATCGAGCAGCTGTTGCCTGCGCAGCAACGACCAGTACCTCCCGCGCAGCGCCATCAACTCGGCGTGACGCCCCTGTTCGACGACCGAGCCCTTCTCGAGGACGATGATCCACGTCGCATCGCGAATCGCGCTGATGCGGTGCGACGCAATCAACGCCGTGCGGCTCGCCAGCGCCCCGCGCAGCGCGCGCAGAATCTCAGCCTCGGTGTGTGTGTCGACAGCGGACAAGGCATCATCGAGCAGCACGATGCTCGGCTTGCGCGCGAGTGCCCGCGCCAGGGAGGCGCGCTGTTTCTGCCCTCCGGAGAGGTTGATTCCGCGTTCCCCGAGGATCGTCTCGTAGCCTCCCGGAAACTCTGCAATGGTGCGATCGAGTTGTGCGACGCTCGCCGCCCACTCGCCGGTCCTCGTCATTCCGGAGGTGCCGTACGACAGGTTGGATCCGATCGTTTCGCTGAACAGCAGACTCTCCTGCGGTACGAAACCAATCTCCTCACGCAGCTCCGATGGATCGATGTTTCGGCTTGGAATTCCGTCGATCAGGATCTCACCCTCTTGCGGGTCGTACATTCGCGGCAACAAGTCGATCAACGCGCTCTTGCCGCTGCCCGTCGCGCCGACGACGCCCAGCGTCGCTCCGGCAGGAACGGTGAAGCTGACGTGGCGGAGCACCCAGCGCGGCTCCCCGGTCCCATCGGACGGATAATGAAACCCCACATTGCGGAATTCGATCGTGCGGCCACCCGCGGTCGGCGGCAGGTGCTGGCGTGGCTCGGCGGCGAGAATCGTCGGCTGCGCGTCAAAGATCTCCGCCAGTCGACCCATCGAGGCGTCGCCGCGCTGGAAAAGATTCACTACCCATCCGAAAGCGATCATCGGCCACGTCAGCATGGTCAGGTACATGCCAAACGCGACGAAGCTCCCCACGCTTATGGTACCACGGATCGTCAACACGCCGCCGACGCCGAGGACCACGACGGCACCGAGTCCGCCGAAGAACGCAAACAACGGATTGAGCGTTCCCCAAAGGCGAACGAGCTGCATGTTGAGCGTCAGGTATTTCTCGTTCAACGCCCGGAATCGGTCGATCTCGGCGTTTTCCTGACGGTATGCTCTGACGATGCGCGCGCCGGTGAGGTTTTCCTGCGCGTGGGTGGTGAGCGTCGAAAAATGTTCCTGCACTTTCTCGAAGCGCTCGTGAATCAAGCCGCCCATCCTGATCGTCAATACCGGCAGGAAAATGAGTGGCAGCAGCGCGAACAGAGTCAGCCGCACATCGATGCGCAGCATGAAATACAGCGCGAACAGTCCGCCGAAGATGGTGTTGGTGAGGTACATCACGGCCGGACCAATCGCCATCCGCACTGCGCTGAGGTCGTTGGTGAGGCGCGCCATGATGTCGCCTGTTCGCGTTTGTGCAAAGTAGGCCGCGTCGAGCGTCTCCAGATGTGTGAAGAGATCGTTGCGGAGGTCGTACTCCATCCATCGGCTGACGCCGTTGATCAACTCGCGCATGCCATACCGGAATGCGCCGCCGATCAGGGCGGCGAGCACGATCAGACCGCTCAGTTTCCAGATGGTGTTCATCGGCTCGCCGGCGCCAATCGCGTCGATGGCGCGTCGGAGCAACCAGGGAATCACACTGGACAGCGCCGATGATGCGAGGACGATCAGCAGCCCCGCAGAGAAGGAGATCCAGTATGGTCTGTAGTATGGCGCGGCGATCCGCAGGTTTCTCATATTTGGCATATGGATTGCCGCTTACATTTACTCTTGAGCTTGGTTCAGACCCAGGCACTCACCTCACGGAGGAGGAGGCTTCATGGTGCAATATATGACCCGGTTTAACGCGTCGCTGGCGTTGTCGTTCGCGCTGTTCGCGGCTGCTTGCTCGAAGTCGGACAACAACACAGCGGCAGATTCCGCGCTAAACAAGGACATCCAGCTCGCGAATAGTGACAGCACGGCGCAGCCGGCTTTGACCGACGTGCCGGCCAGCTCCACGGCCGCCACGCCGACGACGACGGCAACCGCTCCGCGCGCCACGACGACGAAGACGACGACGTCGCGCACGACGACGCGTACTCCGACGACGACGACGCGCGCGCCGACGACTACGACGACGTCGAGCGGCAATACCGTCACTCGCACTTCGAGCGGTGCCGCAGCAGGCGCTGGTCGAGTCGGAACGATTCCCGCGGGCGCCGAGCTCAATCTCTCTTCGGGTTCGACCGTCTGCACCAACAAGAACAAGGTCGGTGATCGGTTCAATGCGTCGGTGACCAACGCGGTGCAGGGATCGAACGGCGCCGTCATTCCGGCTGGCGCAACTGCCACCGTCGAAGTCACCGAGCTAAAGCGCAGTGAAAACGCCAACGACAACGTGGTGATGGGCTTCCGTGTGGTGTCGGTGACCTTCGGTGGTCACACCTACCCGGTGAGCGCGACGACGAACTACGCGCAGGTCAGCAAGGTCAAGAATCAGCCGAAGAGCAAGGACGTGCAGAAGGTCGTCGGTGGCGCCGCCATTGGCGCGATCGCCGGCCAGATTCTCGGCAAGAGCACGAAGGCAACTGTCATCGGTGCCGCGGCGGGTGGTGCTGCTGGTGCCGCGGCCGCAGCAGCGACAGCTAATTACGAGGGCTGCGTCAATTCAGGCGGCCGGATTACCGCAACGCTCAACTCGTCGACTCAGGTTAACATCTGAGGAGCTCGCGGTAACAAACAAAAGCCCGGCGGGGGATCGCCGGGCTTTTGTATTTGGGTGCGTACTCCGAGCCGGAGTGCCAGTGCCGAATCGTCAGTCCGCAGTCGTCAGAATCCAACCGCGGCGCCGCGTCCTCGTGGATCGGGCATCCCTTCATAACCACCCTTGACGCGCATGATCGCCTCGGCGGACGCGATGCCCATCAGCTCGTAAGTGTGGTGTCCCATCTGGCGCAATCGAGCGATCGTCGCAGAGTCGAAGCCGCCTGTCTCGAGTCGGATCGAGTCGGGAAGAGATTGATGGTGTATGCGCGGCGCGCTCATCGCGTCGGCGATGTTCATTCGATGATCGATGACGTTGAGGATCACGTCAGCGGTTGCCGAAATGATGCGCGGGCCACCGCGAGCTCCCAGGACGAGCAAAAGATTTCCCTTGGGGTCGAGTACGATGGTTGGCGACATCGCGCTCAACATCCGCTTGCCCGGCGCGATCGCGTTGGCTTCGCCCTGAATGAGCCCGTACATGTTGGGCACGCCCGGCTTGCTCGTGAAATCATCCATCTCGTCGTTCATGAAAAAGCCGGCGCCCGAGATGTAGACACCGGAGCCGTAGAGATCATTGAGCGTTGTAGTGGTTGCGACTGCGTTCCCGTGTTGATCGACCACTGAGTAGTGAGTGGTGTGCGAACCTTCGCTCACCCGCGACGCAAGACTGTTCGTCGGATCTGCGTGCGTATGCGAGATCGTTCGCGCGATTGCCCTCGCATACGTCTTACTCGTCAACGTCGACAATGGAACGTTTACGAATGCGGGATCGCCAAGCTTCGAGTTGCGATCGACGAACGCGCGCTGTGATGCCGACGCGACCGCATGCACGCGCTCGGCGGTGCCGAATTTCTCGGCGGGGCCGTACGCCTCGAGGATCTGCAGCATTTCAGTGACGGTTGTGCCGCCCGACGATGACGGCGGCATCGCGATCAGGCCGTAACCGCGATAGCTGCTGCGGATCGGGGTCCGCCACTCCGCGCGATAACGGGCCAGATCTTCCTTCGCGATCAGTCCCCCCTCCCGCTTCATTTGCGCGGCGATGGAATCGGCGATGCTACCGCGATAGAAGGCTGTTGCCCCTGAGTCGGCGATCAGTCGAAGCGTGCGCGCCAACGCGGGTTGAGTGAAGCGCGCGCCGATCGCTGGTCGCGAGCCGCCCGGAAAGAAAACTGCCTTGCCGGCGAACCTCTCGATACGGTAGCGATCGCTCATCAACGATCGAGTGAACGTGGAGTCGGCGACAAATCCGTCGGCCGCCAGGGCAATCGCCGGCGCCATCACCTTCGCAAGTGGCAGCACGCCGAATTTGCGGTGCGCCTCCAGCATGCCCGCCACTGCACCGGGCACGCCGGACGCTTTCGGACCGATCACGCTTTCATCCGTCACCTTGCCATCCGCGCCCACGTACATGTCACGAGTCGCGGCGAGCGGCGCAGTCTCACGGTAATCGAGTGCGGCAATACGGCCGTCGGCCATTCTGATCACCATGTAGCCGCCGCCACCGAGATTTCCCGCTTCCGGATACGCAACAGCCAGAGCAAACCCGGTTGCCACGGCTGCGTCTACCGCGTTGCCGCCGTCTTTCATGATTTGCGCGCCGACTTCCGAAGCGATGCGACTATCGCTGGCGACCATCGCGTGCTCCGCGAACGCTGCTTTTGCGCCGGCGGGGAATCGCCACGTCTTCGGAAAGACCGCCGGAACGCGCTTCGGAATCGCCGGATCGTCGACGAGGCGCGCGAACGGTCCGGCAGCAAAACCGGCCAGAGACAAGCCCGCGAGTGATAACCCGAAGAGCGCAGGCGCTCGCCAGCGCGTTGTCGAAACCTTTTTACCTGATGTCATAACGTGAACTTATTCACGTCGGGCGACGGCTGCAGCTACCGCCGGAAACTCCGCGCGCCAAATCCCATCCGCAGCATCACTCTCAATCCCGGCATCTGATTGGTGTTGCTGACGCTGTTCGACTGGTTCTCACGTTCGTGAATCGCGAACGCGTAATCCCACGTGAAGTCGAGGCTGGTGCGGTCGCTGAAGCCCCACCCAAATCCGTAGTTCACGCCGAATATCGGATCCACGTTGCCACTGCCCGCGAGCTTCGCGCCGTCGGAATCGCGCTTCAGATTCTCGTAGAACACGGCGCCGCCATTGAGCTCGAGCACCTGGTGAAAGCCGATTCCGGAGCCGACGTGAAAATTCGCGAGCAGCGTCATCATGTCGAGATGCGCATTGCAGCCGGGCGAGCAGCGCGCGCCCAATGCTCCATTCGACAGCGGAATGGCGAGATCACTCGAGTACACGAATGGCATCCGCGCGTAACTGCCCGCGATGCCGAAGGAGGATCCATTGTTCCACCCTTTCTCCAGCGACGCGCGATACTCGAGATTCGTCGAGTTTCCGAAATCCCACGTGCTCCCCGTCGCACCGTCGTTCACTCCGTTGGCGCGAAAGCCGGCAATAGACACGGTTGCCCACGAGTCCGGATCGCTGGTAAATACGCGTCCGCGTCGCTGAGCGTTCGCCGCGCTGGCAATCAACAACAGCATCATCAAAGCAACAGAAAATCGTCTCATTGTTTCTCCATGTTGTCTTGCCACGCGCGTAGTGCGTACCTTTGGTCGTGCTAGATCCGCGCGAAACCGAGCGTCGCAACCCGCGTACCGCCTCGATCGATCTCGCGACTCCCGCCGAGATCGTAGACTTGATAAACGCCGAGGATCGCAGAGTTCCCGAAGTCGTCGGCACGCAGCGTGAGCAGATTGCGCGCGCAATCGAGCTCGCCGAATCGACGTTCCGCAACGGTGGCCACCTGTTTTACGTCGGCGCCGGCACCTCGGGCAGGCTGGGAGTCCTGGACGCCAGCGAGATCCCCCCGACTTTTGGCGCAAATCCTGAATTGGTGCAGGGCATCATCGCCGGAGGCATGCCGGCGCTAACGCGCGCACAGGAGGGCGCTGAAGACATTGTCGAAAACGGAGCCCGCGAAATGGACAATCATGGCGTCGGCGAGAAAGACTTCGTGATCGGCATCGCCGCCTCGGGAACGACGCCGTACGTGCGCGCCGCACTCGAGCGCGCCGCCAAACTCGGCGCCAAAACCGGCATCGTCGCTTGCTCACCGCCACCCGCGGATTTGGTGAAACAGCTCGATGTCGCGATCCTGCCGATCGTCGGACCCGAAGTCGTCACCGGTTCAACCCGCATGAAAGCCGGCACCGCCACGAAACTGGTCCTCAACACCATCACTACCGGCGCGATGATCCGCCTCGGCAAGACTTATGGCAACCTGATGGTCGATCTGCTCGCCACCAACAACAAACTGATCGACCGCAGTCAGCGCATCGTGATGGAAGTCACTGGAGTCTCGCGCGAGGAGGCGACGGATCTGCTCAAACGCGCCGGCAAGAGCGTCAAGCTCGCGATCGTGATGCAAAAGAAGAACGTGTCCCGCGAGGAAGCCGAAAAGCTGCTCGCGGAAAACGGTGGCATCATTCGTCGCGTCACGCACGAGCCGCCACCACCAATCAGAGAGCGCTGACGATGGCTTCGGGCGTGGTGGTCGGCTTGATGTCGGGAACTTCGCTCGATGGTATTAGCGCCGCTGTCGCACGCTTTCGCGACGTCGACGAAAAACGTATCGATGTCGAGTTGCTCGGCTACGTCTCGCACGCCTACACTCCGGCTCAACGCACGCGGCTCTCCAACGCGCTCGGTGGCGGCACGCCCGCCGAGTACTGTCGTCTGAACTTCGACCTCGGCGAGTGGCTCGCAGATGCGGCAATCGAAGTGATGGCCGATGCCGGCATTGCCCGCGAAGATATCCTCGCAATTGCTTCCCACGGGCAGACGATCTGGCACGAGCCGGGACATTCAACATGGCAGTCGGGCGAGTCGGCAGTGATCGCGGAACGCACCGGCATCGATGTCATCAGCGATTTTCGTGTGCGCGATGTGGCCGCGAAAGGACAAGGCGCCCCACTCGTACCGATTGCCGATGCGATGCTGTTCTCATCGGACAACGAGTGGCGCGGCCTCCAGAATCTCGGCGGCATCGGCAACATCACCATCGTCCCGCCCGGCGGCGACGTCACCGGCGTCCGCGCATTTGATACCGGGCCCGGCGTCGCCGTCATCGACGGTGTCGTTCGCGCGTTATGGCCTCAGCTGCCTTACGACGTCGATGGCAAACTCGCGCGCGCCGGCAAACCGGTGACGGCCATCGTCGACGAGCTGATGGCGCACCCGTATTTCAGCATGGATCCGCCCAAGTCCACCGGTCGTGAGCTTTTCAACTCCGATTACGTGCAAAAGCTGATCGCCACCGCGCGCGCGATGAAAGCATCGGACGAGGACATCGTCGCGACTGCAGTGCAGCTTACCGCGGCAAGCGTCGCGGATGCGTACCGACGGTTCATCGCCGAGCCAATGCGCGAAGTTCTTGTCTCCGGCGGCGGAGCAAAGAACCCGGCTCTGTTCGACGCCATCGTAGAAGCAGCCGCGCCCGTCGCGGTGCGCCACTTTGACGAGGTTTACTTCGATGGCGAAGCCAAGGAAGCAGTGGCCTTTGCATTGCTGGGTTACCTGCACGTGATGAAGCGGCCTGGCAACGTTCCTTCCGCCACCGGCGCGCGCGGCCCGCGCGTGCTGGGGAAGCGGACACCCGCGTGAGCGACATCGCGGAGCTCTTTTATCCGGCGATTCGCTGGGACAACACTCACGGCTTCGAGGGGCAGCGCGAGTCGATCACCGCCGCGCTGAAGCTCGGCGCCGGCGGGTTCATACTCTTTGGTGGGCCCTCGGAGCACGTCGCCACGCTCACCGAGGATCTGCAAACGCGATCGAAGGTCCCGTTGTTGATCGGCGCCGATCTGGAGCGCGGTGCCGGTCAGCAGTTCTCCGGAGAGACAGCGCTGCCGCCGCTCGCTGCCATCGCGTCACTGGAGGACGTGCAGGCAATTCGTCGCGCCGCTGCCGTCACTGCCCGCGAAGCGCGCGAGCTCGGCGTCAACTGGATCTACGCGCCTGATTGCGATCTGGATATCGAGCCGGACAATCCGATCATCGGTACGCGTTCCCTCGGCGGTGACCCGGAGCGAGTCGGCGAATACGCCGCTGCATGGATCGATGCTTGTCAGGCAGAAGGTGTTCTTGCTTGCGCCAAACACTTTCCCGGACACGGTCGCACCACCGTCGATTCGCACAAAGAACTGCCACGCGTCGATGTATCCGCCGACACGCTGCGCAACAGCGATCTGATTCCGTTCAGGCGCGCCATCGAGCGTGGTGTTGCATCGGTGATGTCGGCTCACGTTGCGTTTCCCGCGTTCGATCCGAGCGGCGCGCCGGCGACACTCTCGAAGCCGATTCTCACCGGACTGCTGCGTGAAGAGCTGGAGTTCACGGGGCTCGTCGTCACCGACGCCCTGATCATGGAAGGCGTGCTCGGCGGCGGCGAATCGGAAGCGGTCGTTCGCGCGCTCGAGGCCGGCTGCGATTGCCTGCTTTATCCGTCGAATATTGTCGAGGCCGAGCGCGCCATTCAGAAGGCGATCGACGACAAGCGCCTCGACGGCGATCGCGTGCACCAGTCCATCGAGCGTCGACGGCGCTGGGCGCGCTGGGCCGCGCTGTCGAAGGACTCGAACCGTCCCACGCGCGACGAGACTGGTTGGGCGGCGCAGCTCGCAGAGCAGGTCGTGCACATGGTGCAGGGCCGCATGCCGCGTTTGCCGAGATCGTGGAATCTCATCATCGTCGACGACGATGTCGGCGGACCGTATCCGCCACCGCCGAGAGATCCACTCATCACCACGCTGCAGGTGGCCGGAATCGATCTCGTCGTCGGCGATCAACCTGCGACGGAAGACATTGGCGCCACCGTGATTGCGCTGTTCGGCGACATCCGCGCCTGGAAAGGACGGCCCGGATACTCGCAGGCGGCGAAAGAAAGCGTGAAGCGCGCGCTCGACGGTGCCGCCAGTCGCGAGCGGTTGATCATTCAGTTCAGTCATCCGCGACTGGCGAGCGAACTGAAGACGGACGCGCCGATACTCTGTGCATGGGGCGGGGAAGGCGTGATGCAGAAGGCAGCGGCGCGCGTGCTGATTCGGGAGAGCGCAGGCAGCGGCGCCGAGCGTACGACGCAATTGCCACCGACTCGACTGGAGGAGATGCTGTGACCGACGCCACCGCACCGCGCACGGGTCTTTTCCGCATTTTCGGGCAGCCGAAGATGGCGACGCTGCTCGTCCTTGGCTTCTCATCGGGCTTGCCGCTGTATCTCACGAGCAAAACGCTGCAGGCGTGGATGACGACGGCGAAAGTCGATCTCGCCACCATCGGCTTCTTCAGCCTCGTCACGCTGCCCTATTCGCTGAAGTTCGTTTGGGCGCCGCTGATGGATCGCTACACGCCACCGTTTCTCGGACGGCGGCGCGGCTGGGTACTGATTACTCAGATCGCGCTGCTGCTCGTCATTGCGGCAATGTCGCTGCACGACCCGCGCACAGGGCTCAAGATGTTGGCGGTAAACGCCATCGCGATCGCGTTCTTCAGCGCATCACAAGACATCTCGCTGGACGCATATCGCACCGATGTGCTCGAGAATCGCGAGATGGGCGCCGGCGCCGCCGTTTTTGTGCTCGGCTATCGAATCGCGATGATCACAAGCGGAGCGCTCGCATTCTTTCTTGCCGATCACATTCCCTGGCAGATGGTCTACGTGGTGCTGGCGTTGCTGATGCTTGTCGGGATCGCTGCGACCTTCATGGCTGCGGAGCCGGTGCTCAACGACGCGCCGCCAAAAAACGTCGTCGAAGCTGTGGTGCTGCCATTCACCGAATTCTTCAGACGTGCCGGGATCTTCCGCGCGCTGCTCGTGCTGCTCTTTATCGTCGCTTACAAATACTCGGATAGTCTGGCTTCGAGTATGACGACACCGTTTCTGCTCCAGGCTGGCTATACGCAGACAGAGGTCGGCGCTGTCTTCCTCGGCGCCGGCGTCGTGGCAACGATTGTCGGCGTAATCGTCGCCGGCGCGGCGATCGGCAAGATCGGCATCAATCGTTCGCTCTGGATTTTTGTCGTGTTTCAGGGCTTGAGCAACCTGACCTATTACTTCCTCTCGCTCGCCGAAAAGAACCATGTGCTCATGGTCGCCGCCGTCACGACGGAGAACTTCGGCTACGGCCTCGTCACTGGTGCGATGACCGCCTACTTGATGAGCATGTGCAACAAGCGCTTCACTGCCACTCAGTACGCGCTCCTCTCGAGTCTGATGGCCGCCAGCCGCGACATTCTCGTTGCACCGGGGGGAAAGATCGCTGAGTCCACCGGCTGGCCGGGCTTTTTCCTGATCACCGTGGCGATGGCGATTCCAGCGCTCGTTTTGCTGCCCTTTATTGCGCCGTGGTCAGCGGATGTTCCAATCGGAGCCGCATCACACACCGGGGAGACGGTCCCCGCGCGCGTCGCTTCGGCTCAACCTCCAGCTACGGCGCGGCGATAGTCTGCGTCGACGGTGCGCACGCAGGCGGCAACAACCGTGACGTTGTCGGGCGCGCCGGTGTGCAGGGCCTCTTCGATGAGCGCGTTGCAGATGTCTTCGGGCCGCCGCGCCGAACGCGCGATCCGTCCGATCTCCTCGTTTGAGACCTGGTTCGATAATCCGTCACTGCAAAGCACCACGATATCGTCGTTCTCGAGTTTGACTCGATAAAAATCGGTGACGACTTTTTCTTCGGGGCCAAGCGCCTGGAGGATGATGTTGCGGTGCTCGCTCTGTGCCGCTTCCTTGGCCGTCATCCTGCCAGCGTCGATCAGCCGCTGCACGAACGACTGATCCTTGGTCAACTGCTTCGCCGACGACTTGCGCACCAGATACGCTCTGCTGTCGCCGACCTGCGCGATGAACGCCTCGCCCTCCAGCACCAGTGTCAGAGTGGCGGTCGTCCCCATCCCGTGATGCTCAGGGGCAGTCGTCGCCGTCTGGAAGATTTCACGGTTGGCGGCATCGATGCCGCGTTTGAGCGCTGCCTCGATCACTTCCGGTGTGCGCTTCGGGACTTTGCGCCACCATCGATGGAGCTCGCCGAGTATCGTTTCCGTAGCGATGGAGCTGGCCAGCGCACCCGACGCCGCGCCACCGACTCCGTCGGCGACGATCAGAATGAAAGGCGCCGTATGCACGTTGATGACCGACGGCGCGCTGGTCGTGGCAATGTCGCCGGTCTCGAGGTTGGCAATCAAAAAGGCATCCTGATTGTCCGCCCTGATCAGGCCGACATTCGTGGTGCCGTATATCTCTGCAATCAATTTTGGCTCGCCAGGAGCGGGATTTATCAGTCACGGGACAGGAAATTCCCGGTGCGACAAAAGATAGCAACCGCAGTCAAACTGGGCACTACCCATGCGTACGATTAGTTGGCTCGCAGTGCGCAGTCGCCAGAGTCTCCGCCCACTCCTTCGCCACGCTCCGCAACCTGATTAAATCATGAACAGTTCGAGGGGTTTCCTGTGTTGTGCGGCAATCCTCGTCGCTTCCTGCGCGCCCGTTCGCACCGCGACGACTCCGACACCCGTAGTAGTTCCCCTCACGCCGGCTCCGCTGCCTCCGCCCACCAGTCTCAAACTCCCGCCGATCCCCGATGTGCGCGGTCCGTTGCAAATCGACGTTGTCTATCCGAAGCCTGATCAACTGCTGACGGTCCGTGATTCGAATTTCATTTTCGGTTCGGTGGGAAGTGGAGATGCCGCGCTGGCGATCAATGGCCATCCTGTTCCGGTGTGGCCGAACGGTTCCTTCATGGGTTGGCTGCCGGTGCCCACCGACAGCGCGCCGCACTACGACCTGATCGCAACGAACAAAACCCAGGTCGCGCGTCTAACCTTGCCGATAAGGGTGCCACCACTTCCCGACACCATCCAGCGCCCGAACGTAGTCGGAGATACTCTCAATCCCGCGCCGTCTCCCGACACGTTGATTCCAGTCGTCGGAAATCTCTATGCAGCGCTCGGCAATCCAGCGTCGACGGTGAACGACACCGATCGGGTCACGATTGGAATGCCCGAGCCGCGGGCGAGCGGACAGGTCTATAAGTGGTTCCTGTTTCCGCAGACGCTGGTGCGAGTGACGGGCTACCAGAAACTCGGCAACCTGGAATTCGTGCGGGTCGAGCTCGATTCGGGTGATGTTGCGTGGGTGCTTCGCAGTGAGCTCGCTCGCGACAGCACTGCGAAAACCCCCGGCATGATTCCCGGCGATTCTGTCGCGCCAGTCAGAAGAATCGGCGAAGTTCGCGTTCAGCCCGGCCCCGATTGGATCGACGTCATCGTTCCGATGACGGGCCCGCCGCCGCCGTACCTCGTCGAAGAAACGGATCGCGGCATATCGCTGCTCGTCTACGGCGTCACCAACGCGCCCGTCATTTCGATGATGCCTCAACCCACGGATCCGTACTTCAACAGCATCAGCTCGACACCGGAGGGGTCGCGCGTCCGCTACTCGATCAATCTCAATCGCGCGCCATACGGTTATCTGGCATTGTGGCAGAACGGAGCGCTGACGTTCCGTGTTAGACGTCCACCAGCGATTGCCGATCCAGCGAATCCACTACGTGGTCTGACCATCACTGTCGACCCGGGGCACCCGCCGGCGGGCGAGACCGGCCCCACGCGTCTCTACGAGGCAGACGCAGTACTCCAGGTCGGCTTCCGCCTCCGTGATCTGCTGGTGCAACGCGGCGTGAACGTTGTCATGACGCGCACCACTCCCGATCCGGTCGATCTCGGTTTGCGACCGATCATGAGTCGGCGCGCCAACGCCCACGCGTTCGTTTCCATCCACCTCAACGCCGAACCGGATGGCGTCAACCCATTTGTCACCAATGGGTCGATGACGCTTTATTTCTGGCCCCATTCGATTCCTTTGGCGTTGGCAACCCAGGCGGGTTTGCTTGCCGAGCTCGGGTTACACGACAAGGGAGCGCAGTTCCAGAACATTGCTGTGGCGCGCGGGACATGGATGCCATCGGTTCTCACAGAAGGTGCGTACGGAATCATGCCGGATCAGGAGGCGGCCCTGAGGACGCCCACTTATCAGGAAGCGTACGCCACCGCCATCCTGCGCGGACTCGAGAGTTACTTCGCATCGCTCGCCCAGGCGCGGTGAGATTGCTTTCGCTCGTCGCCGCGCTGCTGGTCGGCGCGGCGCGGGTCTCAGCGCAGGTAGCGCCGAACGCCGACTGGCGCACCCTGCACACCAGACATTTCCGCATTCATTTCGTGCCGGCGCTCGAGCAGGAGGCGAGGCGCGCGGCGGTTAACGCGGAGCGCGCTTATGCACAGCTCTCCACCGAGCTCGTTCCTCCACGGGGCACAATCGACCTCGTTCTTTCCGACGATGTCGATTACGTCAACGGATACGCGACCCCATATCCGACCAATCGAATTGTCGTTTATGCGCACCCACCCACCGACGCGTCCGGCTTGCGCGATTACGAGGATTGGAATGCACTGGTGGTGACCCACGAGCTCACTCACATCTTCCATCTCGATCGCACGCGGGGCATCTGGCGAATCGGCCAGGCGATTTTCGGTCGCAATCCGCTTCTTTTCCCCAATCTTTACGAGCCGAGCTGGGTTCTCGAAGGATTGGCGGTCTACTTCGAATCACGAATGACCGGCGTCGGCAGATTGGAGAGCGCCGAGCACTTGATGACGGCTCGCGCCGCCGCGCTCGACAATCGACTGCCGACGCTCCAGGAATTGTCGCCGGGGACATCGCGATTTCCATTCGGCGAAGTGGTCTACATCTACGGATCACTCCTGTTCGATTATCTGTCGCGCACCCAAGGCCCGCAGAGCGTCCGCAACTTCGTCGAGATCGGCGCCAGGACGCCGATACCGTTCATTCTCACCGTCACATCGCGCAAAGCGTTTGGGATTTCGTTCCAGACGGCGTGGCAACGCTGGCGCGATTCGCTGATGCGTGAGACGCGCACCCGGCACGAAGTGATGCCCGGCTGGCGACAGCTCACGAACGCCGGATACACCGCGCTCTTCCCGCGCTGGCTGGGCGATACGACGCTCATCTACGCCGGTGACAAAGCGCGCGAGACTCCAGGCGCATACGAAGTGAACCTGTCGGGGAGAGAGACGAGGCTAGGCCGGCGAAATGGATCCAGCCCCAACCTGAGACTGCCGGACGGTGGAGTGCTGTTCTCACAACCCGACTTCATCGGGCCTTACAACGTTCGCAACGACTTATTCGTTGAGCGGGCAGGCAAGCAGACGCGTCTCACCACCGGCGCTCGACTCACTGCACCCGATGTACGGGCGGACGGCGAAATCGTCGCCGTTCAGAGTCAACCAGCGACCACCAGGCTCGTGCGAGTCACGCCCGATGGAAAAACGATCACCGCCATCACCCCGACCAGCATCGATGTGCAATGGTCGGATCCGCGGTGGGCCCCCGACGGTTCCCGAATAGTCGCAGTGAGACAAAGTCGCGGGCGTTCAGAGATCGTCATTCTCGACGCGAACGGGAAAGTCATCGACTCGTTTGGCGCGACGCGTGCCATCAACTCGAGTCCGAGCTGGTCACCCGACGGGCGTCATGTCTACTTCTCCTCTGAGCGCACCGGTCTGCCGCAGATCTACGTCGCCGACGTGAGCTCGTTCGGTCCGACCATTTCGCGGATCAGTGACGCCGCGACTGGAGTCTTTTCGCCCGAGGTCGCGCCTGACGACAACGATCTGGCGTCGCTGCTGTTCAAGGCCGACGGTTATCACGTCGGCGTCGCACCGTTGAGCGGAGTAGCGGCTCATCCAGCCGACAGCACCCGCATCAGTCCGCGCGCGGGCTGCACGAATTGCGTGGATACCGTTCCGGGACTCCCACCACTCGGCGCCGCTGACACATCGCGCACCACTAAATATTCGGCGCTCCCGACGTTATTGCCGCGCTACTGGCTGCCCGTTTTCTCCAGCACCACGGAGGACGGTTTTTCCTTTGGTCTGCAGACGAGTGGATCCGACGTCGTTCAGCGCCACTCATACACGCTGGAGCTGCAGCACAACAATCGATTCGATGAAAACTCGGCGTGGTTGTGGTACCGCTACGCCGGACTCGGGCTGCCGCTGGTGGATATGTTCGCGTCTCAGAGCTACTCGAATGACGCGCTGTTCGCCGACATCAGCGGTGTCACTCGGAACGTCGGCGATTTACTCGAGCTCGATCGCTACACATCTCTGCAAGCGACAGTCGTTCGCCCGCGTTTCCGCACGTACTCGCTCGCTTCCATCGGCGCCGAGCTCGAACGCATCAGTTACGCCGCGGTGCCTGATACGCTGTTTCCGCATTTGAATTCGTTTTATCAGACGGCGCGAACTTTTCCTGGCATCACTGCGTCTGCGGGATGGTCGAACGCGCAGCGTCCCGCGCTCAGCATCTCGCCTGAAGATGGTATCAGCGCCAGCGTCAGTGCGCGGCAACGGTGGAGAAGAGGTACGTCGGGAGCTTCGACCCGAGCGCTGGTCGCAGTAACCTCCCTTTACAAGTCACTCGATCTCCCCGGACCGGCGCACCATGTAGTCGCTGCGCGTCTCGCCGGCGGCATCACCGACGATGAGACTCCAAATCTTTTTTCAGCAGGCGGCCTGAGCGGAACCTCCCTCGAGGTTTTTCCGGGTTATTTGTTGGGCCAGCAGCGTCGCACCTTCGGAGTGCGCGGCTATCCGCCCAGTGCAGAAAGCGGGATTCGCGCCTATGCCGCGACGATCGAGTACCGCGCGCCGCTGTTCACGGTCTCGCGCGGTTTCCGTTTCATTCCCGTTTTCCTCGATCGCGGATCACTGAGCCTGTTTGGTGAAACAGGTCGCGCCTATTGCCCGAGTTCGTCGGTCACCAGTGGAGTTTGTCAGACTGTCGACGTCGTCAATCCGGAAATGACTTCAGCGGGCGCGGAGTTGAATTTCGATACGGCTTTGCAGCTTGACGTGCAGACTAGACTTCGATTCGGAGTCGCCGTACCGTTGGCGCACCGTGAAGAGTTGGGCGCAAAACGGGCGCAGGTCTATACGACGTTCGGGGCTTCGTTTTAGCGGGAGACACCCCTCGGTCTCTCGTTCACGTGATTCCAGGCAAAGGCCTGTCATTCGTCGCCCTTTCACATTGCTGGTTGCTCCCGATCGACTGCGCATCCCCGGCCGGCGCCAAAAACCAGGGAAACCGTTAGAACCTCGACCTAAGTGTATGTCCCGGGTGTACTTATAGGAGCCGCCCATTTGGCGGCCGTCGCGCGAGACGGTGCGCGATATGCGCTTCCGGTGTGACCGGGAAGCGCTCGAGTGTAGTCAAGTGGAAAACGCATGGGCGCCTCGCTGTTCGTGATGTGGATTCTGTTAACTCGTTGTCTAACAAGCTCCTAGGTGCAGGCTGGCGCGGATTCACGAATCCAAATAGGTTGCCTGCCCGCGTCGAAATCCCGGATTCGCACGCGTTTTTTTCGTGAGTTCATCGTCCACTTATTAACTAGCTTTCAAGCGTCGGAGAGTTGTAACTAATGCCCATTCCCGCCACACCGCCCGCAGGCGAAGCCCAGCTCAGTGACAACGCACGCACCGTGATCAGCAAGCGCTATCTGATCAAGGATGCGACGGGCACGCCTACGGAACAGCCGGAGGAAATGTTCTGGCGTGTGGCGTCGACCGTCGCCGAAGCAGACCGTCGATACGGATCTTCGGACGCGCAAGTTACGGATACCGCGACCGATTTCTACAACCTGATGACCGAGCGGCGGTTCGAGCCGAACTCGCCGACACTCATGAATGCAGGGCGTCCGCTGGGACAACTCTCAGCGTGTTTCGTGCTGCCGATCGAGGACGCGCTCTCCAACGGGCGCGACGGCATCTACGACACTCTGCGCTCCATGGCGCTGATCCATCAGTCTGGCGGTGGAACCGGTTTCGGTTTTTCCAAGCTGCGCGGCAAAGGATCGATGGTGCGCTCGACGACCGGCGTTGCATCCGGTCCTGTCTCGTTCATGAAGCTTTACGATGCGTCGACAGATGCAGTGAAGCAGGGTGGCACGCGTCGCGGCGCCAACATGGGCATTCTGCGCGTCGATCATCCGGATATCATGGATTTCATTACCTGCAAGGAAGACCTCACGCAGGTGACGAACTTCAATATCTCCGTCGCCGTCACCGACAAGTTCATGAAGGCGGTGAAGGCGGGCACGAGCTACGATCTGATCGATCCCAGCACCGGCAAAGTTTCCGGACAAATGGATGCCCGGACCGTGTGGGACAAGATGATCGACGGCGCCTGGAGAACGGGTGAGCCGGGCTGCTTCTTCATCGACGAAGCGAATCGCTACAACCCGGTTCCCCACGTCGGTCAATACGAGGCGACCAATCCCTGCGGCGAGCAGCCGCTACTGCCGTACGACGTCTGCAACCTCGGCTCGATCAACGTCGGTTTCTACGTCAAGGACGGCGAGATGGATTGGGACGCGCTGCGTCGTGACATCCATCTATCGACTCACTTCCTCGACAACATCATCGACGTCAACAAGTACCCGCTGCCCGAAATCGACGCGCTCTCCAAGAGGATTCGGCGCATCGGCTTCGGCATAATGGGTTTTGCGGACGCGCTCGTTCGCCTCGGCATCGCCTACAACAGCGTTGAAGGCGTGGAGTTCGGACGCCGTCTGCAGAAGTTCGTCGACGTCGAGTCCAAGCGTGAAAGCGAACGGCTCGCCAACGAGCGCGGCCCGTTCCCCGAATGGGCGAGATCCATCTGGGGTCCTGACGAGACCTGCGCGCGCGACGCAAAGGGCAATCGCATTCGCCCGATGCAGCTGCTACGCAATTGCAACGTCAACACCATTGCCCCGACTGGAACTATCTCGATCATTGCCGGCTGCTCGTCAGGCATCGAGCCGCTGTTCGCGATTGCGTTTATGCGCAACCAGGCCGGCGTGATGATGCCGGATGTCAACGAAGACTTCGTCGCCATCGCCAGGAAGGAAGGCTGGTACTCCGACGAGCTGATGGAAAAAATCGCCAAGCAGGGACACATCCACTTCGAAGAAGTGCCGGAGCACTGGCAGCAGGTCTTTGTCACCGCCCACGACATCACCCCCGAATGGCACGTCCGCATGCAGGCCGCCTTCCAGGAGAACTGCGACTCAGCGATCTCGAAGACGACCAATTTCCCGCACGCGGCGACGCCGGAAGACGTGCGCGAGATCTACGAGCTCGCGCACGCGCTCAAGTGCAAGGGCGTGACGGTGTATCGCGACGGCTCGCGCGACAACCAGGTACTGTCGACTGGCGCGACTGAGTTGGCGAAAGCCGATCGCGATGGCAGGGCAGAGCGCGGTGAGCTCCACGGCACCATCGCCGAGCTCGAAGCAGAAGTCGCTCGTCTCAAGGAGGCTTTGTTCGAGGCCGAAGCGGAAAACCTCCAGCGTCGCGCGAAACGCTCCCGTCCTGACACCCTGCGCGGTATCACCACGCGGATCGAGACGCCGCTCGGCACCATGTTCCTCAACATCACCGAGGACGATCGCGGTCAGCCATTCGAGGTCTTCATCAACCTCGGAAAGGCGGGAGGCGCAGCGATGGCCGACGCGGAAGCGATCGGCCGTTTGATCTCACTCGCGCTGCGCTCCGGCATCCCGATTCGCGAAGTGCACCGCCAGCTGCGCGGCATTGCCTCGGACAAGGCGATCGGACTTGGCCCGAACAAGGTTCTGTCCGTCCCTGATGCAATCGGCATCGCACTCGAGAAGTGGATGCGCGAGAAGCAGGGAGTCCAGCAGGATCTGCTCAACTCCGCGCCTTCGACGCCGTCACCGGTCGAAGTGATCCAACCAAAACCGACCCCGGTCAACTCGAGCGAGTCTCAATCGGAGTATGAGTTCGACGCCTTGAACCGCGGCGCATCGTTTATCGGCCAGTGCCCGGACTGCGGATCATCTCTGGAGTTCGCCGAGGGATGCGCGAAGTGTCACGTGTGCGGTTTTTCGGAGTGCGGTTGATCGACTTGTAGATCCAACCCACGAAACAAAAAAGGCGGGCCGAATCGGCCCGCCTTTTTTCCTGACAGAGTTCTTATTGGCCGGTTGGCAGGCTGCTGCCTGTGACAGCACGATAGCTGTTGACGCGTCCCGCGCCGAATGTCGTGTCGTAACCGGACGCTCCGAGATCATCCACGGTCTGAATGATTCGATCGCGCAGCGCCTGGCCACGCAATCCAGTCTTCGACGCGACGATTGCTGCCGTGCCGGTTACCTGTGGAGCGGCCATCGAGGTCCCCTGCATCCAGCCGTAGCCGCCTCTGATCGCGCTGTAGATACAGCCTTCCGGCGTCGTGTTAGAGAAGCAGTTACCGCCCGGGGCCGAGATGTCGAGGCCAGATCCGCTGTTCGAGTACGACGCCAGCTTGTCCTGCCACGTCGTCGCAGCGACTGAAATCGCGTTTGCATCGCAGGCCGGGCACGACACGGTCGTCGTGCCGTCGTTGCCAGCAGAAGCGATCACCAGAACGTTTTTGCCGGTCGCGTAGGCGATGGCATCTGTCTCGGCCTGGGAGATCGAAGTGCCGCCGAGGCTGAGGTTCATTGCGACCATGCCGGGGTAGTCGGCGGCCGCGCGAATCGCGCTGACGATAGCGGAGGTCGGGCAACCGCGCTTACCGCACACGCGCTGAACATAGACCTTCACGTGTGGCGCGGCACCTGACACGCCCGCGACACCAACGGTGTTTCCAGCCATCGTTCCCGTTGTGTGCGACCCGTGATCCTCGGTATCTGACGGATCGTTGTCGTTGCTGTACCAGTCCCGTCCGGCAATCAGGCGCGACGTACCGTCCGCATTCTTGAACTCCGGATGCGTGAAGTCCACGCCAGTATCGATGCTGCCGATGACGACGTCGGCACCACCAGCTGCATAGCCCTCGATGTTGTCTTCATCCGCGTCAGCGACGGAGGCGTAGGACGAGGAAATGAATGAGCCGCTGCTCCCGCCGCGGGTGTACTTCATGTTCAACCCGCCAGGATTGTAAAAAGCCCACAGGTTCGGGTTGATGGTCGTGGTCTGTCTGAGGTAGTTGGGCTCCGCGTATACAACTCGGGGATCAGCAGCCAGCGCGCGCGCATTGGCGTGTTCGAGTCCGGCTGCTCCGCGAAGAATCGCGAAAGTTCCGCGATAGCCCAATTCGCCAAAAGCTAGGCCGTGCGCCCGCGCGACATCCTTAGGATTGACGCCGTCGACAGTTCGGACGATGACGTCGCCCGCTACGAGGTCTTCCCGGCCATTTTGAACGGAAAGGTCTGCGGTTTCTGGCGCAGAGAGTTCGGGCGAAGTGACGCTATCGCTACAAGCGACGATGGCCGATGCGGCAAACGCAACCGCGGCTACGGTTCTGAAACGGTACATCCCAAGCCTCCTCGATGGTGAATGCAAAGCGGGTCATCGAAATGGATGGCCCGCGAGAAACCGCGCTGTTGGACGCGGTGAAGAAGTCAGGCGCGAATCGAATCAGTAATCCGCGGCGAGGAACATCTGTTCGCCGCGGGGCCTAACTTGTATGCGCGAGGGCGGCCGCGCAAGACAAATGTTTGAGGCCTGGGAGATCGCACTGGCGAAGTTGGTCATCGAGTTGAAGTCGATTTCAGGGCCTCAAAGCGATCTGCGGATCGCTTGCAACTTACTCAGGCTTGCGCGGAAAACACCGGATGACAGCTTTAGGTATCACCCTCACGCACGCATATGGACAACAAGAAGCTTCTCGCGCTAGCCAAAAAGAACGCCGCCAAGAGCGGCTCCAACTCAAAGGTCCCCAAGGGTTTCGGCAAGAAATACGACAAGAACCTCGCCGATCTTCCCACCGACGCCGAAACGCTCAAGGAGCGGCAGGAACACGAGCGATTCTTCAAGGAAATGCGGAAGCGGGATTTCTAGGCAGAGGTTCTTTCCACAAAACAGGAGCTCGAGTCATGCGCGTGTTTCCCGTCCTCGCAGTGACAGCCGCCATCGCTCTGGTCCCCCCAGCTAGAGCACAACAGCAGACAGCTCCTCCCGTGCAACCGGCTGCGCAGCCCGCTCAGCAGGCGCCCAGGATTCCCCGCGCGGCGGCCAGCACGCGCGCATCGGTACAGGTGCTGGTCGACAGCCGATACGATGCGAAAGAAGGAGGATGGTTCGGCGCGCTCAACCTGGCTGGGCCGGCGAAGATCACGATCGATTACGGCCAGCCGCATCTACGGGGCCGCAACGTCATCGGCATGCCCGGTGTCGTTCCCTGGGACACCGCCTGGCGCACCGGCGCCAACATGGCCACTCAACTCTCCACTGAGGTGGATCTCACCATCGGCAACACCTTCATCCCGCGCGGTGTGTACAGCCTCTTCTCACTCCCGACCCGCAACGGCTGGAAGCTGATTGTGAGCAAAGACATTCTGCAGTGGGGCACTGACTACGATCCAACCAAGGATTTTGCGCGAATCGACCTGCGTCAGCGCACCCTCGCCGAACCGGTCGAAAGCCTGACCTTCTGGCTGGTCCCCGCGATCGAGCCGCAGACGTCGAAGACCTTTCCGCATGGGGTGCTCAAATTCGCGTGGGGCAACACGGAGCTCTCAACCGACTGGCGCGTCGGGCGTTAATTGCGCGAAGCTAATTCAGGCCATTGCCTCGTAGCGCGCCGCTACCTGTGCTTTGGCCTTTTTGCTGGCAGTAGTGCCAAGCCGCGCCGGGTCGGCGACGGGAATGTAGCTGAGCTCTTCGCCGGATGCGGCGCGCTGTAGCAGCATTCCGCCACGGGCCATGTCGCCGTGCCCGATGAACTCCTTTGGAAAGACCAGTCGCTTCCCAAAGATTGGAAGCAGAACGTCCACGTACTTACCGCTGGCGACGCTACCCAGCAGCACGACTTCGCACCTCGGACCGATTCGCTCGGCGATCTTCGTGGCATCTCGCTCGAGCGGGAAACGGTAGCGTGAATCCTCGGCGTCGATCGCAACCGTGGCGAACCGTTCCAGATCTCGTAGAGTCACCAGACTGCCTGGCGAGTAGAGCCCGTCAGTTGGAGTGATGATCTGGATGCCGGCCGCTTTACGCGGCGGCGGATTCATGAACTCGCGGGCATATGCGAGCTTACCCCGAAAGTACAAACCGCTGAGGAAGCTGAAGACATCGCCGAGTGGCGCGCCGGGCTGTTTCCTCACTCGCACGGCAATGTCGAATTCGGCCCGATCGTTGAAGAGCAGTGCCGCACGTTTGCCGCCGCAGCTCGCCGGTGAAAGCAGGAAGATTCGTCGTTGCAACACAGTCTCGGTATGTCAGCAAGAATTTCGCCGACTAGCTGTCTACAATGTCATCGCCTCTCGCCTGTCGCCGTCCACGAATAGTTTCTCGGCGCGTGGAGAGTTAAAATTCTGTAGGGGGATTTCCATGCCAAAGAACAAACTGCAGCAGCTCCATGACGTCGGCCAATCGATCTGGTTGGACAGCATCGACCGGCGAATGCTTCATAACGGCGAGCTCGACAAGCGAATTCGCGAAGATGCACTGACCGGAATGACATCGAATCCGACAATCTTTCAAAAAGCGCTCGCCTCGAGCGATTCCTACGACGATCAAATCGTCAGCGCCGAAGATAAGAATTTGAGCAGTTGGGAATTGTTCGAGCTCCTCGAGACGACCGACGTTCGCGACGCATGCGACAAGTTCGCCGGGGTTTTCAGCTCCACACGCGGCGGTGATGGCTACGTCTCGATTGAAGTCTCTCCCGGCGTTTCGCATTCGGCCGACGCAACCGTCGAAGAAGCCCTGCGACTTTGGAAGACGGTGAATCGCCCGAACGTAATGGTGAAGGTGCCGGGTACCGAGCAGGGTGCCGTTGCGGTGAGGCGGCTCACGGCAGCAGGTGTCAACGTCAACATCACGTTGTTGTTCGCGATTGAGGCGCACGAACGCGTGATCGATGCCTACATGGCCGGCCTCGAAGATCGTTTGGCGAAGGGACAAGCAATCGACGGCATCGCATCGGTCGCCAGTTTTTTCGTGAGTCGAGTCGATACGGAAGTCGACAAGCGACTCGAAGACAAAATGTCCAAGGCAACTCAGCAGGAGAAGGAACGCCTCGCGCTGTTGAAAGGCCGGGCCGCGATCGCCAACGCCAAGCTCGCGTATCGGTTGTTCCGTCAGAAGTTCTCGGGCTCACGTTGGGAAAAGATCGCGAAGCAGGGCGGTCGACTTCAGCGTCCGCTTTGGGCGAGCACCAGCACCAAGAACCCGAACTACCGCGACGTGATGTACATCGAGGACCTGATCGGTCCCGACACTGTGAACACCATGCCGCCGCAGACGATCGAAGCCTTCCGCGATCATGGCGTCGTCGATATCACAGTCGACAAGAAAGTCCCCGTTGCCGAAGCGCTGCTCAAGGAAATCGACCAGGTGGGAATCTCGATAAAAGAAGTAACGCAGAAGCTTCTCGCCGACGGCATCGCGAGCTTCCAGAAGTCGTTCGACGAGTTGATTGAAGGACTCGAGTCAAAACAGGGATCATTGGCTGGCGGGAAGTGAGCGGCATCTACACACCACGCACAAAAATCGTCTGCACGCTTGGTCCGTCGACCGCGAATGACGATACCATTCGCGGGCTGATCGAGGCCGGAATGAACGTGGCCCGTGTGAATTTCTCCCACGGCACCCATGACCAGCACGCAAAGACCATTGCCATGGTCCGGCGCCTCGCCGATCAGGCCGGACGGCCGATTGCAATCCTCGGCGATCTTCAGGGCCCGCGCATTCGCATCGGCGATCTGTCGGAGCCGATTACGCTCAACGTTGGCGACGACATGGTGCTGGTGCACGAAGGCCACGAAAGAGACGGCGAAATCCCGGTCACCTATGACCAGCTTGCGCACGATGTCCACGTCGGAGATCGCATCCTTGTCGATGACGGATTGATCGAGCTTGTCGTGCTCGAGGTCACCGGCCAGCGCGTCAAAGCACGCGTCCTCAACGGCGGGCCGCTCAAGAGCCACAAAGGTCTCAACCTGCCCGGCATTCAGGTGTCGGCGCCGTCGATCACCGAGAAGGATGCCGCCGACATCAAGTTCGCCGTCGAGCAGCAGGTCGATTATCTCGCCCTCAGCTTCGTCCGGCGGGCGGAAGACATCGAGGGACTCAAGAAGCTCATTCCCAAGTGGCTGCTCGTGGTCGCGAAAATCGAGAAGGATGTTGCGCTGCACAACATCGAAGCGATCGTGCGGGCGACTGATGCAGTGATGGTTGCACGGGGCGATCTCGGCGTCGAGCTTCCGTTCGAGGCGGTGCCGGGCGCACAGAAGCGAATCATCCGACTGGCGAATCGTTATGGTCGGCCGGTGATCACGGCGACCCAGATGCTCGAGTCGATGATCGAGCATCCGCGTCCAACGCGTGCGGAGGCGAGCGATGTCGCCAATGCAATCATGGATGGCACCGATGCCGTGATGCTCTCGGCAGAGACGGCGGCAGGCGCGTATCCGCGTCTCGCCGTTGAAGCCATGACCCGCATTATCAAGGAGATCGAGACGCATCCGCCGGTCGCGCCGTTTGCCGGCGCGCAGCAGGGGAACGGCATCGTCACCACCGAAGTTGCAATTGCTGCGGCGACAGTGGCCGCCGTGGATATGCTCGCTGCGCCGCTCGTCGTCGTCTTTACCAAGAGCGGATTCTCGGCGCGCGTCGTCTCCTCGAAACGGCCGCCGGTTCCGATTCTGGCTCTCACCGACGAGGGACGCACTTATCGCCAGCTGGCACTCGTGTGGGGAGTCGTTCCGCAGCTGGTGCCACACTGCGCCGATTACGACGAGATGATGGATCAAACGAAGAACGTTGTCGTCCAGCGCGAGCTGGCGACCCCGGGAGATAGAATCATCGTCACCGCCGGCGTTCCGTTCGACACTCCGGGAACCACCAATCTCCTGAAGGTGGAGACTGTCTGAAACTCACCTTTCTGGGCACGGGAACCAGCTTTGGTATCCCCCAGATCGGCTGCAACTGCGAGGTCTGCCGATCAACAGATCCGCGCGATAAGAGAACGCGGGTTGGAGCGCTGGTGGAGACGAACGGCGGCGCGCGCATTCTCATCGATACTCCGCCCGAGCTCAGACTGCAGTTGATCAATGCTAATATCGATGCTGTCGATGCGATTCTGTTCACCCACGATCACGCCGATCACGTGCACGGTATCGACGACATCCGCGCGCTGTCCGACCGGGGCAAGAGTGCGATCGACATGTACGGTCCGCCGGAAGTGATGGCGCGGCTGGCAAAACGTTTTGCCTACATCTTCGACGACTCGATCCACGCGCTACCGGGCACGAGCAAGCCGGAGGGCCACGCGCATGGTGTCGCTGCGGACAAACCGTTTCGCGTCGCCGATGTCGACGTCACGCCAATCTCGATTCCGCACGGGCCGGTGTCTGTCTATGGATATCGGATCGGCGCGCTGGGCTACATCACCGACGCGAAGTCGCTGCCAGATGCTGCGATCGATGCATTGAGAGGAGTCGACGTGCTCGTGCTCAACGCCCTCTTTCGCACGCCCCATCCAACCCACCTCAGCGTTTCCGAAGCAGTGGAGGCGGCACGCAAGGTTGGCGCGCGACAGACGTGGCTCACTCACCTGACACACCGTACTGCACACGCGGATCTGGAAAAGGAATTGCCGAAAGGCATTGCTCCGGCGTTCGATGGACTCACTGTAGAAATGACCTGAGATGACGCTCAAACTCGACTACTCCAACATGATGATTTCGCCGGGCGGAATCGGCTCCGATGCCTGGCGCGCCGCCCCGCAGCAATTCAAGGCCGCAAAATCCGGTTTTGAAAAATTGAGTACCTCGGGTGAGGTTGGGTTCGTCGAATTGCCACGCAACACTGGCTTGCTCGACCAGGCGACACGATACGCCACGAGCGCGAAAGGCAAGTACGACGACGTCGTGATTCTCGGCATTGGTGGCTCCGCGCTCGGACCCGTCGCGCTGCGCACGGCGCTGCGGCCGAGCGGCTGGAACAACCTCGATGACAAGGCACGCGGCGGATTTCCCCGCCTGCACGTGCTCGACAACATCGATCCGGAGACGATCGCGGCGTTGCTGGCGCGCCTGGGTCTCAAGCGCTCACTGTTCATCGTGACATCGAAGTCGGGTGGAACTGCGGAGACGATGTCGCAATTCCTGATCGTGCACGATCGACTCAAAGCGGCGCAGCTCGATCTCCCCGACCATTTCGTTTTCGTGACGGATCCGAAACAGGGTGCGCTGCGTCCGCTGGCGCAGCGACTCGACGTGCCGGCACTCGACATCCCTCCCAACATCGGCGGAAGATTCAGCGTGCTTACGCCCGTGGGAACTTTGCCAGCGGCGCTGATTGGCATCGACGTGAAATCCCTGCTTGCCGGCGCCGGCGAGATGGCAAAGCGATGCCAGGTCGACGAACTCACGAAAAATCCCGCCGGCGTCTACGCGATGCTACAGTGGATGGCCGACACGGAGCTGAAAAAATCGATCGCGGTGTTCATGCCGTACTCGGATCCGCTGCGCGACTTCGCTGCCTGGTTCGTTCAGCTGTGGGCGGAGAGTCTGGGGAAAAAACGACAGGACGGCACGTCGGTGGGATCGACGCCGCTCGCTGCGCTCGGTGCGACGGACCAGCACGCCCAGGTCCAGCTGTTCATGGAAGGTCCGGCGGATAAGACGGTGACCTTCGTCGGCATACACCAGCGTGGGACTGACGTCCGAATTCCCAAAGGCTTCACCGACGTGAAGGAGCTTGGCTATCTGGGTGGGCACAGTCTCGGTGAATTGATCGACATCGAGCAGCGTGCGACTGCCGGTGCGTTGGCGCGACGTGGCCGACCCAATATGACTATCACGCTCGGCAGGGTAGATGCCGCCAACGTCGGCGAGCTCATGATGCTGCTCGAGATCGCCACTGCGTACGCTGGTCAGCTTTACCAGATCGATGCCTTCAACCAGCCTGGCGTCGAGCTCGGCAAGCAGTTCGCCTACGCCCAACTGGGCCGCCCGGGTGCCGACGCTGCCAAGAAAGAGTGGGAATCACTGCCAAGACCCAACCCGACATATTCGGTTTAGGCCCGTGGCTGCCGGCTTAGGGCCGTCGGCCGCACTGCTAGTTCTTTTTTGTAGTTTATTCACTTGAATCCGCGCGAAAGCCAAACGACTTTCAAATCATGTTTGCCAATCCATTCAAAAACGCAGTAACCGTCCTCGACGGCAAAGTCACTGTCCACGACGAATCGGCCATCGCCAGTCCGGCGATGGACAAGCTCGCTTACACTGCCGTCTTCGGTGATCAGGACGATCGCGACGACGCGCGCTGGCTGATTTGGGAGATCGGCCAGTCGGTCGGGGTTCGTGCCGCATCGATCCACGACCTCTACCTGGCGCGCGGTCGCGGCGAGTGTGGCGGATTCACGGTCCCGGCGATGAACATCCGCGGCATGGCTTACGACACAGGCCGCTCGGTATTCCGACAGGCGGTGAAGCTCAAAGTCGGCGCCCTCATTCTCGAGATCGCTCGATCCGAGATTGCCTACACCGATCAGCGCCCCGCCGAGTATGTGTCGGTGATGCTGGCGGCGGCGTTGCGCGAGGGATTTCGCGGTCCGGTCTTCATCCAGGGCGATCACTTCCAGGTGAATGCGAAGAAGTTTGCCGCCGACCCCGTAACCGAAGTGAACGGCGTCAAGCAGCTGATTCGCGAGGCGATTGCAGCTGGCTTCTACAACATCGACGTCGATACGTCGACCCTCGTCGACCTGTCCAAGCCGAATCTCGACGCACAGCAGCGCACGAACTATGAGACGGGCGTCGAGTTGACACTGGCGGTGAGAGAGCTCCAGCCCAAAGGCATCAACATCTCAATCGGCGGTGAGATCGGCGAAGTCGGTACCGAGAACTCGACCGTCGAAGAGCTCAATGCTTACATGGACGGCTTCAACTCCACGCTTAATAAAAGGAAGCGGGGCACCGAGGGTCTGTCCAAGATCAGTGTGCAGTCAGGCACCACTCACGGCGGGGTCGTCCTCGCCGACGGCAGCATCGCCGATGTGAAGATCGACTTCGATACGCTGGCGCGGCTGTCGAAGGTTGCGCGAGAGAAGTACGGACTCGCGGGCGCGGTGCAGCACGGCGCGTCCACGCTGCCTGACAGCGCGTTCCACAACTTTCCGCGCACCGAAACCGCCGAGATCCACTTGGCGACGAATTTTCAGACGATGCTGTTCGACACCATGCCGCGCGAGCTGCGCGATGAGATCTACGAATGGTTGCGTCAGAACGCCAAGGACGAGCGTAAGCCGACCGATTCCGACGAACAGTTCTTCTACAAGACCCGCAAGAAGGCGATCGGTCCGTTCAAGAAGCGGCTGTGGGATCTGTCTTCCGACGTGAAGGCGAATCTGGCGAAGGAGTACGACGCGAAGTTCGCTTTCCTGTTCACTCAGCTCGCGGTGGTTAATACGCGCGACGTCGTGGATCGCTTCGTCAAATCCGTCGAAGCTCACAAGCCGCAGCCGCATCCGGATCTGGCGGTCGTTGAAGCCGCGCCTGACGACGCTGACCTGAGTGACTGACGCTCGTCTGAGCGCGAGCGATATCAAGGTCCTCCGCGAGATAGTCCGTCGCGCCGGTCACGAAATCCGTAACGCCTTGAACGGGGTATCGGTTAACGTCGAAGTCGTGCGCAGCAGGTCGGCGCGCGACTCGGGCAGCGAGGTTACACCATTCGCCGAAAGGGCCATCCTCAACGTGTCGGCGGCGAGTGTGCTGACCAATGGGCTACTTGCCTTGACCAATGTGACTTTGGGCGCACCCGCTACGGTCGAAAAGGTCAGGAAGCGGAGCGCGGAAGGCGGGAGTGTCGAGTTGACGCTGGGCGACACGTCCGCCGCTCTGTCCGATATCCGACGCCTGGCCGCGGCGATTGACGTATCAGTCGAAGAGCGCGGAACAAACGTTATATTAAGGGTCTTGCCCGAAGGACAAAGCCATTCCAAAGACTGAGATGAAGCACCCCAAGGTCCTCATCGCCGATGACGACCGTTCAATAACGGAAGGACTGAGCGCAATTCTGCGCGATGAAGGATATGAGGTCGCCGTTGCTGTCGACGGACAGAAGGCGCTGGACCAACTCGGCGCCGAGCCGTTCGGCGTGGTGCTGGCTGATCTGAAGATGCCCAAGGTCGATGGATTGGGACTGCTGAAGGAGCTACAGCAGCGACAGATTCCCACTGAGTGCATCATCGTCACCGGCCAGGCGACGGTTGACTCGGCGGTGCAGGCGATGCGCGAGGGCGCCTACGACTACATCGAGAAGCCGCTCACCGCCGACAAGCTCAATCGTCTGAAGGCGCTGATCCCGAAAGCGCTTGAGAAATTCAACGTCCAGCAGAAGAATCGTGAGCTGTCGTCCAAGCTCGAGGGTCTGACGCACTACGGTGAGCTGACTGGGCAATCGGAAGAGATGCGCGCGGTCTACCAGATCATCGAGGCCGTCGCTCCGTCAAACGCCAGCGTTCTCATCTTCGGCGAGTCCGGAACGGGTAAGGAGCTGGTCGCGCGGGCGATCCACGCCAAGAGCGAGCGCGCCAAAGGTCCTTTCTTCGCGCTCAATTGCGCGGCGCTGCCGAAAGACATCCTTGAGAACGAGCTGTTCGGTCACGAGAAGGGCGCATTCACGGGCTCGGTAAACGAGAAGCCTGGTGCCTTCGAGATGGCGGATGGCGGCACCATCTTCCTCGATGAAGTCGCCGAGATGCCGACCGACATCCAGGTCAAGCTGCTGCGCGCGATTGAATCGCGAAGCATTCGCCGCCTGGGTGGCAAGAAGGAGATCGAGGTCGACATCCGCATTTTGGCGGCGACCAATCGCGATCTGCAAAAGGCACTGTCCGAGAACGATCTGCGCGAGGACCTCTATTATCGTCTGGCGGTGGTCGAGCTCTTCCTGCCGCCACTGCGTGAGCGTGTGGGCGACATCAAGCTGCTCGCCAATGAGTTCCTGTCGCGTTTTGCGTCGCAGAACGCCAAGGCCGTCAGCGGCTTCGACGAGCCGGCGTGGGAGTGGATCCTCTCTTACAATTGGCCGGGCAACGTCCGCGAGTTGAAGAACGCCGTCGAGCGCGCGGTGATCATGGCCCACGGCGACAAGATCAAAGCCGGCGACATCATGCCCAGGCATCTGCGTCGTGGGGATTCATCGATGTCGATCACGATTCCGCCGGGCGCGACCCTTGCCGACACTCGCCGACAGCTGGTTCTGCGCGCTTTCGCGTCGGCCAACGGTGACTACAACCGGGCGGCAACGATCGTCGGGATGTCGGCGGCCGAAGTTCGCGCCGAGATTGCATCGCTGCTGAATGGTAAGTCGGCCGACGCCGCGAGTGTGTCGAACGGCGCTGCGCGCGTAACGAAGGACGCCACACCGCCGGCGGGCAAAGTTGCGAAGCCGGCAAAGGTTCCAACGCCAACTGCTGCAAAGCCAAAAGCCAAGAAGCGTTAAACAGGGGGCAGCTCCGATGAAATGGCGAACGCGAGATCAGGACGACGAAATCGATGAGCCCGATTTCTATTACGAGGATGAGGATCCTTACGACACGGCACCGTATGTCATCGTCGAGAAGAGCGACATCGGCGTCGGTCCGTTTCTGTTGGGGATCCTGCTAGGCGCCGGCGCGGCGCTGCTGTTTGCGCCGCAGAGCGGAGAAGAGACGCGTGCCGGGCTCGCGCGCAGTGCGCGTCGAGTGCAGCAGAACGCGCAGGATCTCGTCGAAGATGTCAGCGACAACGTCGCCGACAAGTTCCGCCAGGTGCGCGACAGTGTCGAGGAGCGTATCGAGGCTACTTTCGATGCCGTCGACGACAAACGACGTAGAGTCTCGAACGCGTATAACGCCGGACGTGCGGCGGCGCGCGAGGCGCGCGGCGAGCTGGAGCAGCGCATCGCCGATACGAAAGCGGCCTACAAAGAGAGCTAGTGCCGCAGCGCTCGCTGGCGGCCCGTACCGGGTGGCTGCTTCGCGATTACGCAAAGCGAGTCTGGGATAACAGCGGCGAAGACAACGTCTTCTTCCTCGCCGGCGGCATTGCATTCAACATCCTGCTTGCCGCCGTTCCTTTTTTTCTGTTGCTGGCGACGGGCCTCGTTTATCTCCTGAATCAGTCGCCGGACACCACGTCGGCCGAAGTTCTGACAATCGTCGACAAATTCCTGCCGCCACATCCGCCCGGTGATGCGGGCCCCGCGGGCGCCATCCTCAACGAGGTCATCAAGCGCAGCGGCACGCTCACGATCTATAGTGCGATCGGCTTCGTCTGGTTCTCGACGAGACTGTTCGGATCGCTGCGCACGGTGTTGGCGGCGATCTTCGACATCGACAGCGATAGAGGCATCATCGCCGGCAAGATCTTCGATATCGAGATGACGATTGTCTCGAGCCTGCTCCTCGTCGCCTACACCGCGTTGAGTGCGTACCTGGCGATTGCGACTTCGCGTGGCGTATCGATCCTCTCCGAGTTCGGATTGCGCAAGGAGTTGATGGGCCAGGTCGAATACAACCTTGGTCAGTTGCTCGCGTTCTCCTTCATCGCGACGATGTTTTTCTCGCTCTACAAGTTCCTGCCGCATCGCAAAATCCGCTGGCGCACGGCGCTGATTGCATCGTTGTTCACCAGTGTGCTGCTGGAAGTCGCCAAACGTGCGTTTTCCGCGTATGTGAGGTCGTTCAATCCGGGGTCGTTTTACAGCGGCACGGTGGCTGCATTAGTCCTCGTCGTGATCTGGGTTTACTACGCCTCGTTCATCTTCATCATTGGAGGCGAAGTAGCGCAGGTCTACGAGCTTCGGCGCGTGCGAAAGATGCAGCGCGAGGCGTTCGAGGATTGATCAGCAACGGGATGCTGCCGGACGGTCCGGCGACACACTTCTGAGGAGGCGCTCGTGCGCAAGTTCGCAGCAGTTGCGGCCATCGTGGCCGCGGTCTCGATTTCAGCTTGCAAGAAGACGGGAGAAGGAGAGTATCAGGTCGAGAAGCCGGTTATTGGAACTCAGACCGACACCATTCACACGCCATCTGTGGAAGTGGGCACGGACACCGCGAACGTGACGGTGCCGAAGGTCGAAGTGAAGAAGGACACCGCCGCGATCAAGGTTCCCACGGTGAAGGTGAAGAGTCCGAGCGAGAACGCAAAGAAGCAGTAGCGGGGTCGCGGCGTCTCGGAAAAGCCCCGTCGATTATCGACGGGGCTTTTTTTCAACTACAAAAAGAAGACTACCAGCCGGCAGCCCTGGGCTTTTGAGCCCGCGGCCCCGAGCTGTTTTGTCTTACGATAGAGACGGCTCGCGGCTGCGGGCCCGTGGGCCCACGGCCGCGGGCTGGTAGTCTTCTTTTTGTAGTTACCCCCTCTCCGCCTGCTATATTTAGACCTGCCCCAGGTCCCGGAGGGCGTTTGCCTGCTAACTCCGTCAGGACCCCGAAGGTAGCAGCGGCATGCGGTGTCAAACGTTGCTCCGTCAGGCCTGGGGTACTCCCGCCTCGCAATGTCCCTCGCACTCGCCCGTAAATACCG
>DATFHK010000092.1:0-5757 GCA_035248505.1 Gemmatimonadaceae bacterium | reverse complement strand
CTGACACTGGTCGATCGCTGGCGCGCCGAAATCGAAAGTGGATCGCGAGTCGGGCCACACATTTTTCGCGCCGGGCCATTTGTAGATGGTCCAAAGAACGCACGGAATCGACTCACGGTGCGTACACCCGACGAAGCGCGGCAGGCAGTTCATCAACTGAAAGCAAAAGGCGTCGATTTCATCAAGGTGCACAACAAGCTCACGCGAGAGTCTTTCTTTGCGCTGATGAACGAAGCACGGAAGGAACACATTCCCGTCGCCGTCCATCTACCCCAGGGCGTCAGCTCCGCCGAAGCATCGGACTCCGGCGCGGCAAGCCTCGAGCACATCGAGATGATCAACGAGAGCGCGATCATGCGCCCCGGAGCAACCGCGAAGACTGTAATGGAAGCGGTGGACGAAAACCTTGGTCCGGCTGGTCAGGCACTCTTCGCGCGCTTCGCAAAAAACGGCACGTTCTACGATCCAACTCTCGTTGCGTACGAGCGCGGATTTGTACTGTGGAGCAATAAGCCGGAGAACCTGAAGCCGCGGCTGGAGGTACATCGAAAGCAAATGGAGCAGGTTGCAATGATGCACAAGGCAGGCGTGCAGATCCTTGCCGGAACCGATTTCACTGATTGGGGACAAGTGCCAGGCATCGACCTGCATAACGAGCTTGCACTTTTTGTCGAAGCCGGCTTCACACCGCTCGAAGCGTTGCAGACCGCCACGCTGAACCCCGCAAAATTACTGGGTCGCACTGGTACGTTCGGGACAATTCAGCCAGGCCGCGCCGCGGATATGGTGATCCTGAACATGAATCCGATCGAAGACATCAGTCACACCCGGAAAATCAACGCAGTCGTACTTCGCGGCCGCTACTTTCCGGTGTCAGCACTGATGGCTGATGCTCTGAGCAAGGCCGCAGTGCACTAACGCCGTGCACGATGGGAATGCAATGACTGAGACCGACACCGCGCCGACCCCCCTTCCCCGACTTCGCGTCGGGGTTTTGCTATGGCTAGCTGCGACACTCGGCGCGGTCACCGTCACCGTTGGTGTTCTGCCGCTGCTTACAGCGAAGATGCCTCTGCCCGCGCCGCTGTGGGTGATCATGATCGCCAGTTTCTTCCAGAGCGCTCTCCTTGTGGCGCTCGCCGTCTGGGGTGGTACGGCTCTGGCGCCGGCGGTTGGACTACGCGCACCCGCGTTCGAAGCAGCGGCTACGCGCCGATCCTTTGTGCAGGCTCTCAGACCGCAGGTTCTTCCGGGATTGATTGCTGGTCTGCCGGCCGGCGTGTTGCTGTTCGCATCGCTGCGTTTGTCACCGGCCCCAATCGCGGCGCTGCAAGTTCAGTTCAACGCTCCGTTGTATGCCCGAATCCTGTATGGTGGCATCACCGAGGAAGTGCTTCTCCGCTGGGGATTGATGACAGCGTTCACGTGGTTGGCGTGGCGGTTCTTCCAGCGAAGGCGTGGAGCAGTGAAACCCGGGCTGACATGGCTCGCGATCAGTGCCAGCGCCTTGCTGTTCGGCGCAGGTCATCTGCCTGTAGCGCACTACTTGATTGGCTCGCTGAATGTACCGGTCGTTGTATTTGTAGTCGGTGTGAACGCGACGTTTGGCTTGTTGTTCGGTTGGCTGTATTGGCGCCGCGGCCTGGAATCGGCAATGATCGCTCACGCGACCACGCACATCGTGAACTACTTGTCGACACAGTTGGTGCCCATCTAGAAAGTCATAGTTTACCAGCCGCGAGGACGATCACGAATCGCTTTCCATCAGGCGACACGTCATACATCGTGTTGGGCCCACCGTAATACGGAGCTCTGAACAAGACAGTCGGCGCACCTAACACCGGCGGCTTATCGCCTGAGCCTGCATCGATTGGCACCCCCACCAGCCTGTCATCGTTCCAGTAGTACAACTCGCGCCCATCACCGCGCCAAACGGGAAATGCGCCGCCGTTCGACGACACCATCACACGCCGTCCCGGACGTGGATACGTATCAAGGTAGATCTCTGACCGGCCTGACTCGTCGGACGTGTACGCAACCCAGCGCTCGTCGGGCGAGATGCGTGCCCCCATCTCATCCGCTGAGGTCGCCGCATAGGGCCATGCCGGCGATCCGTCTGCCGGCTGCACGATGATGTCGTGCTTGCCGCCGCTTTCAGTGGTGACGAGGAGCGCACTTCCATCGCGCAGCCAGTCGCTCGCGAACTGTGTCCCCGCGCGGGCAGCAAGTGGCCGCGGATCACCCGCGCCAAGCGGGCGCACGAAAATATCCTTCCCGTCCTCAGCGCTCTTCGAGTACGCGACCATCGCACCGTCCGCGCTCCACTGAGGATCGTTGCTGTCGTCATCATCATCGGTGAGGCGACGCGTCTTGCCTCCATCCAGATAAGTCACCCACAGATCGCTCGTATTTCGCCCGCTGCCGAAAGCACCGTATGCCACCGATTGACCATCGGGCGAAAAACGCGGCGTCCACGGACGATTCGCAGCGATCGCGCGCAGCTTGCGACCGGAACGATCGACCACCATCAGAGACATGTCCTGTCCGTTCATCGGATCGAAGTTGGCGCGAGGGTCAGTCGGCTGGGCGCCTGCGTCGGACATAAGGGACGGCACACGGTCCACCAATGGCGACCGCGCAATCGCCCAGCCACCCGCGAGACCAACGACGAGCATGATGCTGATGGCGTACAGCGCCGAGCGTGCGGATATCATGCGACCGTGTGCGTTGCTGATGCGCCGCGGTGGCGCAGTCAGCGCCGCGGCGAACGCGCCGGCACTTGGGAATCGGTCGTCCGGATCCTTGGACAGCGATCGACGTATCGCCGCATCGAGCGACGATGAGACATCGGCGCGACGTGAAGCAAGCGCAACGGCTGGCTCATACAAATCGTGGGGCGTCTTTTGACGCGACGCTGTAGCGAACACCGACTCGCCGGCGAGCATCTCGTGCAACACGGCGCCGAGCGCGTAGACGTCGGTGCGCGCATCGATGGGCCGGTCGCCCGCGGCCTGCTCCGGCGCCATATACGAGGGCGTGCCGAGCGTGATGCCAGTGCGCGTGAGTCGCGCGCCGCCGGCGTTCTCGAGCGCCAGCGCAATTCCGAAATCGGCGATCAGCGCGTGACCGCTCTGCAGCAAAACATTCTCCGGCTTCACATCGCGATGTACGATGCCATGGCGGTGCGCGTAATCGAGCGCGTCCGCCATCTCGCGCACTAGCTGGAGCGCAGTGTCGACAGGCAGTCGGCGCTCGCGCGCGAGACGCGACCGCAGCGTCTCGCCTTCGACGAACGGCATCACGTACCACAGCAGTCCCTGCGCGCTGCCCGAGTCGAACAGCGGCAGGATGTGCGGATGCTGCAGCGATGCTGTAACCCGGATCTCCTCGAGAAAGCGCTCTGCGCCGATCGCCGCCGCTAGCTCCTCGCGCAGCACCTTGATCGCGACTCGCCGGTGATGTCGCAGGTCCAGGGCGAGATGCACGGTAGCCATCCCGCCGCGTCCGATCTCGCGCTCGATCTGATAGCGATCCACGAGCGCGGCCGCGAGCCGGGTGGTGACAGGTGTCGGCGCGCGGGCGGCGACAAACTGCTCCGCCGCGGGCCGCTCGAGGAAATCGCCCGCGTGATCGTGCGCGGCGAGCAAGGATGCGACCTCGTGGCGGATCTCCTCGTCGTCACCGCACGCCTGCGCGACGAACGCATCGCGTTGCGCCGGCTCGCAGGAGAGCGCGGCACGCAGAATCGCGTCAATTACGCGCCATCTCTCGGGCGTCATCGGGGACGCCGACCGTTCCACGCGTGAGGAATCACTCATCGGTCGATCTCGCGACGAAGCCACATTCGCGCGATTGCCCACTCACGACCGACGGTCGCCGTGGAAACGCCGAGTGCGGCCGCAGTTTCAGGAATACTGAGTCCCGCGAAATAGCGCAGCTCGACAAGCCGCGCCTTCTGTGGATCGAGCACGGCGAGTCGGGTAAGCGCCTCGTCGAGCACGATGATATCGAGCGGATCGATCGCCTCGGCTCGAGCGGAAGGAGCGCGGGAGCCCGCGCCAACGAAATCGCTCTCGCCGAGCGAAACCTGGATGCCGGCACCGCCCCGCTTGAGAGCGTGGCGCGCGCGGGCGTGGTCGAGCAACACGCGCCGCATCATCTGCGCGGCAATCGCAAAGAACTGTGAGCGGCTTTCCCAGCGCGCTTGGTGCTGATCGCCGAGCCGCAGCCACGCTTCGTGTACGAGCGCGGTGGTCTGCAGCGTGTGCCCAGCGCTCTCGCGCTGCAGCGCGAGCTCCGCCTGGCGATGGAGCTCAGCGTACACCAGACGAACGAGTGACTCGCTCGCCTGAACGTCGCCGGCACCCCACGCTCGCAGGAGCCTGGTGACACCGTCCGTTGGCGTGATAGGCATGCTCAGTATGGTCGCCCGCTATCGGCTCATCTACCTGATTGGACAGCGGAACTCCGTGATTGGATTCACCCGGGTTCTGCGCGCTATGGGAAGAGGCGCGTTAGGCGCCGTTCCCAGTCAGGAGACTAAGATGACTACGATCTGCCGCCGTACTTTCGTTTCAATTGCTGCCACGATCACCCTGCCACTCGCGCTCGGCGCGTGCGTTAGCGCGTCTTCGCGCCCGGTGCCCGACCCTGCGATCTCGAGCGGGGCCAACCTGCTGAGCATCCACTTCGACAATTTCTCGACCCAGACAGTAGACGTGTACCTGATTGGCGCTACACGCGAGTGGATGCTTGGTCGCGTTGCGCCGGGGGGTGTCGCGAACTTGCGGCTGCCGGACGAAGCGTTCGCTCCGGGCTCGATGATGGTACGGCTCGCGGTGATTGCGGGAGAGCCAAAAACAGTGGCGGCCGCTCGAGATCCGCGCGCGGTCTTCACTATTACAGACCTGGCATCCGCGCTGCTGTCGAAGCGTTGGTCGTTCTCGCGGGGGAGCGTCGTATCGCTGCCATACTAGACGACGATACCTGGCGCGGCGCTTGGTCGTCCTTACGACTTCACCGTATTCGTCATTGCGTGCTTGATTCTGCGTTTTACTTTGGCGCGCTAGGATCAGTCGCACGGCACCCTTTGCAAGGGGTTACTCATGTCGTCCACGTCGCGCCTGCGGTACTCAGCGATGGTCGTGCTCCCCGTTCTTGTCGCCTGCTCGGACAGCACCCGGATCACGCGTCCCGGCTCATCCACGACACCGACATCCACTATTGCGGATGCGGCGCACGATTTCGCCGCCGGTTTCTACTGGCTGCCGCCGCTGGTCTCGCAACCCGCGTATAGTGGAGAGGCTGATCCGGCGCTGGCACCGGAAGTCCACATTTGCGAGCTGACCGGCACGACGTGCGGCGCAGAGATCGCGACGTTCACGACCAGCACTGCATCCAACTCGGAGACAGTTCGGTGGGACGCCACGGCCAAGCAGTACATCGTCAACTGGCACACCGACCTGTTTGATCTCAAGACCGGCAGCATATATCGCATTACGGTCACCGCAGGCGACGGAGTTCTTCTCGGGTTTGCCGATGTACAACCGGTGGCGACCGGCAAAGACCTGAAGAATGTGACCACCGACCAGGTCATTGCTCTCGTTGATGGACGCACTCTGCCCATCAAGTTTCGGGCGGAAACCGGGATCGTCGGCGCAATTCTGATAGACCCTGCGAGCGCGACGGTTAATGTGGGAGCAACGCAGCAATTCGCCGCCAGACTATATGATCTTCACGGAGTTCTGTTAAACGGCC
>DATFHK010000091.1:0-26822 GCA_035248505.1 Gemmatimonadaceae bacterium | reverse complement strand
GCGCACAACGTCGCCAATGCATTGGCGGCGTCGCTCGCAGTTGCTGCCGCGGATCGCGAGCATCAAACGCAGAAGTCGCGGAAAGGAATCGCAAAGGCGCTCGAAACTTTCAGGTCGCTGCCGCACCGGCTCGAGCTCGTCGGCGAATTCCGCGGTGTGCAGTGGATCAACGATTCCAAGGCAACCAACGTCAGCTCAGCTGCAGTGGCAATTGACGGGATGGAGCGCCCAACCGTCCTATTGCTTGGCGGGCGTCACAAAGGCGAAGCGTATACCGGCCTGGCGGAGCCGATCCGCAGGAATGTGAAGCGGGTGATCGCCTATGGTGAGGCGGCGTCGATCATCGCGCGTGATTTGCGACCGGTCGTCGATGTCCTGCGGCTGGGATCGGATTTCAAGGAAGTGATTCAGGCGGCGCGCTCGGCGTCGAAAGCAGGCGACGCAGTGCTGTTGTCACCAGCGTGTTCCAGCTATGACATGTTTTCGAATTACGAGGAGAGGGGCGAGCGGTTCCGCGCGCTTGCGGCACAGGACGTATGAGTGACACTTCGGTAAGCATCTCACAGCGATGGCAAATGAGCGCGGAAGCGCGCGCGATCGTAATTCTGACCGGTGTGATGCTCGTTTTCGGATTGGCGACGGTCTACAGCGCCAGCGCCATCGTCGAGATGGAAGCCGGCTATGGGCACGCGTATCTGCTGCTGCGGCAATTGAGCGGTGTCGCGATCGGTGTGGTGTTGTTCGCGATCGCGGCCAAGCTCGACGCGGAGATCTGGGCGAAGTGGGCCTGGCCGTTGATGATCCTGTCGCTGATTCTGCTGGCGGTGGTCATTCTCCCATTCACCGAGTCGATTGCACCGCGCGTGCACGGCGCGCGTCGATACCTCTTTGGAACCTCGCTGCAGCCGTCGGAGCTCGCGAAGCTGGCGGTTGTCGTCTGGACCTCGATGCTGGTGATCAAGAAGGGTGAGACGCTTCGACGGCTGACCAAGGGCCTGCTGCCGTTTCTTGTTGTTGTCGGCACGCTCGACGTGCTGGTGATGCTGGAGCCGGACCTGTCGACGGCGATGATGTTCACGCTGATAATGGGGATCATCCTCTTCGCCGGAGGCGTGCGGATTGGACACTTCGTCGCACTGGGCGTGTTGTTGATCCCCCTGCTGTACGTGAAGATCGAGCGACTGAACTACGTGTTGCTTCGCATGTCAGCCTTCTTCGATCCGGGAAAAGCGCCGGAAGTGAATTACCAGTTGAAGCAATCGCTGATCGCAGTCGGCTCGGGTCAGATTTTCGGCGTCGGTTTTGGTCGCGGCCGACAGCAGTACGGATTCCTTCCCTTTGGCTACGATGATTTCATCGCCGCCCACATTGGGGAAGAATGGGGATTCGTCGGAATCGTTTTGCTGGTCCTCGCCTTTGCCGCGTTCGGGGCGCTGGGCTTCAGAATCGCACGCAGAGCGCGTACGCCCTTTCTGCAACTGACAGCCGTCGGGTTGACGGTGACGATCGTGCTCACCGCCTACCTCCACATCGGCGTGGCAATCGGTTTGCTTCCCACAACTGGGTTGACTCTCCCGTTCATTTCGTATGGACGGTCCAACCTCGTGCTTTCGCTCCTGATGACCGGCATTCTCGTCAACATTGGTAGCACCCGTGAGAATTCCGCACGCGCAAGCAGCGGTCCGGTTGGTCTGCTCGCGCTGCCCGCGCGATGAGAGTGTTTTTCGCGGGTGGCGGCACGGGTGGACATCTCTATCCGGGCCTCGCCATCGCACGTGCGCTCCGTCAGGCTGATTCGCGCGTCGAGCCGTTTTTCATCGGCGCCAGGCGCGGCATTGAAAAAGACGTTCTGCCGCAAGCCGGATTCGCGTTCGAATTGCTGGATCTTCATCCGCTGTATCGCTCGCGACCGTGGGAGAACTGGAAGACGGTGCGGGGAGCCGTGGGTGCCTGGCGTCGCATTGCCGGCGAAGTGAGAAGCGAGCTGCCGGCGTGCATCGTCGGCACCGGCGGCTACGCCTCAGGGCTCGCGCTGGCGTACGGCGCCGTTCACGGAATTCCGTTGGTGCTTCAGGAGCAGAACACCCATCCTGGAATCACCGCGCGATTCTTCAGTCGCTATGCGGCGCAGGTTCATCTCGGATTCCCGGAAGCGCGACGCTATCTCTCTCCGTCGAAACACACGGAGGTGTTTGACAGCGGCAACCCGATCGAGCCGCCACCGCCAAACGCCCAGGACAAAGCGGCGGGACGCGCGAAGTGGGGGTTTCCAGCGACGGGGAAAGTGATGTTGGTCTACGGCGGCAGTCAGGGCTCCCAGGCGATGAACGACGTCGTAGCCAGGTGGATCGACAAAGGCTTGCCGAATGATCTCTACGTGATCTGGGCGACAGGCAAGGCCAACTATGACAAGCTGTCGCACTACGGCAACGGAAAAATCAAAGTGCGCGCGTACATCGCGCCGATCGCCGAGGCGTATCGGAGCGCCGACTTCGCGCTCTCACGCGGCGGGGCGATGGCGACCGCGGAGCTGTGCGCGTGGGGCATTCCCTCGATCGTGGTGCCGTTGCCAACCGCAGCCGCGGATCATCAGACCGCGAACGCAAAGGCACTCGCCGCCGCAGGCGCCTCGGAGATGATCAGGCAGTCCGATTTGTCTGTTGAGACGTTGTCGCGAGCAGTCGATGGAATGCTCCACGATCGAACGAAGCTGGACCAGATGCGGTTGAAGGCATTGGAACGGGCACACCCCACCGCGGCGGCAGACATCGCCAAAGAGATCTTACGTCTCGTGACCGGCGCCAAACGCTGAGCACGCGTCTCATCACGCGCTTAAAGTTCACATGATGTCCGAGTCAGATAGCCGCCCAATTCATTTTGTCGGCATCGCCGGCGCTGGTATGCGCGCGCTCGCCGAGCTCTTGGCGCGACGTGGCGTCGCCGTCACGGGTTGCGATGCGAATCCTGGCGTTGTCGATGATCTCGAGGCGCTGGGAATTCGCGTTATGAAGGGACACAGTCCGGATCACGTCGACGGAGTACGCGAGCTGATCATCACCTCGGCGATGAACCGCAATCGGCCAGAGCTCGTTCGCGCAAAGGAACTCGGCATTCCGGTGACGCGCCGCGCCGAGGCGCTCGCTAAAGCGGTCGAGCACGGGAAGGTGATTGGTGTCGCAGGCACGCATGGCAAAACCACGACGACGGTGATGACCACCGCGGTCCTCAATGCCGCTGGCCTGCACGCCACCGGGATCGCGGGCGGCAGAGTGGGCGAGTGGAACGGAAACCTTCGCTACGAAGGCGACGACTTGTTCGTCGTGGAAGCGGACGAATACGACCGCTCCTTTCTCACACTGTCACCGAGCATCGCCGTCGTGACCAACATTGAAGCCGATCACCTCGATATCTATCGCGATCTGGACGACATCCGATCGAGCTTCGCGCATTTCGTGGCCGGAGCGGCGGCGATCGTGTTGTGCGACGACGATGCTGGTGCGCATTCGCTCGATCTGCCTCCCAGCGCGGAAGTGATTCGGTATGGACTCACCTCGCGTGATGCGCGCCTCATCGCACGCGATGTGCGCGCACAAGGGTCCACAACCAACTTCACAGTCGAGTACGATGGCGACGTCCTCGGCGACGCGTCTCTTCGGGTGCCGGGTAATCACAACATTCAGAATTCTCTCGCCGCAATCGGCGTCGGGCTTTCGCTTGGCCTGACGCTCGATCAAATGCGACCAGGGCTCGCCAACTTCGGCGGCGTCGATCGGCGGTTTCAGCGACTGTGCGAGGTGGATGGCGTGGTCATCATCGACGATTACGCGCACCATCCCACGGAAATTGTGGCCACGCTGCAAGCGGCGCGTGCATCGTACCCGGGACGCCGCATCGTCGCCGCATTTCAGCCGCACCTCTTCTCGCGCACGCGTGATTTCGCTCAGCAATTCGGCGCGGCGCTCGCCAACGCCGACGCCGTTTTTCTGACGGAGATTTATCCGGCTCGCGAGCAGCCGATCGACGGTGTCAGCGCTGAGCTCATCGTCTCCGCGTTACGCGAGAAGGGAAAAGGCGTCGACTGGCGCGGAGAACGCGACAGCCTTTCGCCTGCGCTCTGTGACTTCGTTCGCGCCGGCGATGTCGTTCTCACGATTGGCGCCGGCGACATCACTCGCACCGGCCCGGAGCTCAAAACAGCCCTGGAAGCCAGGCGATGATCCCGCGGGAACGATTGCACAAGCCAGGCTGGAAGATTCTGGGAATTCTTTTCCTGGTAGCCTGCATTATGGGGGCAGGCTACGGGTTGCGGGCAGCTGGCAGGGAGATGGCCTTTTTCCGCATTCGGAAAGTCGAGATTCGCGGCACGAAGTATCTCTCAACGAACGAGATTCTTTCACGGCTCAAGGTCGACACGCTCGCCTCGCTGTGGGACGATCTCGAGCCGTACCGCGATCGAGTCAGATATCACCCGCAGGTCGCCGACGTGAAAATCAGCCGGCGGCTGCCGGGCACATTGGTGGTGAGCATCAGGGAAAATCCGCCGGTCGCGTTCATCCAGACATCGACTGGGTTGGCGCCGTACGATTCACTCGGAAAACAGCTTCCGATCGACCCCGCGCGGACGAATCTCGACCTGCCAATTGTTGCGACTGGCGATCCCGTTCTTCTTAAGCTCGTCGGGGCGATTCGCGCGACCGAGCCGCGAGTGTTCGCCCGCATCGAGGAAGTGAGGCGAACGGGGAGGGATGAGATCTTGCTGACGCTCTCCCGTTCACTCGACTCCGCCGAGCGCGCGAAGAGTTCTCCGACTGCGGCTTCGCGATCGTTGCGCGTTCGTGTTCCCGTAGGACTGCCAGCAGACCGGCTTGCCGATATCTTTCCCGTGGAAAGCGATCTCGCTCGCCGGCAGCTACACGTCGATGAGCTCGATTTACGTTATCGCGATCAGGTGATCGCAAGGCTGCAATGACTTCGGAACGCATAATTATCGCTGGTCTCGACATTGGGTCGGCAAGAACGACTGCCGTTATCGGGCAGGCCGTCGCTGGCGACGCCAAGAGTGGACCCTATCTCAAAATCCTTGGCGTCGGCCAGGCGAGAACTACCGGGCTGCGCAAAGGAATCGTCTCCGACATCGAAGAGACGACGCGCTCGATCAAGAAGGCCATCGAAGACGCCGAGCGAATGGCAGGCGTGAAAGTCGATTCGATCTACGTCGGCATCGCCGGCGAGCACGTTCGCGCGATGATCAGCAAGGGCATCGTCGCGGTGAACGGAGACGAGATCTCGAAGGCCGATGTCGATCGCGCCAACGAAGTAGCGCGCGCGCAGCCAGTGCCGCAGGACAGAGAGCTGCTGCACGCGATCCCGCAGGAATACAGCGTCGACAAGAATCAGGGCATTCGCGATCCGATTGGGATGATCGGCACCCGCCTCGAGACCGAGATGTATCTGGTGACCATTGGTGCGTCACCAGCGATGAACCTGCGCAAGGCAGTGGAGCGCGCCGGCTATCAGATTCGCGAGCTCGTTCTGGAACCGCTGGCGAGTGCGCTGAGCGCTCTGACCGAAGACGAAAAAGAGCTCGGCGTCGCGCTCGTTGAGATGGGCGCGGGCACGACCGACATCGCTGTCTTCCACGAGGGAAAAATTCGCTACCTCGGCACCGTTAACTACGGTGGCAACAACGTCACCAGCGACATCGTGCAGGGAATTGGCGTAACGCAAGCCGACGCTGAGCGCCTGAAAGAAAGATTCGGGTGTGCGTATGAACCGCTCGTCGACCCGAATGAAGTCCTGCAGTTGCCCAGCACCGTTGCGCAGGGCGAGCGACACGTTCCACGCGAAGTGCTCGCGCACATCATCCATCAGCGGATGGACGAGATCTTCAACCTCGCGTTCGACGAGATCAAGCGCGCGGGATTCGCGCAGCGTTTGAACGGTGGGGTCGTCATCACCGGCGGAGCTGCTGCAATGCAGGGTGTCGCCGAGCTGGCGGCCGATGTATTTGGGACCGGCGTGCGCATCGGACAACCGGAAGAGAACCTGGGCGGATTGAGCGACGCGGTGCAGGCGCCTCGATTTGCGACCGTCGTCGGACTCGCCTTGTATGGCGCGCATCGGACGGCTGCGGACTTCGGCTCGAACGGGAAACGGGCGCTGGCGGGAGTTGGAGTTGACCGGTTTACGAAGAGAATTAAGACCTGGCTCGAAGACTTCTTCTAAAGCAGGTTTCTTAACTACAAAAAGAAGACTACCAGCCGGCAGCCGTGGGCCCACGGGCCGGCAGCCCCGAGCCGTTTAATGGTCAGCAAATGCGCTGGCCATTTTTTTTCCCGTATCGGGCTCGGGGCTGCGGGCTGCGAAGGCCCACAGCCGCTGGCTGGTAGTCTTCTTTTTGTAGTTCAGAGACAAAAATCATAAAAAACAGAGGTGCCATTCGAATGTGGATAACTCGCTTGACACCCGTTGTACTTTTTTTCGCTGCTGCTCGTCTTTGCCTATGGTACGAAACGGCTAACGGCTTTATGTTAGCCCGAGTTTTTTTTCCACATACCCCGTCGTCCCGGAGTTTCCGATCCGATGATCTTCGAATTCGAGGAAACAGCCTCGCAAAACGCCAGAATGAAGGTGGTCGGCGTTGGCGGGGGTGGTGGAAACGCCGTCAATCGCATGATCGAGGAGCACCTCGAAGGCGTCGAATTCATTTCGGTCAACACCGACGCCCAGGCGCTGCTGAACTCGAAGTCAGACGTCAAAATCCAGATAGGTAAGAAGCTAACCCGCGGGCTCGGAGCAGGTGCTCGACCGGAGATCGGTCGCCAGGCAATCGACGAGAGCAGAGAAGAAGTCGCCCGCGCCATGCACAACGCTGACCTCGTTTTTGTCACCTGCGGCATGGGCGGCGGAACGGGCACCGGCGCAGCCCCAGTTCTTTGCGAGCTGGCTCGCGAAGCAGGTGCCCTCACCGTCGGCATCGTCACCAAGCCGTTCCTGTTCGAAGGCCGCAAGCGCATGCGCCAGGCCGAGCTCGGCATCGCCGAGATGCGCAAGAACGTCGACACGATGATCGTCGTCCCGAACGAGAGACTGCTTGCCGTCGTCGGCAAGGGCATCCCGTTCCAGGACGCGCTCAAGAAAGCAGACGAGGTCTTGCTGCATGCCACTCAGGGAATCAGCTCGCTGATCAGCGTCACCGGTTTGGTGAACGTCGATTTCGCGGACGTTCGCACCGTGATGCAGGAAGGTGGATCAGCGTTGATGGGAACGGGCATTGGGCGCGGCGAGAATCGCGCTATCGAAGCCGCACAGCAGGCAATCGCCAGCCCGCTGCTCGACAACGTGTCGATCTCTGGCGCGACTGGGGTCCTGGTCAATATCACTGGCGGCGCCGACCTCACACTTGGCGAAGTCCACCAGATCAACGAGATCATTCACGACGCGGTCGGCGAAGACGCTGAAATCATCTTCGGTGCCGTTCACGAGCCGGCGATGCAGGGTGAGATCAGAGTAACCGTCATTGCGACGGGCTTCGACCGCCTGCAGACTGGATCGACAGTGTCGGTCCCGCAGCAGCCAGTGGTCGCGTCTCCGTCGCCAATTGTGCGTGGTGCGCCCGTGATTCCACTGAGGCCGCCGCGCGGAAACGGAGCCGCCAGACCACCGCTCGAGCTACCTCCAAGACGCACCACGCCGACCAGCAATCCCGTCGTGACGACAGAGCGCGATCGATCGTCTCCCGAGCAGGATCTGAGTGACATGGAGATCCCGACATTCATTCGGAGACAGATGGATTGAAGCACGCAACTGTAAGACCGGTTAGTTACGTCGTTGTGGCGACCCTGGCAGCGGTCGCCATTTGGTTTACGCCCCAGTTGGAAAAGAAGGAAGTCTTCGCGATGGAACCGGTCGTTGTCTCCCGGCCCGGCCTCGAACCCGCTGACTTTCTGCTCTCGCCGATCGTAGTCGAAGCGTCCGACAAGCCGATCGTGGATACGCTCGCCATCGGCGGTGTCATCACCTCGAATCTCTACAACGCGCTGAACATCAGCGGCGCCGGCGTACTTCCGGCCGATGCCCGTCATAAGCTGGCGTGGTCGCTCGCCGACATCTTCGAGTACAAGGTCGACATGAGCCGCGACCTGCACGACGGCGACAAGTTCCACCTGATCGTCGAGCGTCTGCAGAAGCCGAATGGCGCGATCATCGTCAATAAGATCCTCGGCGCGCGCCTGGCGCTGTCGAATTCCGACAACCCGCTGGTTGCGATTCCGTTCGTCTCAAAGGGATCCAGCAGCCCGGAGTACTATGACGCCAGCGGAATGTCGCTGCGCGCCGCGTTCCTGCGCGCCCCTGTTGCCTTCCGTCGCATCAGCAGCGTCTTCGGTGCCCGCAAGCACCCGATCTTCGGCGAATGGCGCAATCACACCGGCACCGACTACGCAGCGGCAGCTGGTACGCCGGTGCGCGCGATTGGCGACGGGGTTGTGATCTTCGCCGGCAAGAAAGGCGGTTACGGCAACATGATCGACATCCGCCACCGCAACGGAATGGTGAGCCGCTACGGCCACATGCGGAACTTTGCTTCCGGCATCAGACCTGGAACTCACGTCGCGATGGGTTCGACGATCGGCTACGTCGGCATGACCGGATGGGCGACTGGCCCGCACCTCCACTTCGAGATTCGCATCGACGGCGTCGCCAAGAATCCGCGCCTGGCGCTGGAGAGCAAAGGCGGTGAGCCAATTCCGGCCGGCGAGCGCGCACTCTTCCAGAAGATGCGCCAGCAAACGCTCGCGAGTTTGAATCAGATGCACTTCGTCGAAGCGGAATAGCTTCGGAGGGCGAGGATCGGATTTATCTTGAACCCGGACGGAAAAGTCCGGGTTTTTGTTTTTCAATAGAGCTGCGGACAACTGCAAAAGAACGGGGCATCGGGCACCGGGTACTGGGTAAGAGGTCCCGGGTGTTTTTACCCGACGCCTGGCACCCATCACCCCGCACCCGATGCCCTGTTCTTTTGCTTTGTCCTCCCCGATAAATCAATAAATGCCCAACCGAATCCTGCGCCGCTCCGGCGACGTTCCCACTCGCACTCTCTGGAAAAAAATCAAAGACGTTGCCCTGATGGACGTCGGCGCAATTGCGCGTGCCGGCGCGATTCAGGGTTCGCTCGAGAAGCTGGAGGAGACTCTCCTCGAGGCGGACTTCGGTGTGCCTGCAACGATGCGCCTCGTCGCCGAAATCGAGGGACAGGCCAGGCGCGGGTTCATCAAGTCCCAGGACGAGTTCCTCGCCGCGCTCGAGAATGGCATCACCAACTCGCTTCGCTCCGGCAACAGTGACCCGGCTCTGGTACTGGCGCCGAGCGCGCCCACGGTCATCCTCGTCGTCGGAATCAACGGCGCGGGCAAGACGACGTTCATCGGAAAACTCTGCGACTACCTGCGGAGCATTAAGATGTCGGTCCTCGTTGGCGCCGCCGACACCTTCAGAGCGGGCGCCATCGATCAGTTGCGTACCTGGGCCGAGCGCACGGGCGCTGATTTCGTCGGTGGCGCGGCCGGATCCGATCCCGCGGCCGTCGCGTTCGACGCAGTAGAAGCCGGGATCACACGCCGGAAGGACATCGTGATCATCGACACGGCCGGACGACTGCACACCAGCGGATCACTGATGGACGAAATGAAGAAAATCAATCGAGTGATTGGCAAGCGACTGCCGGGCGCACCGCACGAGACGCTGCTCGTGCTGGATGGGACGATCGGTCAGAACGCAGTTGCCCAGGCGAAGACGTTCGCCGAGGCGATTCCGATCACAGGCCTTGTCATCACCAAAATCGATGGCACTGCGAAAGGTGGCATCGTGCTGGCCGTTCACGAAGCGCTCAACATCCCGGTGAAGTTCATCGGCATCGGCGAGAAGGCGGTCGATCTCGAATCATTCGACGCCAACGTGTTTGCCCGCGAGGTGCTCGAAGGATAGATGGCAGCTGGTACCGAAGCGCGCCGCGGTAAAGTCTATCTCGACATGCCCGTCAATTATCTCAAGGGCGTTGGCCCTGCGCGCGCCGAGTCGTTGCGTCGACTGGGGATTGTCACCGCGCGCGATCTGCTTTACCACATCCCGCATCGCTACGAAGACGCGAGCACAATCTCGCCGATTGCATCGCTCGAGCCGGGGATGGACGGCACCATCATCGGCAAGGTCATCTCGAAAGGCATCATCCCGACTCGCAAAGGCCTCAGAATCTTCCAGGCGGTTTTGCAGGACGACAGCGGAATGATCGAGGTATCGTGGCCCGGCCAGCCTTTCCTCGACCGCACGATCGAGAAGGGCGACATCATGTTGCTCACCGGCGCGGTGCGTTTTTTCCACGGCCGCCAGCTGCAGCCGCGCGAGTTCATCCAGCTTGGTCGCGACGAAGACGACATCAAGGGCGGCAAAGTCCTCGCCGTTTATCCAGCCACCGAGGGACTGTCGTTCAAAGTGATTCGCGGCATCATCGATACACATCTCGATGCGCTGCTGCCGCTCGTCAGCGAGTACCTTCCGCCACAACTCCTGCGCGACGCCGGCGTCCCGCCGCTGCGCGAAGCGATCCGCATGGTGCACCGGCCCAAAACCATTGCCGAAGGCACGCAAGGCCGAGCGCGCCTCTCGTTCGAGGAGCTGCTGTTCGTGCACGTACTGCATCGTCGCGCGAACGCGCTGAAGCGCGAGCGCCGCAGCGGAATCGCGTTTGAGAATCGGCGCCAGCTGACGACGGCGCTCAAGAACAATCTGCCGTTCGCATTGACTGACGCCCAGACGACCGCGTTGCGCGAAATCGTCGGCGATATGGTGAGTGACAGAAAGATGCATCGCCTGTTGCAAGGCGATGTCGGCAGCGGCAAGACCATCGTGGCGTTGTTCGCGGCGCTGCTGGCGATGGAGAACGGTTATCAGGCCGCGATCATGGCCCCCACTGAGCTGCTCGCGGAGCAGCACGCGCGGACGATTACGAGACTTCTGGAGCCGCTCGGCATCGAGCCGATTCTCGTCACCGGCAGCCTCAACAGTCGCGCGCGCAAATCAGCGGCGGAAAAGCTGGCAACGTCGGATCCACTGCTGGTCGTCGGCACTCACGCGCTGATTCAGGAGGCGGCCGTCTTCGGCAAGCTTGGCTTCGTGACCATCGACGAGCAGCACCGCTTTGGTGTCGAGCAGCGCGCTGCAATTTCCGGCAAGGGTCAGTCACCCGACGTTCTGCTCATGAGCGCGACACCGATTCCACGATCTCTGGCACTAACCATCTACGGCGATCTCGACGTCAGCACGCTCGACGAAAGACCGGCCGGCCGGCAGCCGGTGACCACGGTCATGCGACCGGAATCGGCCCGCGAGCGCGTCCTCGAATTCGTCGCCAACGAGACAGCAAAAGGCCGCCAGGCCTACGTCGTCTATCCGGTGATTGAAGAATCAGAGAAGACCGATCTCAAGGCGGCGACGACCATGTACGAGCAGTTGTCGGCAGGGCCATTCGCTGGTCGTGTGGTAGCGCTTATTCACGGCCGGATTCCCGCCGACGAGCGTGAAACCATCATGCGCGCGTTCCGTGACGGAAAAATCGATGTGCTGGTGTCGACGACGGTGATCGAAGTCGGGATCGACGTTCCGAATGCGACGGTGATGCTCGTCGAGCATCCGGAACGCTTCGGCCTGTCACAGCTGCATCAGCTGCGCGGTCGGGTCGGGCGTGGCGCCGAAGCTTCCTATTGCATTTTGCTGGGAGACGTCGGCGAGGAAGCGTATCAGCGTCTGCGAATCTTTGTCGACACCGACGATGGATTCGAGATCGCGCGCGCGGATCTGAGATTGCGCGGGATGGGCAATCTCTTCGGTCAGGAGCAGAGCGGAGAAGCGACGTTCAAAATCGCTGACCCCGTTCGCGACGAGCAGCTCAACGTGAAGGCGCGCACGGCGGCGGAGCAGCTGCTGGAAAAAGATCCCGAGCTGACGTCAAAGGAAAACGCGGGGATTCGGAAGGTGCTGAGCGCCCGCTACGCCCGCGCGCTGGATTTGTTCAGAGTTGGATAGCGAGAGGCAGCTGATCGAGGTCTACGGACTAAGTGCATCGACAATCGCGGACTGATTGAGGACTAGGACCGTCCGAGTCCTCACTCAGTCAGCAGTCAGTGATGCCGTTGGTCCGTAGACCTCGGTCAGACGCCTCTCGCCCCTCGCCTCTCGTTATCCGTTCGGATTCGCCAGCCGCTTCTTGATGCGATCCAACTCGGCGCTCACCTTCGCCAGTTCGTCCTTACTCTTGGCGAGCTGCTCTTTGAGATTCGCGATTTCCTCGTCGCGCGACTTGTTCACCACTACGACAGTGTCCTTCACGGTGCGGCCCGCAACCGTGTCGACGGTCGCTGATTTCGCGCCGCCGTTGCTGACTGTCAGCGCGACGGCCGCTGTGCGACGGAGCAGCGTAGCCTCATTCCGATACAAGCCGTTCGGGTTGTCGGCGAGGTAGGCATCCAGTCGGGCGATCCCATCGCTCAGCGATCCGTGGTCATTGGCGGGGTCGAGGATATATGCCGCTTTCCAGAACGCAATCTCGTTTGCTTCGCGCGTGCCCGGATGCGTGCGCACATACTCGTCCAATAGTTTGTCGGCAGCGAAATAGTTGTGGGCGTCGACAGCGGCACGCGCGTGGGAGAGCGTTTTCTCCCAATCGCTCGGTGAGTTTGTCAGAGTAGCGCTTTGGAGCTGAGCACAACCCGCAAACACCAATGATGCCAGCAGGGTTGGCAGTATTCCTTTCATTTCACTCCCTCGGCCGTTGCCACCGCCTCGAGCCGCCGCGGTGTAACTCTTGGCTCGCCCGGTAGCGTAACGACAAACGTGGTGCCCTCGCCGACCTTGCTCTCGACCGTGATTTGGCCGCCGTGGGCTTCGACGATTTCTCTCGCAATCGCCAGGCCTAACCCGGTGCCCTTGGTAGCAGCCTGTGCCTGATTGTCCGCCTGATAAAACTTGTCAAAAATATGTGGCACCTGGTTGGGAGGAATGCCGGCGCCGGTGTCGGCAACGGTGATGACTACTTTACCGTCATCGGGCGTCACAGTGAGTGCTACCTTGCCGCCGCGATCCGTGAATTTGAATGCATTGGATAGCAGGTTGCCTAGCACCTCGTTGATGCGGTCTTCGTCCCAGTGCACACGTTGCGGAAGACCCGGGCGATGGTCGATGGTGAACGAGATGTCACGCTGCATCGCCAGCACGTTGAACGAGCTCTCGAGGGTGCCAAGAAAGCGTTGCAGGTCGACCTCTCTCATATCGACCTTGCCGCCGCTCGCCTCGAATCGGCTGATGTCCAGCAGACGCTTGACCAATCTCGTCAGCGTGTCGGCCTGCTTGGTGATGGTCTCGAGGATCTGTCTCTGGTCGCCCGTCAGATCCCCATAGATACCTTCCTTCAGCAAATCCAGATAACCGATGATGACGTTGATTGGCGTTTTCAACTCATGCGACGCGACGCTGACGAACTCGGCGCGCAATCGCTCCAGCTCCGCCAACTGCCGCGCCATCGTCTGATAGCTCGCGGCGAGGCGGCCAAACTCTGTCTGCTCATTTGCTTCCAGCGCCAATCGGTAAGTCAAATCGCCCTCTGCGATCGCCCGCATGCCACGGTCGAACTCCTTGACCGGGCGGTGAATCGAGCGCAACAGCCATAGCGCGATCAGCGTAGCAATCAGCAGCGCAACCGGCAGCGCACCGGCCGCGAACCGCTCCGCGTTGAGCGTGGCGGCAGTCGCATCGTTGATGCGTTGGCGAGTGCGAGTGCGCAGCAGTGCCGTGCTGGCGTCGATAGCACTATCTACGGACGCGATGGCCGGTCGCGTCCGCTGGGACGAGATCATTTCCGCGACGGCACTCCGGCCGGCCGATGCCTGCTCGTACTCGTCGCGGGCGGCACCACGCAACGCGTCGAGCGAGGCGCGAATTTGATTTGCCGGCAGCTCGAGGCGATATCGATCGAGCGAATCGGCGAGAATGAGCAGCGTGTCCACCTGTCGCTGCATGCGTAACGCGCTCTTTTCGTCGTGAATGAACAGCAGCGCGTCTTCGGCGCGCCTTGCATCATCGGTCCGTTCGCGCAGTGTTCCGACCAGCAGCGATGCTGCGAATTCGCGATCGCGCAGCAAGCGGCTCGTTCCGTAAAGCTGCTCGAGCGATCGGATCGATAGCAGCAGGGGAGCGATCAGCACCAACACGATGGCGAACAGGCCCCACCCGAGGCGGGCGCGCAGAGTCATATCAACGGTTTGGGTTGGGGCGAGTCCTTGAAAATACCGCCCGCCGCAAGTAGACGGAATCGAATCCGGCTGCTAGTGTCTGTTGCTATGACAACAAAACCGGGAAGACCCCTTCGCTGCAGGCTGCTCGCGCCTGCAAAGCTCGCGTGCACTTTCACTCTACTTGTCTCGCTATCGACCGGCGTCGCCGACGCTCAGGCGGCAACGGAGCCAAGGCTGACGGCAATCGAGCAAAAGATTCGCGATTACGTGCGCGCGCACGAGAGCGAGCAGATCGGATTCCTCGAGAAGGCGGTCAACATCAACAGCGGCACGTTCAATCTCGCGGGCGTTCGGCAGGTTGGGCGGCTATTCGCCCCCGAGTTCGCGGCCATTGGCTTTGACACGACATGGGTCACGCTGCCTGACGCTGTAGGGCGGGCCGGTCATTTCTTCGCTGAACGCAAAGGGAATCGCGGCAAGCGAATACTGCTGATTGGTCACCTCGACACCGTGTTCGAAGGCGACGGTGAGAAATTCGTTCGCCTCGACACCCTTGCCGCTGGTGCCGGCAGCTCGGACATGAAGGGCGGCGACGTGGTGATTCTTTACGCGCTCAAGGCGCTGCAGAGCGTCGGAGCTCTCAAGGGTACGCGGATCATCGTGGCGATGACGGGTGACGAAGAGGACGCCGGCGCGCTCGATCGTGTGTCGCGCCAGCCCCTGATCGATGCCGCCAAGCGTAGCGATGTCGCGCTCGCGTTCGAGGAAGATGCCGGCAAAGGTACGGTGGCTCGCCGGGGATTCAGCGGCTGGCAGCTCACCGTCAGCGCTCGCCAGGCCCACTCATCGGGGATCTTCCAGCCCGGGTCCTCCGATGGCGCCATCTACGAAGCGGCGCGGATTCTCAACGCGTTCCGCGAGCGTCTTTCCGGCGAGCAGTACCTTTCCTTCAATCCGGCAATCGTCGTCGGCGGTACTGACGTTACGTACGACTCGACGAAAATTGCCGGCACCACCGCCGGCAAAGACAACATCATCGCGCCCAAAGCGTATGCACGCGGCGATCTGCGATTCATCTCCGACGAGCAGCTGCAGCGCGCGCGCAACGCGATGCGCGCGATCGTCGCCGAGCATCTTCCGGGAACGACGGCGTCGATCACGTTCGAGGATGGCAATCCGGCGATGCCGCCGACCAAGGGCAATCTCGCACTGCTCGCCGTCGAGGATTCCGTGAGCAGGGCGCTGGGGCAGGGCCCGGTCGAAGCGCTCGATCCGGGTCGGCGTGGCGGTGGCGACATCTCCTACGTCTCCCAGTACCTCGACGCGCTCGATGGACTCGGCGTGAAGGGGATGCGATCGCACACCCCGGACGAACGGGTGGACTTGCGCTCCATCGTTCCGGCGACGGAGCGAGCGGCGATCCTTATTTATCGGCTGACACGGCGCTGAGGACTACCTGTGCGGGCGCACCGCTCTTCTGACTAACTGCGGGACGCGGACTGAAAAGCGAACTACCTCGCTTTTAGCTGCCAGCAGCACGCTTCCAGCTTCCCGCTGCCTGGCACCAGACGGATCTCATGGCATACGGCCGAAAAGACGCACGTCTCTCAGTCCGGCGTGATCCGTCCCGTTGCCTGCAGCGGGAAGCTGGGAGTTAGCTGCCGGCAGCTAATAGCAGAGTAGTCCGCCGTTGTTCGCAGTCCGCAGTCAGTCAGCAGCCAGCAGTGCACCTGGTCCGCAATGGTAGTCATCAAAAAAAAGCACGGTCGTTTCCGACCGTGCTTTTTCTTTCTAATCCGGCCAAAAAGAATCAGTATCCCGGATTCTGGGTCATGTTTGGTGATACATCCAGCTCCGACTGCGGAATCGGCAGCAGAATCTGCGCTGCCGGGATGTTGGTGAAGCCAGTACCCGTGCGCACCATATCCGGCCAACGATCACCCTCGAACGCCAACTCCAGCCGGCGCTCGTTTGCGATCGCCGCCAGTGCTTGCGCCTGGGTCAACGTCGTCGGGTCCGGCGCGAGACCGGCTCTCACGCGCAGCTGATTGTACTCGGCGATCGCTTCGGGCACCCGATTCAGCTGTGCCAAAGCTTCAGCGCGAATGAGAATTACTTCGGCGAGTCTGATCACGTGCAGATCTTCGTCGCCGGCGGGATTCCTGAATTTCGCGGCGTACGTACGTGTGCCAGACCGCGAAATGTTGTATTTGCCACGTAAATCGGTCGGATTGTAGTTGGCAATGCTTCCGCCCGAAGCAGGATCGTACGCAGCAATGATTCCCGTCGTGCGCAAAGTATTGTCGATGCCCGTTGTCGGAGCGACCTCATACCGTCCACCAAGAGCCTTCGGCAGAAAGTAAAAGCTGACCGACTGAAACTGGGTTGGCGTGAAGGTCACCCTGAAGATGTCCTCCGGCGTGTTGCTGCCGGTCGCCTCGAACAGATCGGTGTAGGTTGGCGCAAGTGAATAACCCATTGCCTCTACAACCGCGGCAGCTGCCTCGGCGCCGGCCCAATCCTGCTGATACAGTCTCACCCGCGCCTCGATCGCCGACACGGCGCCGAGCGATGCCTGTCTGGTCTGCGAACGCCCAGCCGTGATCAACTGCTTGGCCTGGGCCAGATCGGCCAGGATCTGGGTGTAGGTCTCGGCTCCCGTCGAGCGTGCGGCCTGATTCGCTTCAGCCGCATCGGCGACCGGTTCCAGGCGCAAGGCCACGCCGAGGGTCGTCGGGTTGCCGAACAACTTCACCAGATTGTGATACGTCAGCGCGCGCAGGAAATACGCTTCGCCGAGCATCTCGTTTTTCTCTGAGTCGTCCATGTCCGTCAGAGCCGGCACCTTCGTTATGATCTGGTTTACACGATTGATCTCGTCGTAACCTGCATTCCAGATCGCAGCGGCGGTGACGTTGTCCGAGCGGAGCAGGTGCGCGTCCGCATCGCCATAGTTATCGAAGGTGCCGACCCAGCGCGCGTTATCGGACAGGACTTCGGTCCAGTCCACCAGGTCGTGTCCGTACAGCCCACTCTGCTGCAGACCGGCATAGGCGCCCTGAAGCGCAGCGCGCGCACCGACCGCATCCGAGATGGCAGTCTCAGACGAGATGGAGCTGGTGGGCGCGACGTCGAGCACGTCACTGCACGCACTCAGTCCCAGCGCCGAAAGCACCAGCAGGAGTTTATTGATTCGCATGATTTGATTGGTTCGAGAGTTTAGACGTTTCATCATGTTGGGCCTACCAGTCCGTGCTCAGGCCAACCATCCACGTGCGTGCGAGCGGATAGGAGTAGAACTCCTGTCCCAGCGAAATGTTCGACCCCGACCCGTTGCTGTTCACATCCGGGTTGTAGCCCTTGAAGCGAGTCCACGTCTTGAGGTTCCGGCCGCTCACATAAAGCCGGGTGTTCGAGAGTCCAGCGACGCGTGCAACGCCCGCCGGCACCCTCATGCCGAGTGTAACTTCCTGAAGCCTCGTGTAATTGCCCGGCTCGACGAATCGGGACGAGTTGATGTAGCCGAGTGAAGTCCCATCCCAGCTCGGACGGGGCTCGTCGGTGATGTCGCCGGGATTCTGCCAACGGCGCAGCGCGTACGCGAACTTGTTGTCACGGTTGAAGCCGGCATCATCAGAGAACTCTCGGATGCCGTTCCAGATCTGGTTGCCACCGCTGAACTGCACCGCGGCGCGGAGATCGAACGGACCAACGGTGAAGGTGTTGGTTACTCCACCCCAGCTCGTTGGTTGCGGGCTGCCAACAACGACACGGTCGTCGGCGTTGATCGCGCCATCGCCGTTGACGTCGTCATAAATCGCGTCACCCGTCTGCGGATCCACCCCGAGGAACCGAATCAGGTAGAAAGCTCCGAGTGGCTCGCCGACGCGCACCGAGTTCACGCCGTCAATGCCTGAATAGATCGGCTGATCCTGGTACAACGCTGTGACGCGGTTTCGATTGTGTGAGTAATTGTAGGTCGCCTGCCACGAGAAACCGCCGGGTCCGCTGCGGATGATGTCGCTGCTCAACTCGAGCTCGATACCCTGGTTCTCGATGTTGCCGACGTTGTCGGTAAAGGTTGTGAACCCGCTGGTTGCGCTGATTGGCCGGGAGACCAACAGGTTGGACGTCTTCTTCCTGTACCAGTCGCCAACGATTCCGATTCGGCCCTCAAACATCGTCCAGTCGAAACCGGCGTCGACTTCCTTGGTCTGCTCCCACTTCAGGTCTGCGTTACCAAAATTGTTGGGCGCGATTCCGCCCGCCTTGCCGTAGTTGGATGAGCCGAACGTCTCGCGGAAAGTCTGGTTGCCGATGCCCTGGTTACCGGTCGTTCCGACGCTGCCACGCAGCTTGATCGAGCCAAGACGCGACAGCGCGCTCAGCATCGGCTCCTGCGTGATCACCCAGCCGAGCGAGAATGCCGGGAATACACCCCAGCGGCTGTTCGGACCGAATCTCGATGAGCCGTCTGCGCGCACGCTCGCGCTCGCCAGATACCGTTCGGCGATGTTGAGATTTGCACGCGCGAAGTACGAAAGCAGGTTGTTGGCGCTCCGGCTGCCATCGTACAACACAACGCTCGTCGCGCTTCCTACGTCGTGGAGCTCGGGGCTGCTGAAGCCCTGACCCTCGACACGATTAAGCTCGGTCTTGTTGCGCTCCGTGCTCGCACCGAGCGTCGCTGTTAGCGTGCCAAGGCTGCTACCCGACCACGGTGTCAACGTGAAGAAGCCTTCACCGACGAACCGGCTGCCGGTGTTGTACGCCGAAGTCGCGTCGCCACCGACGCCGCCGTTTTCATCCACCACGAGTGGTGATCCCCAGAGGCGCTCATGCAGCACGAGGTTGTCGCCCGACACACGCGCCGTGAACTGCATCCAGTTCAGCAGGTTGTAGTTGCCCTCGACGTTTGCCAACACACGATTCGTCGTTGTCGGGTTGAAATCGTACGTCGCGATGGCAAGCGGGTTCGTGTACTGAATGCCCGTAACATCATTGGTGCTGAACGTACCGTCGGGGTTGTAGACGGGCATGTTCGGCTGGTCGGCGATCGCGTTCGGTCCGGTACCGCTAATCGTATTGTCGCTTACCTGACGATAGTTGACCTCTCTCGACAGGCCGATCGACGCCTTCACCGTGAATCGATCAGTCGCGTCAATGTCGATATTGGCGCGGCCACTCGCGCGATTGTAGGCAGTGGCGAGCTGAATTCCTTCCTGACCGAAGTACGAGCCGGAGACGTAATACTTCACGCGTCCCGTTCCGCCGGTCAACCCAAGGTTTGCATTGCGAACTGGCGCTGTCCGGTAGACCAGTGACTGCCAGTTCGTGTCTATCTGATCGTCGATACCGACGCCGAAGCCGGTGTCGATGATGTCCTGATCGGTGTAGCCATCATTGCGCATGCCCTCGGCCATGTACGCGACGTACTCGGGCCCGCTGAGCATGTTGAGCAGCTTCTCCGGCTTCTGCCAACCGGTGTAACCGTTGAATGAGATGCGATTATTGCCGGCAATACCGCGCTTGGTCGTGATCATCACCACGCCGTTCGATGCGCGCGAACCGTAAATACCCGCCGAGGCAGCGTCCTTCAAAACGGTGATCGACTCGATCTCGTCAGGATTCAGGTTGGTGACTGCGGTCAGATCCTGACCGCCGAAGCCGACCTGCGTGAAATCGCCGGTTTGAATTGGCACGCCGTCGACGACGTACAGGGGTTGATTGCTCGCGGTGAGCGAAGCTGCGCCGCGAACGCGAACGGAAATTCCGTTACCGGGATTGCCCGCGTTCTGGGTGACTTGCACTCCCGCAGCCTTACCCTGGAGCGCAGCGTCGATACCGGCGATCGGCGTGTTGCGAATGTCCGACGCGGCGACCGTCGTCAGCGCGCCAGTCACCTCGGATCGATTGCTCAACCCATAGCCGACCACGACGACCTGTGACAGCGTCGGAATCACGGTGCGCATAAGCATGTCTGCCGCAGCGGTGCCGCCGTCAACGACGGTAGCGCTCGCTGTCTGCTGCGCGAAACCGATCTTCGAGACTCTCACCGTCGCCAAGCCCGGCGTCACGCCTGTAAAGCGATAAACGCCGGATGCGTCGGTGTAGGTGACTCGATTCGTACCGACCAGTTGCACCTGCGCGCCACCGATCGGCTGCTGGGTCGTCGAGTCCACCACTGTGCCGCGCAGCGTGCCTGTGCCCTGGGCCTGCGCGATCCGCAGCGGCAGCAAGGCCACTGCGACGAACACTAAGAATTTCCAACCAATCTTCAGACTCCTCATTCCCCCTCCTCCGTTCTGAAACGGTTTACTGCATGGCGGCAACGCGCCGCCGACGGTCAAGGTGCTTCGATGCAATCAGCGCCGCGTACCAGGGATCGAGGCCTCCCCGGTGCGCGGATCGTACGTGCTCCCCGCCGGCAGGAGCGACAGCTTGACGTCGGTTGCTCCCAGGACAGGAGCTTCTGCCGAGGTAGTCCGGGCCCGACGAGCGTCCAAAATCATCACGGCACTTCGGCCCAACACCACCCATTTGCCGTCCGGCGTTACCTCAACGGCGGTACCCTCATCGATTCCCACGCCCAACAGCGTTGGCCGCTCCAGCACCACACTGATCAACCGGTTCCCCCGCTGGCGCCGGATGAAATGCTGGTCGACGATTGCATTGTGAACGAATCCGAGTCCGGGCACTATTTCGATCGCGTGGCGGCCGATTCTGGAGAACGACGATGAGTCGACTGCGCCCGCGATCCCCGGATAGAACTGATTGCCCGTAATCATCGAGTCGCTCATCACTGCCGCGCCCGCCGACGTTCCGCCCACCACCGCTCCGGCGTCGTAACGCTCGTGAATGGCGCGCAGGACGGCAGACCCGCCGATCGCTGCCGTCAACAGTGACTGGTCGCCGCCGGGGAACCAGATTCCGGTCGCCGTTCTGATCTGCCGCACCAGCGAATCATCGTCGGCATGAGCGCGGTTGAAATTCAAGACGAAGGAGTCAGCGCCGAGGCTGTCGAGCTGCGCTTCCTTCTCCGCGCCCGCCTCCGCCGCGGAGGACGTCGCCATCGGCAGAATTGCAATGCGCGCTTTGCCGGGCCCACCCGCGAGATCGACAAAATGTTTTACGAGGTCGTCGGGCTGCGATCCGCCGCCGACGATGAGCAATGTTCCGCGCGTCGCGCGCGTTGGTGCGGCGAAAGAGACTGCGCCCGACGATGCGGCTGTCGCGCAGCCGAGTGCGACCGCGCTTACAATCGAAAGAACCGTGACGCGAGTGCTCGTCACAACGCGATCTCCGGAGCGTGTCCGTTACCGCTGCGGCGCGCTTGGTGTCCGTTCCCGTTGGCTGAGCGCTGGTCGCCGAGGCGGCGGGAGACGCGCGTTGCCGCCCCACACAGCTTGGTCAACAGCTCGCGCCGACGTTTCGGGGTCAGCCGCGACACCGGTCCGTTGATGCTCAAGGCGGCCGCGACAAAGCCAAAGTGATTTCGAATTGGCGCGGCGAGCGCGACGAGACCGGCTTCGAGCTCCTCGACGGCGTACGCGTATCCGCGCTGTTTGACTCGCGCGAGCTCGCGCTCCAGCTCGGCGCGTGTTGCGATGGTACGGGGCGCGTACTTTGTCAGCCGGGGCAGCACCGGTCGCGTGTCGGCGAACGCGAGCAGGACCTTACCGGTCGACGTCGCATGAATTGGCCAGCGCCGGCCAATTTCCGGAGTCGCGCTGAACAGAAATCTTCCCTGAACTTCATCGACCACCAGCACGTCGTGGCCGGCCAGAACTTCGAGAGTCGAAGTTTCACCCGATTCGGCGGTCAACCGCAGCAGCTCGTGATGGGCGACTTCGCGCAAGTCTGTGGTCGATAGCGCAGATGCGCCGAGCGAGATCATCTCGGGTCCGAGGCGGTAGGCGCCGCTGCCACCATCGCGCGCGACCATGCCTTCGTTCTCGAGCGCGCCGAGCAGACGAAAGACAGTCGCCTTGCTGAGCCCGGTGGCGGTTCCAAGCTCGGTAACGCCGTAGGGATTCGCGGAGCGCCCAAGTGCCTTGAGCACGCTAACTGCGCGTACCACGGCTCGCGTGCCTGTTAAAGGACGCAAATTGGAACGGCGTTTCATAAAGAGGCGGCTACATTGTTTGTCCGCTCAATAGTTGTCAAGAATCGCTTTGTGAACGGCGTGTGAACTTTCGTTGACAGAGAGCGGATGCATTCTGTTTTTGACCGTTTCGTCCGGTGGTTGACACTGCCCATTCGATTTGTCTAGCTTGCCGCCCAGCCGCCGCCGACCAGCACGCCCCCTCGCAACTCCATGACAGCTAAGTACTCACGCATTTCGGAGTTACCCTCCAACTCCGGCCAAACCGTTCGCATCCGCGGCTGGGTTACACACGTCCGTTCATCGGGCAAAGTCGCGTTCGCCGTTATTCGCGATGGCACCGGAATCGTTCAGACCGTGTTTGTAAAGAGCGCGGTCAGCCCCGAGACCTGGGAGTCCTTCAGCAAGCTCACTCAGGAAACGTCGGTCGATATCGAAGGTGAGGTCCGCCCCGACGCGCGGTCGCCCGGCGGATACGAGATCTCGGTAAAGGAGATGTCGATTTACGGCGCGAGCCCGATCGACTACCCGATTCAGCCGAAGGAGCATGGGATCGATTTCTTGCTCGACAACCGCCATCTATGGCTGCGTTCACCACGCCAGCGTGCAATCGCCAAGGTTCGCTCTGAAGTCGAGCAGGCGATTCGCGATTTCTTCTACGAGCGCGATTTCACGCTCGTCGACACTCCGATTCTCACGGGGGCGATTGGCGAGCGAAGCGGATTGTTCGAGACAGAGTACTTCGACGAGGGAAGCGCTTACCTCGCCCAAACCGGCCAGCTTTACGGCGAAGCCGCTGCCGCCGCGCTCGGCAAGATCTATTGCTTTGGGCCGACCTTTCGCGCTGAGAAATCGAAGACGCGCCGACATCTGACGGAGTTCTGGATGGTCGAACCCGAAGTCGCGTTCAACGATTCAGACGACAACATGAGGCTGCAGGAGGATTTCGTATCCTTCATCGTCGCGCGCGTGCTGGAGCGGCGCGAGCCCGAGCTAAAGGAGCTGGAGCGAGATACATCGAAACTCGAGAACATCAAGCCGCCGTTCCCGCGCATCGATTACAGCGACGCAGTGAAGATCCTGCAACAGAAGGGAAGTGCGGTGAAGTGGGGCGACGACCTCGGCGCCGAGGATGAGAGCCTGCTGGTGGAAGGGCATGACCGGCCCGTCTTCATCTTCAACTATCCGAAGGAAGCAAAGGCCTTCTACATGAAGGAGAATCCGGCCGACCCGCGCACGGTGCTGTGCGACGACTTGCTCGCGCCCGAGGGATACGGTGAGATCATCGGTGGCTCACAGCGCGAAGACAACTACGACAAGCTGCTCGCGCGCATCAAACAAGAAGGTCTGCCCCTGCAGGCATACGGCTGGTACCTCGACTTGCGAAAGTACGGCACCTTCGTCCACGCGGGATTCGGGCTGGGGCTCGAACGCACCGTCGGATGGATCTGCGGTATCCACCACATCCGCGAGGCGATCGCCTTCCCTCGAACAATGAATCGCCTGCGCCCCTGATGGCGCAACAAACGGGTCTGGCGAATTTCGACGCCGTGTGCAAACGTTAGCGATATGATGGTTCTTTCATCTCTCCGGCCCGATGCGAGTCTCGTCGATTTTCTCGAATCCCACGCTCGCAGCGAGTCGACCAAAGAGTTGGTAGCCCGCACGGTTGTCGCACTTGTGTTGGTGCTGGGCGCGCTGGTACCGGTGTCTCGCGGACGCACCGTCGTGGTAACCCTCGCCGTCGCTTATTTCAGCTATGCGATGTGGGGACTACTGGATCGGGCCCGCTCACAGTCGGCCGAATCAGGCAGAGCACGTACCGAGCAGTATTTGAGACTAACCTGTGCTTTTTTCATGGCACTTGGCGTTGCCTCGGGGATCGGCTTGATCTTCGCGATCGCGTTCTCGCTGCTCGGAGCGCCCTGGATTCTCTGAGCTAATGGGCAAGCGAGACCCGAGAGTCGACGCCTACATTGCAAAGTCGCCCGAGTTTGCACGGCCGATTCTCGATCACGTTCGCGATCTGATCCATGACGCCATCCCCGACGTCGAGGAGGACATCAAGTGGAGCGCGCCGTTCTTCAACTATCAGGGCGTGATCGGCGGCATCGCCGCGTTCAAGCAGCATTGCGCGATCAACCTGTGGAAAGCGCCCCTCATCCTCTCTGACGCACCGAAGGAATCTGCCGGCCAGTTCGGACGGATTACCAAACTTTCCGATCTGCCATCAGATCGTGAGCTCAAAGGCTATTTCAAAAAGGCAGCTCAGCTAAACGAAAGCGGCGTCAAGCAACCGCGCGCGAAAAAGACAGCAAGCGGTGAAGTTGTGATTCCGTTAGAGCTCGAGAAAGCGCTCAAGGCGAACAAGAAAGCAGCCAGCGCGTTCGAGAAATTTCCGCCCAGCCACAGGCGGGAGTACGCGCAGTGGATCTCGGAGGCGAAAGGCGAGGACACCCGAGCGCGTCGAGTGAAAACCGCGATCGAGTGGATTGCGGAAGGGAAAGGGCGTAACTGGAAATACGAGAAGCGCTGAGCCGTTTTTCGGCGCGCCGATTGCTGCTTTTCCAGCTCGGAATCCCACTTTCCGAGGAGGCATCATGAAACTGATTCGTTCAATGTGTATCGTCGCAGTCCTGTCGATAATGGGATGCAGCGAGGCAACAGTCTCAACCGCACCGATCACCAGTCTTCCACGATCGTTGTCGACCGCGGAAACGAGGGTCATCGCCGGCAGCAATGACTTCGCGTTCGATCTCTTTCGAGCTGGGAACGCGGATCAACACCGCGCGAACGTGTTCATCTCCCCGCTCAGCGCATCGATGGCGTTGGGCATGACCGCCAACGGTGCCAACGGCGCGACGTACGATGAAATGATCGCCGCGCTCAAACTGACGGGCGCGACACGCGAAGACGTCGGAAACGGCTACAAGAATCTCATTTCACTATTGAGCGGCCTGGATCCGAAGACGAATTTCACGATCGCCAACTCCATCTGGTACGAGCAGACCTTTCCGTTCAATGCGTCGTTCCTCGACGACAGCAGGAAATACTTCGATGCGGAGGTGACAGGACTGGATTTCGGCAACCCTGCGTCGCTGCAAACGATCAATTCCTGGGTAAGCGCCAAGACCAACGCCAAAATCCCTTCGATTCTCGACAGCATTGATCCCTTTGAGAGGATGTTCCTGATCAACGCGATCTACTTCAAAGGGATGTGGCAAAAGCAATTCGACAAATCGAAAACCATGGACGCACCATTCCACAACGCCGATGGAACCACATCGACGGTACCGATGATGGCGCGCGACGCGGGAGTTCAGGCCGCGTCTACATCGGATTACGTGGCGGTCGATCTTCCGTATGGGAACTCAGCATTCACAATGACGGTGATTTTGCCGAATGGCGACATTGATGCTTTCGCCGAGTCATTTGACCAGACAAAGTGGAACGACTTGCTGAGCTCGCTTCACGAGACAGAGATGCCGGTCTACCTTCCCCGTTTCAGAATTGAATGGCAGAGAACGCTCAATGGCGATCTCGAGAAACTGGGAATGCAGCTCGCTTTCAAGCCGGATCAGGCCGACTTCACAGTCATGTCCCCGCTGGGCCGACAGCTCTACATCACGAGGGTCATTCAGAAGACCTACGTCGATGTCGACGAGCAGGGCACGGAGGCAGCCGCCGCGACGGTGGTCGGAGTTGGAGTTACCTCGGCGCCGGTGGCGTTTCGCGCCGACCGGCCGTTCATGGTCGTGATACGCGAGCGGTTCTCGGGCACGATCCTGTTCCTGGGGAAGATCGCGAAGCTGCCGGCGTAGAGGTCAGGCAACGCCGCCCAGCGGGTGCCTTCACGCCCCGCTGGGCGTCTTTCCGACCTCCAGACGCTTGGCCTCATCCCAGAGCTGATCGAGCCTGTCCAGTCCAAGCTGCGGCAAGTCGAGGCCTCGGTCTCTCGCCATTCGTTCCATCTCTTGAAACCGCTTTTCAAATTTGGCGTTCGCCTTGTCGAGGGCGATCGATGCGTGCACGCCTGCCTTGCGGCAAAGATTCACCACCGCGAACAACAGATCGCCGAGCTCGGCCTCCAGGCGGTAGTGATCTTCGTCGAGCACCGGAGGTTCGCCTGGCTTCCTGCGCGCGGTGTGCGTCAGCTCGTCGCGCACCTCCGCGAGCTCCTCCTCGACTTTTGCGGCGGGCCCTTCCACATCGGGCCAATCAAAACCAACGCCGGCGGCACGATCCTGCAGTCGATGTGCGCGGTGCAGGGCAGGGAGCCCCGACGGCAACCCATCGGCAATGCTCTTACGATGCTTCGACTTCATCCGCTCCCATGGTTCACGCGCTGCATCGCCATATAAGTGGGGATGACGGCCTTTCATCTTGGTGATCAATCCCGTCGCAACATCGCCGAAGGTGAATGCGCCACGCTCTTC
>DATFHK010000090.1:0-4409 GCA_035248505.1 Gemmatimonadaceae bacterium | reverse complement strand
ACGTGGCTTGCTCGTCGCTGCTGTCCTCGCCGCCACGATGAGCGCGCACTCCGGCGCCATGAACTCGCTTGCGGCCTCTACGACACACGACATCTATCTGCCGGTTACCGGCCGTCGTGCCGACGACCCACGCTCGTTGCGCATGAGCAAACTCTTTACACTGTTCTGGGGGGTTGTCCTTCTCGTCGCCGCGCTGCTTTATCGTCAGCAGGGTACGCCGGTCGTGGTAATCGCGCTCTCGATCGCTTCCTTCACCTACGGCGCGTTGCTCGGCGGATTTTTTCTTGGCATGCTTTGGCGGCGCGCAATGCAGCGCGACGCCATTACCGGCATGGCGGTGGGCATCATCGCCATGAGCTTCGTCGTCTTTGCCAAGCAGATGATCCCGATATTTCCGTCGATGACTTCGTTCCTTACGACGTTGTCGAAGATTTCGTTCCCCTGGTACGTGCTGATCGGGACTTCGTTCACGGTCGGGATCGGTATTTTGTCTTCGTTTACACACCGTAATCCAGCCAGAGAAATCGAGCGCGAAGCCGCGGCATGAGCGAGATCGTAATCGGCGTCGATGGCGGCGGATCGAAGACGCGTGTCATGGTCGGCACCGCCGAGGGCGAAATCCTGGCTGACGTTTCAGGGCCGAAATCAGCCGTCGTTCCCGGTCAGGCAGAGAAGTCCGCGGGCGTGATCGGCAGCCTTATAAGCCAGGCGTTGTCGGAGATCGCCCAGCCGGGTGCGGTTTTTCCGCGCGTTCTTTATTGCGGCGTTGCCGGCACTGGGCGCGACGAGGAGCGGCGCGCGTTGCACTCCGCCCTCGACTCGATGGAGCTCGCTGAAGAAATCATCATCGATTCGGATGGCCTGATCGCGATGTACGACGCCTTCGACGATCGGGCGGGGATTCTGCTCGTCGTGGGCACCGGCTCCATCGCCTACGGCCGCAGTCCCGCGGGGGAGATCGTGCGATGCGGCGGCTGGGGTCCGACATTCGGAGACGAAGGAAGCGGCGGCTGGATCGGTCGCCGCGCGCTCAGCATTGTCGCGGCATCGAGCGACGGGCGCGAGCCACCGACGGCGCTGCTCTTCCCCATTCTTGCCGCCACCCAATGCGAGGATGTACAGGATCTCATTCCATGGGCCGCAGCAGCCGATGCGCGCGCCTTCGCCTCGCTGGTCCCGACCGTGTTCAGCACCGCGGCTGCCGGAGATCCGCGAGCGAACGCACTCATCACGCTCGCTGCCGAAGAGTTAGTACTGCACGTGAGGGCGTTGGCTCGTCAACTTTTCACCGACGAGCGCGCCGCGGTTGCGGTCGCGCTCAGTGGCGGATTGATGGAGCGCAGTTCTCCGCTCAGGAAGCGGCTGGAGCAGCGCCTGAAGTCGGCGGTGCCGGGCGCACAGCTTCGATCGGAAGAAGTCCTTCCTGCGCGAGGAGCACTTCGGGCCGCGGCTCGGCGAATTCACCTTCCCACTTAGCCATCACGACTGTCGCAAGGCAGTTCCCAATCAGATTCGTGCAGGTGCGCGCCATGTCCATCAGAGTGTCGACGCCGAGTATGATCGCAACTCCTTCCAGCGGCAGGCCAAAGGTCGCCAGCGTACCGGACAGAATTACCAGCGAGGCTCGCGGCACCGCTGCGACGCCTTTGCTGGTGACCATCAGCGTCAACATCATCCCAAGCTGATTTGCCAGACTGAGCGGATGCCCGGCGGCCTGCGCGACAAAGATCGACGCCACCGCGAGGTACAACGTCGAACCGTCGAGATTGAACGAGTAGCCGGTCGGCATCACGAAAGCGACGATCCGTCGTGGAACACCGATCGCTTCCATCGATTGCATCGCCAGCGGTAGCGCTGCCTCAGACGAAGTCGTAGAGAATGCAATCAACGCCGGCGAGCGCACCGCGCGCACGAAGCGACGCAGGGGTACTCGGAACAGCCAGGCGATCGGCAGCAGAACGAGAAGGAAGAAAGCGACCAGCGCAGCATAGAGGGTCAGCACGAGCTTGCCCAGGCTGAACAGAACCGCCGGACCATTTTGGGCGATGGCGACTGCTATCGCTGCTCCGATTCCAAAAGGAGCGAATTTCATCACCATCATCGTGAACTTGAACATGATCTCCGACAGCGCCTCGCAGACGGAGAGCATCACTTCCTTCGAGCGCCCTTGCACTTTCGAGAGCGCGACAGCGAACAGAACCGCGAAGAACACAACCTGAAGCACTTCGTTGTTTGCGGCCGCTTCGACGATGCTTTGGGGCACGAGATGCTCGAGGAAGCTCGTCCCACTTTGCGTTTTGTGGGCGAGTTCCTCGCCGGTCGCGGCCGACGCGCCGAGCACCACACCATCTCCAGGTCGCGCCAGATTGACTGCCGACAGTCCAATGAATAGCGCCAGCGTCGTAACGATCTCGAAGTAAATGATCGACTTGAGCGCCAGACGTCCGACGCGTTTCATGTCGTCGCCATGACCCGCGATGCCGACAACCAGGGTGCCGAAAATCAGCGGCGCGATGATCGACTTGATCATGCGCAGGAAAACGGTCGAGACCGGCTTCAGTGTCAGCGCGAAATCGTGCGCAACCACCCCGATCAATACCCCAACCACCATCGAGACCAGGATCCAGGTGGTGAGTGTGATACGGCGCAAATTTCCGAAGAGATAGCCCATTAAGTCGTCTTCAGCGTGTGCGGATGCTGGTCATCCATCTTCGCGGCGCCAACTATTCGACCCTGGCGGCGGCCTCGCCGGCCCTGCGTCGGAGGGCGGAGTGGCCATAGCCATAGGCGAAATAGAGAACGAGGCCGACCGCCAGCCAGATCGCAAAGCGGATCCACGTCACGACTGGCAACTCCACCATCAGGTAGAAACACGCCACGATCGAGATCAACGGTGTAACGGGTACCCACGGCACTCGGAATGGCCGCGGCCTTTCTGGGTCAGTTCGACGCAGAAAGATTACACCCGCCGACACCAGCACGAACGCGAACAGCGTCCCGATATTCGTCAGGTCCACCACTTCCGCGATATTCGCAAATGCGGCGAAGACGGCGACGAACACTCCCGTCAGAATCGTTCCGAAGTAGGGCGTCTTGAACCTCGGATGCACTCTCGCAAAAATCGGTGGCAGCAGACCGTCACGCGACATCGAGAAAAAGATGCGCGGCTGGCCAAGCTGGAAGACGAGCAATACACTGCCCATCGCGATCACTGCGCCAAGCGAGATGATGAAACGGGAAATCTGGAGTAGTGCCGGTGGCCCGTTGGCGTACTGCAGCGCGGTGATCATCGGCTCCGCAGTTCCCAGCTTGGGCCACGGCGCCATTCCAGTCATCACGATTGAAATCAGGATGTACAACACGGTCGTGACCACCAGGCTCATGATGATCCCGAACGGCATGTCGCGCGGTGGATCACGTGTCTCTTCGGCAGCCGTCGAAACTGCATCGAATCCGATGTAGCTGAAAAAAATGATCGCCGCAGCGGCGCTTATTCCGGCAAAGCCGTTCGGTACAAATCCACCCGTCTGAGGGTTGGTCCAGTTTCCCGGACGGATGAGAAACGCACCCACCGCCAGGAAGAAGAGAATGATCCCGACCTTGAGCAGGACCATGGCGTTGTTGGTATTCGCCGATTCCTTGATGCCGATTACCAGGATAACTGTGATTAGCGCCACGACCGCGAACGCCGGCAGGTTCACTATGAACGGCAAGCCGAAGATGTGCGGAGCCCCGCTCCACGCGGACGCGAGATACTGCGTAGTCGCATCCGCACTTCCGCCGGCAGCAGCGGAGAGCTGAGTAAACGCGTCGTGCGCAGATCGGTAATCCGTCGCCAGCCAGGCCGGCAGGTCCAGACCGAAGTGACTCAATAGCTCGCGAAAATATCCGGCCCAACCGATCGCGACGCCGATGTTTCCAACGGCGTACTCGATGATGAGATCCCAGCCGATGATCCAGGCGATGAATTCGCCGAGAGATGCGTAGGCATAGGTGTACGCGGATCCTGAGACCGGCACCATCGCGGCAAACTCAGCGTAGCAAAGCGCCGCGAATCCGCATGCAATGGCGGTCAGAACGAACGAGAAGATAATTGCCGGCCCCGCGCCCGGACGCGCAGGATCCCCCACGATTGCCGTACCGGTGGTCGCGAAGATACCGGCTCCGATAGTGGCTCCCACGCCAAGCGCGGTGAGATGCCACTTGCCAAGTGTACGCTTCAAGCCTCCGTGAAGCGCAACGTCGGCTTCGAAGTCAGCAACAGATTTTCTTGCTAGTAATGACCTCATAAGCCGACGTTCCTCCGCATTATCGAAGGGCTACCTGCACGTACGGACGAAGCGAGCTCGTCAGATCGTCGCCGTCTTGACCCGCATCCCGTAGAAGGAGCGCAGCACGAACGCGACGGA
>DATFHK010000089.1:0-5829 GCA_035248505.1 Gemmatimonadaceae bacterium | reverse complement strand
GTGAGGGGTCCGCCAAAGAATTCCTTGCGATAGAACAGCGTGCGCACCACGCCGGGTGCGTGTCCCATGGTGAGGCGGATGATGCCGAGGATCGCCTTCTCGCGGAACCGGTGGCCGCGGTGGACGCGCTGCAGTCTCATGCTTTGCGCAGCGCCTCGAGTCCCGCCATCAGTCGCTTACGTGAAGCGCCAAGCGCAGCGCTGACGACGATCTCGAACATCCTGTCGTCGCCGTAGTACTGCTGCGCGCGCGACATGTCGTCATCGGTCACCTTGTAGGCGTGACGATGGATCTTGTCGACGAGCGGCTGCAGATCCGCGGGCAGACCGGCGTCATCGGCAGCCGCGTGCCTCAGCGCAGAGTCGGTCTCGCCGGGTCCATCCAGAACGCTGGCGAGAACGCGGTCCCGTAGGACCGCGTGGGGATCAGGCGTCAATCGCGCTTACGCCGCGGCTGCGACCGGATGGTGCCGGTGACGCGCGCAGGTGCACATCATCTTCACTGCGTCGCGTGCGGGCGGATACACGTGATAGTACATCGCGACGACCATCGGGATGAACACCAGCGTGTTGTAAATCAGGTGGAGCTCGATGCGCGGGATCCAGATCTGCCCGACACTGGTCGGGACTTTGCCGCCGAACCAGTAGCTGTGGGTGTTGGCCTGATAGAAGAGGATGAAGTGCTCGAAGTGGTGCCAGAACTGGATCCAGAATGAGACCATCCACCACTTGTAGGATGTGCCGGTGAATCCTTTGCGCAGCACCCAGAGACCGATCAGCATCACCAGCGCGAAGCCGTAGTGCAGGGTCTCGGTCTTCATCAGCCAGGGGTAGTACATCCCGAGGAGACCCATCGATTGGGCGCGGGTCCAGTGCAGCCCCCACAGCTGGTACGCCTGAATGAGGTGTTCTGCCCAGTGAAAGAGCACGATCGCCATGAAAAGCTGGAGGGCGGCCTTGTGCCAGCGGGTGTTCAGGCGCTCGGACAGGCTTGCGGACTCGTGTCCGGCAAACTGAAGATCGCGGGTCGAGACGGACATTAGGCTTCTCCCAGGGCAGAGCCCGCTGAAAGGGGTGCGCCACGATACTTCGTGGGCATGGTAGCGTCAAGGCGGAATTGGAGTAAGGAGTACCGAGTACTCGGGCCAACGGCATCGACAATCGCGGACTGATTGAGAATCAAGGACGCGAACCATTGAGGACTACCGAGGCTTATCGGAGGACCGTCCTGAGTAGTTCCAATCCTCAGATCCTCGATCAGTCCGCGATTGTCGATGCACTTAGTCCGAGTACTCGGTCCCCAAACCCCTAGAAATCCCATGTAACCATCGCATACGGATAGGTGTACGGCTTGCCCCGAGTCGTGGTCTTGAGGAAAGACCCTGGCATGAAGTGGCCAATGCCGGCCGAGAAGCCGAGGTCGGGGCGCAGCTTGCCCGCGGCGACCAGGTCGATCTCCTGGCCGACGTTCGTGCCGGCGACCCCAGTTGCGGAGCGAGCGAGTGGCGCGCCGCCGCCGTTGTACAGCGCGTCGTGAGGATCGTCGAGCCAGTAGTGGCTGTAACGAGTCGTGGCGCTCCAGGCCTTGTTGAACGCGACGTCGAGGCCGCCGCGTACGTGCCGCATGTTTTGCCACCCGACCAGGTCGGTGAGCCCGTACTTGTCGTGACCGGTCGGATAGAGCTGGTCGAAGGTTTCCTTTCTGTTGTCGGTCGGGTTTCCGTCGCCCGTCGCCTGGTTGTACTCCGCCCAGAGCCGCGGGGTGAATGGTGTTCTGGACGCGGTATATCCCACCAGGGCGTGCGCGGCCCAGGCGCGGATCGACTCGTTACCCAGCGAGCCGTGCTGGCCGACAAGCTGGGCGTCGTAATCGAGAGCAGCCGGCTTTCCGGCCAGGCGCAAGCCGAGGGTGCCGAAGTTCATGGTGCCGCGCACGCCGGCCTCGTTGAGCAGTCCGCTCTGGCGGCGCCAGAAGAAAAACGGCTCGACGCTCGCGCGTGGGACGAGGCTCGTGATCGCGGCGTAGGTGCCATAGAAATTGTTGCCAGGAATGTTCTTGTCGAACCGATCCTGCTCTACCCTGACCACCGACGCAGCAAACGCGTCGATACGATATCCCTTCCCGCCGGTGGTGACCCGTGCGGCGTCGAAGGTCCGCGCCGTATTTGCCCACAACAGCGGGCCGACCAGTCTGCCGTCGCCGTAAAAAAGCTCCTGCCGGCCGGCGCGCAGAAATGTCGGCGACTTGTCGGATCCGATCTGCGCGTAGAGCTGGCGCAGGTCGGCGTGATCGCGAAACGGCGGACCGACGGGAGTCTCGTTTTTCCAGGGTCCGCGAGAGTCCATGCCTTCGACGAACAACGCGGTCGAAGCGGTCGGATGCACCCGCGCATTGAGCAACACTCTCGTCAGCAGATACGAATCGGAGTTGTCGGGCTGGAATCCGCCGCCCGTATAGGACTCGGCGCGCACCCGAAGCTGCCCGCCAAACGAGACCCAGGGCGGCGAGGTGTTTAGTGGGCTGGAGCTCGTCATGGCGCTGCCTGCAGTGACGGCTGCCGTCTGTGCGTTCGCCACCATCGGCGCGACTGCGATCATGACTAGAGCGAATCGATGGCGCATCGGGAGCGAGCGAGTGTGAGTACCGCGGCGGGAATTCAGGCGCCAAATGTGGGGACGGGCCACGGCTTGCGCAACGTCAAATATTACCTATACTCCCCTTTTGCTTCGACAGGAATAGATGGCTTCCAGCGGTTTTCTCGCCGTAATTCAGGGGACGCTCGACCTCATTCTCCTGAAAGCGCTTTCGGTCGGGCCGGTGCACGCCTGGGGCATCGGCGCGCGCGTGACGGAGCTTTCTGGTGGTGTCTTCCAGCTCGGCCAGGGCTCGTTGTATCCCGCCGTGCATCGATTCGAGAGCCGCGGCTGGGTCGCGTCATACTGGCGGACCACCGACAACAACCGCATTGCGCGCTACTACGAGCTGACTGCGGCGGGCCGGCACGCGTTGCAGGAGGAAACCGATCGGTGGCGACGCTACACCGCCGCGATCGACCGCGTTATCGACGCGGGATGACGCTTACTGCCGGTGGCGCTCTCTGATCAGCAGTCTGGCGTGCGCGGCGAGGATCAGCTTCTGGTTCTTGATGATCGCCTTCTGATTGCGCAGGATCCTGGTCTGATTCCGCAGCAGCATCGGCAGATCCTCCTGATTCCGGAGGATCCGTTTCTGATTCCGGATGATCACGCGCTCATTGGCGATGATGGTGTTCTGTTTGCCGACTTTAGCCTGCGCCATTTCCGGATTCCTGTTGACCGTGTTGTTGGGCGACTTCCGCGCGCGGAAAGAATGGCAACTCGTCCGCCTTTTGAGCAAGATCCAGTTTTCGCCGACGCTCACCCGGAAGCTCCGGACCCGCTGACATGCCACGAAGCCGAGGCAGCGCGGCCAGGACCTGAGCGCGGCTCATTCCGAGCCGGTCGTGGCCTTCTACGAGGGCCTCGAAGTCGACGGGATAGAGATTCGCGCGCTTGTGGTCTGCCAGCCCTGCGATGTTGCGCGGCTCGATTGCACTTGTGAGCCACTTCACGAATTTCTTTCTATCACCAGGAGATGCCGCGCTGCCTTCGCGGCTGGTAATCCGGGTGAGGCGTGCGAAGGATTCCGCGGGTAGCCCGTTGAGCACCGGATCACCGACACCCAGAAAACCGCTCCAGGCATCGCTCCCGGTCGGCGCGAGGCGCTGACTGGCCTCGGCATAAGACACCGCGGCGAAATAAAGCATCGCCTGCGCGACGAACAAGTCGAAGTGCGCCATTGCCTCGTACGCACCGGCGACGACCAAATCGATCTGGTCCGCCTCTGCCGAAATCGTTTGTTCGTAACGCGCGATAAAATCCTTGCCCGGAACGCGCGCGCCCGCGGCGGCGTACTCGAGCTCGAGCGCCAGTCTTTCCACGGCGCGCAGGCTCCAGGCGATCCCGGTGGAGAATAGTGGATCGACGAAGGCGAATGCGTGCGGCATCAGCAGCCACCGTTCGCCGCCCGCTCGCGCCAGGCGATGTTGGATGTCTCTGCGATAGCACACCGGCATCACCGCGGTCGCCCCGTGAAAGGCATCATCGAGCAGGGGATAACGGCGCAACAGCTCCCGCCACATCGCTTCGGCGCCGCCCGCCGCTCTCTCGACCGATCCAGCACCGCGAGGCGTCAACAGGAACCCGGCGCTCGTCACTCCATCGTCGAAGCGCAGCGAGTACATCCAGCCTTCGTCGATGATGTGGTGAACGGCGGCCCAGTCATCGGGATATGGACCAGCGGGAAGGTGAGGCAACACGTCGGCGATCATCCGCGCGCCGGCGAAATGCGAGTACAGCAACGAGGAGCGGGTGTGCGTCCCGTGGAGCGCCGAAGGAATCGAGAGCTGTCGCGCCAGGAATCCGCCGGGCCCCGACGCATCGACCACGAATCGCGCGCTCAGCTCCAACGGCATCCCGTCGCGCGAGCCAGAGAGCAAGACATCGTTCGCGCCGAGCTCGACTCGCGCGATCTCTGCGCGGTCGCGATAATCGACACCCGCCGCGACTGCTTCGCGAACGAAGTGATGATCGATGTCCGCGCGCAGCCAGTGCGAGTCCGACAGCTCGTCATTGGGGCTCGCCGCGACCAGCAATCGCTCGGCGGCGAATGCCTCGCTCTCCAGCTGCTGCGCGGGGTGGTGCCGATAGAACGTGAACCCCCGCTTCAGTCCGCGCTCGAGATGCGGAAAATGCTTCAGCCACCGGCCGTGCGTTGCGAGCTGATAGCAGTCATCGAGGCCGTACCGAATCCCGATGCGCTCCAGCGAAAGATTGGCGAGCGGCGTAGATGATTCGCCGATCGCAAACCGCGGATGCGTACCTCTCTCCAGCAGCGCCACGTCATAGCCGAGCACTGCCAGCACTCGCGCGAGCAGCGAGCCCGCGAAGCCGCTGCCGACGATCGCAATCTCGCAGGAAGATCTCAAGCGACGCCGGCCGGAGCGCACGCAGTACAGATCACACGCGGCGCCAGGTTCGCCTCGAGATTCCATTTGCGCAGCCGATCCACCCGCAACGCCCCGCAGCACTCGGGCGCGCCGAGACGATCCACGTCCCACAAGTCGGCGGTGATCACGGTGTTGGCGATATGCGAGCACCGGGCGATCACTTCCTCGAGCTCGTCGAGCGTCGGTGGCGAAAATTCACCGAGCGCCTCAAGCCGCTCCAGCTCGCCGTTTCCACCGCGAACTGGAATCACCGATACCACCGCCGCACCTCGCTGGGCTGCGTACTCGACGGTGCGTACGGTCCACTCGATCGATTCACCGTGCGGGATGTGCGGCGCGCCGAGCAGGACGAAGACCCGCATGTCGATGCCATTGTCTGCCAGAAAACCGGCGGCGCGATCGAACCGATCGAGACCGAGCTTCTTGTTCAGCCGCTCGGACGCAACGGGATGGATCGTCTCCAATCCAACCGCTATTTCGAGCCGTCCGTGAAGCGCAGCCGCGAATGCGGCGGTCCGCTCACCGATGGTGCTGGCGTGCGATTCCACAGTCACGCCCGGGAATCGCCGCGCCAGCTCCGCAATCTGGGTGACGTCCTCGGCCGGCACGGCCCGCGGATCGAAGAAGTTGCTCGCGTTGTAAAGCTTGAGTCGATCAACTTTCCGCGTGTCGGCCGAATCCAGAACGCTGCGTAGCTGGTGCGCCAGAGCGCCGGAGGGAGTGGCGCCTTCAAAAGTGTAGCGCCACAAGTCGCAGAACGAGCAAGTGAACGGACACTCCGCGCCGGCCAGAAAAACGGTGAG
>DATFHK010000088.1:0-101763 GCA_035248505.1 Gemmatimonadaceae bacterium | reverse complement strand
TGAGAAGCAGGCGGAGCTATGGAAGTGGATCAACGACAACGTGGACTTCAGGGTCAGAAGCGCAGGCATTCTCTAAACTGCGCCACAAGGACATAGCGGGCCGCGGGTCGATCCAGTGATGGGTCGCCCGCGGTTTCGTTTCCGGCCAATTGCGAACTGCGGGCTTAACAGCGCACTACTTCGCTGAGCGCTGACCGCTGCACGCTGAGCGCTATCCGCTGCCTGCAACCAGACGGATCTCATTGCATAAAGGCGAATGGAACTCGCCCGCTGCAAGACTCTGGAGTGATCCGTCTGGTGTCTTGCAGCGCTCAGCGGTCAGCGTGCAGCGGTCAGCGCATAGCGAGGTAGTGCGCTTTTCACCCCGCAGCACTGGCATCTACGAGACAGGCACCCCTCTTGAATCAGTCCGCACTCCAATGATTGCCTACCGCCCGCAAAAGGCCCTCCTCGTCGATCGTCCTCCACCCGGCAGTCGGTGGATTCACGAGATCAAACTCGACGGCTTTCGCATGGGCGTGTTCCTCGAGCGCGGAAACGTGCGCATCATCTCGCGCCGCGGGACGGACTACACCCTGGAATTTCCCGAAATCGTCGCCTCCGCGAAGAAGCTCAAAGCCAAGAACGCGCTGCTCGACGGCGAGATCGTGGTGCTCGACAAACAGGGCATCTCACGCTTCCAGCTACTGCAGCAGCTCGGATCGAGTCGCGCCGGCCTGGCATTTTACGCATTCGATTTGTTGTGGCTCGACGGCGAGAGCCTGGTCAAAGAACCGCTCGAGGCGCGGAAGCGTGCGCTCAAGAAACTGGTTGCTCGTGGCGTCGGGGTGATTCGCTACACCGACCATCTCGACGGCGAAGGTGCTCAAGTTTTTGAGCAGGCCTGCGCACTGGGCGCCGAGGGAATCATCAGCAAGCTCAGAGACGCGCCCTATCGCTTGGATGCGCGCAGCTCCGACTGGCAGAAAATCAAATGCATCAAACGCCAGGAATTCGTCGTCGGCGGATTCACCGATCCATCGGGCGCGCGCATGGGTGTCGGCTCCATTCTCGTCGGATACTACGAGCGCAACTCGCTTCGCTTCGCGGGCAAGGTGGGTACCGGCGCGGGTTGGAGCAACGCCTTCAGCCTCAAACTGCGCCGCGACCTCGAGCAAATCGAAATCGATCGCACGCCGTTCGATCCGCCGCCGCCCGGTTGGCTCGGCAGAAATGCGCACTGGGTAAAACCGCAGAAAGTCGCGGAAGTCGAGTTCACCGAGTGGACCGGTGATGGCCACATTCGGCATCCGTCGCTCCAGGGATTCAGAGCGGACAAGGCGCCACGTGACGTACATCGCGAGCGCGAAGCACATCTCGCAAAGCCCGACGCTCCGCCCGTCTATCCCCGTATCGGCATCGTCAAAAGCGATCTAGTGAAGCTCTACTCAGAGATCGCGGATTGGGTTCTGCCCCACCTCGAGCGCCGCCCGCTGACGCTCGTCAAAATGACCTCGCCAATCACGCGCGACGACGCACTACGATCGCAGGCGAAGTTCATCCATCACACGGCACGCGATCAACGTTTCGTGCCCGACACGGTACCGCGAACTCACATCAGGGAGAAGAAGAAAGTTGGCGAGTACTGTTACATCGATTCGCGCGCGTCTCTGCTCGCGCTCATCGACGCCGATGTAATTGAGCTGCACACGTGGAATGCGAAGGTGGACGACGTCGAACGACCCGATCGCATTGTCTTCGATATCGATCCGGGCGAGGCAGTGCCATGGCGCGATGTGGTCGCTGCCGCTCGGCGCCTGCGCGCGATTCTACAAAAGCGGAATCTCGAGAGTTGGGTCAAGACAACGGGCGGCAAGGGGCTGCACGTGGTCGTGCCGTTCCGCGCCGAGCACGATTGGGACAGCGTCTTCGAATTCAGTCGCGCGATCGCAACTCAAATGACGGAGGAATCGCCGCGCTACACACTGTCGTTCGAGAAGTCTGCACGTCGCGGCAAAATTCTCATCGACTACAAGCGCAACTATCGAACATCGATCGCTGTCGCCGCCTTCTCAACGCGCGCCAAACCAAACGGAGCGATGTCGATCCCCGTAACATGGGAAGAACTATCACGCATGAAGTCGAGCGACGCCTGGACCGTTCAGAACATCCGCGACCGACTGCATCGAATAAAAGAAGATCCATGGCATGACTACTTCAAAGCACGGCAGCGGTTAGCGGTTGGGGACCGAGGCCTGCGGACCAAGTGCATCGACGACTGCTGACTGAGTGAGGACGCAGACTGTCCGAGTCCTCTTTCAGTCAGCAATCAGCAATGCCGTTAGTCCGTAGACCTCGGTCGCCAACTTCCCGCCTACTGCGCCACCAGCTTTCCAATGTCTCTCCACTTGATCAAAATGACGTGGTTGTCCTTCAGCGCCTGCTTGAACTCGGCGCTGTTCATCACGTCATAATCGCGCTGGCGCCACGCCGAGCCGTAGGGCTCGTGATTCACCGTCACCGCCTGCAGCTCGGCGTCGTCGTGGCCGAGATGCACGATGAGCTCGGTGACCCCCGGCTTCAGATTCCGGATCGCATTGAGATAGAAATCCTTCCACTTGTCGCGCGGCACTTCGCCACCGGCGATCACTACTGCGTCGAGCGGAAGGTCATTTGGTGCCAGCACGAATTCGCCGGCACCGAGCGGTCCATTTCTCACCGCCAGAAACGGCAGATGATAATCGTGCGCGACTTTCGTGTAGACACTGAACAGCGCCGGCGTCGTAAATAGCGAGCCCATGTGGCTATCGAGGTGCGTCGGTTTGATGCCGAGCGCCAGCGCGCGATCGACCTGGGCGCGCAGCTCTCGCTCGACTTCCTCCGGCCTGGCGCGCTTGGCAACGATCGATTCGTCGTTCGGCAGAGTGCCGTCGGGTTCGTAGAGGCTCGGCACTTTGTCGGTCGGCGCCAGTCCGTCCCACCGATAAGTCTCCCACTCGCTCGTCAGCGTGAGGTGAAGCCCCAGATCCGCCTCTGGGTGAGCTTTCGCGTATGCCGCTACCTCGGTCACCCACGGCGTCGGCATCATGATGCTGGCCGAGCTCACCGCACCGCTATTGAGCGCATCGAAGCTCGCCGCGTCGGCGGAGTGCGCGAAGCCGAGGTCGTCCGCGTGGATGATGAGCAGCTTGGCATCGCGCGGATAGCCCAATCGCTCGGCGAGTGTTTGCTGTTGCGCAGATAACACCGAGGAGAAAATCAGGGTAACCGCGGAGAGAGCGAGCGACTTCAGCATCGGTGGACTCGGAAATTGGGAGAGAATATTATAGCCCATACCGCCTACCCTCACTCGAAAATGATTTCGTCGCGCGTCGTCGTTTTTTCACTGATTCCGATTCTCGCTCACGCTCAGGACGCAAGCCGTCCTCAACCGACGCTGGGAGTGCGATCGGCGCCGATTATTCGAATTGGTGGAGAAAAATTCAAGGACCTCAATCGAAATGGCCGGCTCGAGCCGTACGAGGATTGGCGGCGCTCCCCGCAGGATCGCGCGCGCGATCTGGTGTCGCGAATGACGCTGGAGGAGAAAGCCGGCATGATGATGCACGGTACAGCGCGCAGCGGTGGCCCGCTGGGCATGGTAGGCGCCGGCGCCGGCTACGATACGGCAGCCACGGGCCGTCTGATTCGCGACGCTGCTGTCAGCAGCTTTATCACGCGATTGCGCGCCGATCCGGCGACGCTTGCCACGCAGAACAACGCTCTGCAGGAAATCGCCGAGCGAACACGGCTCGGGATTCCGCTCACCATTAGTACCGATCCGCGGAACCATTTCCAGTACACGCTCGGCACCAGCGTGCAGTCGAGTGGATTCTCGCAGTGGCCTGAGACTCTGGGCTTCGCCGCGCTGCGTGACGCGAGTCTGGTGAGGAAGTTTGCCGACATCGCGCGACAGGAGTACCGCGCGGTTGGAATCGAAGAGACGTTGTCACCCCAGGCTGACATCGCCACGGAGCCGAGGTGGGGTCGCATCAGCGGGACGTTCGGCGAGGATCCCGATGTAGCGCGGGATCTGGTCAAGGCGTACGTGCAGGGATTCCAGCATGGCCCGTCGGGCGTCGATTCAGTCGGCGTGCTGGCAGTCGTCAAACATTGGGTCGGGTACGGCGCTCAGAGGAATGGTTTGGATAGCCACAACAGTTACGGCAAGTTCGCGTCGTTCTCGCCCGGCGATCTCGAGATCCACATCAAGCCGTTCCTCGGCGCGTTTGCGGCGCACGTTGGCGGTGTGATGCCAACCTATTCGATTCTGCAGGGCGCGACGATCAAGGGGCGGCCAATCGAACAGGTGGGAGCAGGCTTCAACGAGCAGCTGCTTACCGAGCTTCTACGCAAACGCTATGGATTCGACGGCATCATCCTCACCGACTGGGCCGTCACCAATGATTGTGGCGAGAAATGCCAGAATGGAGCGCCCGCCGGAGAACGTCCGAGCTTCGCCGATGTGGGGATGCCGTGGGGCGTCGAGAGCTTATCCAAGGCAGCTCGATTCGCAAAAGCAATCAATGCGGGCGTCGATCAGTTCGGCGGAGTGGAAGAGTCTGAGTACGTCGTGGAAGCGGTGCGCACCGGCAAAGTCAACGAGCAGGAGGTGAACGAGTCTGTCTATCGGATTGCCGTGCAGAAGTTCAGACAGGGTCTGTTCGAAAATCCTTATGTCGATCCGTCGCGGGCGGCGAGCATCGTCGGCAATCCTGACTTCCAGCGGCAGGCAACCGATGCGCAGCGGCGATCGCTCGTCCTGCTCGAGAACAAGAAAGATTTTCTCCCGCTAGCCGCGAGTGGGAAGCGCGTCTTTTTGCACGGTGTGGATTCAGCGACGGCGGCTCGGTACGGATTCACGGTGGTGATGGATCTGTCGCAGGCAGATCTCGCCATCGTTAGAACTGTAGCGCCGTATCAGACCATTCATCCGCAGTACGTCTTTGGCGCAATGATGCACGAGGGCGACCTCGGCTTCCGCGACGGCGATAAGGAATTCGAGGAGATCAAGCGCATCTCGGCGGCGGTGCCGACCGTGCTCACGGTGGCGCTGGATCGACCGGCGATTCTGACCGGTGTGAAAGATCGAGTTACAGCGCTGTTGGCGAACTTTGGCGTCAGCGATGCGGCGCTGCTCGACGTGATCACCGGCGTCGCGCGGCCGGAGGGCAGACTGCCGTTCGAGCTGCCGTCGTCGATGGCGGAAGTGGAGGCGCAGCGCTCGGACATTCCGCATGACACCGCGCATCCATTGTACCCGATTGGATTCGTGGCGCCTAGCCGCGCGTGGCGCGCTGAAGTTTCGGGTCCGCGCCCGAGGCGAGCGGGCCGCTCCTGAATCGCTCGGCAGTGATCTCGTAGACGACTGCTTCGCGACCGTCTTTGAAGACCCGCCCGCGCTCCACGCCGCCAATTTTCTCGACGGCGCGCCGAGAGCGAAGGTTTTCCGGGCAGACGAGAAAGATCACGCGCTCGACAAACCTGAACGCGTGCTCGAGCATCAACCGTTTCATCTCCTGGTTGTATCGCCCGCCCCAGTGTGAGCGCGCGAGAAACGTCCAGCCGATCTCGATCTCGCTCTGCTTCTCGTCATACCCGAAGTAGCGACTGCTGCCAATGACGTCGCCGGTGGCGCAATCGATCACCAGGAACGCGCCCCCGGACTCCATCGCACCGCGAAAGAATTGACGAAAGACTTCTTCACGATACCGTTCGCGCTCAGGGTGTAGCTCCCAGATCAGTGGATCGCTGGCAACGGCATAGAGCACGTCGAAATCGTCGCCGCGCAGAGGCCTCAGCGCGACGAGATCTCCAGTCAGTGTTGGTTGCAGTTCGAACGGCACCCAAACATACTAACGCTGCGCGAACACCTGCGGAGCCAATGACGACGTCAATTCCTGAACCAACGACGCGGACTGGATGGCTGGGACGAGCAATCGTCTACGCCGTGATCTACCTCTGTATCGGAGTGGTATTTGCGACCCTCGCAGCCCGCGCCGGATTGGTCGGCGCCCGTTTCTGGCGGTTCGCGGCGTGGCTGTGCAGCGCGATCGCGTTTGGCACGCACGTCCAGTTCGAGCGAGTGACGGTTGGCAGGTCTCCCGTATCCACTGCCTGGCACGCGGCGCTCGCCGCCGCACTTGGCGCGTGCGGATTGGCGTTATCGGCAATCATTCATCGGCACCTTGCCGGCTTGAGACCTTCCGGTCTATTGGGCGCAGCGCTCATCATCTGGCCTATCATCACTGGCGTGCCCGCATTTTTGGTGGGGATGGCTGCGTCCATGTTGATGCAACCCCGAGGACGTACTGCGTGATGCGACTTTCAACCATTATTGCGATTATGCTCACGCTCAGCTCTGACCTCGCGGCCCAATCGGCGATCGGCGTATTCGATGCCCAGGGGGATGTCGGCCAGACGCGACATCCCGGATCAGCTTCGTACGATGCACGAAATCAACACTACGTGATTTCGGGCGCCGGCCAGAACATGTGGGGCGATCATGACGATTTTCACTTCGTCTGGAAGCAACTCGCCGGGAATTTCATTCTATCCACGCGGGCGCATTTCATCGGTCGAGGCAGGGAACCGCATCGGAAGATCGGCTGGACGATCCGGCCTTCGCTGGATACGCGCAGCGCGCACGTGACGGCAGCGGTTCACGGTGACGGGCTCGCGTCACTTCAATTCCGGCGCACGGCAAGCGCTGCGACCGAAGAGATCAGATCCGCCGACAGTCTTCCCAACGCTGACGCGGTGATTCAGCTCGAGCGACGAGACGGCGTCTACATCATGTCGGTTGCGCAGTTCGGCGACACGCTGGTTTCCACTCAGCTCTCGAACGTCGAGCTACCGGATACGGTTTACGTTGGACTCTTTGTGTGCGCGCACAATGATTCGGTCATCGACCGCGCAGAGTTCAGCAACGTTCGTATCACCATTCCGCCCAGGAACGGCTACGTCCCCTATCGCGACTACATCGGCAGCAACCTGGAGATTCTCGACGTCGCATCGGGGAACGCGACGATCATCCACCGCTATCGCGGATCGTTCCAGGCGCCAAACTGGACCACCGATGGCAAAGCTTTGATCTACGCCCAGGAAGGACGCCTGTACCGATTCGATCTCGCGACGCGGACACCGCAGGTCATCAACACCGATTTCGCCACGCACAACAACAACGATCACGTGCTCTCGTTCGACGGCAAAATGCTGGCGATCAGCAATCACTCGCCGGCCGACAGCAATGTCTCGATCGTTTACACCGTGCCCACAACCGGTGGCGTACCGAAACGAATCACGGCGAAGGGACCGTCGTATCTCCACGGCTGGTCGCCGGACGGTCGGTGGCTCGTTTATGTCGGCCAGCGGAACGACGAGTTCGACATCTACAAGATTCCGGTGGATGGTGGCGAAGAGATCCGGCTCACGTCCGCGCGCGGTCTCGACGACGGTCCCGAGTACACGCCCGACGGCAAGTACATCTACTTCAACTCGGCGCGCACCGGTCGCATGCAGATCTGGAGAATGCGCCCCGACGGCACCGACCAGGAGCAAATCACCAACGACAGTTTCAACAACTGGTTTCCACACATCTCGCCAGATGGCAAGCAGATCGTTTTCATTTCCTTTCCCCTCAGCGTTCGCGCGGACGATCATCCTTTCTACAAGCACGTAATGATTCGGCAGATGCCGATCGGCGGTGGGCAGGCCCGCGTGATCGCGTACGTGTATGGTGGGCAGGGGACCATCAACGTGCCGTCGTGGTCACCCGATGGGAAACGCATCGCATTCGTCAGCAACTCGGCGCTGCCATGACGATGTCGCGGGGCACGTGAGCTCGGGCGCAGTCTTCGTTTGTAAGGCGATTCTCTTTGATCTCGACGGCGTATTGGTTGACTCCGCCGAATGCGTCGAGCGTACATGGCGAGCGTGGTCTGAGCGCCATCAGCTGAATGCGGCAGATGTGATTGCAATTGCGCATGGTCGAAGAACCATCGAGACCGTGCGCGCGATCGCTCCCCATCTCGATGCCGCGGCAGAATCCGCCGAGCTCGAGGCAAAAGAGGCGATGGCGACTGAAGGAATCCGCGAGATCCAGGGTGCGCGCGAATTGGTCGCCACATTGCCGCCGGGTCGCTGGGCAATCGTGACCTCGGGCACGCGGGCCATCGCTGCGTCTCGGCTGAAGCTCGTCGGGATTCCAGTTCCGCGAGTGATGGTGTGCGCGGACGAGATCAGGGAGGGGAAACCCCATCCCGAAGGCTATCTCACCGCCGCCGCTCGACTCGGAATTGCAGCGGGCGATTGCATCGTGATCGAGGACACGCCGCCAGGAATCGCCGCCGCCTATGCGGGCGGCATGCGCGTCATCGCTGTGTCGACGACTTATCCGCAGGAGCAACTGGTTGCCGCAGACGCAGTCGTCGACAGGCTGGCAGATCTACAGGTTACGGTGAAGGGGGAGCAGATTCACATCTCCGTGTGAGCCGCTTCTAGTGCCCGGGCCACGGCCAAAGCTCGAACCGATCCACGTCGACGGAGACGACTCCGACTCTGCCGCGTTTGGTGTCGACGCTGGCATCGGCGGGCGGCATCGACAGGCGCAGCTGTTTGACGAGCTTGTTTCCCTCCAGCGTCGACACCGTGGAATCGTTCCAGATCGTGATCACGATCGCGCCACTGGGCTGCACCTCGACGCCGTCGAACTTGCTGAGCCCGGGCGCGACATCTCGGGGCGCTTTGTCACCGGGATGCCATTCCTGCACCGACTTGCCACCGAATGGCGCGAGCACGACGCGACGGCTCGCCGGATCCCAGCCGATTCCGTCGGGCATGGAGAGCGCTGGCGACTCGAGGGCGATGCTCACCTTCCGGGCACGATCGACGTGATAAATGCGATCGGGCGCGACATGATCGAGTTTGCCGTTGACTGCGCGAAAGCCAGTGTCGGTGATGTAAAAGTCGCCGTCCGGGCCGGCGGTGAGGTCGTTGAGGAATCCTGCGCCCGCGGGAGCAAGATCGATTGCCTTGAGCGGAGCGCCGGTGCGTGCGTTGAAGCCACGCAGCACGTCGACGTCCAATACCCACAGCGTGTCGCCCTGTACCCGCGATCCCATCGGTGCGTTCAAAGTGACGCCGTTTCGTCCGCCCTGGATGAAGTGCAGGCTGTCGACGGCGCCGTCGGCGGTAATGCGGGTGATAAAGCCGTTGCCGTCTTTAATGCCGGGGTCGCCGTTGATGTTGCTGACGAAGTACACGTCACGGGTTGGATCGAAGGTCACGGCCTCGGCCGAAGCGAGCCCATCGTGCACAATCGCGAGCGGGCGGTCGGCTTGCGCGGGCGCGGCAGCTGTGGAATCGCCGGGCCTCGCGGTGTCGGATTTCGTGGTGCAGGCGAGGGCACAGCAGAGAGCGATCAAGGCTCGTTTCATGGAATCTCCTTACTGACTGATTGTGCGATGTCGAACTCGACGCCGCAACTCGTTGCGAATCGAGCGCCGTTTCCGTATTTCAGTCCGATGCACATTCTCCGTTTGACACTCGCCGCATGCGTGGCGGTTACCGCGTTTGCACTCCCGGTCTCTGCCCAGCAGACGACGACCAATCCGCCACCCGACGAACGGTTCAAGGTCGACATCCTCGTCATCTCACCGCACCCCGACGACGAGACAACGATCGCCGGTTATCTGGCTAAGGCAGTGCTCGACGAGCATCGACGCGTGGCGGTGCTGTCCACTACCCGCGGGGATGCCGGAAGTAATCTGGTCGGCTTCGAGTCGGCAAAAGCGTTAGGAGAAATTCGCGAGATCGAGACGAGACATGCACTCGCTTCGATCGGCATTGACAAGGTTTTCTTTTTGCGAATGCCGGATACCCCGGGACAGGATGTCTCCGACGTACTCCGGTCGCTGGAAACGGGAAACCACGGGCAGGCGCTGGCGGATGCTGTCCGTTTCATTCGTCTCACGCGACCGGAAGTGGTGATCACGATGCTGCCGGCGACAGTGTCCGGTGAAAACCACGAGGATCATCAGGCATCAGGCGTGATCGCAACCGAGGCTTTCGATCTTGCCGGTGATCCGACTGCGTTTCCGGAACAAGTGGCGATGCCGGAGGACAGACTGTGGTACGGCAACTTGATGGAGGGTCTGCGTCCGTGGCAGCCCAAGAAACTCTACTATTACACCGACGCCACCCACTTCGAGTTCATGAAAGGCAAAGGCCCGGAATACTCGATGACCGAGATCTCACGCACGCGAGGCGAGTCCTATGCCCGACTTGCCGCCAAGGAACAGACCTTTCATCGCACGCAATACGGCGATCAACCGGATCGAGCGCTCGCCACAAACAACCTCAGGGATTTTGACCAGCCGCTGCCGTTCGTGCTGGCGAAATCGCTGGTCGGCGGATCGGTGACCGCGGACATTATGGATGGAGTCGGCGCTCGACCAATCCCTTTCTCACCAGTGCGCGGCTATCGACCAGAAACATTGCCGCCGCTGTCGATCGAGCTGGGACAGGGGTGGTCGTTCTACAAGCGCTTCTATCCTGCGCACAATCTCGAGGTGATGAACAATCTGCTGCCCCCGGAGCTCGGTGTCGGAAGCGGCCAGCATTTCCCAGTGATCCTGCTGCTGCGCAACGGGACCGACAGGCCAGTCACTTTCCATCTTCACACCCAGCTGCCGCCGGGATGGGCGATCGACAGTACGACGCCAGTGCACGGCCATCCGTGGCCTCAGACTACTTTCGTTGCGGGATCCCATGACGATTTGCCGGCGAGAATCCGCTTGGTGGCACCGATGCTCGCGAAACCGGAATGGCAGACCGTCACCTGGACTGCGGATGCCGACGGAACGCAGCTGGGGCCGATTTCGCTGCGGGTTCACGTCGGAGCGCAGTAAGACGTCCTTCTGCGAGCGAGAGACGCCCGCTAAACTTTGAGCGCAAAGCGAGGACTATGACCAGCCCTTCCGCACCAAACACGACAGGCGAGGACCACCCACGTCTGCACCGTCGCTTCAACATGCTGAGCGCGACGGCGCTCAACATGACCAACATGATGGGAGCGGGACCGTTTATCACGATCCCGCTTCTCATGTCTGCCCTCGGCGGACCGCAGGCGATGCTCGGATGGGTCGTCGCACTGGTGATTGTGATCTGCGACGGCATGGTCTGGAGTGAGCTCGGCGCGGCAATGCCGGGTTCGGGCGGATCTTTTCACTATCTGCGCGAATCCTTCGGTCCCACGCGAGTCGGGCGACTGATGGGATTCCTCTTCGTCTGGCAGTTCGTGCTCAGCGGGCCGCTTGAAATCGCATCGGGCTACATCGGCTTCGCGCAGTACGCGCAATTCCTGTGGACGGGACTCACTCGACCGTGGGTAATTGTACTCGTGACCGTGGTCGGCCTGATCAACATCGCGTTGCTTTATCGGCGCATTCAGTCGATTGCAAAGATCACGATATCGCTCTGGGTTGGTACGCTCATCACGGTGTTGGCGGTGATTTTTGCCGGCGCCACCAACTTCAACCCTCGCATTGCGTTCGACTTTCCGCCCGGCGCGTTCAACTTCTCCCTTGGATTCTTCCTCGGGCTCGGCGCCGCGTCGCGCATCGGGATTTACGACTACCTCGGCTATTACGACGTCTGTTACATCGGTGACGAGGTAGAAAATCCCGGGCGAGTGATACCGAGATCGATTCTGATCAGCACCGTTGCCGTCGCGATTATCTATATCGGCATCAACTTCTCGATTATTGGCGTCGTGCCCTGGCGCGAGTTCGTGCCGGCCGATCAACACCCCGAGTCGAGCTTCATCGTCTCGGCGTTCATGCAGAAGCTTTATGGCCACGGTGTGGCCACGGTCTTCACGCTCCTCGTTCTGTGGACAGCGTTTGGTTCGGTCTTCGCGTTGCTGCTCGGGTATTCGCGGATTCCTTTTGCCGCTGCGCAGAGCGGATATTTCTTTCGGGTCTTCAGCCGATTGCATCCGACGAAGGACTTTCCGTACGTATCGCTGCTCGTCCTGGGGGTGCTATCGATTCTCGCTGGATTCTTTTCGCTGGGCACCGTCATCGACGCCATGATCGTGACGCGCATTCTGGTGCAGTTCATGGGACAGATCGTCGGATTGATTCTGCTGCGCAAGAATCGGCCGGATATGCCGCGACCGTATCGCATGTGGTTGTATCCTGTGCCGGCCGTGATTGCACTCCTTGGCTGGATTTTCGTTTTTGCGACGACGCAGGTGCAGGTGATTCTGTTTGGCATCGGCGTCCTGGCACTGGGCGTACTGACGTTTCTTTTCTGGTCCTGGAACACTAAACGCTGGCCATTTGGCCTGGCGGAGGCGACAACGTGAAGCGGTTCTCTCAACTCGTTCTGCTTTCCACTCTATCGGTAGCCGGCGTCGGCGGTGCACAAGAGCGCGTCATGCTCCACGACGGGTGGCAGCTGCAGTCGTCGGCCAAGGTTGGCACCGACGGCGCCACCATCTCGTCGGCGTCCTATCATCCGACGGATTGGTACAGCGTGACGGTGCCGTCGACTGTGGTCGGTTCGCTGGTCGAAGCCGGCGTTTACAAGGATCCGTTCTTCGGAATGAACCTTCGTGACCTTCCCGGCACGACTTTCAAGATCGGCGCGAACTTCGTGCACACGGCGATGGATCCGAGCAGCCCGTACGCCGTACCGTGGTGGTACAGGACGACTTTCCGTGTTCCGGCATCGATGCGCGGCCAACGGGTGCGACTGAACTTCGACGGCATCAATTACCGCGCGAACGTCTGGCTGAATGGCAAGCGCATCGCCGATTCCTCGGCGGTCGCGGGCACATATCGCCGCTACGAGTTCGATGTCACCGATGTCGTGAATCGAAGCGGCGACAACGTTCTGGCGGTCGAAGTGTTCGCGCCCGACACGCCGGATCTGCAGACGACGTGGGTCGACTGGAATCCGTCGCCGCCGGACAAGGACATGGGTATCTGGCAGCCCGCGTATCTCGCATCGAGCGGCGACGTCGTCGTCCGTTATCCGGCAGTGATCAGTCACGTCGATACTGCTTCGCTGAAATCCGCCGATCTCACCGTCGTCGCCAACCTGCGCAATCTCACATCGCAATCGGTGAGCGGAACGCTGCGCGGCACCATCGGCGGCGTCTCGTTTAGCAAGCCCGTAACTGTTGCCGCCAGCGACAGCGCACTCGTGCAAATCACGCCGCAGGATGCGCCGCAGCTTCATTTCACCAGTCCGCGCCTGTGGTGGCCACTCGAGCTGGGAAGTCCCGAGCTCTACACGCTGAATCTCGAGTTCGTGAACAACGGCCGAGTCTCTGACAGGCAGAACCTGCGCTTCGGAATCCGCGAGGTCACTTCGGAGTCAACGCCGAAGGGCGGCAGACTTTTCCGCGTCAACGGCAAACGGATTTTGATTCGTGGCGGCGGCTGGGCGCCGGACATGTTCTTCCGCCCACAACCGGAGCGTCAGGATGCGCAGCTCAAGTACGCGCTCGACATGCATCTCAACACGCTCCGTCTCGAGGGCAACTACGAGAATGATCGCTTTTTCCACCAGACTGACAGCCTCGGCATTCTCGTAATGACTGGTTGGGTTTGCTGCAGTCCGTGGGAGGAGTGGCCGAAGTGGAAACCGGAGCAGATGCAGATCGCCGCCGCTTCGCTCACCGATCAGATCCGTCGGCTGCGGGGGCATCCGAGTGTGTTCACGTGGCTCAATGGCAGCGACAATCCACCGCCGGCGAACGTCGAGCAGATGTACCTGAACATCGAGCGTGAGGAGCTGTGGCCGAATCCGACGGTTTCCTCGGCGAGCGCCAAGCCGGCGCAATTCTCCGGCGCCAGCGGTGTGAAGATGACGGGCCCGTATGATTGGGTGCCACCAGGGTACTGGATGCAGGACAGCACCCACGGTGGCGCATGGGCGTACAACACCGAGACCAGTCCTGGCGCCGCCGTTCCCCCGATCGAGAGCATGCGCAAGATGATTCCCGCGCAGGACATCAAGTGGCCGCTCGATACCGTGTGGTTCTATCACGCTGCCGGCGGACAGTTCACCAAACTGCTCGACCGATTCAACGCCGCGCTCTCGCAACGCTACGGTGAGCCGGCGACGGCGGAAGACTACACGGTGACGTCGCAGCTGATGACGTACGAGGGCGAGCGCGCGATGTTCGAGGCCTACCGTCGTAACAAATACGTGTCGACGGGACTGATTCAGTGGATGTTCAACAACGCCTGGCCGTCGATTTACTGGCATTTGTTCGACTGGTACCTGCTGCCCGCGGGCGGATACTTCGGGACCAAGAAGGCGAACGAGCCTGTGCACGCCATCTATTCTTACGACGATCGCACCATCGCAGTGGTGAACGACAACAAGCCGCGCTCACCTGTTCGCGGCGCCAGACTTCGCGCGCGCATCCTCGGCCTCGACAACACCGAGAAGTTTGCCAGGGACACCGTGATCGACATTCCCGCAGACACGAGTCTGCGTGTATTCAAATTGCCGGAGCCGACGAATCTCGCCACGGCGGCGTACTTCGTCGATCTGCGATTGACCGCCGCCGACGGCCGTACGCTGAGCAACAATTTTTACTGGCTGTCGACGAAGATGGATGCGCTGTCCGATTCATCGACGTGGTACATGACGCCAGTCAAGAACTACGCGGATTTCACGGCCTTGCGCAGCATGCCCCAGTCGGCTGTCACTGTGAGAGCGAATTCTTCGCGTAGCGGTGGCACGGGGACTACGACGGTCACTTTAAGGAATCCAACCAAGGCGATCGCGTTCTTCATGCGACTGCAGGTGTTGGGCAAGGGCGATGAGGAAGCCCTGCCCGTATTCTGGGAGGACAACTACATCACGCTGCTGCCCGGCGAATCGCGCACCCTGACCGCGCGTTACAATGTGCGCGATCTGAACGGCGGCGCGCCGCACGTTTTAGTGACGGGATGGAACATTCACCGGACGAACGCAAGGTAGCATGTCGCAGCAGCGCTGCCCGGTCGATCGTGTCGAGCTGACGGAGCAAACCGTCGGAGGCGTGGTGGGCTGGCGTTTGCGGTGACCGCGCTCACACTGATCTAGCGAGCGCGGTTTCCTCCTCGTTCATCTCCGCCTGAATGTCCGCGAACAGCGGCGTCGATAGATAACGCTCGCCCGTATCGGGCAGCATCGCCAGGATCGTCGTTCCCTTCGGCGCACCGTTCGCCACTTCGAGCGCGGCCGCAAACGTGGCACCCGCCGAGATGCCGACGAAAATCCCTTCTTTCCTCGCGAGCTCCTGGCTCGACTTGATTGCAACCGGGCCCGGGATGGTGATGACGCGATCTACGAGTGACATCTCCACCGCGTCGCCCGTGAGCTTGGGAATGAAATCGGGACTCCACCCCTGAATTGGATGTGGCTTCCACGCGGGATGCCGGCTAGCGGGTGATCCGTCGGCATTTCTTTCCTGCGCCGTCTTGCTCGCCACCATTGGTGCGTCCGCCGGCTCGGCGAGGATAATCTTCACTTCGGGACGTTCTTTCTCGAGCACACGTCCGACGCCTTTGAGCGTTCCGCCGGTTCCGAATCCAGTCACCCAGTAGTCGAGCCTCTCGCCGTTGAAGTCGTTGACGATTTCGCGCGCGGTGGTGCGTGAGTGGTAATCGGCGTTCGCTTCGTTCTCGAATTGGCGAGTGAGAAACCAGCCATTCTTTTTCGCCAGGTCGTTGGCAACGCGCACCATGCCCGTCCCGCCTTCCGGCGACGGCGTCAATACTACCTTCGCGCCAAGGAAGCGCATCAGTTTGCGGCGCTCAACGCTAAAAGATTCCGCCATCGTGATTACGAGCGGATAACCCTTCGCCGCGCAGACCATCGCCAAGCCAATTCCCGTATTGCCACTGCTTGCTTCAACAATCGTCTGGCCGGGCTTGAGCTGCCCTTTTTTCTCGGCGTCTTCGATCACGCCCAATGCGAGACGATCCTTGACCGAGCCGAGCGGATTGAACGCCTCGATTTTCACATAGAGGTTGACGTTCGGCGGCGCGGCACGATTGATCTTTACGATTGGGGTCTTGCCGACGGTCTCGAGGATATTGGCGAATCTGGTCATGACAGTGTCTTGCGGGTAAAAGGTGCGCAGCGAGTTACCAAGAGATAAGCTATTTCCAGTTCGTTGTAGCGGTGTAACGTATTTGTGAACGGCCCAGGTCGCCAATTTGTCGGAGGTGACACCGCCATGAGGTTCAGCACCCAATCGTTCTCCAGACTGTTCGCCACCACCACCGTCATTGCTCTGACAGCGTGTAATGGCGGGCCACCCCAGCGATTCGGACCACCGCGGGCGCCGGGCATGCGCGGTTTTTCTCTTCAGCCGATGAGCATCCCCATAAAAAACATTTGCGACTTTCCGCTCTCTCGAAGAGGCGTGGCCATTCCGGCGATCATTGATTCCTTTGACAGCTCTGGCAGCGTTGTGGTTTCCGCCGTCCCACCAGTCGGAATTGCATCGATACCGGGTCGCTTCCAGTTCCAGGTTGAGCCCTGTCTGCCAATTGAGAATCATGACGGGCGCAGGGAGACAACCCTCGCTCTTATTCCGGGGCGCTGGATCGTGCTCTGGGTCTCCAACCTGATGATCCCGACTCAGCCGGTTAAGGTTACTCCGATGGGAATCGAAGTGTTCAATTCATATGCATCCCGTCGATGAGTGAGGCGAAACCCAGTTTCGATCCAAAGATCGCGGCGTACTATCAGGCAACTCCGGAGGAGAATCGACTTCAGTTCGGTCCGGGGCCTCTGGAGGAAGCACGGACCCGCGAGCTGATCGAACGTCATCTTCCAAAAGCCCCGGCCGACGTCGTCGACGTTGGCGGCGGCGCCGGCGTCTATGCGTTTTGGCTCGCCGAGCGCGGCTATCAGGTTCAGCTTGTCGACGCGTCGCCGCGTTTGATTGATGAGGCCCGACGCCGCAACGGTACCGCTGCGCACCGGCTTATCGCGTGCAGCGTTGGCGACGCGCGTAACATTCCCGCCGAGGATGAATCGGTGTCGGCCGTGCTCATGCTCGGCCCCCTTTATCATCTCGTGGAAGCGGAAGATCGGGTGATCGCGCTGCGAGAGGCAGAGCGTGTGCTCGACCGTGGTGGCGTTTTGTTCGCCGCCGCAATCTCGCGCTGGGGCTCAGCGCTCGATGGTCTCGCACGTGAGTTGTTCACCGACAAGCGATTCGCGCCTATCGTCGAGCGCGACATCCGCGAAGGTCAGCATCGCAACGATACCGAGCGCGCCGATTTCTTCACTACCGCGTATTTCCACCGCCCCGACGAGCTTAGCGACGAAGTTTCGCGGGCGGGGCTGGCGGTGGAAAACCTCTACGGTGTCGAAGGACCAGGTTGGTTACTTCCGGATTTTCCCGACCGATGGCGGGATCCGGAGCGCCGATCGATAATCCTCGACGTCGCGCGAATGCTCGAGCGGGAGCCGTTTGTAAGCGGCGTCAGCGCCCACCTGCTGGCTGTCGGCCGTAAACGCTAACAGCGCCTAGGCGATGGCGTGCTGGTCGGTGACGCCCGTTTTCTCCGCATCTTCGTACAGCGAGTCAATCAGCGTCTTGTAGTTCTTGTCGATCACGCGCCGCTTGACCTTTTGCGTCGGCGTCAGCTCGCCGCTCTCGATCGAAAAGTCGTGCTCGAGTAAGCCGATCTTCTTCGGCACCTCGAAGTGCGCCGCGCCCTCAAGCTCGTTCGCCACCTCGCGCTCCATCTTTGCCTGAATCGTGGGCATCCGTAGCAGTTGCGCGCGATCGGTCCAGATGATGTTGCGCTTCATCGCCCATTTCTCCAGCTGATCGAAATTTGGTACGACGAGCATCGACGGGAACTTGCGCTTGTCACCGATCATCACTGCCTGCGAGACGTACTTGTTGGTTTTGACTTTGTTCTCCAGCGGCTGCGGCGCGATGTTCTTGCCGCCGGCGGTGACGATGATGTCCTTCTTGCGATCGGTGATGGCGAGGAAGCCGTCGCGAATCTCGCCGATGTCTCCCGTGTGGAACCAGCCGTCGGGATCGATCGCTTCGCGCGTCGCTTCAGGCTTGTTGTAGTAGCCCTTCATCACGTGGGGGCCGCGAGTGAGGATCTCGCCATCGTCGGCGATCTTCACTTCAACGCCGTCAATCGGTTTGCCGACGGTTCCGATCCGGAAATTCTCCGGTGTGTTCACCGCGATCACTGGCGACGTTTCGGTCAGACCATAACCTTCCAGAATCTCGAGCCCGGCCGCGTAAAAGAACTTGTTGATCTCCGGCGCCAGCGGCGCACCGCCTGACACGAAGTAGCGAAGCCTGCCCCCGGTTCTCGCTTTTAGCTTGGCGAAGACGAGCTTATGCGCGATCGAATACTGCAAGGCCAGCATTCCGCTCGGCGTTTTGCCGGCGAGCTTCTCGCTCGCCCATCGATCGGCAACTCCGCGCGCCCAGAAGAAAATCTTTTTCTTGAGGAAGCCACCCGTCAGCGCCGTCTCCAGCACCCGCGCATACATCTTCTCGTAAAGCCGCGGCACCGACAACACCAGCGTCGGCTTTACTTCCTGCAGGTTGACCGGCACAGTGTCGATCGACTCAGCGTAGGCGATCGACGTTCCCGTCGCCCACATCATGTAGTGGCCTGCCATTCGCTCGAAGATATGCGACAGCGGCAGAAAGCTCAGCGCCGTGTCAGCGCCCTCGAATGGGACTGCTCGGCGCGCGGCCTCGACGTTGGAGTATATGTTGTCGTGAGTCAGCATCACGCCCTTCGGCTCGCCCGTGGTGCCGGAGGTGTAGATGATCGTCGCCACGTCGTCCGGCTTCACCGTCAACGCATCTTCCCGGTAGGTGGCGATCGTCTCACGATTTTCACCGGGAACTCCGCGTTTTTCCAGCTCGGTGATCGACATGTTGGCGAGCCCGGGCAGCTCGTCGAATCCAATCACCGCCTTGAGTGCGGGAAGTTGCGACCGAATTTGCCGGATCTTGTCCGCCTGCTCCTTGTTGGAGACGAAGATGGCGGCCGCGCCCGAATCCTTGAGGATGTAGGCGATTTGCTCCGGGGGCAGTGTCGGATAGATCGGTACGTCGGTCATGCCGGCGGTGAGGCAGGCAAAATCGGCGATCGCCCATTCGGGCCTGTTCTCTGAAAGAATCCCCACCCGATCCCCGCGCCGTACGCCCAGCGATGACAATCCGCGCGCGAGATGCCGAACGCGCTCCAGGATGTCCGCGTGCGAGATCGGACGGTAGCTGCCGTCTTTCTTGTACTGCAGCGCGTCAGGCTTCTTGAACCGGTCCGCGGCGTCGAAGAAAAGCTGATTGAGCGTGCCCGGAGCGGGGCGCGGTCCTCCTCTGGCTTCCATCACCGTATCGCTTGCCCTCTCGAGGAAATGTCTAGCTGCCTGGCTGCAACACCATGACCAGCCGTACCGGACTGCCGGCCACCGGCTGGCCGTGATATTTCGCCGTCGCCTGCACTATCACCGAATCGACGCTGGTACCAGTTCCAAGGTTGACAGGATGCACCCGAATCCTCCTTCCCGCTATGCCGTCGACGTCGGTCGTGTCGATCACCGAAAGTCGACCGGCATCGTTGACGAGCTCTGCCAGATTGGGATCGCTTTGCGAAACGATCTCGAAGCTCACGATGTAGTTGGGGACCGCACTGTCGTTCGGAGCGATGCCGTGCGAGAGTTTCACGCTCAGTGCGTCCGTGGAGGTGTTCTTGGTGCTGTCGAGCAGAGAGTAATTCACTGTGTCGACGCCCTTGGATGCGGTGATCGCATCCGGTCGCAACGTCAGATTGATGCGCTGGATCGCCTGTAGCTTGCCGACCGTGGCGATGATGCGTGCCGGCGTCGAGCGCAGACTGTCTCCGACAATGATTCCAGTCGCGCTGTCGACGGTGACGCCCGAATCCGGCGACTGGAAATAAACCGGCGGCGGCGTGATCTCGCCGCCCTTGAAGTTGAACGCGTGCACCACCGGGATGATGATCGCGCCGGTCGTATCGCGCAGCGTGTCGCCGACGACAACCGCCGGGAAAGGCAGAGTATCGAACTGCAGCGACAGCACCGCCGTCGAGCTGTCGCTGATGTCGGTGCAGGCGATGGCAACGATCGAAGGCACGCCGATCGCGAAACTGAATCCGGCGACAAATATCATCGCGCGACTGCGCGTCGACCGCGCAGCACTCATGATCAACCTCATACGAGTCGATCGGCGAGAATCGTCGCGAGATTTACATACGACTGCGACGCCGCATCGGCCGGAGTGCGCACTACTACCGGTTGGCCGGCGGCAAATGCGTCAGCAGTCGCGACGGTGCGCGGAATGACAATGTCGAAAACGATGTTTGCCGGCAGATGTCTTCTCACGTATTCAACTACCCGATCGCTGGCCGGATTGTTCTCCTCGTACATGGTGAGGAGAATTCCGTCGAGCGTCAGCCTTTCGTTGACCGCGACGATATCCTGAATCATCCGCAAGATCTGCGGAGTCGTCTGTAGCGCCAGCGGCTCGCATTGCAGCGGCACGATCACGTGCTCAGCGCCGCCGAGGACCTTGCGTGTGATCGATCCGAGGCCGGGCGGCGTATCGACGACGACGACCTGGCAGCGCTGCTCTGCCATTTGCAGCAAATCCTGCAGCACGTTCGTCTCGCGCACGAGCTGAGAGTACACGGCGTGGTCAGCTTCATCGGCGACGGAGCCCGCCAGGATCACGCGCAGCCACGGAAGAGCAGTCGGCAGAATGATTTCGCGCAGCGTGCGCGTGCCGTTCAGATAATCCGCGAAGCCCGCGGTCTCGTGCCCGCGCTGCAGACCCGCGCCATAGCGCACCGAACCCTGTGGATCCACGTCGATCAACAGCGTTTTCATCCCGCGGCGCGCGAACGCGGCGGCGAGATTGACTGCGGTGGTGGTTTTGCCGACTCCTCCCTTCTGGCTTACGACAGCGAGGACAGCACCCATCTACTCTAGAATCCCCGGGATCTCGCTCGTCTGCACCTTGGGAGTCGATGGTGGAGGCTCGGAGCCTTTCATCTCATCGAGAGTTTTTTGCGCGTGCTTCACCCAGCGCTCGGCTTCCGGACTGCGCGGGGGATCCATCAAGAAAGCTTCGAGATGATACGCCGCGTCGCTGACGTCACCGCGACGCAGCAGCAGAAAAGCGAGACCGTAGTGCGCGCCGGAAAGCTTGGGCTCGATCGAGAGTGCTCGACGATAACAGCGAACTGCTTCGTCGAGCTGACCAAGCTTCGAGTACGCGATCGCCATGTTCTGGAGAACTTTGTGATTGTTGGGCTTCTGGCGGAGTGCGAGCCGATATGACGTCAGCGCGGCGTCGTAGTCGCCCTGACGTTCGAGCGCGAGCGCCTCGCTCAGGTAGTCGAGATTATCGGGCTGAGGTTTCGGTTTGCCCCCGCCCATCAGGCGGTCCCAGAATGACATTTGACCGAATCTACCGACTATGAGTTTAGAGGGCTAGCTTAACCTAACTGCTTTTCCCTGAACAATTTGAGAGTGAAATGTCACCGCGCAAACGCACAGTAGATGGTGCCAAAGGCGTGCTGGAAATCGAGTGGCCGCTCTTCGGCGAGCTGTCGCGCGGACTCGCGCTCAAGGTCGCCCGCGCCTACGATCCCGAGGTCGTGATCGGCATCGCCACGGCCGGCGTCATTCCCGGGGCGGTCATAGCGGCAATTCTTGGACGCGAATTCCATTCGATCGTGGTGAGCCGGAAATACCACGCCGAGTATCTGCGTGAATCGCCGGAGGTGTTTGGCAGCGCACCGCGGGAAGTGCGCGGGAAGCGCGTATTGATTGTCGATGAAACCTGTGACTCCGGTGACACGGTTCGCCTTGCAACCGCCGCCGTTCTAGAGGCCGGCGCCGCTGATGTGCGCACCGCCGTGGCGTTTCGCACTGGGCCATTTGCGCCCGACTTTCATGCCGTGGCCACCGAGAGCACGATCATCCTGCCGTGGGATCGCGAGATACTCGTGGATGGAGAGCTCGTTTTGAATCCGTTGTATGCCGACGCTCTCGATCATGAGTGATTGCTGCGGGCTGCGGGCTGCGGGTCGAGGGGCTAACTGATCGTTGCTAACTGCTGGCTAGTTGAGGGCTGCGGGCTAACTGCGAGACGCGGGCTAGCCACCATTCACGGTTCGCAGGCAGCCGGCAACCAGCCCGTAGCTGGCACGCAGCCCTCAGCCTAGCCCGCAACCCTCAACTAGCCAGCAGCTCTCAGTGATCAGTTAGCCCCTCGACCCGCAGCCCGCAGACTTAGAACTCGCCGGCTCCGATGGTCTCCCACGAATCTCCTCGCGCGATCCGCTCGTATGCATGCTCGAGCATGTCCGCATTCCCCGCCAGAAACCGACACCGCGCCGGCGATCCAACCGAGCACTCGATCTCCATCACGCCGACCGGATAATCCGCCAGGCAGCCAAGAAATCCGGCCAGGGTGCCTGTTGTGAGATGGCAACCGCGTTCTCCCTCACCGTGCAGCTGCGCCTCCCAGCAATTCTCGATGTCGATCACCGCCAGCGCGTCGTGGAGGGAGCGAAAAGTTACGCGTCCCCAGCCGGCATTCTGAAAAAATTCACCCGCGCGCTCGGAGAATTCGTCGATCGGCAGATCCTCGGCGCGGCTGAATCCTCGCTCATCGAGCCATTGCTCGAACGCGTCGAATAGCGACGGCGCTCCCGCGTAGCCGGCTTCGCGCAGCGCATCAGGTCCGCCACCGCTCGCGCCAGCGACACGCAGCCGCAGGTCGCGCACGGTTCGCTGCGCAAAACCAATTAACTCCGGAGTCTGAGGGGAGGCCATGCTCTGAAAGACGATTTCACGCAGAAGATGTTGCGCTCGCGCCAATGCGACGCAAGAGCTCGGCCTCGTCGATGATCTCGACGCCGAGGGTTTTTGCTTTGTCGAGTTTGCTGCCTGCTTCTTCGCCGGCAAGAAGAAAATCCGTCGATTTCGAGACTGAACCCGTGACTCGTCCGCCGGCCGCTTCGATCATCTCGGTTGCTTTCATTCTGCTCATCGTCGGCAGCGTCCCGGTGATGACGATTGTCTTTCCGCTCAGCGCACCACCGGCGGCAACCGCGCGCGGCTCGCTGAAGTTCAAACCGTAACCACGCAGCTTCTCGATCAACCGCTTGCCCGCGGGATCAGAGAAATAGGCTTCGACTCCGTTTGCGATCGTCGAGCCGATGCCGCGAATGTTGGAGATGTCTTCCGCCGATGCCTGCATCAGCGCGTCCATCGTTCCGAAATGCTGCGCCAGCACCTGCGCCGCAATCGACCCCACGTGTCGTATGCCAAGGGCGCCGAGCAGTCGATTCAGCGGCTGGGTCTTCGATGCCTGGATCGCGGTGATCAAACCGTCGGCACCTTTGTCCGCATAGCCCTCGAGCTCCAGCAGCTGCTCTCGCGTGAGTCCGTAAAGATCGCCCGGGTCTTTGACCAGGCCCTCGTTCACCAGCTGCTCGATGCGCGCGTAGGAGAGACCGCGGATATCCATCGCCCCGCGCGACGTGAAATGCACCAGTCCCTCGAGCTGACGCCCCGGACATGCGATATTGGGACAGTAGATCGCTGCTTCGTCCGGGTCGCGCGTCAAGACGGTTCCACACGACGGACACTTGTCCGGCATCGTCCAGATTCGCTTTCTGTCCTGCGCAGGCTCCGGCACGCGCGAGATGATCTGCGGTATCACTTCGCCCGCGCGCTTGACTTGCACCGTGTCGCCGATGCGCAGCGCTTTGGCGCGAATGAAATCTTCGTTGTGCAGAGTTGCCAGCTTGACCGTCACGCCGCCGATCTCGACCGGCTCCAGCACTGCAAATGGATTGATCGCGCCCGTACGCCCAACGTTGACCTGGATGTCGAGCAGGTTCGTCTCAGCGATGTCTGGCGCAAACTTGCGTGCGATCGCCCAGCGCGGCTCACGTCCGCCGACGACGCCCAACTCCTCCTGCAACGCGAGTGAGTCGACCTTCACCACGCCGCCGTCAATCCCGAAATTGAGCTCGCTTCTGATCTTGTGCTCCAGCTCGTACGCCCACTTCTCGACTTCCTCGAGCGTCTTCGCTCGCCTGCGATGGGGAGCCACCGGAACGCCCCATTCTGCCAGTGCGTCGAGCAGCTCCATCTGCGTCTCGAACGGCAGCTCATCGCCATCCGGCACCGCGACGGAGTAGCCGAAGAATCTCAACGGACGCGACGCAGTCACCGCCGGATCCAGCATGCGCAGACTACCGGCCGCGGCATTGCGTGGATTTGCGAAAACCGGTTCACCCGACCGCGCGCGCGCTTCGTTCATTTCCTCGAAGCGATCGAAAGGAAAATAGATCTCGCCGCGGATTTCGATGCGTCCTGTTGGGGCTGATTCGTGTAGCCGCAGGGGCACGTCCCGCACCGTGCGCAAGTTTACGGTGACGTCCTCGCCGATCGTTCCGTTCCCGCGGGTCGCGCCCTTTACGAAAACCTGATTCTCATAGGTGAGAGCGACGGCCGTTCCATCGATCTTGAGCTCGGTGGTGTAGCCGGATTTGCGCACGTCGTCGCCGGCGCTGCGAATCATGCGCTCTTCCCACGCTCTCAGTTCTTCGTCGTTGAAAGCGTTGCCGAGGGAGAGCATAGGCCGCATATGCTGGTGCTTTGCCCACGCGCCTTGCGGCTCGGCGCCGATGCGCATTGTCGGCGAATCCGGAGCAAGGCACTCCGGAAAATTCTTTTCCAGCTCCTGCAGCTCACGGAACAGCTTGTCGTACTCGACGTCCGCCATCGTCGGACGATCGAGCACGTAGTACTCGTACGATGCTTTGGTGAGGACGGCGCGCAGCTCCGCCGCGCGACTAATGTGCGGCTCTTGGTCCTTCGGAGGTTGCTCTCGTACGGGGCGGAGCACCGGGGATGACGGCCGGGGCGCTACTGACGCTGTTTCCTGAGTTCGACTGCTTGCCCTGCTCTTCGGCATCCGACGAGTTGTTTCCCTTACCTTGTGTATGCTTGTTGAACTCGGCGCCATCGAAGCGTATCACACGGTTGCGTCCGGTTTCCTTGGCAACGTAAAGCGCGTCGTCTGACGCCTTCAGCAACGCTTCCTGGTCCTTGATCTTCGGGTGGGGAGCGCCCGCCACGCCGCAGCTCATCGTCCGGCAGAGAGTTCCACCGGCATAGGTAAAGGTATGCTTCGCCACCTTCTCCCGCAGCCGCTCGGCGAACGTCACTGCCGCGTCGAGAACCGTTCCCGGCAGAATCAGCAGAAATTCCTCTCCACCGTACCGACCAACCCGGTCGATCTCTCGCGCCTCACTCTTCAGAAGCTGGGCGAATTCCTTGAGCACGGAATCTCCGGCCTGGTGGCCGTACTGATCGTTCACGCTCTTGAACTTGTCGATGTCGCACATTACGACCGCGATCGGTTCGTGCAGCCGCAGCGAGTGCTGCCACATCTCGTTCAACCGCTCCTCGAGCGAGCGTCGATTCTCGACCTGGGTGAGGCCGTCGGTGAGGGAAATTTCCCGCAGTTTGTTGTTCAGGCCCCTCAGCTCTTTCTCGCGGGCGGCCAGCGCCGACTGCAGTCCCTTGATGCGCAGCAGAGAGTTCACCCTCGCCTCGAGCTCGGCGAAGTTGATTGGCTTGGTGATGTAGTCGTCGGCACCTGCGTCGAGGCCCTCGACCTTGTTCTCGGTCGAATCGAGGGCCGTTTGCATGATTACCGGAATGAACGGCAGCTCGTCGGCGGCGATTCTGGCTTTCAGTCGACGGACGACTTCGATGCCGTCGATTTTCGGCATCATCACGTCGAGCAGAATCAGGTCAGGGCAAACCTTGTCGACCTGATCCAGCGCTTCCTGACCGTCCTTCGCGCCGTCGACTTCGTAGCCGCGCGCTTCGAGACGCGCGCGGAGAAGCTCGATGTTGTCCTCGTGATCGTCGACGACGAGAATCCGCGGCTTTCGGTTACGCTCCATTGTTCTTGCCGAGGAAGCGTTGAACTTCGGCGACCACGGCTCTCGGCTCACACGGCTTGGCGAGATACCCATCGCAGCCGACCTCCATCGCCTTCTCGCGATCGGACGCCAGCGCGTGCGCTGTCAGCGCGATGATAGGAATCGATTTGGTCGAGGGATCGTGCTTCAGCACCTGCGTCGCCTCCCAGCCGTCGATGATCGGGATGGAGATATCCATCAGGATCAGATCAGGTTTTTCCGACCGAGCCTTTGCTATCCCTTCTTCACCATTCAGTGCTTCGGTGACCTCGTACCCAAAATGCTTCAAAATGGTGGAATAGACTATACGATTGTCCTCGTTGTCTTCCACGAGTAATACCATTTTACCTGAATTGCTCATTCAGTGTCCTCGCACGGCTATTGCTGGCTCGGTTTAGGGCAAATTTCTTACCATTCCCTGAGTTAGCCTATGTTCGATACTTCGACCCCCTCCGAGCCCCTGACCTCCGCCATTCCGAAAGTACCCCGACCCGGATCGATTCCTCAGCCGCCACCCGAGGAAGCACCGGTGGAGATGGTGCCCGACTGGAATGCGATTGGGCTGTTTGCGACCGGCATCGCTGTCGGCGCAGTCCTCGGAGCGTCGGTCGCCCTGCTACTCGCGCCCGCGAGCGGAGAGGAAACGCGGCATCGTATCGCGAACAAGGTCCGCCGCCGCGATGATGAGGATATCTGGGAGCAGCTGGCTCGAGAACTGGATAGAGCCGCTGCCGTGCGTGAAGCGGAAGCCGAGGTCGCAACTACAAACTGAAGAATACCAGCCGGCGGCCGTGAGCCCGCGGGGCCGCAGCCACGAGCCAATGCGAATAACAAAACGGCCAGCGTAGTTTGCTGGCCGTTTTTTGTAGCTCGGGGCTGCAGGCCGCAGAGGCCCAGGGCTGCCGGCTGGTATTCTTCGGTTTGTAGTTACCCCTCTCTCAAACCGGCATCGGCCTGTCCCTTATAATACCGGTCGTTGTAATCGCGGTTCGGCATCTTCATAACAGTCTGCCACTCGGCGCGTGCCTTGGCTTTGTCGCCCATATCGCGATAAACCCCGGCGAGATCGACGTGGTGGGTGATCCGATCCGGATCCTGGGCGACCGCTTCTTCCATGTACCGCTTCGCTTCCTCCCAGCTAGCCGAATCGAAGATTTTTCCGCCCAGAAAATTCTTGGCGATCATCCTGGTGAAGCCATTGAGGCGCATGACCTCGGCGTTCCACATCCCCATCACGTGCAGGCAGCCGGGATGCTTCGGGTCGATCTTGAGACATTCGAGCGCCTGATTGCGCACGTCCGCGGCGTACTTGACGCGTCCGCGTGGGCTCTGGGTCAGGGCATTTCGTCCGAGAGCTCTAGCCAGATTGAAGTGCCCCTCGGCGTCATTCGGGTTGGCTTCCACGGCGCGCCGCGCGTATTGCTCGCCCTTCTTGAAGTAGTCGTTACGCTTGTCGTCGTTGCGCTCGAATTCGCCGAGGTCGACGGCAGAACGAGAAGCTTTCCACAACGCCTCGTAATTCTTGGGATCTGCATTGATTGCCGCTTCATAATGCTCGAGAGCGGCAGAAGCGTGCATTGCGACGTATTCTTTGTCGCCGAGTGCGATGTGATCGGCCGCGGACTGGGCGTCGCTGCGGGAAGCGACGGCGACGAGCAACATTCCTGCAGAGACAAGGTGGGCAACGCGCATATGGGCTCCAATAACCAGGTGACTTTTGATCACGGTGTATACCCCGTCAGGTCCTAAATGATCGTACCGCGTTTGATCGAGCGCAAACGCGATGGCGGCCGTCTCGAAGCCGGTGAAATCCACGATCTGGTGATCGCGTTTTCACGAGGGGAAGTCCCCGATTATCAGATGGCTGCATTTCTAATGGCCGTTTACTATCGCGGCCTCGATCGCAAAGAGACGAACGCGTTGATGGATGCGATGCTGGAAAGTGGCAGACGACTCGATTTCTCGCAGCTGTCCAGGCCGCGTGTCGACAAGCACTCAACGGGGGGCGTGGGTGACAAGACCTCGCTGATTCTCGCGCCCTTGGTCGCGTCACTGGGCGTAGCGGTGCCGATGATGTCCGGCCGCGGACTCGGCCACACCGGTGGTACGCTGGACAAACTCGAATCCATCCCGGGATTTCGCACCTCGCTCTCGCTCGAGGAAACGGAGCGGCAGGTCGAGTCGATAGGCTGCGCGATGATTGGACAAACGAAGGAGATCGTTCCCGCCGATCGAAAGCTGTACGCACTGCGCGATGCCACGGCGACGGTGGAAGCGATCGCTCTGATCGCGTCGAGCATCATGAGCAAGAAGATCTCGGAATCCCTGACTGGCCTCGTGTTGGACATCAAGCGCGGATCGGGGTCGTTCATCACCGATTTCGATCAGGAAATCGCATTGGCCAACGCCATGATCGAGCTTGGCGCTGCGCACGATTGTCCGGTGGTGGCGCTGCTGACGGCAATGGATCGTCCACTCGGTCACGCGTGCGGCAATGCGCTGGAAGTCGCGGAGTCGATCGAGGTGCTCAAGGGCGGCGGTCCACCAGACCTTACGGAAGTGACGCTTGCACTCGGCGCGGAAATGCTGATGCTGGCCGGCATGGCGAAGTCGACGCAGCGGGCGGCAGCAATGATGATCGATGCGATGACGAGCGGCCGCGCGCTCGCCAAGTTCAAGGAGATCGTGCGCGCCCAGGGGGGAGACACGGCGGTCGTGGACCGGCCGGAGGGACTCCCCCAAGCGCCGCACAAAGCCTACTTCCTCGCGCCCTCGGCGGGTGTGATCCAGCGGGTGGACCCGCGCGAGATCGGCTACGGCGTCATCGCCCTCGGCGGCGGCCGTCGCAATATGGAAGACACTGTCGATCCGTCGGTGGGATTCGTCATTAATGCCAAGCCGGGCGTGCGGGTGACCAAAGGCGATTTCTTAGCCACCATTCATGCCCGGAGTGCGGAGGATCTAAAGCTGGGCGAATCGGTGCTGATGAAGGCGATTGTGATTGGAGAAGACGATCCCCATCCGCTGCCGCTCGTTTCGCATAGAGTCACTGAGAATGGCGTTGAAACCCTGCGCTAATTGGTTGGGTGCGGGCTGCGAGTCGAAGGGCTAACTGATCGTTGCTGGCTGCTGGCTAGTTGAGGGTTACGGGCTAATTGCGAGCTGAGGGCTGATTGCGAGATGAGGGCTGATTGCGAGATGAGGGCTAATTGCGAGATGAGGGCTAATTGCGAGCTGAGGGCTAATTGCGAGCTGAGGGCTGATAGCGAGATGAGGGATCCCCTCGATTCCCAGTGCCTGGCAAAAGCACCGCGCGCATGAAAATGGTGCCAATACTTTCGGCAGGCGCACCATCATCCGACGTGAGTCATAATCGCCCTGACTTCAGTAACCTCGATGAGCGCGATCCGCTTTACAAAATGCAAGCCGTGCAAATTGCGCGGGAACTATTACCTCAGAGCTGGGACGATGCTCATATGCTTGCCCAAAACGAGATAACCAAGCGTATGGCGGGTCAACTTTACGCAGCCATGGCCTCTATACTCGCCAATCTCGCTGAGGGCTACTCGCGCAGTTCCGGTCGCGACCGCGCAAGGATATTCGAGTTCGCGTTAGGTTCGGTGCGAGAAAGTATGATGTGGTATCGAAGTGGCGACCGCATAATAGGACGCGAAACTGTCCAGAGTCGGCTGGAGAAGCTCGAACAATCCGCCGCCTTCTTCTTGCAATAATTCCACGTGAACGAGGCCGAACGATAAACCCAAAGCGCGATCGCGGTGAACGTTCGAGCTAGCTCTGATGCGCGTCTGCGCGGAGCCCGCAGTGAGTTCGCAACTCGCAGCTAGCCGCATGTCGCAGTTAGCCCGCAACTCGCAGCTAGCCCGCAACTCGCAGCTAGCCAGCAGCCCTCAACTAGCCAGCAGCCAGCAACGATCGGTTAGCCCTTCGACTCGCAGCCCGCAGCTATTCCCTTGACCAAGGCTTCTTCAGCCACCCAAACAAAAACCCTCCAATAAACAGTCCGACGAGCATTCCCCACAGCGTCGCCGTCTTGTCTGGCCCGAACAGCGGATGCGATGTGTACTGCAGACCGACCACCGTCGCCATCCCGACGATGATCACGATAAGAAAACGGGAATTGTGCGCGGGCCGGCGATAGGAATCTCGGGGTGGATCGGAACGAATCATGGCCAACTCTCGATCTTCGCTCCGGCGTCCGCGAGCAGTTGCCGCAAAATCGATCGATGACACCGCGCTTCGTTCTCACAGTAGCAGCCGACGGCGAAGTCCGTCTGCTGCGACAGCGCAGCTAGCAACGCCAACAATCGTGCGGCCGGCGGTCTTTTCATCTCAGTGCGATACGCCCGCTCGTATTTCGCCCAGCGCCTGTCAGTCCAGGGCTCCGACAGCGCCCACGACACCAGTGGTGCGCTCGGCGCGAGCTCCGGCACCCAGACGTCGAAAAAATCCTGCGCGGCATATTGATCCGTGCGTACACCGCGTGGCGGCCGTCGCACCGTGCCGAGGCGTAGACCTTCTTGCGGACCGCGCGGTTGACCGAGTCGCACTACACGGACGGCCATCAGTCGTCGTTCAGTTTCGCCAGCAGCTTCTTGGGCGCCGTCATCCGATAACCATCGCGCAGGATGTCGCGCACTTCATCCCATTCGACATCCTTGTCGAGCCAAATTCCAACCCAACCACTTGGCCCGACGTATGGCGGCGAGAAAAACTTGTGCGGCGCAGTCGAGATCATCAGGTGCTGATTCACCGCCTTCGCCTTGCACCAAACCGCTGGTCGGCCTGCTCCATGATGATTTCCCGAGGACGCATACATCGCAAAGAGTTTGTTTTTGACGCGAAACGTCGGCTCGCCCCACGCCTCGACTTCGTGGGCTTCGGGGAGTGAGAGCGCGAGTTTGCGCAAGCGGGGAAGGGGATTGCGCGGCACGATTTAATGGTGATCGGCTGCTCCGAAAAACGCCAGCGCGCTATAATTTTGTCTTCCCCCACCCGTCATGAGTGAGATGATGCTTACCAGTCCGAGCCCTTACTTCGCCGTGCGTCGGCTCTTGTTCGCAGCGGTCGTTGTTCTCATTGCCAGTGACTGCTCGTTGAACGTCGATGTCAACGGTGCTGCCGCGATCATCAAGGACGGCGGAGATAATCAAACGGCACCCGTAAACACTCAGCTTCCGGAGCCGTTTACAGTCGTCGTGACCAACCAGTTTGGTCAGGCCCTGAAAAACGTGACGGTAAACTGGGTGATTCTCTCGGGCGGCGGTTCGCTCAGCGAATCGAGCAACATTACCGTTGAGGGTGGGGCTTCGTCGGTGACCTATACGACAGGACCCGCAACAGGCACCGCAACGATACAGGCTGTCGTGAGCGGTGTTTCTGCCGTCGTCTTTACCGTAACTATTACCTAGCGGCTTCCTCCGCCTGCTGCAGATGGCGGTGCTCGTGCTGCGCGACAATCTCCAGCGCCGAGTACGCGTTGTAGCGCATTTTGCCGAACGGTGACTGAATTTTCACCCTGTCGATCGGCAGACCTTCCGCATTTCGCACGATCGAAATCAGGTCCGACTGCAGGGGCACGAATTCGGAGAGCAGTTGCTCGCGCGATTGGCCACCGCGCGGCGTAAAGGGCCCCGTCGTCTTGACTCGTCCGACCTTGAAGTTTCCGACGTGCTTCATCGGGCGCATCATGTAGGCGAGCAGGCGACCCGCCAAATCCATGTGATAGGTATTCGTTGGCTGCTTTCTAATCGCGCGCGCGCTATCGAGTGCTTCCCGCAAACGCGGTATGTACGCCTTCGAAGTCAGATTCAGATGCTCGACGCAATCGGCGGCTGACCACGCGTTCGGAGCCGGATGTCTGTTCCAGGCAGCGTCGGAGACCCGGTCGCTCAGCGTTCGCAGCTTCGATTGCGCCGCCTCGAGCGATTCCACCAGCCTGCTTAGCTGTATTTGCATGTGATAACGCGGCCCGCCACTTCAACGCATGCGCGGGGTCGAGGGAGCGAGCACTGTCTCGGTACCGGTCACCTGGAGCGGTGCACTCATCGTGTCGGCGGAGCTCGTTCCCACATAAATCGTAAATGCTCCTGGCTCGATTACCCGGCGCATCTCGTGATCGTACAACGCAAACGCATCCGGCCCCAGCCTGAACGTGATCGTTCGACTCTGGCCCGGCTGCAAGGTAATTCTGCGAAAGCCCCGCAACTCTTTCACCGGCTCCGCCACGCTCGCCACGTTGTCGCGGATGTAGAGCTGGGCGACTTCATCACCCGCGCGATCGCCGCTGTTACGCACGTCGACCAAAACCGTAAGCGAATCTCCGGCACGAATGCTCGGCGCCGACAATCTCAGGTTCGAGTAAGCGAAAGTCGTGTAACTGAGACCGTATCCGAATGGGAACAGCGGCGTCCACGGCAGATCGAGGTATTTCGAGGTGTAGTGGTTGGCGCTGTCTGCCGGCCGGCCAGTGTTGCGATGGTTGTAGTAAATCGGGATCTGACCGGTCGCGCGCGGGAACGTGGACGGCAGCTTGCCGCCCGGGTTGTAGTCGCCGAACAGAACATCAGCGACCGCCAGACCGTGTTGCGTGCCGCCGAACCATGTCTCGAGTAGCGCCGGCGCGGCTGCCGCCACCTCGGGAACCGCCAGTGGTCGGCCGTTCATCAGTACGACTACGATCGGTTTGCTGGCGCCGCCCGGCGAGCTTCGCGCGGCGCGAATGACGTCCAGTGCCAGATCGCGCTGCGATCCGGGGAGTTCGATCGACGCTCGACTCGATGCTTCGCCCGACATGTTGGCACGCTCGCCGATCACCAGGACCACTGCGTCTGCCTGCGTCGCCGCGTTGCGCGCTGCCGCAAAACCGGTGGTATCAACCGTATCGACCGGTGCGCCTCGCGCGGTGATGATGCGTGTCCCACTACCCATCACCGCCTGAATACCAGCTAGCACCGACTTCGCATCCTGCGGCCGGCCATCGGCTGCCCAGCTGCCGAGTGATGACTCGCTATCGGCGGCGAGTGCGCCGATGACTGCGATCGATCGCAGGTCCTTTCTTAGCGGAAGCGTTTTGTTCGCATTCTTGAGCAGCACGATCGTTTCGCGCGCAGCAGCGCGCGCCGCGGCGAGCTGTGCGGGAGTCATCGTCGATGCTTTCTCGCGAGCAGCGTCGCTGAACTTGTATGGATTCGCGAACAGCCCCAGCAGATACTTCACGCGCAACACGTGCTTCACTGCGGAATCAATCAATGCGACGGGAACGCGTCCTGCTTTGACCGCTGCGCCGATGCTGTCGATGTACACGTGATCCGACATGTCGATGTCGACTCCCGCGCGCAGTCCGAGTATTCCGGCGTCGCCCGCCGATGCTGCGACCCCGTGCGGAATAAGCTCCGAGATCGCGCCCCAATCGCTCACTACCAGACCGTTGAATCCCCATCGCTTCCGCAACACGTCGGTCAGCAGCCACTCGCTCGCATGCGATGGCGTGCCGCCGATCTCGTTGAACGAGCCCATCACCGTCGCCACGCCTGCTTTCACCGCTGCTTCGTAGGGCGGCATGTAGCTCTCCCACAGCGTTCGCTCCGACAGCTCGACGGTGTTGTAATCGCGGCCGCCCTCGGCGGCGCCGTAGCCGGCAAAGTGTTTCACGGTTGCCAGCATCGCGTCGGGCGCGCCGAGGCCGGTTGCGTTGGCGCCTCCCTGAAATCCGCGCACCTGCGCAGCTGCCACGACGCTGCCGAGGTACGGATCTTCGCCCGCACCCTCGACGATGCGTCCCCACCGGGGATCACGTGCAATGTCCACCATCGGCGCAAAGGTCCACATCAACCCGTGCGCCGTCGCTTCGATCGCCGCCTGGCGCGCCGACAGCTCGACGCGTGCGGAATCGAAGCTCGCCGCCTGCGCAATCGGCACCGGGAAGATGGTGCGGAAACCGTGGATCACGTCGTGCGCAAACAGCAACGGAATCTTGAGTCGTGATTCGGTTACAGCGACTCGTTGCAGCTCTCGCGTGAAATCAGCGCCGAACACGTTGAGAAAGGAGCCGACGCGTCCGGTACGGATCGACTGCCGATCCTGCGCTGATATTTCCTGTCCGCCGCCGGGCAGCTGATTCAACTGGCCGAGTTTTTCGTCGAGCGTCATCAGCCGCAAAATCGAATCAGCGACCTGAGACGCCCTCGCGGAATTGAGCGGCGACTGGCGCGCAGCCTGGGCGTTCACAGGTCGCGCGCTGATAGCGCACGCGAATACGACTGCTGGTGCGATCGCAATTGCTGTTCGGGCGGAGAGAGAAAATTTCATGCGCGTTGAGTTAGTCGGGCCGAGACTTCGTCTGCGCCCCACGCCGTGGTATTGTCGCCGATGATGAGGAAGCTCTCGCCCGGCAGCGATTGTCGGGCGATGGTTTTGTGCGAAGGAACGGGAGCGAGTGCCGCCTGTGCCGCCGCCAGAGCGTCATCATTGAGAAACAACTTGACCGCTTCGCGGTGCACCGGCGAGCGCGCCCACACTTCCAGCGTGCCCTCGTCCTGGCGCGTATGTGCCGCCGAATTCACAAATCGTGACAGCGCTGCGACGAATGACGCGGCCTCATCGTGATGCTCGAACTCCAGGACGTGGAATTCGTCGGATTTGCGTGGCGCTGTCTGTTCAACCTGCTTGTTCAACTCCTTTGCCAGCCGGACACCGGTGTGCTCGTACTCGCGTCGCTTGTAAAACTCGTGCGCCTCCTTGCGCCGCAGGTGCGACGTCAGCGCCAGTCGCCGCGCGCCGTGCCTCGCTGCCCACTCCTCGGCGCGCTTCACGAGCGCTGATCCGACCCCGCTGCCACGAACTGTTTCATCGACGACGAGCGCGGTCAGCCAGGCAACCGGATCGCTGGTATGCAGAGATGGAAAGAGGTGAACGGTCACGACGCCCACCGGCTTGCCGCGCTGCTCGGCGACGAACACCGTAGTGCCCGGACGCTCACGCATGCGCTCGAGACGCTGTGGAATCTCACTGGCGTCCGTCGGATAGCCGAGCTGGTCGAGCATTCGGGCTAACGCCGGAGCGTCCTCGTCGACGGCAGGTCGAATGGTGGGCGCGTCCATCGTCAGCAAAGTAAATGTGAATGGACTGTCTTTCTCAAGCGCAGAGCGCCAAACCAGACCCTACCGCAGTCCATCGATAGGCAGCTCGTACCAGACTTCGATTTCATATCCATCGGGATCACGGAAAAAAACGTAAGGCTCACCCGGCGCAAACTCGCCACGGTCGGTGATCCGTCCTCCGGCCTGCTCGATTGCCTTCGCCGCCTTCTCGATGTCACGCGGATCGGTGAGGCGAAATCCGAAATGCTTGATCCCGCCCGATTTGCCGATGTTGTCACTGCCATCACTGGATTCGAGAACGAGAATGTCCTGGGTTCCCGGCGTCTGTGCCTGGATAAAGGTTTGCTCGCGATAGACGGCGAGCATACCGAAGACATCGTGATAGAACTGGAACGAGCGATTGAGATCGCTCACCGTCAGGGCGAGGTGAGTGAGGCCGAGGGTCTTGACCATGAAATCTCCGCAGTCGCGGTGATCGAGAAGGCAGTCAGAATCTACACGCTGTAAATTCTTTCGCAGTGATTGAGCGGCAAGGCGGAAACCGATGACGCCCGAGCGGTTGAACGCGTTCAGCGATGGTGTAATCGCCATCATCATTACGATCATGGTGCTGGAGCTGCGAGTGCCGCACGGCACCGACCTCGCAGCGCTGTCGACCGTGTTCCCGGAATTCCTTGTCTACGTCCTCAGCTTCGTCGTCGTCGGCATCTACTGGAACAATCACCATCATCTGCTGTATCTGACCGACCGCGTAACCGGTGGTATTTTGTGGGCGAATCTTCACCTGTTGTTCTGGCTGTCACTGATGCCGTTCGTGACGGGGTGGATGGGTGAGAATCACTTTGCGCCGCTGCCAACCGCACTCTACGGCGTGGTGCTGCTGTTCGCCGGGATTGCCTATTACATCCTCGAGCAGCTGCTCGTTCGAAAGCAGCCGGCGGGTTCTCGGCTGGCGCAGGCGGTGGGGAGCGACGCCAAAGGAAAGCTTTCGCTGGTGCTATACGCCGCCGCGATTCCGCTGGCTTTTGTGCATCAGCTGATTTCGGACGGGCTGTACCTGGCGGTGGTATTGATCTGGCTGATCCCGGACAGCCGCATCGAAGCGCTGCTCGACGCCAACGCGGAGAGAACTACAACGTGACTGGAACCGCCGATAATGACTGGAGCGCCGCTGCACGCGATTTATACAGCCAGTTGCTGGAAGCCTGGGACAAGCGCAACGCGCGCAACTACGCGTTGCTCTTTGCGTCCGATGCGACTTTGATCGGGTTCGATGGGTCGCAGATCAACGATCAGCTGCAGATCGGCGCGCACATCAGCGAAGTGTTCACCCACCATCAGACACCGCGCTACGTCGGCATTGTGCGCGAAGTGCGCTCGATCGCGCCGGACGTCAGCGTGTTGCGCGCCAACGCCGGATTGATTCCGCCGGGAAAGGATGACATCGACCCCGCGCTCAATGCGGTGCAGTCACTCGTTGCCGTAAAGAAAGGCGGAGCGTGGAAAATCGCCCTCTTTCAGAACACCCCGGCGCAGTTCCACATGCATCCCGAACAGTCGAAGGCGCTGACCGAAGAATTGCGCGCGCGTGTGCGCGAGGCCGCTAAGGGTGACGATCGGCAACGCTAGGATTTGCCAAAAAGTTGGGCGCGCAGTAGTGTAGGCATCCGTTTATCCGACCTTAGAGGAAACCATGCGCCATTTCTCGCTGGCCGCTTCCGCGGCGGCAGTCGTGCTTCTGACGACGGCATGCGCCGACACGCCGGCTCGTCTCACCGCGCCGCCCCGCGCAGACTTCATCGTCAACGGACAGCCGACGGGCAACGCCTACGGCAACGTTGGCGCATTAATGATCGACTATGACCAAAATGGAGTGATCAACGGCGATGACGAGCTGTGCTCGGGCAGCCTAATCACTCCGACGATCTTTCTCACTGCGGCGCACTGCGTAGCGCCAGATCCCATCACTCCGGTCGGAACGCAGTTCTACGTGTCGTTCTCTCCGGATCTTTACGCAAAATCTTTTTCCTACATCACGGCGACTGGCTACGTGTGGGATCCCCAATACGGCCGCAGCGAAGCCAACCTTCACGACCTCGCCCTCGTTTTCCTTCCCAGGAATTCGACGCGCGGAATCACGCCGCTTCAGCTGCCGCCGGCCGGATACCTGGATCAGTTGAAAGCAAGCGGTGTCATCAACAGTCTTCTGTTCGTGAACGTGGGTTACGGAACTTCGGCGACGCTGACCGGAAATCCCGGTTTCCCGTATGACGGCAAGCGCAGTTTTTCCAAATCCGAATTCATGGGCCTGCAGCCCACCTGGCTCGGTCTTTTGATGAACAGCAATTCGACTGGACTGGGCGGCGACTGCTATGGTGATTCAGGCGGTCCGAAGTTCATCGACGGAAACACCACCATGATCGTGGCCACGGTTACGACCGGTGATTACAACTGCCGTGCGACCACCTGGGATTGGAGACTCGATACACCGGAAGCGAGAGGATTCCTCAAGAACTACGTGACGCTTCCGTAGAGCTCCGAGTTCTGCCGGAAAGAAAGCGTGAAAGCAAAACGGGAGCGTCGAAGGACGCTCCCGTTTTGCTTTAGACCGGAATTGATCAGGTGCAGGTAATGACGTCTGCTGCAGTGACGCCAAAATCGCACGTCTTCGCCGACAGGGCGTGGCTCGCCGTAGCCGTCCAGGCTGGCGGCGGACCAGTAACTGCCGTCGCGGTAATCGTTACGTTCTGCGAAGCCGCGAAACCCTGAGCCGTGCCGTCACCCGAGAAGTAAGCGCCCTGGTTGTCGGCCGCATACTGCTCTTCATACGTGGCAAGGTTACGCAGGTCGGACTTCATCGCCGCGACATACGCCTTATCCTTGGTGTTGGCAAACTTCGGAATCGCGATGGCCGCGAGAATACCGATGATAACAACTACGATCAATAACTCGATTAGTGTAAAACCCTTGCGCATTACTCCTCCGGAAATTCATGAATCCGTCGGCTGTTAAAGCCGCGGCGACCGGAAAAAAAGCAACGTTCGGTCCGCCCAAAGACCAGCTTGTAAGTCATTATTCCGCAATAGGTTACGGACGTCCCCCGGGACATACCTGAGAGTGATATTGACTGCGTTTTGCGAATCGGTGGCGTTATGCAATGCGTCGGCACCGACGCATTTTGATTGCAACCGGAGAGAGACTCATGTCCGACAACTCTGACAGCAGCAGGTACGCGCAATCCGTTTCACGCCGCGAGTTCATGTGGCGGGCGAGTGCGTACGGTGCCGTCATCTCGCTAATGCCGCAGCGATTGCGCGAGTTCTTGTCGCGCAGCGCGCTCGGCGGTCCCTTCGAAGCGAATCCAGCGATCGGTGTAGCACCAATCTCTCCGGATCTTTTCTCCGGACTGCATTGGCGAACGATTGGTCCCTTCCGCGGTGGCCGGGTGGCGGCCGCGACCGGAGTGACGGGACGGCCGAACGAGTTCTACTTCGGTGCCGTCAACGGCGGTGTCTGGAAAACCATCGACGGCGGACGGGTTTGGTTTCCGATTTTCGATGGACAGCCGACCGCGTCGATTGGTGCGATTGCGGTGGCGCAGTCGGCACCTGACACTGTGTTCGTCGGCAGCGGCGAATCGACGCTGCGTGATTCCGTCGGCTACGGAAATGGCGTCTACAAGTCCACCGACGGTGGCAAAACATGGACGCACCTCGGCCTCGACGAAACGCACCATATCGGCAAGGTCGCCATCGATCCACGTGACGCGAACACCGTGTTCGTCGCAGCAATCGGAAAACTCTACGCCGCGAATTCAGAGCGCGGCCTCTACCGATCGCGCGACGGTGGTCGGACTTGGCAAAAGGTTCTCGGCGACGACAACGTCGGCGCAGTCGACGTCGTCATCGATCCAACGAACTCCCAAATCGTTTACGCGGGCCTGTGGAACACCCGCCGCCCGCCGTGGTTCACCTATGCGCCAACGAACGGGCCCGGTGGCGGAATCTTCAAATCAACGGACGGCGGTACCACGTGGACAAAGCTGACCAACGGGCTGCCGAAGGAGGCGATTGGTCGCACTGGAATCGCCGTATCGCCGACGAATCCAAATCGCATCTACGCTATCGTCGACTGTCTGCTTCCCGATGCCCCACCGCAAATCGAGCCGCCGCTCGGCACGCCTGTACCGACGCCCTCGCCGGCAGGCGCACGTCCGTCATCACCGCCTCCTGGCCAGGGGGGATTCTTTCGCTCCGACGACGCCGGCGCCACCTGGACGCGTCTGTCGAACGATCCCGCGCTGTGGGGGCGGGGCTGGTATTTCGAGAAGATCGCCGTCGATCCTACTGACCCCGACACCGTCTACGTGCCGAACGTCGCTGTCAATCGGACGATGGATGGAGGGAAGACGTGGGTGGTGCTGCGCGGATCACCGGGCGGCGACGACTATCATCAGATGTGGGTCTCCGCCAGCGATCCGAACACTGCGATCGTGGCCAGCGACCAGGGCGCGATCATCACACGCAACGCACGCGCGCGTGACCCGCGCGAGGTGACGTGGACATCGTGGCTCAACCAGCCGACGGCTCAGATTTATCACCTGTCCGTTGATTATCGCTTCCCGTATTGGGTGACCGGCGCGCAGCAGGACTCGGGTGCTATCGCAGTCAGATCGCGCGGAAAATTTGCCGAAGTCTCGATGCACGATTGGGAGCCGATCGCGCCCGGAGGCGAGAGCGGTTACACCGCGGGAGATCCGCTCAATCCCGGCGTCGTGTACGGCGGCGATGGCCAGCGGTGGAATCTCGACACGAACATTCCCGACGAATCGACGACGCGGCCGAAATCGCCGGAGCCCGCGCGCAGTGATTGGACGCAGCCGCTGGTTTTCTCACAGGCGACGAAGAAGGATCTCTACTACGCGAACCAGTTCGTCTTCCGAACCACCGATGGCGCGAAGACGTGGACGCAGATCAGTCCGGATTTGACGAGAGCAGAGATTGTGATTCCGCCAACGCTCGATCAGACGGCGGCGAACGCCGTCGATCGCAACGGAAAGCGTGGCGTTGTCTACACGATCGCACCATCACCGCTCAACGGGCCGACGATCTGGGTCGGCACCGACGACGGCCTCATTCAGGTTACGGTAAATGGCGGCTCATATTGGCAGAACGTGACCCCAAGTGCGATCGTGCCGTGGAGCAGAATATCGATGCTGGAAGCATCGCACTTCGATGTTAATACCGCGTACGCGGCCGTCGATCGGCACCAGCTGCAGGATTTCGATCCGTACATCTATCGGACGCGTGATATGGGGCGCACGTGGCAGAAGATTACGCGCGGGATGCCTGCCGGGGTCTACGTCCACGTGGTCAAGGAAGACCCACAGAAACGTGGACTGCTTGTCGCTGGAACCGAGCGGGGGATTCACGTCTCGTTCGACGACGGCGACAACTGGCAACCGTTGCAGCTCAACATGCCCGTCACTTCGATGCGCGACTTCCAGTTTTACGATAACGACCTCATCGTCGCTACCCACGGACGTGGGTTCTGGATCATCGACGACATCTCTCCATTACGCCAACTGGGGGATGCGGTAACGCGCGATGATGCGTACCTGTTCAAGCCCGCTGACGCGATCAACTACATCGCGGGGACTGACAACGGCACGCCGCTGCAGAAGGACGAGCCGCAGTCGGATAACCCACCCAACGGCGCCGCGATCGACTACTATCTGAAGCGCCCGGCGAGCACGCCGGTGACGATAGAAATTCTGGATTCTTCAGGCCATGTCATTCGGACGTTCTCGAGTGATCCCAACGCGCAGGCCAACGCCGAACAGCAGCGACAACAGCCGACTGGGATACCGAGGGTCTCACCGTTATGGCAAACGCGGCCAGAACCGCTGCCGACGACTGCCGGCATGCATCGCATCGTCTGGAACCCGTTGCGTGAGCGGCCGCGCGGTGCTCCGCCCGCCGACGAGGGCGGGCCACCCGATCGGCGCTACGCCGGAAACTTCACCGCCCGCCTGACTGTGAACGGCAAGACGTACGAGCAGCCGTTCACGGTGAAACGCGATCCACGGGCTATCGGGGCGAACTAGGCGAATACTGGGCGTGCTGCCCGCACGCCCAAACGCCGGCTCGGCCACCCCAGAGCTCCGCCTCCTGGCTGCCAGCCTATTGACATAGTGTCAATACATTGACATCTTCGCGGTAGGGTGCCAATCTCTTTCTCCTCAGGAGCGGTCTAATGGAGAAGCGCGGGCTCGAGCAACTGGGACGCCGCGAGCGTCAAATCATGGAGATCGTCTACCGCCGCGGCAGCGCCACCGCCGCTGACGTGCTCGCCGATCTCCCCGATCCGCCAACCTATACCGCGGTGAGAGGTATGCTGCGCCTGCTTGAAAGCAAAGGGCATCTTCGGCACGAGCAGGATGGACCGCGGTACGTCTACCACCCGACCATCGATCCGGATCGGGTCGGCAAAAATGCAGTGCGACATCTCGTGCGCACTTTCTTCGATAACTCGGCGAGCTCGGCGGTCGCTGCCATGGTCGGCATCTACGAAGACCGGCTCACCGATGAAGATCTCGACAAACTGGAGCGCCTCATCGAAAGGGCGCGTAAGGGAGGTGCAGCATGACCGCGTTCGTCCCCGCATTGCTCGTGAAAGTCAGTTTGATTTTCGCCGGCGGTCTGTTGTTGACTGCGCTCATGCGCCAGGCCGCAAGTGCTGTGCGGCATTTGGTGCTGTTGGCGGCACTGGTTTGTGGATTGACATTGCCAATCGTGATGTCGATTTCGCCGCGCTGGGACGTCGGTGTTTTGCCACAGTCCTCGACAGCGAAGAATCACCCGCAGACGAACTCCATCGTCAACGCAAGCATGCCGACCACCCCGCAACCCAGCGCCGGCAAGCAGCTGGCACAGCCCGGGTTGCCACCCGCTGCGAACACCAACGCTGCGTCGGGCGAGACGGTGCCGGCCTCCTTGCTTGGCGACCTCGCACCGATAGCACCAGCTCTCGTTTACGTCGTCGGCCTCATCGCAGTGCTCGGCTGGCTGACCATTGGACGTCTGCGCTTGCGCAGGATCGTGCGCGAAGCGTGGCCGCTCACCAGCCCCGAGTGGCGTCGGGTTCTGGACAGCGTGCGCATTGAAGCCGGTGTGACACGCGAAGTCGGGCTCTTTACGAGCTCGTTCGTCAGCACACCACTCACGTGGGGCACGCGCAGTCCGGTAATTCTCTTGCCCGATGATGCGATCGATTGGTCGGAAGACCATCGCCGCGTCGTCCTTCGTCACGAGATCGCTCACGTCGCTCGCGGGGACTCGCTCACTCAGCTGGTGGCCGGATTCGTTTGCGCGACCTACTGGTTCAATCCGCTATCCTGGCTGACAGAGCGGAGACTGCGCGCTGAGTGTGAGCGTGCGTGTGACGACAGGGTGGTCTCGCTCGGAACGCCAGCTGCCGATTACGCGGCGCACTTGTTGGAAGTCGCTCGCTCGGCGCGTTCATTCGGCGCGCCTGGATTCCTCTCCGTGGCGATGGCGCGGCCGACCCAGCTCGAGGGAAGACTACTCGCGGTTCTCAACGAGTCTCGACGCCGAGTTGCTGCGTCGCGCAGAGAAAGATTCGCAGCCGTAGGCATCTCGGTGTTGGTGATGTTGCCGTTGGCCGCGTTCCGTCCCGTCGAGCGAACCGCTGCGACTGAAACAGCGCCAATCTCGACGATTGCTTCACCAACGTACCCGCAAGTCGAAAATGCTCCACAGCCGGAAGAACAACCTGTTCGCAGTGAAGGAAAGGCTACACGCAGCCTGGTGTTCGACCCCCGTACGAGCTTTGATTCCACGTTCACGCTTTCCGCGCCGGTGCGCTCGGGCGGCACGCTCTACATCGATCTGCGTACGGGTGGAGAGATTACCATCACCGGCTGGGACAAGCCCGAAGTCCACGTCGATGGAAGACTCGCCGGGCGCAACTGGCGTGACACGCGCGTTACACTGGAGCCGAACAACGGTGGCGCGACGCTCGCCAGCGACTTCACCGTCTCATCGGGCAATACCAGCACGAGTCACGACTTCGACATTCGCGTACCGCGCGAATTCAACGTGCGGATCAAATCGTCGGGCGGCAAGATCAACATCTCCAACGTCAGTGGCGAGTTCACCGGGCAGACCGGTGGTGGTCAAATCAACTTGCAGTCGGTCAATGGCAGTGTTGACCTAAGCACTGGCGGCGGGCAGGTACATGTCATGGACTCGAACCTCGACGGCGAGGTCAGCACCGGCGGTGGACAGGTTCACATCGTCCGCGTGAACGGAAACCTGAAGGGTGCGTCGGGCAGCGGACCCGTTATTCGCACCGACTCAAACGGGGATGTCGACGAATCCGGCTCCGGATCCGGATATGGTAGGGGCGTTTCAGCGAGCGCATCGGCGAGTAAAAGCGGCACCGCCTACGCCACGACTGGCAACGGCCCGATCATGATGTCTTCTGCTGGCGGATCCATCTCGCTGCCCGAAGCGCCAAATGGCGCACACATCACCACCGGCGGCGGCAACATCACTATCGGATCGGCGGGTGGCGCGGTCTACGCGCAGACAGGCGGCGGGGATGTTCAGATTGGCCCGACGAGAGGATCGGTAACAGCTATCACCGGTGCAGGCGATGTGTCGATCGACTTTCGTGGCGGTGGTTCTGTCGATGTCGGTGCCGGTGTCGGTCGGGTCACGATAACTGCGCCAAGCGATCTGAATGCAAACCTCGAGTTAGTCAGCGGTTATACCAAAAACTTCCGCGGCGGCAAGACTCGAATCATCAGCGACTGGCCGGTCAACGTCACCGAGACCTCGGAATGGGACGACAGTCAGGGAACGCCACGCCGCTATGTCATTGTGCGGCAACAGATTGGAAGCGGCGGACCGCTTATAAAGGTCAAGACTACCAACGGCGATATCGTGCTCCGCAAGTCTCCCTGAAACTTCGCTATTGACAAACCCGTACGGCTGTTGAAAATTCAGCACGGTTGATTTTTCAACACCCTTTACGGGACTAGTGAAGTTCCCAGGCGATTTCTCATGGCTGCCACGCTAATGCCCAAGAAAGAAGAAACCCCAGGTCCGTCCGCGCTTTCACGTCGTGAAAGTCAGGTGATGGACATCCTCCACCGCCGGTCCGGTGCGACTGTCGCCGAGATCATGGCCGATCTTCCTGATCCGCCAACCTATTCTGCCGTGCGATCCGTGCTGCGCATCCTCGGCGAGAAGGGGTTGATCAAGCATCGCGAGGATGGCCCACGCTACATCTACTATCCGTCGCAGTCGACCGAGACTGCGCGCGAGGATGTGCTCGCGCACGTCGTCCGCACTTACTTCGGCGATTCGCCGGAGCAGGCGATGACCGCGTTGCTTCGTATGTCGGACGCTGACATGAGCGATGCGGACGTCAAGAGACTGCGCGCGATCATCGGGCGCGCCCGTCAGAGCGGGAGATAAATACAATGGTCTCCAACATCCTGTCCGGCTTTGAGTTCACCAACACCAGCATCTCGATGCTGATGTTGCTGGTCAAGGCGACGCTGATTCTCGTTGTCGCACTCGGCATCACTCTCTCGATGCAGCGCGCATCAGCCGGCGCGCGCCACCTGGTGTGGCTCGTCACGCTTGCGACGCTGTTGCTGGTGCCCGCGTTGACGGCATGGGCTCCCATCCCGCTGCGGATTCTGCCGGCCGAGAGGAAAGTGGTCGTCAGTGAGAACGCGTTCGACGCCGCGCCAACTGCGACGCCGAAAGTCGACAAGCAGACTCGCGGTATAGAAGCGCCAGCTGCGGCCGCAGCGCCCTCAACGACAGCTTCTGTCGAAAGCGAAATCGCCAGCTCGCCGATATTGAGTGGGCTCTCACTCATCGTGTTCATCTGGGCGATTGTCGTGATTGCGATTGCCGCGTCGCTCGGATATGCCGCAATGCTGGTGAAGCGGATCGTCAATCGTGCGCGCCCACTCACCAGTGAAGACTGGCTCAACCCGCTCTACGAAGTCTCCGATCGTCTCTCGCTCGAGGAGCCGCCGCGGCTTCTGCGCAGCGACGATGCGAAGATGCCTTTCGCGTGCGGCGTGGTCACGCCGACGATTGTGTTGCCCGCCGAATGCGATACGTGGTCGCTCGATCGGCGCCGCGCGGTGCTGCTGCACGAGCTCGCGCACGTTCGTCGTCACGACCTCGTCGGGCATACGCTCGGCCGTCTCGCCTGCGCCTTCTACTGGTTCCACCCTCTGGTCTGGACTGCCGCCAAGCAGCTTCGCTCGGAAAGTGAGCGCGCGTGTGACGACCTTGCACTGGCCTGCGGCGCTCGGGCGACCGATTACGCAGAGCATCTGCTGGACATCGTCACCAGCGTCAAGCGTGATGCGACGCCGTCGGTTGCATTGGCAATGGCGCGCCGCAAGGAATTCGAGGGTCGCATGCTGGCGATTCTCGATCCCGATCTCCGTCACTCGAGTCCGAGTCGCCGCCAGTCGGCTGCGTTGATTGGCTCACTGGCGTTGATCTCGCTCGTCGTCGGCGCGGCGGCGCCGGCGCCGCGACAGGAAACCGAGCCGGCGCGTAACGTCGCGACGAAGGGCACGGACCTGGATCTGGCAAATCATTATCCAGTCGACGGCAGCTATCCGAATCCGAAGCTGGAAAAAACGATGCAAAAGTCGGCCGCCAGCGATGCCGCCCCGGCGGCGAGCGATGCGCAGTCGACTAGCACTTTACAGGCGACCAGCACCCAGACGTCTCAGGTCCTCAGCTTCGAGACCCGCAACGCCGTCAACAAGACCGTTCAGCAGGGGATTCAATTCGGTATCAAGACCGGCATGAGCGCTGCGCAGAGTGCGCTGAGCATGCTCGGCAGTCAGGTCGCGAAGAGCGACACCGACGAACGTCCGGCGCTGCTGGCGAAGATTCTGGCGACTGAAGGCGATGCGAATCTGCGTCGCATTGCAGCGTGGGGTCTGAACGAATACGCGGACCAGCAAGTTGCCGCCGATGCGCTCGCGAGAGCGTTGCGCAGCGATCGCGACCCGAGCGTGCGAGAGATGGCCGCGTGGTCGCTCGCTGACGCGGGCCATTCAGCGGCAGCGGTGGAAGCGCTCAGCGCGGCGCTGCACGATTCGAATGTCGAAGTGCGGCAGACGGCGGCGTGGGCACTGGGTAACGTTGGCAGCCGCGCGGCCGTGGAACCGTTGTCGACCGCGCTCGCGGACCCGAGCCCCGAAATGCGCAAGCGCGCTGCCTGGGCGCTCGGCAATCTCGATCTCAAGCAGGCGCCGCCCGCATTGATCAACCTGTTGAAAGACAGCGATCCCGAAACCAGAGAGACGGCAGCCTGGGCTCTCTACGAGATCGAAGATCCGGCAGCGATCGGTGCTCTCGAGGAAGCGCTCAATCGTGAGCAGAACAAAGAGCTGCAGATCGCCTACATCCGCGCGCTCGCCGCAGTCGGTGAGAAATCAGTTGATGCGCTGAAGACTTTGCTCGAATCGAAAGATCCGGAGATCAGAACGATTGCAGTGAAAGCGTTGGCGGGAGGACACGCGACGGGTCCATGGCCGAGGCCATGGCCGCAGCCGCGCCCTTATCCGAACGACAGGTAATCGGAGAGGGCGCCACCGACGGCGCCCTCTCTTTTGAAACGCAGTGCTGATTTTTCAACTTCCCGCAGAGCGGGCACAATGACCGGAGTAATCATGCAACGCATAATCGGATTGGCACTGGCGACCTTCGCGTTCTCATCGCTAAGCGGTGTGCCGGCGGTAGCGAAGGTCGGCGACGTCAATGTGAGATTTGACCAGGCCGGACAACGCGCGCCAATCGATGTCGCAGCGCTTCTCACTTCCGCGCGTGGCGCGCCACCGATGATATGCGCGCTGGCAGCGTCTTCGGTGGGGAACGGCTGGGGCGGCTGGAACGACGCTCCCTACACGCCGCTGGCTGCATCGGCAGCGCCGCTGAACTACAACGACCGTGACTGGCGCAATATCTCGAGTGAAGATGTGCAGCGGCTGTTCGCTGGCCTTTCATCCGACGATGCGTGTGTGCGCGAGCTTTCTGTGAGACTGATTGGAACTCAAAGAGCTGAGACAGTTGGGGGCGACCTCGTCACGCGGCTTGGCTCGGGTGATCCATCACTGCGCGCGGCAGTCGCGCTCGGACTCGGTCTGGTCGAGGCGCAACAGGGCGTCGACCCGCTGATTCGTGCACTGCGCGATGCCAGTGTCGAAGTGCGCGCCAACTCGGCGTGGGCGCTAGGACGCATCGAGAACGGTCGCGCGCTCAATCCGCTGGTGAATCTATTCAGCGACGACGCCGAGAAGGTGAGACAGGCTGCCGTCGCCGCGGTTGGTCACATGGAATCCACCAGCGCCATTCCGCAGTTGATTCGCGTGCTGCGGCAGGACAATGCTCCGAACGTCCGACGTGTCGCGGCATGGGCGCTCGGCAAGATGGAAGCGCGCGAGGGAGTTCCCGGGCTGATCGACGCGCTCGGCCGCGACACCGACACGCGAGTTCGTGAGATGGCGGCGTGGGCGCTCGGCAACATCGAAGACAGCCGCGGTATTACGGCGCTCGGGAACGCAGCGCGCAATGACAGTGAAGACCGCGTGCGCGAGACCGCGGTGTGGGCACTTGGCAACATCGGCGATCGCAGCGCAGTCAGCATACTGGATGCGGCGACAGCCGATCGCAGCCCAAACGTGCGCGGCACCGCTGCATGGGCAATCGGCACTATGGATGACGAGGGAGCGCGTGCGCCCGCTGGCTTGCTGCGTCTATTGTCCGACGAGAATACGGATACGCGGCTGAAGGCGGCGTGGGCGCTCGGTCAGCTCGAGGATAAGAACGCGCTCTCGGCGATTCGCGATGCGCTGAAAGCGGAGCGTAACGACAGAGTGCGCAAAGCGCTGATCAGAGCATTGATGAAATCAGGTGAGAGCTCGGAGGCAACGCTAACCGAGCTACTCAACTCGAGTGATCCGCAGGTACGGGAAGCGGCGGTGCGTGGAATTGCTGGTGCTCGCTCGTTCGACCCGTGGCCGTGGCCATGGCCGCGTCCGCGTCCATTTCCGTGAGATCGAGGGATGAACATGATACGCATAGTATGCGCTCTATTCGCAATCGGCTGTGTCGAGCCAACCGGTGTCAATCCGACGCTGGACACCATGCCCGCGATAACGAGCCAGGAATCTCCGGCCAGCAGTTTCGCAATCGATCCGTCAGGACGCACCGTCTACGTGCGGTTTGCCGGCCTCCAGACTGAGGGTCGCGAGCCGGTGTACGTACTGATCAGAAAGATGTTCGAGAGCGCAGACGCGGCGTCGGCGGACCGGCTGGTCGTCGATCTGCGCGCGGTAACCGGCGGCGACGGAAAACTTCTGGTTCCGCTGATCCGCGGGATCCTGAGTCGCGAAAGATTTTTGCGCAGCGGATCGCTGTATGTTGTCGTCGGACCGGACAGCTTCTCTCCGGCGCAGAACGCGGCGACGCTGTTGGCGCGTTACGCAAAACCGATTGTGCTTGAAAGGCTGCAGTGGAGCTTCTAGCTCCGCTGGAGAGGGGGCCCGCCGAGTGTTTTTTGCTCGGCGGGTTTTTTTTACTTCTAACGGAAGACTACCAGCCGGCAGCCATGAGCCTGCGGGCCGGCAGCCCCGAGCTGCCTTTGTTTGCGGATTGTGACGGCTCGGGGCCGCAGGCTGCGAAGGCCCACTGTTGCGGGCTGGTAGTCTTCAGTTTGTAGTTTATATTCGAGCGCCGCAGCGGAGCCCGTCTATGCGCATCTCCATCTGTGTTCTCGCGATAGCCCTCGTTTCCTCGAGCCTGAGCGCGCAGCAGCCTGTCGTCGCCAGCGCGGCTGGTCAGCCGCCCAAGGACGAGCACGCCAAAACACTCAAGCCGTCGCCGTTCTACGATTCGCAGGAACCGATTGAGGTGACGTTTACCACCAACATCGGCAAGATTCGCGGCGACAAGGGCAACGAGCCGCCGTGGAGATCGGCGACGATCTCGTACAAGGACACTGCGGGAAGCGTGGTCTCAATACCGCTCAAGGCGCGCACGCGCGGCATCTGGCGTCTCAAGATGTGCGACTTTCCGCCGCTGCGACTGAACTTCAGTGGGGAGGCGGCGAAGGGCACCATCTTCACGCACCTCGATAAGCCGAAACTGGTGAGCTACTGTCAGGACCGCGACGGATACGAGCGCTACATCCTGGAGGAGTATCAGCTTTATCGCGTCTATCAGGTTTTGACGCCGGTAAGTCATCGCGCCAGACTGCTCAAGTTCACGTATGCCGACAGCGCCAGTGGCAAAGTGCGCGCGCATCGCTACGGGTTCATCATCGAGGAGCCGAACGCGTTGGGTGCGCGATTAAGCGGCCGGGTGATGGAGCAGAAGGGCGCGGTGGGCGCGGACCTCGATCCTTTCCAGGATGCAGTGTTCGGCGTGTTCCAGTACATGATCGGCAACACCGATTTTTCGATTGCCGGTCTGCACAATGTCGAGTTGCTGTTCACCAACGATGGCGGCGTGATGCCGATCGCCTACGATTTCGATTTTGCGGGCGCCGTCAACGCGTCGTACGCGATTCCCGATGAGCGATTGGGAATCCCGAACGTGCGGCGGCGGATATTCCGCGGTTACTGCGGCGATCCGGAGACCTTCAGCAAAGTCTTCGCGCTATTCAACGAGAAGCGGCCGGAGATTTATGCGCTGTATCGCGATCCGATCGGCAAGCTGCTCGACGACGACACGGTGCGCGAGACGTTGAAGTATTTCGACGAGTTCTACGAAACAATCAACGACTCGCGCTCCGCGAAACGGCAGATAATTCAGGCCTGTATCGACCGTCGTTAGGTCAGACGCTGTTGTTGGTGCCTGCCTTGATCACTTCGTCGAGATAAAAACGCACTGCGTTCGGGTAACCGGAGTCGCATGGCTTAAGGCCGGCGAACTCGTTATCCGCGCCTGTGAGCTTGGTGATCTCGGCGATCGCTGCCGCGCGGGACATCGTCAGCTTGTGGCCCGCTGATACCTGGTTGGCCAGATAGGTGCGCGCTACCGCTGGCGCTGCCGGGCAGGCCTGCTGGACGGTCCAGCTGTTGTGCACCGGCACAGGCGCCGGCGCGGGCGCCGCGGCGACGAGCGCCGCGTAGCCCACCGAAACTGCGGCGATGGTTAGGAATTTCATGTCGGTCCTCGGGTTAACGTTCTCTGCCGACATTAGCAAATTCCGCACACAACGCGTCGAGATTACACAAGCACTACAGTAAAGCGCGTCAACGCAATCGCTTCGGCTAACGTATTCCGGTCGAAGATCCGCGTTATGAGAAACATACGATTGCTTTTTGCGCGTTATATGCTGGCGCTCGGCACTTCCGCGATAGCGCTGGTGGCGACGTTGGTTCTGCGTCGCGATGGTCCAACGCCGAGCTTTCTGTTCTTCGTGCCAGCGGTCGCAATTTCGGCCTGGTACGGCGGTGTCGGCCCCAGCATGCTGGCGACTTTTCTGTCGCTGTTGCTCATCGATCTGAATTTCCTCGAGCCGGGCGGCTCGCTCAGCATCGACCGGGTGGAGGCGCTCGAGATTGTCGCGTTCATTATCGTCTCGGCAACGATCACTCTGACGATGTCGGCGCTGCAACGGGCGCGCGCACTCGCCGAATCCCGCGCTGCCGAGCTCAAGAGACTGAACGAAGAAGTTGGCCGGAACTACAACAATGAGCGCGAGCGGCGGCGCGTCGCCGAGTTGATGACGCAGGCGCGTGAGGAGGTGTTGGCGGTCGTTGCGCACGACCTGCGCAATCCACTCAACATCATCGTCGGATCCGCCGACTTGTTGCTGCAGGAGAGACTCGATCGCGCCAAGAAGAAAGAATTACTCACCGTCACACTGCGCGCGGCCAAGCAGATGAACCGCTTGATCGCTGATTTACTCGACACTGTGAGACTGCAGTCGGGAAAATTCACGCTCGACCTGGAAGCAGTCCCGGTCAAGTCGATCTTCGAGCAAACGGAGCAGGCGTTCGCTCCGCTTGCGGCGAACCGCAGCATTCAATTGGTCGCGGAAGCGCCGACCGAGGATGTGGCCGTGCGCGCGGATCCGTACCGCGTCTCGCAGATCATCGGCAACCTTATTGGAAACGCACTCAAATTCACACCCGAGCGCGGCAAGGTGACACTGCGGGCTGCACCCAACGGTCAGAATGTCGCGTTTCATGTGACCGACACGGGCCCCGGTCTCGCACCGACCGAGGTCGAGCACCTGTTCGACAACTTCTGGCAGGCGCGTAACGATCATCGCGGCGTCGGACTCGGGCTGCCCATCGCCAAAGGGATGGTGGAGGCGCACGGGGGCATGATCTGGTGTGATACGATGCCGGGGCACGGATCCACTTTTTCTTTTACGTTGCCTCGGGCAGACGCGGCTTAGAGACTGCGGCGAATAGCAAACAGCCACAAAACCAAAGCCGAGAGCTGCCCGCCTGCGGGGCAGCTTGGCGTCCAGCCAAGGTTTGATTTTTTTGCCGCGCACGATCTATTTGTAAGCCGTGCTTTCAACCGTGCTCGGCGCTAAGCTGCTCCCCAAGGTGGGAGCTATCGGCTTTGGTTCTGTCGATGTCAAACCGCCAAGAGGACCCAGACGCCGATTGAAGCTCGCAGCTCTCCTGCTGGTAGCTGCGACAGCCTCAGCCCCCCGATCCGCAGCGCCCCCCATGCGCGTCGTCGGCTACCTTGCCTCCTGGGCCGTCAAGTCCAAGGGCAGCCCGATCGCCAAGCTCCCGGCGAATCAACTCACGCACATCTTCTACGCCTTCGCCCTGATCGACAACACCGGCGCCGTCGTGCTCGGCGATCGTTGCGTCGACGTCGGGGTATGCTCGCGCGCAGAGGATCTGCCCGACGCGCCGGGCGGAAACTTCGGCGAGCTGCGGAAGCTCAAAGCGAAGTATCCCCATCTCAGACTCAACATCTCGATTGGCGGCTGGGGCGGATCTGCGCGTTTCTCAGACGCTGCTCTGACGGATGCTTCGCGCCGTCGCTTTGCCACCACCGCGCTCGATCTTTTCATTCGCAAATGGCCGCGACTGTTCGACGGGATCGACATCGACTGGGAGTTCCCCGTCCAGGGCGGGCTCAAGGGCAATGTCGAGCGACCCGAGGACAAGCACAATTTCACGTTGTTGTTGGCCGAGCTGCGTCGACAGTTGGACGATCAGGGCAAGATCGATAATCACCATTACGAGCTGACGATTGCCGCGTCGGCACGCCCGTCGGAGATCGCCAACATCGAGCTGCCGCAGATCACGCCATTGCTCGATTTCATCAACGTGATGACTTACGACTATCACACTAACGGACCGATTGCGCATTTCAACGCGCCGCTGTTTGCGGCTAAGAACGATCCGACGCCCGATCTCAACGTCGACGCCTCGATGAAAGCGTTTCAGCAGGGTGGAGTACCCGCGCAAAAACTGCTCGTCGGCGTGCCTTTCTTCGCGCGTGCTTACGGTCGGGTGCCGAAGACGAATGCCGGTTTATTTCAGCCGTCGCCTGGTCGACCGAGCAATTGGCGCGATGGTGACGGCGACTGGCGGCGGCTTGCGGCAACTCGCCTGAACGACCCGCGCTACGTGCGACACTGGGAGCCGTCGGCGAAAGTGCCGTGGCTATACGATGCGCTCAATGGGACGTGGATCACGTACGACGATCCGCAATCAGTTCGCGCCAAAGTCGACTACATGCGCGAGCACAATCTGGGCGGCATCATCATCTGGGAAATCCTCGCCGACGACGGACAACTGTTGCGCGCGATCACCGGCGCGCGTTGATGGCGACGCGGACCGTCAATGACTTTGCGATTCGCCGTTGCACGACGGCGGATGCGCCGATGTTGGCGAAACTGGGTGCCCGGTTGTTCGCCACCACCTACGGTCCGACGCATCCCGAACCGGAGCTGAGTAGGTATCTGGCCCGCGCGTTCGCGGTTGACGACGTGCGATCCGCAATTCAGAACGAGAATGTCGCGTTCTTCGTCGCGGAAAATCTCGATTTGGAGCCCATCGGCTACGCGTTTCTCAGAAAAACCTCCGAGCTCCCCGATGGAGTGACGAGCGGCAACAGCTACGAAGTAGTTCGCTTTTACGTTGACTCAGCCGCGCAGGGACGCGGAGTCGGATCTGCACTGATGGAACGGTGCTTTGACGAATCGCGGCGACGCGGCGCCGACACCATCTGGCTGCAGGTGTGGAAGCAGGCGCCCTGGGCAGTCGGGTTCTACGAGCGCATGGGATACGTCGTCGTCGGATCTGCACCGTTCTTCTTCGGCGACCAGATCGGCGACGATCACATTATGTCGCGCGCGCTGTAATCGCCGCTATGTCCTCATTGCCACGACGATGATCTCCGGCGAATCATCGCTGAGCGGCGAGTTGTCGAAATCGCCGAAGACATTCTCGATCTGAAAGCCTGCACGCTCTACAAGTAGAACGAGCTCGTTCCGCAGATACCAGCGCATGTCGAATGCGTGCACGAACAGCCTGGTGTCCTCGCCATTCTCGTTGACGAGATAATAAGTCAGCTCGATTTCGCTTACCTGATCGACCTTGCGGACGCGTTTCACGCGACCCGTGCGGCGAAATACGCGTCCGTCAGGTAGTGGAGTCGGCGACGTGTCCTCGTGCTCGATACCGTCGGCGGCAACAAGTGCAGCGAAGTTTGGATTGAATACGTCGAACGCGAGACGCCCGCCCGGCGCCAGGTGGCGCGAGGCGCTGGCAAAGAACGCGAGCTGCTCGTCGAGCGAAAGCAGGTGCTGCAGGACCCGAAACGGCGCCGTTATCAATCCATAGCGTTTGGCGAGGTTGAACTCGGCAGCCGTTCCCTCATGCAACGTTACGAGGGCGCGTGTTTCCTCGGTTTCGTCGCGCAGCCTGGCCGCGCATCGCTGGAGCATGGCGGGCGAGGAGTCAAGTCCGTCGATACGTATTCCCTTGCGCGCGATCGGTAACAGGATACGTCCGCTGCCGCATCCAACCTCGAGCACCGGACCTCTGCTCTCAGCCGCCAGATCGAGGTAGAACGCCACATCGTGCCGCGCCTCATAGAGCGGGACGTGATCGTACAGGAGCGGCAGCTCGTCGACGTAGCCTTTGGTCACAGTCATTGGGTAACAAAATTATCTCACAAAAGCCGCGCCCAACGCGCGTGACTGCACAGGCAAAAGGACAGTCTGTTGAGCGTGAGGTTCGTAATCGCTTTGCGCGTTCTGCGGCGGGCCCTTCCAATCGCCTGGCAGCAGCTGCCGCTCGTCCAACCGACGAGGATCGCCGGCTGCGTAACTATCGCCGCGCTGAACATCCTGTGGCAGGGTCACGGAGTGCTGCGCGCGACGCCGGTGCCTCTTCGGTTCATCGCCGTCGCTTTCTACTGTTATTTCGTTACGACTTTCGCCGAGTTTTTGTACCTGCTGGTGACAGGTCCGCGGTTTACGGGGTTTGAATCGCCAACCAATGGCGACGTGGCGGGCAAAGCGGACACTGCCGAGCAAATGGTCGTCGAGCTGCAAACGCTGCCGGCAGCGGAGCTGCGCGCGGAAGCGCTGCAGCTTGCTGACGAGATGAAGCGGTTCGAGGCCGGTAGCGATCGCGAGTTCGTAAAATCTCTGGCAGGCGAGACGCTCCCTGACGTTTCGTCGGAGACAGAGCACGACGAGTTGCTCGACAAGCAGAGCACGGAGCTGCTCGAGCACAACTTGCGGACCTGGCGGACATACCGGGAGCACTTTTACCGCCCCGCGCGTGCGGTGCGCGACGAGCTGCGCCGGCGACTGGGCATCCGCAACGTCAATAGTGAGCCGCGCATTCCCGCTCTCGATCGTGCGGTGCTGGCCGGTGCCCGGCCAATCGCGCAGGCGGCGGAATATCTGGCCGGCCTCGCGCGGAGACTGCGTTAGTTAGCTAGCCAGTTTCCTGGGATCGATTGGCTCGATTGGCTCGATCGGATCGATCGGCTCGATCGGCACGATCTTCTCGTCCTTGTCTTCGTCGAGCCCGAGCTGAATCTGCGACAGTGCGTCAGGTGAGATACTGTGCGTCGCACTGATGTTGAACTTGCGACGCAGATACTCCTCGAAGCTTATCCACTCGCCCTCAAATTCCACCGAGCGTGTCCACGCACACAGCGTGACGAGATTGCGATAGTGCTCCGCGCCGCGGGCGAGCACCAGCAGGGCCACGAACATGAGCGCGAGCCCGCCGCTCAACGCCAGCGAAACCATGTCGGCCTCGCGTAGCTCAGTGACGAGAAGTCTTTGCCGGCCGCGCAGGAATGTGGCTTCTTCGTCGGTCATCGAGCGAAGGCTGGTGCGAATCGCCGTCATGAGGCTGTCGCTGTAGCGCGTGCGTACGACCGCCAGCGCCACATCGCGCTTGCCACTGCGCACGAGTCTGATCGTCGAGTCCAGTTCGCTAACCTTGCGGCGTGAGAGCGATTCGATAATCAGCAGTCGCCGCAGCTGCGCGGAATTGTCCGCAACCAGCTGTCTGAGGTTGTAAAGTCGGGTCCGAACATCGCCCGTTGCCTGGGCATATTGCGTCAGGTACGCGGGGTCTTCGGTGATGAGGTAGCCGCGCTGCCACGATTCTGCCTCGCTGATCCGGGCTTCCACCGTCGTCAGCTCGCGCTGGACTTCAAGGGTGTGGCTAACCCATTCAAAAGACTCGACTGCTGCGGCGCCGCCCTTCCATTCGAGAACCAGCAGGGCGCAAAGCACAAGTGCTGTCGACGCCACTCCGAACGAAATAAGGATTGGACGGCTGTGGGGAATCTTCATATTTGTGAACTGGCAGCGCGAGAAATCGTGGCACTTATAGGACGATTCAGGGCTGCGCAGGATAGCCCGCCAACACTCCTCTGACGATATTTTTCCGCCGTGCCGAGCCCTCCGCCTCCACGAAAAGAGGACCTGCCACTCCACGAAGACGTTCGCTGGCTCGCCGCGACGTTGGGCAAGGTGATTCGCAGACTCGAAGGCGACGAAGCGTTCGCGATTGTGGAGCGACTGCGAGTCGCAACGCGTACGCGCCGTCATGATCAAGCCGGCGCTCTCACTCTCGATGAGATTCTGCGCACGATCGACGGCTTCACTGTCGATCAATGCGCGGTCGCCGCTCGCGCGTTCACGCTGTTTTTCCTGTTGATCAACACCGCTGAGCAAACCCACCGCGTGCGGCGCCGCAATGCGTATCTGGGCAAAGCGAGCGCGGAACCGCAGGCGGCGTCGGCGCGATGGACGATGAAACAGCTCCGCACCGTGGGCGCCAGCGCCGACGACATCGAGAAGGCGATGCTGCGGCTCGCTATCCGCCCGGTGCTGACCGCGCATCCGACCGAATCGACCCGCCGCACCTTGTTGGGTCTGCAGGCGCGCGTCGCTTCCGGACTGCTTGCTCGCGAAACCGCGCCACCGGACGAAGTCCGATTGCTCGAACAAGGTCTGGAAGGCGAAGTCGAGCTGCTTTGGCTCACCAGCGAAGTACGCCAGGACCGGCCGACGGTGATGGACGAAGTGAGCACTGCGCTCTGGTATCTCGAGACGCGGTTGCTCGAGGCCGGCGCCCACGTGCATTCGACGCTCGCCCTCGCTTTTGAGGAAGAGTTTGCGCGCGCTGCGGATGCGTTTCGACTGGCCGTGCCACTGCGCTTCGGAACCTGGGTCGGCGGAGATCGCGATGGCAATCCTTACGTCACTCCCGACATCACGATTGCCACAGCTCGCCGTGCCAGCTACGTCATCCTCGGCCGCTACATCGAGGTGATCGTGGATTTAACGCGAAGGCTGTCGCTCGCCTCGTCGATTGCGCCGCCGCCGCATGCGTTGCTCGACTCATTGGAACGGGATCGCAAGCAGTTGCCGAGTGTCTGGAAGGCGAACCGCTGGCGCAACGCCGACGAGCCGCTGCGACTCAAGCTCAGCTTCATCGAGGCGCGTCTCGAGGCGACGCGGCGCCTGGTAGCCTCTCGAGACGCCGGACGGCCTCGCCGCGAGCCGGCGGCGTATCCCGATGCCGGCGCGTTGGAGTCCGACCTGGTCCTAATTCGCGATGCGCTACTGAAAGCGGGCGCGCAACAGGCGTGCAGGACTGCTTTCGATCCGCTGCTGGCGACCGTTCGCGCGCACGGATTTCACGGACTGATGATGGATGTACGTGATCACGCCGATGCCCACTCCGCGGCAGTCGCCGAGCTTCTGCCTGGAGCGCATGGTGCTTCCGAGACCGCAAAATTGCGTAAGGCGCTGTCGGCCAAAGGCAAATTGCTAAGCGCGAAACGAAAGCTGTCGCCTGATACGAAAAAGGTCGTCGACACCTTCCGTGCCGTTCAAACGATCCAGGACGAGGCGGGGGAAGCAGCGGCTTGCACCTACATCGTTTCGATGACGCGTTCCGTGGACGACCTGTTAAAGGTGCTGTTCCTCGCCCGCGAGGCGGGATTGGTCGATTTGGCGGGCAAGAAACCGATGTCGCGTCTCAACGTCGTCCCGTTATTCGAGACGCTCGATGATCTCGAGCATGCGCCAGGTATCATGCAAAGCCTGCTCGGTGATTCAGTCTATGCGAAACAGCTCGAGGCCCGCGGTCGAAAACAGGAAGTGATGATCGGATACTCCGATTCCAGTAAAGACGCGGGCATGATCGCGTCTTCGTGGGCGCTATACCGTGCGCAGGAGTCGCTGTCCGAAGTGTTCGACGACGCCGGCATCGAGCTCACACTCTTCCACGGTCGTGGCGGAAGCGTCGGTCGCGGGGGCGGATCACCGGTTTATCGGGCGCTGGCGGCGCTGCCACCCGGGACCACGCACGGCCGCATCAAGATCACGGAGCAAGGGGAAATCATCTCGCAGCAATTCGGACTGCTGCCTGTCGCCGAGCGCACTCTCGAAGTGACGACAGCCGGCGTCCTGCTGCATGAGTTCACCGACTGGCGCAAAACTGCCGGCATCAAGGAAGTCGAAGACTTTCGCGCGGTGATGGACCGCATCGCGGAACGGTCGCGGCGGATCTATCACCAATTCGTCTACGAAAACGACGAGCTCTTTCAGCTATTCCGGATGGCGACTCCGATCGACGAGCTGGCGAACGCGAGATTCGGGTCGCGGCCCGCCTACCGACCGGGCGCCAAGGCCGGCATCGAAGGAATCCGCGCGATTCCGTGGGGATTCGGCTGGACCCAGATCCGGCTGATGCTCACCGGCTGGCTCGGCGCGGGCACCGCGCTCGGCGAAGAAGTCTCCACGCGCGCGGGTCTGCGGCGTCTGCAGCGGATGGCCTCGTCGTGGCCCTTCGTCGACGACATGCTCGGCAAGGTCGAGATGGTTTGCGCCAAGACTGATGTCGATATCGCACGCGCCTACATTCGCCACCTCGGCGCTGACATCAAGTTGTCCAACACCCTGATCGATGAATACCAGCGAGCAGTCGAATCGCTGCTGCTCGTGCGCGGTCACCGCCAGCTGCTCGACGATATCCCAGTGCTCCAATCGGCGATCGCGCTGCGCAATCCTTACGTCGATCCGTTGTCGCTGCTGCAGATCTCGCTGTTACGGCGCAAGCGTACGGGCGTCGCGACGAACGAGCGCGAGCGCGACGCAATCGACAACGCCTTGTCGACGACGCTCAGCGGAATTGCTCAAGGTCTGCGTAATACGGGGTGATCGCGTTTCATTCTTGAGTAACGCCGTGCACCGTGCTATATGAAGGTGTGATGCATAATCACCGCTAGGGAGCGTCGGTGCAACAATCACCCGAAGTGACGAGCGTTACAGCTGACACTCGTCCAAGCCGACCGGTCGCGGATGCATCCGCGGAGGTTGCGCGGCTGCGTGAGGAGCTTGACCGCGTGCGAAGTCGCGCCAGCAAGCTTCTGGATCTCAACGCCGCACTATCCGAGGCGCGCACTGTCGACGATGTCGCGCAGGTGATTCTCAGCAAAGGTCTCGCGGTCGTTGAAGCTGCGCGCGGCGTCATCATCTCTTCGGAAGCGGGCAAAATCAAAGTGCTCGGCACGAGTGGCTTCGGCCCCGATGTCATCGAGTACCTGAAGGGAGTAACACTCGAGACGCGAATTCCCATCATCGACGCATTGCGGGAAGGCGAAATGGTTTCGTTGGAGTCCGGTTCCGAGTTTCGGAATCGCTACGGCGCCACCTTCAGCGGTCTCGCCGAGCTTGCGGACATGCAGACCTACCTTGCGATGCCGCTCGTGCACGCGGGCGAGACCCTCGGCGCAATCACCCTGCACTTCAAGGAAGCAGCCGCGCTTGGCGCCGCCGATCGAACGTTCACATCGCTCCTGGCACAGGTCAGCGCCACCGCGCTCTACCGCGCGCGCAGCTTCGACGTCGAGCAGGAAAAACGGCGCCGCGCCGAGCTGATGGCGCAGGCGCGTGCAGAAGTACTGGGAGTGGTGGCGCACGATCTGAGAAATCCGCTCAGTCTCATCGTCACCAGCACCGAGTTGCTCGAGGAAGATCTGGAACCGGAGCGCCGTCAGCAGATACTCGGCATTGCGATGCGGGCGGGCAAGCAAATGAATCGCCTGATCGAAGATCTGCTCGACACGGCTCAGATGCAGTCGCGCAAATTGTCGCTCGATCTCGAGGATCTCTCCGTCGCCGGAATTCTTCGCCAGGCCGACGAGACGTTCCAGCCGCGCGCCGAGCGGCGGCAGATATTGTTGACGGTGATTCTACCGAGCGATGACGTATTCGTGCGCGCCGACGCGCTGCGAGTGCAGCAGGTGCTCGGCAACATCATCGGCAACGCGCTGAAGTTCACGCCGCCCGACGGCAACGTAACCGTTCGTACGGTGCCCGGAGAAAACGAAGTCACGTTCCACGTCACTGATTCCGGACCGGGAATTTCGCCGGAGCAGCTGCCGCATCTGTTCGAGCAGTTCTGGCAGGCGCGTTACGACAAGCGCGGTGTCGGATTGGGGCTCACCATCGCCAAGGGAATCACCGAAGCACACGACGGCCGGATCTGGTGCGATACCGCGCTCGGCCGTGGCAGTACGTTTTCCTTCACGCTGCCGCGCGTGAAGCCGATGACGAGCTGATTACTCGATCTCGATCTTTTTCAGTTTCGGATCGATCTTCGGGTAGCGCAGCTTCAGTCCTTCCAGCGTGTCGGCAATCGTGCGGGCGACGAGCAGGTTGCGCGCGTCTTCGTCGTCGGCCGGAACGACGTACCACCTCGCCCAGCGGCTGCTGCAGTTGGCGATCATATCGGTGAAAGCGGCAGTGTAGTCATCCCACCGCGCTCGGTCGTCGAGGTCTCCTTCGCGAAATTTCCAGTTCTTTTTGGGATTCCTGAGGCGCTCGATGAGACGCTTTTTCTGCGCACCCCGTGAGATGTGCAGAAAAAATTTCAGGATGACAACCGCGTTCTCGGTGAGTTTTCTCTCGAAGTCGTTGATCTCCTCGTAACGCTTGCGCAGGTCCTCTTCCGAGATCTGCTGGTGGATTCTCGGGACGATGACGTCCTCGTAGTGCGAGCGGTTGAAGATACCGATCATACGCTTGGCTGGGACTCGACGCTCGATACGCCACAGAAAGTCGTGATCGCGTTCGATCTCGGTTGGCTCCTTGAAGCTGGTGACCTCGCAGCCCATCGGGTTGACGCTGCGGAAGACGTGCTTGACGGTGCCATCTTTGCCTGAGGCGTCGCGGCCCTGCAGCACCACCAGCAGACCGTACCTTGCATCGGCGTAGAAGACGTCCTGGAGTTTCTGGATCCGCTTCCGCTGCTCTTTGATCGCCCTTTTCAGCGCTTTGCCCTTGGGCAGGCCGCGCGGGCGGTCAGCGTCCCGGTCGGCTAAGGCGACCTGGTGATCCTGGATAATCGGGCGGAGTTTCGTTCGTTGGTTGGCCATATTTTGGGGGGTTTGGCGAACACCTGTTTCGCAAGCGATGCGCCGCTACTACCTTATGGCGCCGTTCGGATCTCGCGCTACTATGCAATGGTCAACGAAAGGAGGTCCAATGACCACTGCCGCTCCTGCTTCCACCGCTGCCGTCGCTGAGGAGCTCGTCTCCTTCTGCCGCTCCGGCCGCAACCTCGATGCGATCAATCAGCTCTACGCGTCCGACATCGTCAGCATCGAATCGATGGGAAACGAACAGATGCCGCGCGAGATGAAGGGAATTGACGCCATCATGCAAAAGAATAAATGGTGGAGCGACAACAACACCGTCCATTCCGCATCCGTCGAGGGGCCGTTCATCGCCGACAACGACAAGTTCGCGGTCTACTACAACTTCGATGTAACGTCGAAGCAGAATGGGCAACGCAACCAGATGGAGGAGATGGCGCTCTACACGGTGAAAGATGGCAAGGTGGTTCGCGAACAATTCTTCTATAGAACCACGCCCTGATCCAAACGTCTCACGCGGGTGAACCCGCACTGACGGATCCGGCATCAATCGCCACAGCGGCGTCGGTCGCGACCGACGCCGCTTCACATAAGCGCGCGCCAACTCCTTCACAGCAGGCCGCGATCGAAGCCGCCGCCGGACCGACGCTGGTGCTGGCGGGTCCCGGCACCGGGAAGACGTTTTGCCTGATCGAACGTATTCGCTACCTGATCGAGCAGCTCGGCGTCGACGCCGGTCGAATCTGCGTTTTCACGTTCACCAACAAAGCCGCCGGCGAAATCGCCGAACGCCTCAAAGAGCTCGGCGACGATGCTGACCGCGTCAAGCGCGGGACCATCCACTCATTTTGCGCCGAGCTCTTGCGCGAGTTCGGCGAGGAAGTCGGATTGCAGCCTGGATTCGGCATTGCCGACGAGGACTACCAGCGCTCGGTGCTGCGCCGGCTCGGCGTCGCGACCAAAAAGCACAAATATCTACTAAACGCCTTTGCGCGCTACCGGTTCTGCGGAGCTACGCTCGAGTACCCGGAGCGCAGAGTGTACGACGCTTATCAGCGGCTGACATTGGGCCGCAACATCGCCGACTTCGATACTCTGGTGCTCAAGGCCGCGCAGCTCCTTCGACTGGACGCGATTGCCGCGCAGGTGCGAGCGCGATGGGACGAAGTGCTCATCGACGAGTTCCAGGATCTCAACGAAATCCAGTACGCGATCGTGCGCCGTCTCGCTGTCGAGCACCGTCATCTGTTCGCGGTTGGCGACGACGAGCAATCAGTCTATGCCTGGGCGGGCGCCAATCCGCGGGTGTTTCAGACTTTCCGCGACGACTTCGCACCTGTTGCCGTGATTCAGCTCGAGGACAACCATCGCTGCCCGCGTTGTGTGCTGGACGTGGCGCGCAAATTCATCGCGCTCAACTCGACGCTGTTCGACAACCGGAGTCCCCAGCGCACGACCCGCGACTCGCAGTTCGCAGTCACTGCGCTGGCGTTCGCGGACGAGGAAGCGGAGACACACTGGCTGCTCCAGGATCTGCGTTCGGGTCACGCCGAGCACGACGGCCAGCTGCGTTGGGGCGAAGTCGGAATTCTTTACCGCAAGCACAAGATCGGCAGCGTGCTCGAGTCGGCTTTCCTGAACGCCGGAATTCCGTGCTGCCTTGCACAGGGCCACGCACTTTCCGACGACGATGTCGTTCGCTATTTGATTGCGGCACTGCGCGTGATCGCCAATCCGCGCGACGAGATCCAGCACGAGCTATTCTACGAAACCGTTCTTCCGGCCGCGCTGTTCGATACAGCTCGCGCGGAAGCGGAGCGCGATGGCCGGACGCTGCTGCGCCAGCTTGAGCACATTGCGCGCAACTCACCCGCCGCGCATCCGGACGCGAAGAAGATCTGGCGTGGTCATTACGCTCTGCGAAACCTGGAAGTACTGGGTCAGAATCACACGTCCTTGCAATCGCTCGTCGAAACGGTGCTATCGGAGAAAGTGGGCACGTATCGCACTGTCCTCGAGGATCATCACGACGAGCTGTCAGATCCGGATGCGCACGAGGAAGTCGCGGACCTCGCGGTGCGGATTCAGGCTGCGGTCGAGGCCGGTCGACCGGCGTGGCTTCCGCGAATGCGCGGCGTCGAGATTCCGGCGCGGCGGATTTTGCTCGAGACGGGATTGCGTGTTGTCGAAGTCGGCGGCGTTCCATCGGCCCAAGCGCTTCGGATCACAGCGAACGATTTTCCCGTGCTCGGATTTGCGCTCGGACTGTTCAAGACCGCCCAACTGATGCGCAGTGCTGGGTTCGCGATGAGTTTCAGCGACGATTTCACCGCGATCGATCTCGAGACGACGGGCAATGAAGTCGACATCGCGGAGATCGTCGAGCTCGCCGCTGTTCGAGTTCGCCACGGCAGGGTCATCGACGAATTTCATTCATTGGTCAGGCCGCGGGTACCGATAACCTCCGGCGCGCTGCGTACGCATCACATCTCCGAGAGCGTAGTTGCCGATGCGCCCTACTTCGAGGACGTTTGGGAAAAATTCAGAACGTTCTGTGGATCGGACGTACTGGTCGCACACAACGGCTACACTTTCGATTTCCCGATCCTGCGCCGGATGTGCGCGAAGCTGCCGAGGGGTCGCGACCTCAGCGTCTACGACACATTGCCGTTGGCGAGGACGCTTCACCGGACGAGCGCCAGCCTCTCCGCGCTGTCGCGGCTCTATGGCGTGAAGCTGGCACAATGGCATCGAGCGCTGGACGATTCGCGTGCCCTGGCGAAGCTGTTCCCGGCGTTGTGCGAGGATCGGCTGGAGTTTGCCCGCAAGACTGCACTCGTGAATTTGCTCGATCAGCTCGGTGTCGCTTTGGCGCTCAGCGACCGCCAGGAGCTGTGTGAGGAAGCCAGGAAGTTTCTCGATTTCGTCCAGCCCTATTCATTGGGAAGATTCAGCGAGTGTCTCGACATCTACGCGCGCGAGCGCACGGAGTGCGGCGACCCCGATCTCCCAACCGTCGACGAGCTGATCATGTTGCTTGGCGGCCATCAACGGATGGAGCAGCTCCGCGCCGAGCGAACCGCACATACTCGCTACCCTGAGACAATGGGACGTCTGCGCAGGCTTATTGAAGCCTGCGAGCGCGGGGAGCTTCCGGCGAGAATTTGCGCTTTCCTGGAGAAAGCGATGCTATCGCAGAGCGACGGCGTCTCGACGCGGCCCAATCGCGTGAATCTGTTGACGATGCACTCGACGAAGGGTTTGGAGTTTTCCCGCGTCTACATCGTCGGCGTCGAAGACGAACAGTTGATTCCGATTCGGCGCGACGGGCTACTCAACAAGCTCGAGCTGGAGGAAGCGCGTCGTCTGGTGTACGTGGGCATGACTCGCACCAAGGATCGACTGGTGATGACGCGCGCGAAGATGCGAGACGGGAAGAGTACTGGCGGGCACCGGTTTCTGGATGAGATCGGAATTCCGGTTCAGTCTGTTTGAGATCGACGCGGCTGTTTTAAATCGTCAAAGCTAAAGTCGGCAGTCGCAGAGGCAGAGTTAGCAGGTCGGAGCTGTCATACCCGCGATTGAGGCCGTCCTTCCCCATACCTCGTGTACAACAACTCCTGACTGCCAACTGCGCCTCTGCAAACTGCCGACTTTTGTTCACGGACTCGACAAAGCGCGACCAGTCAGACTAGGGTGCCTTTCGAGTGACTCTCCAAACGGCGTTCCCAACATCATCCGACACCAGCAGCGCTCCGTCCCGCGAAATCGCGACGCCGACTGGGCGACCCATTGCTTCTCCGCCCGGCGTGATGAAACCCGTCAACACGTCGATTGGTGATCCCGATGGACGCCCATTCAGAAATGGTACGAATAGCACCTTGTAACCGCTGAAAGGTTTCCGGTTCCACGATCCGTGCTGACCGACAAACATTCCGTTACGAAATCGATCGGGCATCGCTGACGCACCTGACCATGTCAGTCCGAGCGAGGCAGTGTGCGACCCAAGCGCGTAGTCCGGTACGATTGCCCGGTCGACAAGGTCCATACGCTGAGGCTCGACGCGATTATCCACGTGACGGCCGTAGTACGTGTAGGGCCAGCCGTAGAATCCGCCGTCGCGCACCGACGTCATGTAGTCGGGTACCAGATCCGCTCCGAGCTCATCGCGTTCGTTGACGGCGGCCCACAGCTGGCGAGTCTGCGGCTCCCACGCCAGGCCGACAGCGTTTCGTAAGCCTGTCGCGAAAACGCGGTGGCGACCGCTCGCACGATCGATTTCCCAGATCGCCGCTCTGCCGTTCTCGTGCGAGATCCCATTCTCCGCGGCATTGCTGTTGGATCCGACGGAGGCGTAGAGCTTCGTCCCATCCGGGCTGGCAATGACGCTCTTCGTCCAGTGATGATTGATGCGGCCGCCAGGCAGATTCACGAGCTTAACGCCGGATGACGAAATCGTCGTCGCGCCGGTCGAGTATGGAAAACGCACGATCGCGTCGGTATTGGCCACGTAGAGGTCGTTGCCGACGATTGCGATGCCAAACGGCGAGTGTAGGTGTTGAAGAAAAGTCGTTCTGAGATCCGCCACACCGTCGCCATTCGTGTCGCGCAGCAGCACCAGACGATTTTCGCTGGGCACTCCACCACCGGCTCGACTCTGAAAAAACCGGAACAGAAATCCCTTGAAGCCTTTCGCATCGTCAGGTCTCTTCGGCGCATTCGTTTCCGCGACCAGCACATCGCCGTTCGGCAGGACGAACAGCGAGCGCGGGTGATCGAGATCGCGGGCAAACGCTTTGACGGCGAGGTCGCTCGCTGCAACCGGCGTCTGGTCGGGAGTCCAGCGCTTTGGCGTCACGACCTTCATCACTGGAACCAGAGACGGCGACGGTTTTGGAATCACCGGATGCGGGCCCATCTGTTCCGCGATCGGAACGCGGGCCGGCACGCCGCAGCCGGTGGCTGTCACCACGATTGCTACGCTCATGAGCGCCGATGCGCGCAGGGGGGATTTCTTCGTCATCGCGAGTCCTCGAACACGTCGGAGTCGAAGCGCGCAAGATTCACGCGACCTGATCGGCGTTGTAAGTTGATGGACGATGGCAACGCGTGAACGACAGCGAAACGGCGGCGAGTGGCGGGTCCGCGTGGGAGCGGACGAGACCTCTGCGATCTACGATGCCGCGGAAAACGATGACGGGACCGTCTTCGTGTTCGCGCACGGTGCTGGCGGGAACCTCAACGATCGTGGCGTTGCTTCAACCGCACGTGCTCTGCAGGAGCGCGGAATCTCGACTGTACGCTTCAATTTCCTCTATAAGGAAAAGAAATCGAGTCGGCCGGACCCGATGCCGAAGCTCAAGGACACCATCACGGCGGTCGTCGCGCGCACACGTGAGGAGATTTCGCCGGTCAGGTTGATCATTGGCGGCCGCTCAATGGGCGGACGCGCAGCGTCGATGCTTGCCGCCGACGGATTCGAGTGCGCGGGGCTGTTACTGCTTGCGTATCCATTGCATCCGCCGGGCAAACCGGATCAGCTGCGCGATGCTCACTTGCCCTCGATCAAAGTCCCGGTAATCTGCTTCAATGGAACGCGCGATCCGTTTTGCATGCCATCGCTAATGGAAGGCGTTCTGACGCGCGTCGAAACGAAATGGGAGATGCACTGGGTCGAGGGGGCCGACCACAGCTTCCACGTGTTGAAATCGTCCGGTAAGACTGACGGGCAGGTACTCAGCGAAATGGCAGATCAGATCAAGCAATGGGTAGAAAGACTGAAATCCTGATTGGAGATTCCTTAGATGGCTGCGAAGCATGGAGGTGAGCTCAGCTCTCCAGCGCAACAGAAACTTGTAATCAGGCGCAGATTCGATGCGCCCATCGATCGCGTTTGGGAGGCGTGGGCCGACGTTGATCAAGCCAAGCAGTGGTGGGGCCCGCGCGACTTCAGGGCGCCCATCGTCGAGCTCGACGAACGGCCGGGCGGAAAATGGCGCGCGCTCATGATCGCGCCCGATGGCACCGAGCTTTGGCAGCACGGTGTCTACCGCGAGATCGTTCCACGGCAACGCATCGTTTACACCTTCATATGGGATCGCGACCCCGATCACGAGATGCTCGTCAGCGTCGATTTCGCGCCAAAGGGTAAGCAGACCGAAATCACGTTCGGGCAGACTGGATTCTCTTCAGACGGAGAACGCGAAGGCCACCAGGGCGGTTGGAACCAGAGCTTCGATCGCCTCGCGGAGTTTCTGGATCAGCAGCCCGGCAAGCAAAGCAAACCGAAAGCGAAGGGAGACACACATGCTCGGAGATAGTGCATCGATTGCGACCATTGCCGTCAAGGACGTCCAGCGCGCCAGAAAATTCTACGAGAACGTTCTTGGTCTGAAGCCGCTCGAATCGCAGCAACCGGAAGTGGTGAACTACAAAACGGGGAAAAACAAAATCCTCGTTTACAAATCCCACTTCGCCGGCACCAACAAGGCGACGGCAGCCACGTGGGAGCTCGACGACGTCGAGCTAGTAGTCAAGCAGCTCAAATCGAAGGGCGTCAACTTCGAGCACTACGATTTTCCAGGCATGACCCTCAAAGGGGATGTTCACGTCGCCGGGGGCTTCAAGGCGGCGTGGTTTAAGGATCCGGACGGAAACATCCTGGCTCTGGTCGGAGGATAGGGAGCTCCAAAAAGAAAGAACTACCAGCCTGCCCGCGGCCGCAGGCTGGTAGTTTTTCTTTTGTAGTCGAGTACTGTCGATTTTGCCCGAAGTCATTCGTCGCCCTATAGAACCAATCAACCCGGAGACTCAAATGCGATTCATGGTGATGGTCAAGGCGACCCCGGATTCTGAGAAGGGAATACTTCCCGACCAGAAGCTGCTCGCGGATATGGGCAGGTACAACGAAGAGCTGGTAAAGGCGGGCGTGATGCTGGCTGGCGAAGGATTACAGCCGAGCTCGAAAGGCGCGCGCGTGCACTTCAACGGAAGCAAGCGCACGGTTACCGACGGGCCTTTTGCGGAGACGAAGGAACTGGTTGCCGGCTTCTGGCTGTTCCAGTGCAAGTCGCTGGCGGAGTGCATCGAATGGGTGAAGCGTTGCCCGAACCCGATGCCCGGCCCGTCCGATATCGAAATCCGTCAGGTCTTCGAGACCGAAGACTTCGGCGCCGAGTTCACGCCGGAGCTGCGCGAGCAGGAGCGTCGCATCAACGAGCAGGCCGCCGAAAACGCGAGGAGATAGCGACAATGCGATTCATGACCATTTACACCGACGTCGAGCGTGACACTCCACCCAGCCAGGAAGAAATCGAGGCGATGGGCAATTTGATCGGTGAGATGTCGAACGCCGGCGTTCTCATTCGCACTGATGGCTTGCAACACAGCAAGCGCGGCGCACGCGTCCACATCACCGATGACGGCAAGTTCAGCATCACCGACGGCCCGTTCACCGAGAGCAAGGAAGTGGTGGGCGGCTACGCGATAATCGAGGTAGCGTCCAAAGCAGAAGCGATCGAGTGGACAAAGCGCTTTCTCAAGGTCGTCGGCCGCGGCACCAGCGAGATCCGTCTGATGCACGAGCAGGCTGCATTCGACGTCGATCCAGCGCAGCCGTCGCTGCACAATACCGCCAACCGCGCGTAGTCTGCAGGCGTGTCCGACGTCAACAGCGCCATCGATGCGGTCTGGCGAATCGAGTCCGCTAAAGTCATCGCCAGTCTGGCGCGCATCACTGGTGACGTCGGGCTCGCCGAGGATCTGGCGCAGGACGCGTTGCTCGCCGCGCTGGAGAAGTGGCCGCAGCAGGGCATTCCCGATAATCCCGGGGCCTGGCTCATGGCAACCGCAAAGCATCGCGCGATCGACATGCACCGCCGCAGCAAGCTGCTCGAGCGAAAGCACGAGGAAATGGTGCCGGAGCTCGAGGAACGTCAGGAGCTGAGCGTGTCCGATCTCGATACCGCGCTCGACGACGACATCGGTGACGACTTGCTGCGGCTGATGTTCACGGCATGTCATCCTGTTCTATCGACCGACGCGCGCGTGGCGATGACGCTACGCATGCTTGGCGGACTGACCACCGACGAAATCGCGCGCGCGTTTCTGGTGCCGGAGCCGACTGTTGCACAGCGAATCGTGCGCGCCAAGCGGACGCTGTCGGAGGCGCGAGTTCCTTTCGAGGTGCCACGCGGCACCGATCGCGATGACCGGCTGTCCTCCGTGCTTGGTGTTCTCTATCTGATCTTCAACGAAGGTTACTCGGCTACCGCGGGCGATGACTGGATCCGACCGGCGCTGTGCGAGGATGCAATGAGACTCGGTCGCATTCTCGCCGAGCTCGCTCCGAATGAACCGGAAGTGCATGGGCTGATCGCGTTGATGGAGATCCAGGCGTCGCGTCTGCGCGCCCGCACCGGTCCCAAAGGCGAGCCGATTCTGTTGCTCGATCAGGATCGTGGGCGCTGGGACCGGTTGTTGATTCGGCGCGGTCTCGCCGCGCTGGATCGCGCCGAACGGTTGGGTGGCGAGCGCGGGCCGTACGTTTTGCAGGCGGCGATCGCTGCTTGTCACGCCCGCGCGAGGACTGCTGAGGAAACCGACTGGGAGCGCATCGTTGCCCTTTATGACGCGCTCGCGGAGCTGACGCCGTCGCCGATCGTCGAGCTCAATCGTGCAGTTGCAGTGTCCTTTGCGTATGGGCCTGCGACCGCGCTCGAGCTCGTGGACGGTCTGCAAAGCGAGCCGAGTCTCAAGAACTATCACCTGCTGCCGAGCGTGCGTGGTGACCTGCTGATGAAATTGAAGCGGTTCGGCGAAGCGAAGCCTGAATTCGAGCGCGCTGCATCGATGACCAGAAATTCGCGCGAACGTGCACTGCTGTTGGAGCGCATGCGCGCCTGTGAACTGGAAATTCAACCGGAGACAAACCGTGTCAGTAACAACTGATGTTGCGGCGCCGTCGAAGGGACAAATGTGGACGGGCCGCGTCCTGAGCGGGCTTGTAGTTCTTTTCCTCTTGTTCGACGCAACGATTCATATTCTGAAGCCCGAGCCGGTGGTAACTGCCTTTGGGCAGCTCGGGTATCCGCTGGCGGCGTCGGTGCCGATCGGAATCATCGAGCTCGTGTGCGTTGCACTTTATCTGATTCCGAGCACGTCGATCCTGGGAGCCATTTTGTTGACCGGCTATCTCGGCGGCGCGATCGCCGCACAATTGCGCATCGGTGCGCCGTTGTTCAGCACGATGCTGTTCCCGGTTTACGTCGCGCTGTTCGTCTGGGGCGGTTTGTATCTCCGCGATCCCATCGTGCGCACACTCATTCCGGCTCGCCGCTAGAGGAAACGACAATGTCGATCTTTGACGCCTCACGATCACCGTGGACTGCGCGGATGCTGAGCATCCTGCGCATCATGGCCGGCCTCGCTTTTTTCACCGGCGGAACGATGAAGACTTTCGGCTTTCCGCCCTTCCCGCAGTTCGCGCCGCCGCTGCCGATGCCACCAATGTGGGAGTTTCACATGGCGGGCTGGCTCGAGACTTATCTTGGCGCAGCGTTCACACTTGGCTTGTTGACCCGGCCGATTTCGTTCCTGCTTGCCGGAGAAATGGCGGTAGCGTATTTCCAATTCAGTTATCCGCTTTCTTTCTGGCCGACGCGGAATTGGGGAATAACGGCGATGCTCTACTGCTTCCTGTTCCTCTACTTTATGCTGGCGGGCGCGGGCCCATGGAGCATCGACGCGTTGATTGCGCGCCGGCGAGCGCGTATTGACTGAAGCCACGACTGCTGCACCAGCGGCGCCCGTCGCCGTAACTCCAGACGTCCCCGGCAAACGGGGACGCCGTCAATACGACCGCTCGATAGTCGAAGGGCCGCTGCTGCCGGCGGTATGGAAGCTGGCGTGGCCAACGATGCTCACCAACGTCGTTGGTGGGCTGCAGGCGATGATCGATCAGGTGTTGGTGGGAAATCTGATCGGACCGAAGGCAAACGCGGCGATTGGTGACAGCAATCAGATCTTCCTGATCGTCGTAATTTTCATCGCGTCGCTGTTTACCGGAATGAGCGTGCTGGTCGCGCGATTCGCGGGGCAGGGCGATCACGACAAAGTCGATCGTACGGTCTACCAGGCGTTCATTACGTCGATTGGCCTGGCGCTGTTCGTTCTCGGCCCGATCGGCTACTTCGCTTCGCCGGCGCTGCTCGATTTCGTGAACGCCGCACCGGAAGTTAAAGCAGAAGCGCTGCCGTTCCTGCGCATCAGTTTTCTTTTCAGCAGCGGGATGCTGGTGTTCTTCATGCTCGGCGGTGCGTTGCGCTCGGCTGGCGATGCGAGAACGCCGATGGTGCTCGGCATTTCGCTGACGCTGCTCAACATCGTTCTCAACGTCATTCTCATTCGCGGCTTCGGACCCATCCCCGCGTTCGGTACCAAAGGCTCGGCGATGGGAACTTCGATTGCCTCGGGAATCCTCGCCATCTACGCGTTGTACAAGCTTTGGAATGGCGGCTGGGTAGTGTCCTTCCCGCGCGGCAAAGGATGGGGGCCAGACTGGGAAATCATACGCGCGCTTTTCCGCTTTGGGCTCCCGACTGGATTCCAGGGAATCGCGATGAACGTAGGCGGGGTATTCATGCTGGCGTTCATCGGCGCGGTGGAGCATGGCGGAGCCGCGCAGGCAGCGTTCGCTATTTGCTATAGCCAGCTCTTCTCGCTGGTGACCTGGACGTCGGTTGGATTGATGGGCGCCTCGGCTGCGGTCGCAGGACAAAACCTCGGCGCCGGCAAGCCTGACCGCGCTGCGGAATCCGTTCATGTCGCCGCGCGCATTGGCGTCTCGAGCGCCGCGTTCGTCGGAATCCTGTTCATGTTTCTGCCGCATCAACTGCTGGCGATCTTCGGCATGCACGATCCGGTCGTGGTCAACATCGGCGTGCAGCTACTGCGTGTGCTGAGTGTGTCGGGATTCTTTATCGCTGTCGCGCTGACTTACACCGGCGGACTACAAGGGACGGGCGACACCAAGAGTCCGCTCTATATCTCGATCATCTCACAGATTGTCGTGCCGCTCGGGATCTGCTTCTTCATTCAGCGCACGAGTACCTTGGATCCGATCGATATCTGGATCGCGATCCTCGTCGGGCACTTCACGCGATGCTTGCTCAGTGTCGGACGGTTTAATCAGGGGAAGTGGCGGACGATCGCGGTGGACATCAAACGCTGAGAACAACAGCAACGGAACGGGGTGTGGGTTGCGGGTTTGTGGTTGCGGGTTGTGGGTTGAGCTGAGAGCTACCCGCAACCCACAACGTGGAACCCGCAACTCGCACCCCGTTCTTTTGCAGTTGTCCGTAGCAGTTAAGGCTTCGTTACCGTCAGTCCAGTTACAGTCCCTTCAGTGTTATGGGCAAACCGAATCCCGTAAACACCGTCAGTCGACTTGAGTTTCCCCGCGCCGACGACGTCTGACTTCTTGTACGTCCCGACGACGGTGCCGTTGATAGAGCAGGTCACGTTGTCACCCTTCACCGATAGCGCGATGTCCTGCGTCACCGCAGCGCCCTGACCACTCGCTTTGTGCACCGCTGCGTTCGGTTGCCCGCGGCCATTTAGCTGGAACGGTTGCGGACCGAATCCGCGGACGATGAAGTTGCCGTTGCCGTACGCCGCGCAGTATAGGTAAGACTCGTTCGGCGTGCCCATGTCGTTGCCGCCGATGAAGACGCCGTACGGGTGCGGGTGGTCGTTCAGGTTCATGTAGTGCGGTTCGGTGAACGTCGCTTTCACGGTGTAGTCGCCGCTGGCGGTGTTCGACGGGTTCCAGTACGCGACCGCGGGACCCGTCGTCACGTGCAGCGCATTTCCTTCCTGCGCGAGCTTGGCGTTGCTGAGCACCTGTCCGCGGCGTGCCTCGCCGGGATCGATTTGCCCTGCCCATCCGCTCACCGAGATTCCACCGCCGGAAACCTGGCGCGTCGTCTCATTCATTCCCTGCATCGATTGCGTGGAGCTGGATGTCGAGCTGGCAGCCTGTTCGTTCTGCGCCTTGCCGTTGCAGGCGAGGATAGCGAGAGCGGCAACGGGAAGCATCGAGTAGTAAGCGCGATTCATCTGGGCCTCGGGTCGGATTGGGTACGACGGGAAATTACCGCGCGAGAGGCGATAGCACTACTGTTTTTCTAGTAGATACTGCTTGCCGGCCGCCAGCCGCGAGCAAGCAGTTTGTAGTTCGTCCTGAGGTGTGTCGATTTCCGGTTCCTCCGTTCGTCGCCTTGATAGACCGACTCAACGACGACAAAGGAGCCCGAAAATGAAGCCCACTACCCGCCTCTGGACCGCTCAAGCAGTACTGTCCGCGCTGTTCCTCTTCGCCGGCGTCTCCAAGCTGATCACGCCGACCGACCTTCTCGCCGCGCAGTCCCACATGCCTGGCGACTTCATAAAGTTCATCGGCATCTGCGAAACACTGGGCGCCTTCGGCCTGATTCTGCCCGGCCTGACGAAGATCCGCACCGGGCTGACCCCACTCGCGGCCGCCGGTCTCGTCATCATCATGATCGGCGCGGTCGTAACCTCGATCATCCAGGGCGCCGGCCTGGGGTCGGCATTCCCCGGCGTCGTCGGCCTCCTCGCCTTCTACGTCGCCCGCGGCCGCTGGCCCAAAACAGTGCCGCAGTCCGAGGTCATCCTCGAGCCGACCGTCCTCCGCCGCGCGGCATAAAAAAAACCCCCGACGTGAGAAACGCCGGGGGTTTTTGTTTGCGGACCAACGAGGACAAGCTCAAAGCTTGTCCTCGATCCTCAATTAGTCCGCGATCATCAATGCGGTTGGTCAGAGCCCTCGGTCTTCAGCTGCCGAGTCCACGAAGAACTCCCGCCAACAACCTTACTTTTGCAGCGTCACTCGATGTCGCCGCATCAGAATCGAGCTGCGACGCGAGGCTGGCCAAAGCTCCCGCGTTGGCAACTGTAGTTCCGCTGCCAAGAGCAGCGCGCACGGCCGCCAGCCGAGCAGCGCTCAGCCCTTTCGATCTCTCCAACTGATCCGCATACGCGCGGGCGAGCGCCGGCGTATTGGGCCAGACGAATTTCATCTGTCCCTGCGTGTTGTAGTAATCGAACTTCACCGTATTCGCCGCGTCGATCTCGTTCTGCGTCAGATACGCGCTTGGCTGAAGCTGGAAGATGTCCAACCCGCGCGCGATCTCGGAGCTGACGATGTTACCGTTGTACCAGTACGCCGACCAGGAACCGGCGCCGACCATGCGCGTCGAGTCCATCGGACCGCGATCGAAATAGGCGATCTCGCGTGGATTTTTTGGATCGGTCCAGTCGAATACCGAGATGCCGCCCTGATACCACGCCTGCACCATCACATCGCGGCCCGGGATCGGAATCAGCGAGCCGTTGTGCGCCACACAATTTTCATTGCTCGTCTGCGGCGCGGGCAGCTTGTAGTAGTTCTGGAAGTTCATCTGGTTGCCGGTGATCGTGAAGATCGCGTCGGCACCCCACTCGCGACGATCCGTCGCGCGGCACTTCGGCTGACCACCGCCGCCCCATTCGTCGGAGAAGAGAATCTTGGTCCCGTCGTTGTTGAACGTCGCCGAGTGCCAATACGAGAAGTTGGAATCGGACACTGCGGCCAGGCGCACCGGATGCGCGGGATCAGTGATATCGAGCAGGAAGCCGTAACCTTCGCACGCGCCACCTGCACGACCAATCGCCGGATACAAAGTGATGTCGTGACACTGCGTCGGACCGGTGCGCGCATTGCCGCCGGGCCCGATCATTCTGGCGATGATACCGGGCAGCGCAGCGCGAAGCGCGGCACTATCCGCAGCAGTTGCGGCACCGGTGCCACCGCGCGCCTTCACAATGCTGTCCAGCATCGGCTGGGTCATGCGTGGCGGCAACGGACGTTCCGTTCCAAAGATCACCGCAGTGAACTGGCCACGCGCCTTTGCTTCGGCCAACGCCTTCTGCGCTGCGGCCACGTCTTCAGGAGCCTCACCATGCCGTGCCGGCGCCGCGAGGTCGTTGAAGATGCGCGGCGAGCTGACGATTGCCGCCTGTTCCGGATGCGCGAGCGGAACCTTGATCACCTCGATGCGGAACAGCGCCGAGTTGGGATCCTCCGCCGGAGCAGCGCGGCTGCAACCCGCCAACTCGTTTGGCGAGCGCACGCCTGCCGAACCGGAGATGTAGACGTAGACGTTGTCCGGATCTTTCGGATCGACGAGCAGCGAATGCGTGTGCGAGCCGCGGCAAGTCTGGACGTTGCCGACATTCTTCGGGTGCGAGATGTCGGTGATGTCGAAAATGCGCAGACCGCGCAGGCGCTCCTTGCTGACCGTATCCTGCACGCCTTGCGTTCCACAGTCGATGCGCCCGGTCAGTCCTTCGCCGGAAACGAACAGCAGGTTCTTGTAGACTGAGACATCGCTCTGCGACGCCGGGCAGACAAAACCCTCTTTCAATACCGGCGCTGCCGGATTCGAGATGTCCCAGAACTGGTAGCCGTGATAGTTCCCCTGAATCGCATAGTTGCCGAGGAATGCGAGGTCAGAGTTCGTCTGACCCTTGAACTCGGCAGGCGGTGGCGTCTGCGATACGACTCGCAGGTTCCAGACTGCCTCGCCCGCGTCTTCCACGCCTGCCTTCAATCCGACCCGCGGATCGGGATAAGGCTCGCCCGGCGACATGTCGCTGATCGGCGGAATGCTGCTGGTGCGCGCTGTTCCGGCCGTCGTTGTGGCGCAGGCCGCGGCCGCCAGCACCGCTGTCAGGGAAAACAGGAGCTTCGATTTTGTTCTTAAACCTGAGTTCATGAGCGATTCCTCTAGTGAATCGAAATTCCCCGTTGGATGGGGGTGAGTGGTGAAAAACGACTACTGCGTTTCTACGCCGAGTGTGATCGAGACGAGCAGTTTCTGCATGCGCGCGATCTCTGTCGTTTGATCGACGTTGACGTCTGACGCAAACTTGAAAACGGTCTCGTCCTGACCTGCGCCGTAGGTGCCGAACAGTTGCTTTACCATCGACACGGCGCCCTGGTGGTGCTGAATCATGTACTTGAGAAAGAGTCGATCGAATTCGGGGCCGCGCGCCGCGTCGAGCTCCTTCATCTGCGCATCGGTGAGCATGCCCGGCATCAACATCTCGTGCTCCATGCCGCCCATGTTCATCATCACTCCGCCCGGAGTTGCTTCTGGAACCCGCTGCTGACGATCGCGCAGCCACGACTGCATCGTTCCGATTTCATCGAGCTGGGCGTTGATGATCCGGTTGGCGAGACGCTGAACTTCGGGACTGGCGCCGTGCGTTGGCGCCCAGCGCGACATCACGATTGCCTGGGCGTGGTGGTGGATCATGTGCTGCATGAATTCCACGTCGGCGGCCGTGTATGGATGCCGGATGCTGTCTGCCCGAGCTTGCGCGATTGCCGCTGCTTCGGATTCCGGACTGAGGGTTCGCGCCGCGACGACCGGCGCGGTACTGGTGGATGTCGACGGGGTTGCATTACTACACGCCGCGGCGAAAGTAAGTACGGCGCACAGGCTACAAAGGTGCGTTTTACTCATTGGTTCGGTGCTACGTGGTGGGCACAAGCGAGCCTCGATCGAGGCTCATCTACTATATGATACGCGCTGTCGACAGTCGACAGAAGGGACGGTAATCCTACTGTAAACTGGTCTGTACGGCTCAACCAATCCCGGGGATCGGTTGTCTGAAGGGAAACCCCGTCCGTGAGGCCACGGGCGGCAGCCAACTCCGTCGTGGAGCCTCTCGTGCGTTCAAAAATTCTCGCTTGTCTCGCCGCATCCGTCGTCCTTGCGCCCAACGCCCGCGCGCAGAACTCTCTCGCCGCCCGCGTGTCGCAGGCGCCTGACGGGGTCGTGCGCGTAACGTTCGCCAGTCGTCCTGGTACCTGCGGTAACGGTCGAGACATGATTGGTTATCGCAAAGCTTTGTTCGCCGACAATTTTCAGTCGATCGGTGACTGGAATGCCCCCGGCTGCGTACCCGGCCCGGTTCGCGTTTCGATCAGCAAGACGGACGGGCGCGTCGCACGCATCCGTACCACCGTCGGAAACAGTTTTCCGCAAACCAGCGAGCGCGTCACCGACCTCGGCATGGTTTCGCCGATCGAAGCGTCGTCGTACTTCTTCTCCATTGTTCCGCAGATAGAGCTCACCACCAGCGGCGAAAAGTCGCGAATCCTGCTGCCGGCCGTACTGGCCAATGCCGGAGATGTAGTTCCCCAACTGACTTCCCTCGCTCGCGACGAGTCGCGCGTAACCGACACGCGCCGTCAGGCGATTCACTGGCTTGGCCTGCTGGGCGATTCACGGGTCGTCCCCACTCTGGTCGCGTTCGCACGCAATGATGTCGAGGAGGGGAAGCGCGGCAAGAAGGACCTCGGTCAGACAGCGATGGCCGCGCTGGCGATGATGGAGAACGATGTTGGTGTGCCGGCATTGATCGACCTCGCGCGCGACAAATCAGTCGCTACGCGGAGAGCGGCGGTGTTCTGGCTTGGACAAACCGGCGAACCGCGCGCGCTGGCGATGCTGCACACGGTGATCGAAAATCAGCAGGAAAGCGATGAAGTCCGCGCTCACGCCGTCTTTTCGCTCGGGCAGGCCGCTGACAAGGATCCTTCGCAGCTTCGCTACCTCCAGTCGATTTATCCGCGCGCGTCGACCGCGATGAAGGACCAGATCTTTCTGAGCATGAGCCAGAAAGGGGGATCCGACTGGCTGCTCTCCAAAGCCCGGGACAAGAACGAAGAAATAGAGACTCGACGCAAGGCGTTGTTCTGGGCGGGGCAGAGTCAGGACACTGATACGCGCGATCTTGCCGCCGTTTACCGCTCAGCGACTGACGAGTCGCTGAAGGAGCACGCGATTTTTGTTTTGTCGCAGCGTAGCGACGAAGCGGCGCTGAACGAGCTGATGCGAATCGCACAGAGCGATCCCGATCGCCAGATGAGAGCGAAGGCTTTGTTCTGGCTCGGTCAGAAAGACGATCCCCGAGTCGCCAAACTGATCGCGGACAAGATCAACCGTTAAGAGCCAGCGAGACAGATACCTGGCATCCCTGGCCAGGCAGGCTCTCGATTCCGATATCCCCTCCCATCGCGCGGGCAAAATCGCGCGCGATGGCGAGGCCGAGTCCCGCACCGGTGTACTCGCGCGTAGTTCCGTTTTGAACCTGAAAGAAAGGCTCAAAAACCCGATCGATCATGTCTGGCGGAATGCCGATCCCGGTGTCGCTAATCCGGACAATCGCCTTGTCCTTCTCGCGCGCGGCGGTCATTTCGATAGTTCCGCCTGCCGGCGTGAACTTTATGGAATTACCGAGGATGTTGAGCAGGATCTGCCTCAGCTTCACCGGATCCGCACGTACCACCAGCGATGCGCTGCACGGTGTCGACAGGAATTTGAGCGATTTGCGCGTGAGCTGGGGTCGTAGCAAGGTCTCGACCGACTCCACGACATCGCAGAGGTGTACAGTCTGCATGTCGATGCGAGTTTGACCGGCCTCGAGTCTTGCGAAACTCAGCACATCGTCGATCAGCGCCAGCAGATGCTCCTGGTTGGTGCGGATTCGCGAGACCGCTTCCATCTGTTGCGCATTCAAGCGTCCTGCGACGCCCATCGACAGCAGCTCGCTGTAGCCGGCAATCGCATTGAGTGGCGTCCGCAACTCGTGGCTCATCACCGCGAGAAACTCCGACTTGGCCGCATTCGCGCCGGAGGCGACATCACGTGCATGACGCAACTGCTCGCGTGAGCGATCTCTTTCGGCGCTTGATGCGCCGAGCAGGAGGAACGTAGCGGCGCTGACCCCGATGAAGGTCTGAAGCGCGAACAAACTGTCGTGCGTGGTCTGGTGTACGAACGGACCACGGCCTGCTACCGTTCCCGCGACTGCGATTGCTGATACGAGCAGGCTCGTTGTGATCGCGCCGCGTTGACCGAACCTGATCGCGGCCCACATCAAGAGTGGGAAGACGAGGTAAGTGCCGAGGAACGGTTCACTGCCGACCGCGGCACGCGACCAGAATACGAACAGGCTTGCCACCAGAACAGCGAGAGTCAGTCCTGCAGCTTCGATCGCGCGGTGGAATGAAGGTGTGAAGCGCGGCGGAGCGATCCACGTCAGGATGACCGGGGCGACGAGCAGCGCACCAATCGCGTCCCCGATCCCCCACGTCGACCACGTGTCAGCGAAATTCGAGGGCGTTGCCACACCTGAAAGGAGGAGTGTCGTGCTGCCGATCGTCGCGCTGATGGCGGTGCTGCCGACGACAGCGAGAAGCAGGAACGCGATCACGTCGCGCAGGCCATCGAGGCTGCGACGGAAGTCGGTGACTCGGAGCAACGCGTAACCGCCCGCGAGCGCTTCCAGAGTGTTCCCGGTTGCGATTCCGGCTGCAGTGAAAGCTGCGGCACCAGTGACCAGATTCGCGACGAGCGCACCGACAAAAATTCCCGGCCAGACGCGCCAGCCGAAAATGAGAACTGCTGCCAGTGCGAGACCGGTCGGCGGCCACACCAGGGTCGCGAATCCGGAAACGCGGTCCAGACTCAGGCCGGCGAGTGCGGCGAGAACGTAGACCAAACCGACAGCGGCGACGTTCGCGATGTAAGTGACGGAGATGCGCGGCTCGACGCGAGCGAATCGCGCAAGCGGGGCAGCAGCGGTCGGTGTTGGTACCGTCACGGCCGTACTATATCAGTTGGCGCGGCGTTCGCCAATCAATTGTTTGCGCAGGCAGTGACGAAAGTGGCGACGGCCGGAGGTCCGCTACCTCCATTTTCCGTCTCGTCGTGCTTGAAAAAAACGTAGGCTTGGTTCCACGATTGGCCGCTCACGCATCTCGCCCAATCGATGAGCTCGCCTTCGTTGTAGTTGAGTTTGTGCAGTCTCAAATAGCCCCACGTCGACGTGCAAACGACAGGACATTGGAAGTCGTCCTGTTCTGAAATGCACATCGCGATGTCGCGTTCGCGCATCGCCGAGTAGACCTCGTCGTCGAACCAGCTTTCGTGTCTGAATTCGAAAACGTAGCGACGATCGGACGGCAGCAGTCCGAGGAATCCACGGAAGCGATCGACGTCTTTCTTGAGATTGGGCGGTAGCTGGAAGAGGATTGGGCCGAGTCGGTCGCCGAGTGTTGACGTGTTTTTCAAAAGGAAATCGACGAGCGTCGCCGACTCTTCCTTCAGTCGAGCGTGGTGCGTGATGCGCTGACTCGCCTTGAGCGCGAAAGTGAAACTCTCGGGAACCTGACCGGCCCAGTCGCGCAGCACGTTTTCGCGCGGCAGTCGATAGAAGGTGTTGTTGATCTCGACGGCATCGAACTTACTCGCGTAGAAGCCGAGCATTCCGTCGTCCTTCAGCTCCTTCGGGTAGAAGTTGCCCTTCCACTCCTTGAAGGCGTAGCCACTCGTGCCGGCGAGAATTTTCACCAGCCCGCCATCGTCAGGAGACCTTGCGAGCGGCTTTCTCCTTGGGCTTGCTGCCTTCGAGACTCGCCTTCAGCGCTTCCATGAGGTCGATGATCTTTGCTTCGCCGCCGACCTTCACATCTGCAGTGATGTCCTGGCCCTCGACCTTTGACTGAATCGCCTCGAGCACGCGCTCACGCACGGTGTCCTTGTACTTGTTGGGCTCGAACTCTTCGTTCGACGTCTGGTCGATCAGCTGCTTGGCGAGCTTGAGCTCCTGCGGTTTCACTTCGCCATCGGGAACCGGGACTTCAGCGGTGGAGCGGACTTCATCGGAATAGTGCAGCTGCTCCATCACGATCACGCCGTTGAGCGGGCGCAGCAGAACTAAATGCTGCTGGCCGCGCGCCGCGTACTGTCCGAGCGCTGCTTTGCCGGTGTCCTTAAGCGCCTCCGAGAGAAGACGATAGGCCCGATCGCCGCCTTTGTCAGGGCCGAGGTAGTAGACCTTCTCGACGTACTCGCGATCGACTTTGGCGAGTGGGACGAACTCGACGACGTCGATGACACTGGTCGCTTTTTCCTCGAGCGCTTTGAGCTCCTCGGGGGTGAGGATCACGTACTGATCCTTGGCGAACTCGTAGCCCTTGACCGTGTCGTCGCGACTGACGGTCTCGCCGTCCTTGGTGCAGATGTACTGCTGCTTGAGTCGCGAGCCACACTTCTTGTGCAGCATGTTGAACGAGACGCTCGCCTTGGATTCCGCCGACGAATAGATGTTGACGGGGACGGAGACCAGTCCGAAGGAGATTGTCGCTGTGGCGATTGAGCGTGCAGGCATGGGAGCGGGATGAGGGACGCGGGACGCGGAACGCGAACCGATGCTAAGCCATCACAAATATTCTGGACGTGGAAAACTTGGGTACCGTATGCTTACCTTTGGCGACGATCGACGCAAGAGCTAATCGACAGCTGAGGTCCTGGTCGATCCGGAACAGTCGCTAGCAGCTAGCCGAGTACCGCCAGCCGCCGGCAAGCAGTCGGTCTTTCAGACCATAGTGACCCCCGAACTCCGCTTTGCGTCACACGCTCGCCATGGCAGAACCCTCGTCCTCCAAGAAAAACGAGCCCGAATCCTCGGCGGCTGATAACCTTGCAGCCTACCGCGCCAAGCGGTCGACTGATCGCACGCCCGAGCCGTTCGGCGGTGAAGTCGCGACCGCGCCCGGCAACCTCTTCGTCGTTCACAAGCACGCCGCTCGGCAGCTCCACTTTGATTTGCGTCTGGAAATGGACGGCGTGCTCAGGTCGTGGGCCGTGCCGAAAGGTCCGTCATACGACATGAACGACAAGCGACTCGCGGTCAAAGTCGAAGACCATCCGCTCGAGTACGGCGATTTCGAGGGCGTGATTCCCGCCGGCAACTACGGCGCCGGCGGCGTCATCGTTTGGGATCGCGGCGAGTGGGTGCCGCTCGAGGATTGGCGCGAAGGGCTCGAGAAAGGCAAACTCCTCTTCGAGCTCAAAGGCTACAAGCTCCACGGCAAGTGGACGCTCGTCAAAATCAAAAAGGGCGACAAGGATTGGCTGCTGATCAAGGAGCGCGATCAGTACGTCGCATCCCCCGGCGATGTTTTCAACGAAGAGTCCGTTCTCTCCGGACTCACCGTCGAAGAGATCAAAGCCGGCGACAGCCCTGCCTCGCAGCTGAGAAAAATTCTCGCCGCCGAAGAGAAAGCAATCCGCGTTCGTGTCGATCCGTACAAAGTCGAAGCGATGCACTGCGAGACGCAGGACGAAGCGTTCACGCGCGACGATTGGTTGTTCGAGCTCAAGCTCGATGGGTATCGCCTGATCGCCAGCAAATCGAAGGGCGAAGCGTTGCTCCTCACGCGCAATGGCAACGACTACACGGGCGTCTTCCCCGAAATTGCCAAAGCAGTGAAAGCGTTGCCGTGCGAGGAATGCATCATCGACGGCGAAGTCGTCGTGCTCGACGACAAAGGAGTTCCCAGTTTCTCTCGCCTGCAGAAGCGGGGTCGACTCTCCTCATCGCTCGAGATCGGGCGAGCCGCCGTCGAGTATCCGGCGACTTTCTACACCTTCGATCTGATCGCTTACGAAGATTTCGACGTTCGACCGCTGCCGCTCACTCGCCGCAAGGAATTGCTCAAGGATCTCGTGCCCGCGCTCGGGGCCGTTCGCTACCTCGATCACATCGAGCGCGAAGGCGAAGCGTTCCTCGAGCAAGTCATCGCCATGGGGCTCGAAGGTATCGTCGCCAAGAAAGCGACGGCGAAATATCGAGCCGGTCGGGGCGGCGACTGGATCAAGATCAAAGCGGAGAAGTCGGCCGACTTCGTCATCGTCGGATTCACCAAACCAAACGGCAGTCGCGCGCACCTCGGCGCGTTGCAGCTCGCGGATTGGGTGAACGGCACGCTCGTTTACGCTGGGCGAGTCGGCACCGGCTTTACCGAGAGTTTGCTGAAAGAGCTGCACGGCATGCTCGAGCCGATCGTGCGCAAGGATCCGCTGTGCGCCGGACCGGTGTTCGGTCCCGGCAGCGAGCCTCTGCCAAGCGAGCAGATTCCGGAAACGAAAACGACCGTGTGGACGGATGCGGTCCACGTTTGCGAAGTGCGCTTCCGCGAGGTCACGCCGGATGGCTTGCTGCGCCACGCTTCTTTTCTCAGACTGCGCACCGACAAGCGCGCGCACGAATGCGAGCGCCAGGGATGGACAGCGCCAGAAGTGGGAAGCGGGCAGGGGGAAGCGGTGGAAGACATTGCGCCTCCGGTGCCTGGTGGAGACTTGCCGTCGGGTCGGGTAGTGCGCGAGCGTGTGCACGTTGACGCTACTGCGGTGCACGAGCCGCCGCCGCCGCCGGCGAAGGCGCCGGTCGAAAAGAAGATCGCGTTCTCCAATCTCAGCAAGGTTTTCTGGAAGGCAGAGAAATACACCAAGGGCGATTTGATCGAGTACTACCGCGCGGTCTCGAAATGGCTGCTGCCGTATCTCGTCAATCGACCGGTGGTGCTGACGCGCTATCCCGATGGAATCGACGGAAAATCTTTCTATCAGAAAGACGCGCCGGTGTTCGCGCCGGAATGGATTCGCACGACACCGGTCTGGAGCGAAGATACCCAGCGTGAGATCAAGTTCTTCGTCTGCGACGACGAAGAATCGCTGCTCTATCTCGCCAACATGGGCTCGATTCCAATTCACATCTGGGCGAGCAGATGTGGAACGCTGGAGCTGCCCGACTGGTGTGTGATCGATCTCGATCCAAAAGATGCGCCGTTCTCGGATGTGATTCGCTGCGCCCAGGTGCTGCACCGCATCTGCGATTCCGTTTCGCTACCGAACTACGTCAAGACGACCGGCAAGACTGGGTTGCACATCATGCTCCCGCTCGGCAGGCAGTGTACCTATGAGCAATCACGGATGCTCGGCGAGCTGCTCGCGCGGCTCGTGCTCAAGGAGTGCGGCGATATCGCGACCATCACCCGTCACGTCACCAAGCGCGGCGACAAAGTCTATCTCGATTACCTGCAGAATCGGCACGGTCAAACCATCGTCGCGCCTTACAGTGTGCGGCCTTTGCCTGGCGCGACAGTATCGATGCCGCTCGTGTGGGATGAAGTGAACAGCTCGCTGGACCCAAAGAATTACACGATCAAGAACGCGATCGATCGTCTGGAAAAAATGGGAACCGATCCAGTGCGCGCGGTGGTCGATGAAAAACCGAACCTTGCGCGCATCCTCGAGAAGCTCGCCGAGCTGTGGTCTCAGCAGTCGCCGAAGACAACCTGAACCGAAAGAAGACTTTTCAGAGTTGTCCGCGCCGTTCTGCGTTCAAGCAAATCAGCGCACAGTAATTCCTCTCGACAGTGAAACGCTGGCACGTTACGCGCGTTGCGCAGAACGTGCGCGCAGCAACTCCGCGCGATTACTTCAGAAAATTCAACGCTTAAAAATTCAATGGCGATACGACCGTTTCGCCTGACGTATATAGATGCGCGCCGTCTCTGCGGCGTTGCTGGTTGCGAGCACACTCTCCGCGTGTTGTGCTTTACTGATCCCTCATCACGGAGGGTTGCGCCGAGCGACCTGACTGAAGTCAGTCGCGCGATTCATGGGTGCAACCGTGAACCGCCTATTAACGTGCGGGGCGACCGCCTTCGCACTGCTCAATATTCTCTCCTGCTCGGATGCGACCGCCCCGGATGCTTTGGGCGCCGACGATCTATCGGCCGACGCGGCACGCATAATTGGCTCGATTCAGGTTACACTAGCATCGAGCAGTATCGATTCGGGTGAAACGACCCAGGCGACGGCCGCGGTGTATGATCGCCGTGGCCGGCCGATGAATCGCTCTGTAATCTGGTCGTCCAGCAATGTTGCGGTAGCAACTGTCTCCGACTCGGGCCTCGTCCTTGGCGTCTCGCCCGGTACGGCCGTTATTACTGCATCGCACAACGATCACAGCGGTAGCGCAACCGTTACCGTCAACCGGGTGGGCTCGCAAACCGTGACTCCTGTCGCATCAGTGATGGTCGCACTAGCTGCGACCTCTATCGCCATCGGCCAATCGACGCAGGGAACTGCGACAGAGCGCGATTCTGCGGGAAACGTTCTTACCGGGCGCACAATCACGTGGGCCTCGAGCGATTCATCGGTCGCGATTGTGTCCTCAGCCGGTTTAGTGACGGGGCTCAAGGCGGGCAGCGCACAAATTCTTGCCACCAGTGAAGGCAAGAGTGGGAGCGCTGGTTTGACGGTCACGAGTGGAACCACCACCAATCCGGGCAGGGTGAGCGATCTCAAGGTCGTATCGGCCGACAGCACTTCGGTCGCACTTTCGTTCACGCAGGTGGATGACGGCACCGGGCAGCCGGCAGAGTACGATGTGCGTTATGCGATCTCGCCAATTTCGTGGGGGTCGGCAACGTGGACGACGAAGGGAACGTGCACGACTCCGGTTGCCGGCACTGGGATTGGCGCTCCGCTCAATTGCACGGTCGCCGGTCTCTCGTCGTCGACGAGGTACGACTTTCAGGTAATCGCGTTCCGCGGAACGCTGAATCAGAACGCGGTCTTCGGCAGTCTATCCAACATTGCGACAGCTACCACGACGGCGTCGTCGTCGCAGACTCCACCTCCGCCCTCCGGATCAGTCGAGCCCCCGGGCCTGACGACCCTGACCGAGAGACCATTCAGCGCGTTGAACGAAGATGGCTGGACGAACACCGGAACGCGGTACTACACCATCCAGACAGACGCGACGGCGCCGCAGTCACCGAGCTCGGTTGGTCAGATCCTTTTCCCAGCGGGCTTTGGCTCCGGCAATGCGCCGGCGGTGCTTGAGAAAGTCTGGGCAAGCGGAATCAAGACTCTCTACGTCTCCTTCTGGCTTAAGATGTCGTCGAACTGGGTGGGCAACGATGCTGGCGTGAATAAGATCTTTCACTTCTGGATCGGTGACAGCAACCGACTTTTCCTGAACGCCCATGGCGCAGGGAACGGTACGCTCACGGCCGAAGTCTGGCTGCAGAGAATCGTGGCGGGTGGAAATTTCGACAACGGTACTACGGCGGACTTTGCGCCCAACCTTGGGGTGTCCGCGGTAATCGCGCGCGGCAAATGGGTACACTGGGAAATGCTCTTGACCGCAAACTCGAGCGGCACCAAGGATGGCAAAGTCGAGTGGTGGATCAACGGTCAGAAGGTGGGCAGCTACAGCGGCATTCAGTTCGTCAGTGGTGCCGGCACCTGGCAGGAGATGGAGTGGAGTCCGACCTACGGCGGGTTTGGAAATCCGGTCCCAGTCAACCAGACGATGTCCATCGATCACATCAGAGTGAGCGGTAAGTAAGCTCGCTCGAGCTACTGTGCGATCTTTTCCTGGATCAGCCGGAGCGCTTCTTCGCCCGGCTGATTCTGGGAGGCGCAGCGAGTACCGCGCATTCGCCAGATCGTTCCGGCGATCGACAGATTTTCTTCGATTGCCTGCGGCCGCGGTACGCTCGCCGCCGACGCCACGAGACCACGAGTCACTGAATCGAGTGCTTCTGACACTTCGGAAGACTCGACGTCCAGACACTTTCTTGCCGCAGCGATCGTCCGCTGCACGAGTGCCTTGCTGCGGCGCAGCTGCTCGTCGATCGCGAGTCCGCGCTGGCCAGGATCCATTGCGATGACCGAATCGGTCAGCGCGATCCTCGCTTTGATCACGCTGTCGTCAGGCGCAACTTTCAGCGCTGCGTCCAGCTGATCGCGGGCTGCATTGAAGTTCCCCGTTGCCAGCGTTGCATCGGCGAGTCCGACGTAGGCTTCGGCGTCGCGAGGATTCTGTCGCAGGATCGCACGATACATCTCACTCGCGCGTCCCGGCGCGCCAGCGGTGATGAACAGGTGCGCAATTCGCCGCCGCGCGCTGTCGCTCTGCGCTTCATCCTGCAGCGGCAACAGCTGCGACAACAGATCTTCTTTGTCGCCGCTCTGCGCGAGCAGATTGATCAGCTCGTAGCGCGCGGCCGTGCGATTACGCTCGGCGTCGGGGCCTTGCCACTTGCCGACGATCGCGACGCGATAATAAGACTTTGCTTCGTCTGGCCTTCCTTCCGCGACCAGCACGCGCGCCAGCTCGAAGTTTGCCTGCGGGTCATTCGCATCACGTTCCAGCACCGGTCGCAGCAGCTGTTCGGCGACGGCAGGCCGTCCCTGCGCCAGCATCGCCTGCGCCAGCGAGACTGTGTAGACCGAATGATCGCGATCGAGCGTTGCCGCCGAGCGGAAATGGTCGATTGCCTCGTCGAGCTTGCCCGCTGCGAAAAACGATTGTCCCCGTTTGTACTCTTGCAGTGCAGTCGCCGACGTCGCGGCCCTGTCTATGCGCACCAGCGCGGTGTCGAAGCCAAAGAGTAGTACGATCGCCAGCAGGATGATGGCGAACGTCAGGAGAAATTCCGACGTGCTTGCCGCCGGCAGCGGATTGACCGGCTGCTGACTGGGATCGCTCATGATTCCACCACCGGGCTGCCGCGTGCGGGTGTCATGCGCGTGGTGTCAACCCCATACGCCCTGAGAACATCGACCAACGTGATGATGCCGACCATTTCGCGCGCGTTCTTCCGACTCACGACCGGCAACGCGTTGTGGCCCGTGTCTCCCATCCGCGCCAGCGCGAGACCCAATGGCTGATCACTGTGCACGTGCGGAAATTCCGCGCTGCCGTCGCGCACCAGCGCGCGCCCCCGCTTCATGATTGTGGCGATGGTCACCGGTCGCTGCGATCCGGTCGCTGCATCGACGACGTCGTTCACGCGCACCATGCCGACCAATCCTTTTTCATCTACTACCGGCCACGACTCGAGATCGCTGTCGCCGATGCGCATCGTCGCTTCGTCGACCTTCATCTCCGGCGTCAGTGGTTGTGGCGGATCTCGTAGTGCTGCATCCACCCACAGGCCGGCGCGCGCGCGGAAAGCGCCGGCGGGGAGGTGGAGGCCGTCCTGAAGGGCGAGTGACTCGTAGACGGTCTCGTGTTGAAGCTTGTAAGAGATGTAAAACGCAATGAGGTTCGCGATCATCAGCGGAACGATGATCGAGTAATCACGCGTCACCTCGAAAATCATAATCACCGAAGTCAGCGGTGCCCGCACGATTCCCGCGAACGCGGCTCCCATTCCAACCAGCGCGTAGGCTCCGGGCCCCGCTGTCGAAGCGGGGAACGCCAGATGTGCCACGCCGCCAACCGCCGCTCCGACCATGGCGCCGATGAAAAGACTCGGTCCGAAGATGCCGCCTGCGTTGCCGGACGCGTACGACATCGCCGTCGCGATGATTTTTGCGGCGGCGAGCAGCATCACCGTTTTGAGAATCATGTCGCCGTTCAGAACGCGCTCGACCTGGTCGTAGCCCACCCCCAGCACCTGCGGGATGAAGAGCCCAAGCACACCGACGGTGATTCCGCCGGCGACGGGTTGCAGCCACAACGTTTTTGCGGGAAAGCGAAGGAATCTCTCGCGGAGCCATAACAGCAGTTTCACGAACGCGACGGCGACGAACCCTCCCACCACACCGAGCAGCGCGTAAATCAGCAGCTCGGCGGGACTGACCAGGTGATAGCCAGCAACCTGAAAGAGCGGGTTGTCTCCCAGCACGAGGTGCAGCACCATCCACGCAGTGGCCGAAGCGAGCACCACCGAGCCCAAAACGGGCGCGTGCAGATCGCCCATGATCTCTTCGAGCGTAAACAGCACCGCAGCGATCGGCGTATTGAACGCAGCGGAAAGTGCGGCAGCAGCCCCCACCGGCAGCAGCCACTTCACCTGGTTCTTGCTCAGTCGAAGTCGCCGACCGATGCTCGATGCCAGTCCGGCACCGATGTAAGTCGCGGGGCCTTCGCGTCCGAGGGCAATGCCGCTGGCGAGAGTGAAGGCCGTAACGATGAACTTTCCGATCGCCGAGCGAAGTGAAATCCGGCCGTCGTGAATGAAAACCGCGGCGCGCGTTTGTGGAATGCCGCTGCCGCGGGCGAGCGGGAAATATCTGTAGAGCAAGAATCCCGCGATGAGTGAACCGACGATCGGTATTGCTAGTCGCCGCCAGCCGAGTCCGCCCGGCGGGTAGAGGAGCGCGGCGAGCCGCCCGGTGATGATGATGAATGCGACGACGACGAGGCCGACCAGCGCACCGATGACGAGGCTGAGCGCGAGGGCCAGCCGATCTTCCTTTCTACGAAGATCTTCGACCAGCTCAACAATTCGTTTCGGAACGTGCGGGAGCTTCCGTCGTGGCATGGCGAAAAACTAAGCGTTGAAGGGCGTCGGCTGCAGTTGGAAGACTACCTTAGATGCATGCAGGTAAAAGCATTCAACGCTTTCGGGAACGCAGGTGTCAGACAGATGACCTGTAAACACGAGAGTTCTATGCGCTTAGCGTACTCAGCCATTCTCCTTACGATCTCGAGCGCAACTTTGCTCGCCGCGCAAACCCCCGCTGCATCGGCGAGAAGCAATGCGATCGCTGCGTCGTTCAGCAAGTCCAAGAATGTCAGCAAAGACAAGCACGGCTTCAAGAAAGAGAAGTATCTGCGCGTGCAGAGCGAGCCGGCGGTGAAACAGCATCCAGCCGATTACACTGGGACGTACGTGACGCGAGACTACGATCTCACCCTCGACTTCGCGGTGAATGCTGATGGCACCTTCACTGGCCGCGGTACTGAACCGATCAGTGACAACGTGAAACGCACTTTCACGCTGCGTAACGGTCGCATCAGTGGCGCGCTCGCGACGGCGACCAAAGTCTACGCCAACGGCAGCTCCGAGCGCTTCGAAGGCGCTTTCATGAATCGATCGGTCTACGAGAGTCCAACCGACAAAGGCGTCACGATTTTCGGATTCGGTACGCTGGGCAAATCCGTCGTTCTAAACGGCAACACCATCGACAGGTTTTTCTTCGAGAAGACCCAGTAGCTGTTACGGCAGCTCGGGCCAGCCGTCGAGCGCGACCAACGTCGGCCGTCCGCCGAGGGCGTCGGCGCGAACGCGGTCGGTTTGAAAGTCGATGCCGACGCCGCGCGGTCGGTCGCTCGCGCGCGCTCGTGATTGTTTCATTTGTAGGCCGCGTACCGCCGGGTACCGATCGACGTTGAGATTGTACGCACCCCAGTAATGAGTGAACCTGAGAGCGCGATAAAGCTGCGTCGGAGTCAGTCCCGCGCGATACCCGACGTAGACGCCCGGAACGTATCCGGCGCCTGACACTGCGGCGTGCCACGCGTTGCAGTAGTCGATGACGCGCTGAGACGATGTGCCCGGCGCGACTCCCTCCAGATCGCACCACACCGTCACACCCCACGGCAGACCCAGCAATTCACATTCGCTCGCCGCCACCCCGCCGTTCCTCGTTCCTTTGGTTGCGCTCGGCGTCCACGCGCTTTCGGACTCGACGTACTGCACGATCATCAGTCCAACACCGACGTTGAGCAGAGACTTCGCTTCGCTCGCTTTGAGAGCTGAAGCGTGGGGCTTGTCGCGGCGCACGTATCTGACCGCAAAGCGATAACCTGCTCGGCGGAACGCCAATGCCGCGCTGGCCACGACGGACTCAGCTGTGTCGAATCCGCGTACGCCGTCAGGCGCGGAGAAAACGTGACCGGACAACGTCATCTATGCTGTTACAAGCCACCTGTACCCGAAGGTTCCCCGCCAAGGCACGGCCGTTGCTTTTATTTCGTGTCGTTCCTTCGCTGGAGGGTCGCGATGTCAGAAATCCTGGTGAAGTTCGACGAGCCGATTCCGGGTTCGGATGGAATGATGTATTTCGCTCAGGCGATGACGCGTCGGCGGAGTGATACTCTTTGGGAAGGGTGTCTGGAGTTCACGCCCGTTGATGGCACTGGCGAGGCGGTGAGATCCGGGCGGGAAACGACGCAGCCCAATCACGATGCGGTGATGTACTGGGCGCAGGGTTTGACTCGCGTCTATCTGATGGGTGCGCTCGAGCGAGCACTCGCGCCGACGTCCGCTATCGAGCGCGACCGCGAAAGTTTTCTGCGCTAGCGCGCGGACTCCCACTCGCTGAGTGGGTAGAAGCCGTTGCGAATCCAGATATCGTTCGGCACCGCCCGGGCGAGATTGGCCTGCTGCACGAGGTAGTCGTCGGAGAGGGCCGTCAGGCTGCGATAGTCCGGATAATCGACACTCTCCAAACCTTCGCGGATGATGTGGGCGATGAAGGCGATCGCGCCGACGGTCGGCAGCGATCCCTGGAATTCGCGAACGATCTGCGAGGGCGGGACCGGCCCCGTCGTGATCATCGGAATGCTGATTTTGACGCTCGACACTTTACGCTATGACGCTGCCTGGCTTTCTCGTTTCCACATCAGGAAGACGAGCCAAAACATAAAAATTCGATTGGCCAATGGCCATTCCCCGGGCAGATCGATGTCAGCGCGTTTGGTGAAAAATCCACGTGGCGAGATGGTGCCGATTTGTCGGTCACCGTCGAACAACCCGAATTTCCGACTGGTCCAACGAAGTTTTTTCAGCTCGATGACCTGATTGTCGAACTGCACGGCGAACTTATCGCGGAACACGCTTAGCTTCTCCGCGCGCGCGACGACGTTTCCATTGCGCTCGAGCAGATAATCACCGCCGAGCGTTTTCTCGCGGTAGAGATTGTAGGTGCCTTCGTGTAGCTCGAGTGTTGCCTTGCAGCGCCAGATCGATGGATCGAGCTCGCCAACGAGTTCGTTTTCCTGCTCGAGTCGGAAGTTGGTGGAGAAGAAGTCGGTCGGAATCGCTTCCAGCATTGATCGGGAAGTCCTGAAAGTTGTACTAATAAATTACGACAAGTCGGTGTCGGAAGTTGCAAGCGTCCGGAGCGCCGGCTGAATTCTGTCGCGCTAAGTTTCCTGTCATGAGGCCATACATCAGCTTTGCACTGACCGCGGCGGTCGTTTCGGGCTGCAACCTGTACAACGGCCGCTGCACCTACGAGCTCCGCGGCTACACAGGTCAAGGCGACGGAGTTGACAACGGAACGGTGCTGGCCAGCGGGCAAGTCACGCTCAGCGAGCAGCGCGGTTCCATCGTTCGTCAATCATTCTCGTGGTTGGTGACGGGTGGGATCAAAGGCCACGTGACCTCGGCATCGTTCAAGAATTCGACGAACCCGTCAACCGTTCTGCTCAATCTGCCCGTGTTGGGCGCAGACAGGGATCCGATTCTCGAAGGCGCCGCTGATTCAAACGCTGGCGACCCGCTCGGCGGATTTCACGACATACTCGTTGCTCAACACGGCGAGATCGAGCTGCAGACGGATTTGCCGGCGACCCCGGTGGTGGTGATTCCGATCGCGACGGTAAACGCAGGGGACTGGATCAGGCCTTACTGCTCGTGAGCTGCGTACGACTAAGTACTTTCTGCCCAGGATAGCTGGCGCAAGCGCGTCTGATATTCGTCCACCAGCTTTCGATTGTTCATTGCTTCGGCGATGTGAATGCGAAGCATCAAACTTTGACGCAAGTAAAGCGGATAGGCCAGCGGCTCGGTTGCGTCGAGCAATGTCGCAGTGCGGCGAGCTTCTTCCAATTGTCCATTGGCGAATAGCAGTTGGGCGAGGGTCAGCCTCTCCGAGCCAAGAGATTCCCACGGTTGCCAGGCGATCTCAGCACGTTTCGCGTTTGGAGTGAGGTTCCGCAACATTTGCAGTGCGGCGATCGAATCACCCTCGGCGAGTTTCAGACGCGCCGCGACGGCTCTGTTCGCCAACAGGTCGACGCGAGTATGGGAATCCATCGCTCGCCGTTGAATGATTTGTGAGATCGCGCGAAGTCGACTAGCGTTGCCACGATGTGCTTCCCAGGTCGCGATTGTCCAAAGAACTGGTGTACTCGCTTTATCGTAGGCAGCTGCAACCGAGTCGGCGACGCGAGACGCTTCACGCTCGAAATTGCCGGTGGCTGCAGCGACGAGTGGGTAGGCAACCTTCAACGGCAGACTTGCCGCATGCTTTTCATGAAACGCGCTGCGCGCGCGGGCGTCGCCTTGGACGGCAGCCAGTTGCGATTGGAGGCCCAGGAATGCCGCCCAGCGCGTATTGAGCGAGACTGTATCGGCCTCCAGTATCGCGCTGTAGATCGCAATCGCGCATTCAGGTTGAGCGGCCCGCCCTGAAAGAATCTTGGCGCTCGACAGCACCTTCATTTCGTCATTCTGTAGCTCGCCTTTCCAGTCAACGGAGGGCGGCCCATCCCGAACACAACGGAGCATCAGTTCGCGCGACACGGCGTGCGTTGTGTCCGCACCTGCTTTCTTCAGTTCGGCGCTAAGTCGCATGACCTCGGGGACGTTACCATCGCGCAGCGCGCGTTCCTCGAGGAGCAGAAGTGTCGGCGCGAAATCGGGGTCGAGCTTGCGCGCGCGTAGCAGTGCGTCACGAGCCAGGGAATCGGCTCGATAATCGTTCGGCAGCAGTCGAGAATAAACTTCGCCGAGCAGAGTCCAGCCGGCGTGAATGGTCGAGTCGCGATTTAGAGCCGCACGCAAGTAAGCGACTGAGGAATCCGCTGATCCCGTCAAGTAGGCGTGCAGCCCCTCTGCAAGAAGTACTTGTGCCGGCGACATCGACGCCGGATGGCGCAAAGCGATTTGCGTCAGCGCTGCGCCTTCATCCAGTTCGCTTTCCCAGTTTGCAGCGTAGCCACCGCGCACTGCGGCCAGAGTAAAGCCAGAATCCTCTGCCAACGCACTGCGATAATGCCCTAGCGCACCCAGAAACTGCATGCGGCGATATTCACGCTCGCCCTGCAGAAAATTCGCAACCGCAGTGGGTGTACGATTGGTGAAGTCAGAGAGATCGATTCGACCGCCGGGCGCTACGAGTGACGGCAGCAGTTGGCCAATGGCTGCAAGTGACAACTGCGGAATCGGCGATCCGGGCGGGCCGGATTTTCCGGCGACGCGCACGACGGAGTCACCGCCGACATCGACAAGCTTGAGAATCACCGTTACCGAGTCAGGGCGTCGCACGATCGAGCCGTCGATGTAGAATGCCGCTCCAACTCTGGCGCTGATGCGGTTGCCCTGCTCTGCGTCGAGGCGGGCAGTTGGTGCGCGTTGCGCGTCTGTCAGAAGCTCCCAACCGTCCATCCATTTGAGTGGACGCGTGCCGTCCAGCGCATAGCCGATGTACGTCGCGGCGCCTTCGCCTTCGGCATCCGAGTGTCCCGGAGCCTGCGGATCGTGCAGAGGGAAGACGACAACCCGGTTCCGATCGAGGGGCGGTGGAGACGGTCGGACGGCATACCAAACCCCGGTTGCAGCGAGCACACTCGCCGCCACCGCGAGCAGCACGCGATTGCGGTGAGAAATTCGGGCAGCCACGTCATTTTCTTCGGTCGCTGCGCTCTGCTCGAGGTCCCTAACGAAGTCGCCCGCAGTCTGGTATCGATCAGCGGGGACCTTGGCGAGCGCTTTACCAATGGCGCGCTCTACGCTGTGAGGTACAGTCGATCGAATAACGCGAATCGAATGAGGCGGTTCCTGGCAATGTCGTGCGATGATTGCTTGCGCGGTGGGGCCCGTGAATGGCGGTTCGCCGACAAGCATCTCATACGTCACGCAGCCAAGTGCGTAGACATCGCAGCGGCCATCGAGATCGCGTTGTCCAACGGCCTGCTCGGGGCTCATGTACTCCGGCGTTCCAATCGCGAACCCGGACGCGGTCGTAATTTCCTCTCCGGAAGCGACCTTCATTGCGCGCGCGATGCCGAAGTCGGCGACGATTACGCGACCCTTGTCCAGCAGAATGTTGGCAGGTTTGATGTCGCGATGTACGAGGCCTTTTCCGTGCGCGTAGTCAAGCGCTTTTGCGACTTCGCGCGCGATCGACATTGCGGCGTCGAGTGGGAGTTGTCGCTCTCGCTTCAACCGGCTGCGGAGTGTTTCGCCCTCGATGAACGGCATGGTGAAGTAGATCAAACCGTCCGCTGATCCGGAATCGAGTAGTGGGAGAATGTTCTCGTGCTCGAGTCCGTGTACGATCTCGATTTCGCGGTGGAAGCGAGCTTCGCCCAGCGCGGCCGCGAGCTCCGGTCGCAGCACCTTTACTGCGACGGGATTGTTGGTGTGGAGATCGGTGGCGAGAAAGACGAACGCAGCGCCGCCGTGTCCGAGTTCGCGCTCAACGCGGTAGCGTCCGGACAAAGCAGTAGCCAGGCGCTGAACTGTGATAACGCCAGCGTCGCCTGCCGTGAACAAAGAAAAACCTCCGCGCTCGAAGAGCGCGCGTCGTTCGGAGCCGGTAGCCAATCCGTCTCCCTGCTGCGGGTTTCTAGTATAGGCGCCGGGTACGAAATAGCCAGATGATTTTGCCGCTCTGGCGCTGCCGAACGGACGGATATATGGTAGCGGGTCCGCAGTATCGCAGGCGGCGCCGACGAGGGAGCCTGATGCTGGCAGCCAGTCGAATCAGTCTCGCCCAGATCTTTCAGACCGCCATTTTGGTGGGAGCGGTAGGCTGCGTTAGTTGCAACGGAGATGATGACGGCGGCCCTCCACTCCCGCCTGCGGATCCCAATCCGGCGATCGCCAGCGTTGAGATTCTGCCAGCACAGGTTTCAGTACCACAAGGCACCTCCTTCACCGCGCGGGCACGTGTTCGTGACAAGTGGGGCGACATCCTGCCGGATGATCGCGCCAGCGTCGTACGATGGAGTTCGTCGAGCGAGATAACCGTCGTCGCGGGGCCGAGCGCGACGGTTGTCGTGAAGGCCAGCGTCACAACACCGCTGCCAGTCGATGTCTATCTGATCGCGTCGGTAGATGGTGTCGAAAAAAGCGATACGAGCACGATCTCGATCGTCGCTCCGAGCGGCGATGGCAATCGTGACTGGGTCGCCAGCGAATACTCTCCAAATTCACAGCCGTCCTTCGCATTCGTCAGTGGACCGACGAGCTACGGTGAGCCCTCCGATCGAACGAACGAGCTGATGCCGTTTGTTAACGAAGGCCAGCTGCCGCCGTTTCAATGTGCGAGCGCGGGATCGAGTTGCGGAGTAATAGCGCTGTTTGCGCCGTGGCGCGCGCACAGCCTGGCCAGCGTGGAATGGACTCCACACTGTGACCTCGCCGCCTTCGTGGCGGGCGCGACATTGCCAACTACGTGCAGTGCAATAACGCCGACGATTCCAACTCCACTGAAGCCGCCGCCGGTCGTAACTGTCGCGGTATGGCGCGTTGCCGACGCGCCGGGTATCGCGGATCAGATCAAAGCTGACATTGCGTACGCACATTCAGTCTTTGACCAGCCTTACACTGGAATCAGCCTCAACTTTCAGGAACATCCCTACGGTAACACGCACACCTCGATATCGCACAGCTCTACCTGTACCCTCAGCGATGGTACGACGCCGATATCCGCGGATCTGGCGACGTCCGGAGTCAAGTATGACCCGAAGACGATCACAGTGATTTACGTGGACGCACTCAATCCCGGCACGGGTGACGATCTTGGCTTCACATGCCCGTATGACGACTCTGGTGGGACAGGCACGCTCATTCTGATTTCTGCGAATGGAATCACGAGTTCCACTCTCGCTCACGAGCTGGGACATGCCCTTGGTCAATGGAGAGATGGGGATCGGACTCATCCAGACGCACCGGCGCCGCAGCTGCCGGGATTTGATCCGTCGAACCTAATGTGGTCTTCCGAGACGGACTGGTATGTATCGTTGCGTCACAATCTCACCTTCGGCCAGATCTTTCAAATGAACATGGCCAACATCTCCTTCCTCAAGAAAGCGCAGTTGAGCAGTGCGGCCGGAACGGGACTTGTGTGCCCACCTGATGCTGCCTCAAGCTCGCCATGCCCGCCGCTGGCGCAGGATCAACGCCGATGATTACCTCGCGTCGAACCCTGATTATCGCGGCTGTCGCGATCGGTGCGATGGCCTGTGGCAGGCAACTCACCAACAATGATCGTCGTGCGATCCATGCCTGGCTCACCTGCGACGAATGCAGTGGTGGCGAGCGCGCCACCGTTTCTTCGCTTGGTGAGTCGGCGGTTGATGAACTCGAGAAAGCACTCAGCGGTCCGCCGGCCAACCAATTGGCTGTGATGCAACGCAAGTTCGAGACAGGCTACAGAATCAGCCGAATGGATTCGAGCGTCGCGGGTCTTGATTCAAACTCCTACGCAACTTTTCGCGTTGCAAACTATGTCGCGAATTATCAGAAGCGGGCCGCCACTGCGCTGGCTGACATCGGCGGGGGTGCTGCGCGCAGGGCCCTGGACGCGGCCATCTCTGACTCGACGCCAAGAAAGTACCGGAGCGATGTAAACCGCAGCATCAAGTTCGCTCGCAGCCGGCTCGATGCGGTGATCTACAGCGGAGACATCGAACCATTTCGCACCCCGTTCGCCGACCGAGTGGTGATCGCCCCTCCTCTCCACGAGCACTTCACTGGACAGGAGCGAGTAATCATCGAGGACTCGCTCTTCCCGTCAAATCAAATTCCCGTAAACGTGGTGGGTGACAAGCTCAACTTCGTTTCTGTAGCTCCAGAAGGGTTGCACATGATATCGGTGTTACGGCCAAACGGGCTTGTGGCAAAAATTCCAATGTTCGTTCGCTCTCTCGACGACGTTAGTGACCGAGCGACGAGAACGTGCACCAATGTCGCATGCATGATCGACAACGCTCCGAGCATTGTGGTTGTTCACCCATCCTCTCCGCCAGAGTTCCCGGTGGTCGCACGCGGAACGCTGGCGGATTCGCTCGACTTCTTCAGGATCCTCAATCAAACGTCGGTCGCTACGCCGGTGACAATCGCCGTAGAATGGCGTGCCCATGATCCGAACGATTTGGTCGATCTGGCACTTGCAGATTGCGCAACACACCAAGTGGGACAGCCAGTAGCCGGCAGCACGGCCACACACCGAGTTCAGATCACAGGTCAGGTCGCCCCCAATGGATGCGTGGCCATTCAGGTGAGCATCGGCGGAGGCGCAGGTCCCGCTTTTGGTCAGCTGGTAGTGTCATCGCCGTGATCGCCTGGAGCGCATTTCCGACCTCGCGCAAAGTACGCGGCGAGGTCTCGCACACCAATTAACTCTTCACGCGGAGCGCCTTATGGCGAACGGGAAAGTCCCTTGGTGGTTACTACTCTGGAATGCCGCGCTGTCCGTGGTTCTGATTGTGCTTGTCTTTGTCGTCGTGGCCCTTCGGACTTTCGCCAAAGACACTGCCGCGTGGAACAAGGAGATGAGGCGTTGGGCGGCGCATTATTACTGGTGCGATTCGATCCACAAGAACGATGCGCAATGCGCGGCTTTCTCTGACCATATACCCCCGCCGCCTCCGCCTCCTGCATATTAAAGGGGGGGGTTGCAGGGGTAGCACCGTGCTTGAGAGTCGGGGTTCATCGTCGGATAGCGAGGCCGGAAAGTCGCAGGGCCGCATGACACGAGTGCAGCGGCTTGCCGCTGCACTCCCAGCGCGCTACTTGTTCCGCCGCGAGCTGGGTGAGGGAGGCGCCGCTCACGTGCTGCTCGCGCACGACACCGAACGCAATCAGTTGGTCGCGATAAAGATCCTGCGACCCGAAGTCACCACCGCCATCGGCAGGAAGCGTTTTCAACGCGAGATCGATATCATCCAGACGCTTCGACATCCCAACATCCTGCCACTGCTGGATGTTGGGACACTCGCCGGACAGATTTTCTTTACGGCTCCGTTCGTCGAAGGGGATACGCTGCAGACGAAGATTCAACGTGAGGGCCAGCTCACCCTTGCCGATGCAGTCTCGATCGCGAGTGACGTCGCTGCCGCGCTCGATTATGCGCACTCGCGCGGGCTGATTCACCGCGACGTCAAGCCGGCGAACATCCTCCTTGGCGAGGGTCGCGCGGTCGTTGCGGATTTCGGCATAGCGCGCGCCGTGGCCGTGAAACGCAACGAAGCGATCACTGTTTCGGGCGTGTCGCTCGGCACCGCACAGTACATGAGTCCAGAACAGTGCGGCGCCGTGCGCGAACTCGATCAGCGCACTGACGTCTATGCATTTGGCTGCGTCGTGTATGAGATGCTGACTGGCGACCCGCCCTTCAATGGACCGTCCGAGCAGGCAATCATCGCGCGGCACTGCGCGGAGGCCCCGCGGTCGATGCGTGTGATCCGGCCTTCGTTGCCGTATCGCGTGGACGGCGTCGTCATGAAATCACTGGCCAAAGTCCGCGCGCACCGATACTACAGCGCCGGCGAATTCTTCGACGCGCTCGACGCCGCATCTCGAAGCTAAAAAAAAAGAGGCCGGTTTTCACCGGCCTCTTTCTTTTTTGTTTTGCGCAGGTTTCTTAGCCGTTTTTCGTCTTCGTGACGTCGATAGTGCGACCACAGAACGAGCCCTTGATCGTCAACGTCTTCGTCGACGGATCGAAGGTTCTCGTGATGTCGACATCGCAGGTGCCCGAGCCGCCGGTGCGCGACCAGGTGAAGCTGCCTTTGTGGGTGGCGGTCTGCAGGCCAGACAGCACGAAGTTCTCGATGTTCAGATGAGCGGTGTAGGTGAGATTGGGATTGCCGCTCAAGGTGAGCACACCGTCACGCGTGTCAAACGCGCAGTTGGTGTCGGTTCTCGTGGCGGTAGCATCGAGCGTGAGACTGTGCGTGCCGCGATCGCCGGTGCCGGTGACGGTTCCCTCAAACGCTGTCTGTCCGCCACGCGGGCATTGCTTGGTGACGCTGAACTGGGTGTTGATAGGGAACGGCGTCGACGTGACTGCCGCCGAACCGCTCGCCCCGTCGGTGCTGATTGAGAACGAAACGTTCGGTCCAAAATCATTGGAGCTGAATGAAGCGACGCCATCAAAATCGGTGGCGAGCTGGTTTGCATCAGCCTGACTGATCGAGCTAGCGCTCTTCAAACCAGTCGAGTCGCTACACGCAACAGCAGCAACCAATAGTGCTGCACTACAAACCAGGTGGGATTGTTTGAGCATCGAGTACTCCACGGTGGAGAGGTTTGGCAGTGTGACGAAGGTCGGCTCTGCCGCGTTAACGACGCATTGAGCCGGATTGCCTTGGTCTCGTGTATCTGACTTCGGCGTCAAAACCTTCGGTCACTTTACGGTGTGTTACCGCCTCCCCCGGCCCGAAGGTTCCCCATCGAGCCGGGAGTCGGTGGATGCGGGACTGGTTACGGAATTCTCCCAGTCGCGACTCGCAGATTGTCGACCCACATGTACTGATCGACTGGCGAGCCGTCACCGATGAACGGCGCAATCAGAAACTGACTGAACTGAAGCGTTGGACGGTATGCGGTTCTGAACACGATGTCGTGTCGATCGATGATGAGCGATCCGTTGAACCAGTACTGCATCACGCCGTCCGGCTGTCCGACGCCGTTCACGATCGTGTTCAGCTGGAAGTACGCCTCGACAAAGTTCCAGTTGCTCTTGTAACCCGCCCCGGGGTTGGGCTGGAACGTCACCGGCCCGGTGAGCTGTTTGTCGTTGTACCAGTTCGACCCCGCGTCGAAGCATTCGGAGAAAATGTTGGCTTCGACGACGCCGTTGCACCCACCTGTGGAGCGGTTCTCCGTGACGCCGATCAGGTTGTTCGGCAGTGCACCGCTGGTCGTATTGATGGATCTGTTGTCCTGCATCGCCAATCGCGGTCGGCCTCCGTTCTGAAAATTCTGCTCGATGTAAACGTCGAGAAAAGTGTTCGATGGTCCGCTGTAATCACTGTCGAGCGAGCTGAGGATGTAGAACTCGTGCGGGTGATACGCCTGTCCGCTACCGATATAATTGGTGCTGTACTTCACCCAGTAACTGACATACAGCGAATTACTCGGCGTGAATTTGTGGCGCTGGGAGCCACCGGAGGTGGGCGTCACGGCGCCCTTTAACCAGTGATACTGTGCGGATGCCGTACTGCCTGAGATGTGCTCCGAGGTCGACAGCTGGACGCTGGTGTTATCGTACCAGCCGCGCGACGCGATGTTGGAATCCTCGAAGTTCTCCTGGAAGAGAAGCGTACCGGGGGGCGGGGGCGGCGGTGGAGTTGTATCCGTTGGCGTTGAATCAGCTGCTAAAACCGTGAGTGGTGCGCTGCCGCTTACCGAGTCGCGCGCGGCGGTGATAGTCGCTATTCCGGGCGCAATGCCGGTGACGACGCCGGAATCTGTGACGGTTGCGACTCGTGTGTCGCTCGAGCTCCAGGTTACTGCACGATGAAGTGGTCGCCCGCGCCGGTCCTGCTCAGTGACCGTCGCCTGAGTTGTCTGACCTACCTTTATAGTATCGGATGCAAGATGGACCTGGATCGCCGCGAGTATCCTGCTTTCGTCCGTGGTAAGGCCACCCGCGTTCAGTGCGTTGGGCGAAGTTGAATCCGAGCACGACAGAGCTGTGAATATGGAGATCGCGGCGATCGCGCCGCTGAGGCTGCGGTTCATGATCACACCCATGAATCGCGCGAACCGCTTCAGTGGGATCGTGCACACTTAGGCGCGGAGTCATGATCGCGCCAACGCCGAAAAAGTGAAGGTGCTACGATCAGCAACGCCGTAAGGACGGCGCGCATCTATATGCGTCAGGCGAGACA
>DATFHK010000087.1:0-2948 GCA_035248505.1 Gemmatimonadaceae bacterium | reverse complement strand
CTTCACCAGATGTGCGGCGGCTTTGACGCGCCCTTTGTCTTCCTCGGAGCGCCAGATGGGGACGATCACGATCTCGATCGGCGCCAGCAGCGGAGGAATGCGCAATCCGCTGTCGTCGCCGTGGGTCATCACGAGGCCGCCGACCATCCGCGTCGAGACTCCCCAGCTCGTGTTCCACGCGTACTCCATCGTGCCCGCTTCACTCTGGAACTTGAGCTCGAAAGCCTTGGCAAAGTTCTGCCCAAGGTTGTGCGACGTTCCCGCCTGTAGCGCCTTGTTGTCCTGCATCATGCCTTCGCACGAGTAAGTGCGAAGCGCACCGGCGAACTTTTCAGCATCAGTCTTCTGCCCGGTGACGACGGGCATCGCCATCCATCCTTCCATGAAATCACGATACACGCCGAGCATGCGACGGGCTTCTTCCTCGGCTTCGTCGTGCGTGGCGTGTGCGGTGTGACCTTCCTGCCAGAGGAATTCGAGGGTGCGCAGGAACAACCGCGTGCGCATTTCCCAGCGCACGACGTTCGCCCACTGATTGATCAGAATCGGCAGATCGCGATAGCTCTGCACCCACTTCGCGTACATCGCGTAGATGATGGTCTCCGAGGTCGGGCGGACGATGAGCGGCTCCTCGAGTTTCTTGCCACCACCGTGGGTGACAACCGCCGTCTCGGGTGCGAATCCCTCGACGTGCTCGGCTTCCTTGTGCAGGAATCCTTCGGGGATGAACAGCGGGAAGTAGGCGTTCTGATGCCCGGTGTCCTTGAACATCGTGTCGAGCTGCTGCTGCATCCTCTCCCAGATCCCATAACCGCGCGGTCTGATGACCATGCAGCCGCGCACGGGCGAATAGTCGGCGAGCTCGGCGCGCAGAACTACTTCGTTGTACCAGGCGCTGAAGTCTTCGGATCGCTTGGTGAGTTTTTTTTCGTCGGCCATTGCGGGAGGCGGGAGGCGAGAGGCGCTAAACTGAATTCAGAAATGTATCGAGAGCGATGTTCTGCTCGGAGCCGTCTGCAAGCTTTTTGACAGTCACGTTGCCATTGGCGAAGTCTTCGCGGCGTAAGAGCACTACGTTCTCGACGCCGGCAGTCGATGCGGCTTTGAGCTGCCGGGCGAGTGATTGGGATTTGAGAGCGTATTCGACGCTGTGGGATTTGGCGCGCAGTTGGCCCGCGACGGTCATCACATCTGGCAGCATCGTGTCGTCGTCAGCCGCAACCCAGTATTCAGTTGCGAGCGTCGGCGTCGGCAGCAGATTGCGCGCGCGGAGCAACTCAGTCAGCACCACGTCACCCATGCCGAAGCCGAGTGCCGGAAGATCGACACCGCCGATATTGGAGAGCAGATCATCGTAGCGACCGCCTCCACAAATCGCCCGAAACTCGCCTTTGGCGTCAAATAACTCGAACACGATGCCTGTATAGTAAGCGAGCCCGCGCACAATCGAGAGATCGAAATCGACCCATTGGCCAACGCCGAGCGCGTCGAGAAAATTCATGTACTCGCGCAGACGAGTGATGGACTCCATCACCGAGCGTGAATTTCTGAACTCGGCTGCGAGCGCGTTGAGGTCAGTTGAGCTCTCGAGCGCGCGCTGGACGCCACGCGCTGCATCCTTGCTGGACACGGCTTTCTCGATCTTCTCGCGCGTGACCTCACGCGGCTCGCGACCGGTTTTATCGATCGCGGCGAAGATCGCTGCCATCTCGTCCTTCTTGACGCCGACCTCAATGAGGACGGCGGTGAGCAGTCGGCGATCGGAGATGCGCGCCCTCACGTCACTTGCGGACAGGCCCGTCGCACGCATGATGTCGATCGCCACGGCGAGGAGCTCAGCGTCGGCGGCGACGGACGCTTCGCCGATGATGTCGACGTTCAACTGAAAGTGCTCGCGCAACCTTCCCTTTTGCTGGCGCTCGTAGCGAAAGAGCTGTGGAATCGAAAACCAGCGAATTGGTTTGCGCATCGCGTTTGCTTTTGCCGCGACCATGCGGGCGAGCGTCGGCGTCATCTCAGGACGGAGCGCGACCTGGCGATCGCCCTTGTCGGTGAAGGTGTAAAGCTGACCGACGATCTCTTCGCCGCTTTTCCTGGTATACAGCTCGAGCGGCTCGAGTGGCGGCCCGTCGTATTCGACGAAGCCATAGCGCCGCGCGACCTCACGCCAGACCGCGATCAGGTAGTTGCGCGTGGCGAGAGTTTCTGGGTAAAAATCACGAAATCCGGGTAACGCCCCCTGTGCCATTGAGGAAAGCTATCCGGCGACCGGAGACACCTGCAAGCGCGACATGACATCACCAACGGTGTGAAACGAGCCGGTGACGAGCAGCGTTCCACAGCGTTTCTGCGCGCGCACCAATGCAACGTCCAGGTCGGGCTCGAGATCGGCGGCGATGCCGCGGCTAATGGCGTACTGGTGTGCCTCGGTCGGATTCCAGCGCCGCTCGGCGGGCGCTGATGGCGCGTTGGTCACCATGATGCGGTCAACGACTGGCGCCAGCGCGTCGATGATGCCGTGCCAATCCTTGTCAGCCAGTACCGCCAGCAGTGCGGTGCGCGGATGGGGCAGATCGAGCGCGGCCATGTTCTCAGCGATCGTGCGCGCGCCGTCCGGATTGTGCGCGACATCAAAGATGAATTTTCCGCGGCGCTGAAAACGTCCGGGAAGAAAGACATTGGCAATCGCCAGCGTCAGCTCCTGTAGCGGCGGCAGGTACCTTTCCCCCATCGACGCCAGAGTGGCGATGGCAGTGACGGTGTTGCGTGCCTGGTAGGCGCCGATCAAGGGCGTCGTGACCGCGCCCTGTTCGCCATCGATACTGAGACGAAATGATGTCCCCAGCGCCGTCACTGCGATGTCGTCGATTGCGAATTCCTGGTCGACGATTACGATCGGATCGGCTTTCGCATCCGCTGCGCATTTGGCAAGGAACGTCTGGAGATCG
>DATFHK010000086.1:0-27840 GCA_035248505.1 Gemmatimonadaceae bacterium | reverse complement strand
AGCTCGGTGAGCATGTCAGCCAGACGTTGCTGCTGTAATTGGAATGCGGCGATTGGCTTGCCGAACATCACTCGATTGCCGGCGTAGGCCAACGCTTCCTCGTAGCAGGCCTGGGCAGCGCCCATCGCACCCCACGCGATGCCATAGCGCGCCTGAGTGAGACACATCAGCGGACTCTTGATGCCGCCCGATTTGGGAAGCAGACAATCCGCGCCCACTCTCACGTCCTGGAGGACGAGCTCGCTGGTATCCGAAGCGCGCAGCGAAAGTTTTCCCTTCTGATCCTTCGCGGTGAAGCCAGGCAAATCAGTGTTCACGATAAAGCCGCGAATGGATTTGTCCGATTTGTCGTCGCCGGTTTTTGCCCAGACGATGGCGACCTGCGCCGTGGACCCATTGGTGATCCACATCTTGGCGCCATTGATCACCCAGCTGCCGTCTTTCTGCTCGCGGGCGCGCGTGATCATGCCGGACGGATTGGACCCGTAATCGGGTTCGGTCAACCCGAAGCATCCAATTATCTCACCATGTGCCATTTTCGGGAGATAGTGGCGCTTCTGTTCCTCACTACCGAAGGCGTAGATGGGATACATCACCAATGCGCCTTGCACCGAAGCAAAGGAGCGCACACCGGAATCGCCGCGCTCGAGCTCGTGCATGATGAGGCCATAGGCGACGTTGTTCAGCCCGGCGCAGCCGTACTCTTCAGGCAAATTGGCGCCGAACATCCCGAGCTCCGCCATCTCCGGGATGAGCTCTTTGGGGAATCTTCCTTCTATGTAGCAGTCGCCGATGAGAGGGAGGACTTTCTCATTGACGAAGGATCTAATGGTGTCGCGGACGGCGCGCTCTTCTTCGGAGAGAACGCTATCCAAAGCATAGAAATCAACGGTCATACAAGAAACTTAACAAACCTCGGAGTCACGAGGATTGTCACGCTCGTAAGCTGCTGCTTGACTAGACATAGCGTCTATCACAACATGAACGGTGCGCCGCGTCAATGAACCGTTCTTAGCTGGCCAAAGAAACCCTTCTTGTCGCCGCGGCTAGGCGCGCCGCGAGCGCCAATTCGTCAGTCCCGCGTAAGGCGCGGGGAGTGAGTGAGGTAAACACCTCCAAATTCCGATAAAACGTCTTCGCCGATGCGTAGCTGGCACGATCCAATGCTCGCGCGACGGAACAACTTTCATAACGCAACGCGTTGTAGGTGTGAACGATTTTCGAGATGGCTACAAGATCATGCGGAGGGCAAATTCCCAGTTTGTTGTGCCATCGATACAGTCCGCGTCGGCTCACTGCAGACCGAAGCGCAAAATCTGACACAGACGCTATCACGTCCTCGCTAAACAGCGCAACGATGTTCACTGCAAGCAGTGGCGGTGCGCTGTGCAGAACCGGAGCTATCTTGCCGAGTACGCTCGTTCCAAGTGAAACCCATCGGCCGAAAACGTGGCGGTCAAGGAGTGTATACAGATACGAAGGGTTACCCGAAACCCAGAGTGCTGGCCCGAGTGACAGAGCGCGCGCTACTGCATAAATCGAGTCAACGGTTAAATTCGAAAAGACGACGAACGGAAGACGGTGGAGACTAGCTGCGGAGAACAAGCGCTTAAAGCATGTCGGCTGCATGCTGGCCGGATCGACGACAACCGCTCGCGCCTCACGGTGGCGTGCACTCCCGGTAGACGCCAGGAAGGATCCGTTTGTACCGATGAGACGCAAACTGCGCACGGTTTCAGCTGCCAACTCGGCGGACAAGTAGAATGCGATCGAGTCCGCGACCAGCACGACCGCGCCTAGTGCAGCTCCGGGAAATGCAAAACCGACGCGCGACGCCGAGCCACCAAGGAAGGTGGCCGAAGAAAGTTTGACCACGGGGATGGGTGAGGCAATAACGCGCAAGCAGTGAGCACCTGCGTTTCTTCAGTACATTATTGGCTACATCGTCGTGGTCAATGTCACTTTCGTTTCAAGAACTGCCTGATTTCTATCACCCAGCGCTCGGCGATCTTGTCCCCAGAGGCCGTCACGCAGCTAGTGCGGGTGGCCATCTTGAGACCAAACGTTGTGTGAGAGGATTGCGGTTTTACCGAAAACGCTTTGGGCTACGGCGTTTGCAACGACAGGCGGAGCCACCGTTCCTATCGCCTGATAATCAGGTCGGCCATGGCGATTTTATCGGCTACGACACTTAGCGTGGGTAAACGCCCCTTGAAATTCCCAATCGATGCGGAAAGCACGAGACGATTGGTGGCCTCAAGCCCACAGAAAACGAACCGTCCGTTGGCGTCGGTTGTCGTGACGAGCTCGTGAGGCGCGGCAGATAATCCTCCGCCCGTTGGACCGATGCGCGTGACCGCGGCAAGCCAATACGCCTGTACGCGCGCCCCGGAAATTGGCCGATGTGTGGCGCTGTCGCGCACATACCCATGTAGTATTGCTGACCGCGGCTGCGCACGCCCGCACAACGCCGCCCGGCCTTCGGCAACTGATGGAAGCCGGATAGTCATCGTCTGTTGCTCTCCACCGCTAATGCGAACAGGCGTCGGCGACACGGTAAGGTTCAACGTATCCAAAATCGGGGATGTTACTTGGACGACGTAGTCGCCTTCGGGCACGCCGTCAAAAGCGAAGTAGCCGTTCGTCACGGTTGTTTCCCGAAGTGGAGAATCGGCGGTACGATTAGTGAGGATGGCGACCACCTTGCCCTTCAGCGCGATTGAATCAGGAGCGGCAAGCGTACCATGGAGAGAACCATTTCTAACCCCGGAATCAGTCGCGACCGAAGAGCCCGCTAACACGTCCTGAACCTCACCGCCAACTTCCCAAAGAATGACGGGTCTCGTACCCGACGGAGATCGAATCCCAGTTTGACCGTTTAGACTCGAGCCCACAATTCCGGCTGAAACGCGCTCCATTTGCGTGGGAACGCGAATGACCCATTTGTCGACAATCCACGCTCCACCGGCGAGTCGCCTATACTCGATGTGCCCACCCGGAGTGACCGCGGCCAACGCTTCCGCGTTACTTATCCCGGGTCTGTCGTACGTATAGTCCAACTCTTTCAAGGACGCTGACTTCGCATCCAGCCAGAGCACACCGCTTACGTCAACGAGTTCGCTCGACTTACTGGGCCGAAACCCTAGACCTATGTCGCCCGGCCGTGTCACATCTCTCACCGCCCGAAAGCAGTGCGAGTTGCTGAACGCCTCTGATGTCAGGGTGCGTGCATCGGGCGCGAAATATGTTGTCGAGTCACGTTCGCGACGTGCGAATCCAGCGTTGGCGAGAGAGTCAGGAGAAACGCTGTAATAAGGTTCCGTGTTCAACGCGTATACCTCACGCGTGCTGCTACGAATCACCGAACCGCTAGCCGCATCGACTTGCCGCTGGAATTGGCGAAGGCGAAAAGAAACTCGATTGGCGTAAGATGTAGCGACAGTCGCGGTAAGCGCGTTCTGCACTACTTCCCACAGGCTGAATAACCCCTCACGGCCTTTGCCAGCGCCGCATCGCGATTCGCCTTCGACCGCAACGGATTCTAAGTTGTACGGCAATGCATTAAGTGAAGCGTTGAATTCAACAGACTCGCCCTTCCCGAAAATCAATTGCGGCGATGAATCCGGACTGAACCCAAGCTTTCGCACTCTTATTCTGAAGCGACCCATGTCGGGCGCTTTCACATGGAACCTGCCATCCTCGCCGGTGATTGTACCCGCGACAATCGTCCCGCGAGTGTTCACTAACACGATTGAAACGTGCGGCTCTGGATCTTGAGTTCTCGCATTACGAACTATGCCCGCCGCTTCTTGGCCCGATGCGGTGTGCTCTGTAGAGACGAAAATTAGGCAGCTGGTTGCAAGTGTTCTCCACAGGTTCCGCATCTGATAAAAATCCGTGACCAAGGCACAAAAATAAAAAACGGTCGCTTGCCACTCCCCGCGCATACTCAGATAGAAGCTAAACGCGACACAAGAAGAAGTCGCAGAACCGCGAGAGGTTGGCTCAGATTGACCTTTCCGCACTTTTAAACCCTCCCAAGAATGAAGGCAGGCTAGCTAACAATCCCAGCCTTGTGATCTTCACGACTTTTATGGGGGAGCTATGAAGCGAAAACTTTGGATACTTGGGATGGCTGCTGTAATAGGGCTCGCCAACTTTATCCCGCGCCCTCTTCCGGCGTCACAAAAGACGTCTACAATGAAGATCTGCCTCGCCCCCGGGGACTTGTGCGACAATCGCGATCAGTGCTGTAGCCACCAATGCAATAAGGACCCTGGTGCTCCGGGTACCTGTTCTTAATCGAGACCATATCTCGCTAGTCGATTATTCAAGCCATTCTCAAAGCGGGCGACGCAACTGCGTCGCCCCTCACCTGCCAATGACTTCCAGAACGGAACGCGCCACCTACATTTTGAACTTAGCTGTTGCGGCAACCACAATCGGTGCGATCGTCACCGTGAGCCTGCGAGTTTACGAGGAGATCGTAGTTCATCGGCACAACAACGCCGATCGCCCAATGCTGGTTGCCAATTGGAAAGCTTATGCGAAAGGTGGTCACCGCATCGGGAATGTGAAGGTTCCGGTAACAGTTGTCATGTTCTCCGACTACCAATGTCCGTACTGCAAGGCGGCCCAGCGCGATTTATCCGAAGTCAGCGCAGGCAACGCAGACATTTTTTCGGTCATCTATCGAAATTTTCCTCTTTCGTTTCATCGCGCGGCGTTGGGAGCTGCTTTAGCAGCAGTGTGCGCAGATCAACAGCGCAGGTTCGAACCAATGCAGGCAGCGTTGTTTGGCGGGGCTGATTCGCTTGAGGACAGAAGCATGACACAATTGGCGAAAACCGCCGGGGTCAACAACCTAGCGGCGTTCGACTCGTGTTTGACGAGCCGCGCCGCTCAGCACGCGGTTCGGGAGGATAGCACGGCGGGCGCTCGACTTGGAGTTCACGGGACGCCCACGTTCTTGGTAAATAACTTACGAATAGTTGGCTACCCTGGACGCGATTCACTCTTAGCGTATATCCGCCGAGCCGCGCTCGACCGTTTAAACGCGAATTACAATTGAGTCGAAAATGCAGTCCTAAGGCCGTTTTTTTTCTCTAATTGGCCGTTCGCGTCGCGTCAATGCGGTTCAGGCAACCGCTCGACAAGCTAAGGGCGTTATCCCCACCGCCCGGGCTTTTGCCCTGAACGAAGCGCCGTGGTCGACGACCAATCCCTGTTCATCCTGCCATTGGTGCACCATCTCGTGCAATAAAGTGTGCAGCGCTTCATCCCAGCCATCACGGCGAATGTGGCGACGGCTCATGACGATCTCCGGCTCGCAACCATCCGCCGCGGGACTATAGTGGCCGAGCCGGCTGCGCATGCGGCGGGAAATTCGAATCGGGATTTCCCGCAGTTGGCCGGCGAATCGCTCGTCGTTGAACGCGAGATGCCAGCGCGTTAACTCGCGGATCAGCGGCAAATCCGCAGGGTGCGTCTTCTCCGGCGCGCGTTTACGGCGCGGACCTTCGGGCTTGGCAACTGGAAATTCGAGAATCGCGCGGCGCGCCGCGTTGCGTGCTACACGCGTGCGACCGTGCACGAAGGTAATGATCGCCTTCCACACCTCTTCATCCGCCTGCAAAAAGCTGTTGTGGATGCGCAGCTCGCCGCCGCTGTAGCTCACGACTACCGTGCGATTAGACGTCAGCCGGACGCGGTACTGCGATCCCAGTCCCAATCGCTGCAAGCGCGCACGCAATTCTTCCGCATTTGCTGGTGGAGCTTCGTCCAGCTCGAGCATGAGCTGGTCACGGTCACTCAGGCGCAACATACTCCGAGCGTTTGAAGCACTTGTGCGGGCCTTTGACGAACGTACGCTCCTCCTTCGACCAGACGTGAGTCGTTACATCGATCGTCGTCGTGCCGATCTCGATGACGTTGACTGAAGAAGGCCTGCCTCCGCGGGAGCGGTTGGAGATGGTGCCCGCCGTCGAGATCACCGTGCCCTTTCGGGTGTGCTCGATGTAGTGCACCGACTCCTGATGATCGTGTCCACAACAGACTAAATCCACCCCCATCTCGGCGAAAGCCCCAAGAATCTTCTGGGTGTTCTTGAGACCGTGTCGCTGTGACAGCTCGCCGCGCACCGGATTGTGGTGCATCACAATCACCCGCGCGTCTCGCGGCGCCGCTTTCTCGAAAATTTCCTGGGCCTTGTCGAGCTGCTTCTTGTGGATGTCTCCGATGATCGAGATGTCCCGCAAATTCCAGGTCAGCGTTCTCAATGTGACACCGTGAGCAGTATTGATGCCGACGAAAGTCGCTCCGGGCGCGTGAAGCACCGGTTCCAGATTCTTGTCGATGAAGCGGCGGTAGTTGAGATAGACGTCGGGCTTGTGCCCGAAGCCGAGTGGCGCGCGCCACCACTTTACATCGTGATTGCCGGGTATGGTGATGACTTTGCTGACTTTCTTTGCATCGCGAATGAACGCGGCAGCACGCTGGAATTCGCCGGCGCGCGCGCGTTGACTCAAATCACCGGAAATCACCACCACGTCGAACTTCGCGGCGGCGATGATTCGCTCGATGGCGTCGATCTGCTCCGGGACCGCCGGCCAACCGAAGTGAAGGTCGGAGACGTGGAAGATGCTCGTCACTGCCGGAACTCAGGGCGCGACGACGAGATCGGCGAAGTGCCTCGCCAGACTGGCGGTGAGCTCGGGTGAGAGGGTGGTCGCCGGATCGCTTTGAATCTCCCAGAGTCCTTTGATCTGCGCGAGTCGCGCATCGATGAAAACAACGCGCAAAGTCGCAACGCCTGTACCACCCTTGCTCGACAATCTGAGCTCCACGGGAAGCAGCGCGTAGCGCGATCCTTTGAGCCCGACGAGTCCACGCACCTGGGACGCGAGCGGATCGCGCACCGTGAGATCCTGCGGCGGTCGACCGCGCAACCATTCCGCGGACAACGAGCGCGCGTCGGTCATCATGATGCTGTTCAATTTCGATGCACGCTCGACCTCGCGGCCGAAGGTCCACGCATTGCCGAGTCCGCGCGCGGTAAGCTCCGCCTCGATCTTGCCGTCGAGGTCGTCGAGGAACGCAGCGCGATTGGGGATGTTACCCATCCAGCCAAGACTGTCCGTCGACGACAGATATTGGACGGGCAGCACCAGCATCTCCTGGCCGGCAAGACGCTCGAGCGGCCGCATCTGCATCTGCGGGGCGCCGGTCTCGGGCTGTTGGGACGCGCACGCCAGCAAAAGGGCGGCGACTGCTAGGTGAAAGTTGTGTCGCACCGGAGGATTCTGGATTGCGGCGAAAGTTAACGCATACTCAATTTCACCGGAAACGTTACCAACGCTAATGCGGCGACTCCGCGTCATCGTCATCTGGACACTGGTATCCGTGCTCGGCGCGGCGAGCTTCGCCGTGCTGGCACTGTCGCGCGGTGAATCCGTCAACGCTGCCTGGTTGCTGACGGCGGCACTCTGCACCTACGCCGTCGGCTATCGATTCTACAGTAGGTTCATCGCCAGCAAGATCTTCGCGCTCGACCCCGCTCGCCCGACGCCGGCGGTTCGACTCAATAACGGACGCGATTTCCTGCCGACCAACCGATGGATCGTGTTCGGGCATCACTTCGCGGCGATCGCAGGGCCGGGACCGCTCGTTGGTCCGACCCTGGCGGCGCAATTCGGATTTCTGCCCGGCGCGCTCTGGATAATCGTCGGCGTCGCGCTCGGTGGTGCGGTGCAGGACATGGTCATTCTCTGCTCCTCCGTGCGTCGTGATGGCAAGTCGCTCGGCGAGATGGCGAAGGAAGAGATCGGCACCGTCGCCGGATATACGGCGCTCGTCGCCGTTTTCGGCATCATGATCATCCTGATAGCAGTGCTGGGGCTGGTCGTGGTGAACGCGCTCAAAGGGAGTCCGTGGGGAGTCGTCACCATCGGCCTGACGATTCCGACGGCGTTGATCATGGGGGCGTACATGCGCTGGATCAGACCGCATCGTGTGCTCGAGGCGAGCGCGCTCGGACTGATTTTGCTGCTTCTGTCCCTGTTCGCGGGAAGATGGGTCGCGGAAAATCCGACGCTGGCGCCGATGTTTACACTCAGCGCGCGGACGTTGGCGCTGCTGGTGATGGCGTACAGCTTCTTTGCTTCGGTGCTCCCGGTGTGGCTGCTGTTGGCGCCGCGCGACTACCTGTCGGCGTTCGTGAAAATCGGTGTCGTGCTCGCGCTGGCACTGGGTATCATCATCGTGCTGCCGCCGATGCACATGCCGGCCTTCACACAGTTCACGAACGGCACCGGGCCGGTTTTCGCCGGCAAGATTTTCCCGTTCGCCTTCATTACCGTCGCGTGCGGGGCGATCAGTGGATTTCACGCACTGATTGCATCGGGCACGACTCCGAAATTGCTGGCCAACGAAGCAGACGCGCGCCCCGTCGGCTACGGAGGCATGCTCACCGAATCACTGGTGGCGGTGATGGCCCTGATCGCGGCAAGCGTGTTGACGCCGGGCGTCTACTTTGCGATCAACGCGCCGGCGAGCGCAATCGGCACGACGGCGGCGAGCGCAGCGGCGGCTGTCCAACATTGGGGATTCACGCTCGACCCGGCGCAGATGCAAGTGCTTGCCGATCAGGTGCAGGAAAAAACCCTGCTCTCACGCACCGGCGGCGCGCCGAGTCTGGCGGTGGGAATGGCGCATCTTTTCTCGCGAGTGCTTGGCGGTTCGACGGCGATGGCGTTGTGGTATCACTTCGCGATCATGTTCGAGGCGCTGTTCATTCTCACGACTGTGGACGCCGGCACACGCGTCGGGCGATTCATGCTGCAGGATTTATTGAAGCACGCGTGGGCGCCCATCGGACGCGTGTCGTGGTATCCGGCGGTGTTCATCTCCAGCGCGTTGGTTGTCGCGATGTGGGGACATTTTCTCTACCAGGGTGTGATGGATCCGCTCGGGGGAATCAATTCGCTATGGCCGTTGTTCGGCATCTCGAATCAGCTGCTGGCAGCGGTCGCACTGTGCGTCGGCACGACGATCATCATCAAGATGGGAAAGGCACGCTACTCGTGGGTGACGATTCTGCCACTGATCTGGCTGGTCGTGGTCACGTTGACCGCCGGTTTTCAGAAAATGTTCTCGGCAGATCCGAAGCTCGGCTTCCTCTCGCACGCGGGAGTGGTGAGCGCGCAGCTTTCCGCGGGCGTTCTTCCCACAGGAATAAAGACAATCGCAGACGGTCGCCGGGTAATCGTCAACGACTACATCGACGCGGCAGTGGCTGGGTTTTTCCTGATCTCGGTCGTAATCATCCTGATCGCCTCTGCGCACGAGTGGTTCGTCGTAGTGAGTGGACGAAAGGCAGCGCGTACTACCGAAATTCCGTTCCCTTCCATCGGCGACTCACTGGCACTAAGCTGACGTCTCTTCTTCCCTGAACAATCGATGCGAAGACTTCTCGCTTTGCTTTTGTTTGCTTTACCGTCCGTCGTTGTCGGCCAGTCGGCTCCGTTCGACTTCTCGATCAAGAACATCATGCGCGGACCGGAGCTCTACGGTCGACAACCGCAGAACGTTCGCTGGAGCGCCGACAGCAAATGGATCTACTTCAACTGGCTGGAGCCGGGAAGCGATTGGCGGGAATCGCCGAAGCAGTTTCGGGTGCGCGCAGTTCCTGGTGCCAAGCCGGAGCGCGTTTCGTTGCGCGAGGCCGACACGACTCGCGCGCGGTACACAGGTGGCGAGATGTCGCACAGCGGACGGTTTCTACTCGTCGAAGCTGGCGGCGACCTCTACATCGACGATCTGACCAACGGCACGACCCGCCGGCTGACGCAAACGACGGAGGAAGAAAGCAATCCGCAGTTTTCGATTGACGACCGGCAGGTTTTCTTCACTCGTGCCAACAACGTCTACGCGCTGAATCTAACCAACGGATTTCTGCGGCAGCTGACGGATATCAGACAGGGCCCGGCGCCGACGGATTCGTCGCGTGCGCAGGGACAGCGCGGCCGCCTCGAGCAACAACAGCGCGATCTGTTCGAATCGATACGTGATCGCATTCGAGCCGACAGTATCGCGCGCGCGGAACGGTTGCAGCGCGATTCGTTGGCGATCAAACCCATCTACCTGCAAAGTGGCGAGCAGGTCAACAATTTCTCGATCTCACCGAGTGGGAGCATAGTGCTCATCTCGACGCGCATCCCCGCGAGCGGACAACGCACCAACGAGGTTCCGCAGTACGTGACACGCAGCGGCTACACCGAGGAGCTCCGCGTCCGCACCAAGGTGGGGGACTTCGAGCAAAAGGGGCGTGTTGCACTGATCGCTCTCCCCACCGAGACCGTCACATGGCTGAAGGCCTTCCCCGCCGATACGACGACGGGCGGGTTCTCGCTGCTCGGTTGGAACGACGCCGGTACGCGCGCGCTGTTCTACGCCTACAGTGGTGACAACAAGTGGAGCTATCTGGAGACCGTCGATCCGACGGCAAAGCTGACGACGCTGGAAGCGTTGCACGATTCGGCGTGGGTCGGCGGACCGTGCAGCCCATGTGGCGGCTGGTACGGTACGGGTGAAGGTCGGGCCTGGTATACATCGGAAGCCGACGGCTTTTCGCATCTCTACACCATTGCCGCGAATGGAAGCGATCGGCGTCAGCTGACGCGCGGTCGTTGGGAAGTACGCGACGTCGCGCTGTCGCCGGACCGTCGCTGGTTCTATCTCACAACTAACGAGGTGTCGCCATTCGAGGAGCATCTCTATCGGATGCCGACGAGCGGCGGCGGAATCGAGCGCATCACGACCAGGGTTGGCAAGCACACCGCGACAGTTTCACCCGATGGCAAGCTCGTCGCCGACGTTTACTCGTACGTAAATCGGCCGCCCGAGCTGTTCGTGATGGGGATGCGTCCCAATGCGGAAGAATCGCAGCTGACGACCTCGCCGAGCGCGGAGTGGCTGTCGTTTCCGTGGTTGGCGCCCGAGATCGTGATGATTCCGGCGTCGGATGGCGTCAAAGTGCCGGCGCACATCTATCGGCCGAGCGACATGAAGGCGCAGCCAAACGGCGCGGCGGTGATTTTCGTGCACGGTGCCGGGTATCTGCACAATGTCGGGAATTTCTGGTCGGAGTATCCGCGCGAGTACATGTTCAACCAGTTCCTCGCGTCGCACGGATACGTCGTGCTCGATCTCGACTACCGCGGATCGGACGGCTACGGGCGTGACTGGCGCACGGCGATTTATCGCCACATGGGCGGACGTGATCTGCAGGATCAAGTGGATGCGTCGAAATATCTCGTCCAGAATTTCCAGATCGACCCCAAGCACATCGGCATTTACGGTGGCAGCTACGGTGGATTCATCACGCTGATGGCGTTGTTCACGGAATCACCGCATTTCGGCGCCGGCGCGGGACTGCGCAGCGTCACCGATTGGGCGCACTACAATCAGGGCTACACGTCCAACATCCTGAATCTTCCGCAGAACGACACGCTCGCGTACCGGCAGTCTTCGCCGATTTACTTCGCCGAAGGTTTGCAGGATCCGCTATTGATGGCGCACGGAATGGTCGACACCAACGTGCATTTTCAGGACATCGTGCGACTGACTCAGCGTCTGATCGAGCTGGGCAAAACGCGGTGGGAGCTTGCGGTTTATCCGGTCGAGAACCATGCATTCGAGAGACCTTCATCATGGGCCGACGAATACCGCCGAATCTTCGAGTTGTTCGAGCGATACCTGCCGACAAAAGCGAGTCGATGATCAGACGCATCACAGCTTTCTGTTCGCGCGCTACTTCCGTCGTGCGCGCAATTCTGGGCGTTCCCAATTACGATCGTTATCTGGCGCACATGCGTTCGGTGCATCCAGGTGATCGCGTGATGAGCGAAACAGAGTTCCGGCACACGCGGATGAACGATCGCTACAACCGTACGTCGAGGTGCTGCTGACGCGAGCGGCGGCGCTAGTGTGCGTGGTGGCGCTTATTGGGTTAGCCGCTTGTTCGGAAACTCCTCGGGTCGACGCAACACGAGACGCCTCGAGGCTGCAGATTGTCAGCACCACCGCTTCGGTGAACCCATCCACCGCGCAATCGAATTCGTATCGGCCTCTCTGGGATTCCGCGTTCGGAAGCCTTGTTGGGTATAGCGACGGCGATACGTCAATCGTCGTGCTTCTCGCGTCGTTTGCGGCAAATTCGGGTGCTGACACCACATTGGATGCGAGCCCCGCGAACGGCGTTAAGGTGGACCTGTTCGGTCGCCGGGGCCACGTCGGCAGCGCTATTCTCGCAGGTCTTGGCAAGGCATCTGACGAGGAAGGTTGTTTCGAGTATTCAAGAGGAGGGCTCGTCGGGGCCCCGCAGGCCAGTTGGAACGTGGCGTTGCCTGTTGGCGCGGCGCGCGGCTTGGTAGTCGAAGACCTTTCGGAGCTGCGTGGTGCGGATTCGGCGGCACTCGTCGATCAGATTTTGCGATTGGCAGGGATGATTCGCCACGGCGACGATTCTCTCTGGAAGGATGCGAAATACATGATCGAGCAAGGCACTCGCTTAAAGCTCTCCGATGCTGTGGTGATCACGGGCAGTCTAACCTGGTTGAGGCCGAACCCCGAGCATTGGGCGCGCGACTATTTCATCCTGGGCGAAGCCGCAGGCGCGGGCCCGGATGCCGAATGGCGGCTAGCGTATGCCCACCCGAATCTGGCGGTCCCAAAGGACACCACCGCCTTCCGACTGGATTCGGAAGACGAGATCGGCGTCTCAACGGCAGTCGAAACGAAGTCAGACTCACGCCCGGTGCTATTTCTGGAGACGCGCGGCAACGAAGTTAACGGCTATGCGGCTATTGCGCGGAAAGCGCCCGGCGTCTGGGCCGTGAGCTGGAACGGTCCTCACGAGGGGGGCTGCTAGCGCGCGTGTGCAACGTTCGGCTTGGCCAGCGTCTCCTCTCGAGACCCTTCAACCGAGCCAACAATGAACACAGTCAGAATTGCACTGGTCCTGGCCGCTGCGCTCGTCGCGTGCGGCCGCGAGAAAATGACGGCGACCGATTCCGTCGGGTACGTGGATCACGCAGATGGGAGCTTGCAATCCAAAGTTGCGTCCCCGCCGCCTGCTCCTCCGGTAGCTGCCGCGGCTGCATTTACCGGCGGCGAAGCGCGCGAAGAGTCGATGGCGACCGCGCAGCGGGGACGGCTAGCCGCAAACCAGATTGCGGCGGTAGACGCCACGGCTGCCGACGCGTTGCAAGGCGTGAACTATTCGACGACCGCAGCAGCATCAACGATGATCATTCGCACCGGGCAGGCCTTCATTGAAGTGGACAAGGTCGATCCGGCGATGCTCAAGATCCGGCAGCTCGTAGCTCAGGTCGGCGGTTATGTCACCAACTCATCGATCAGCGGCGGCAAGGACCAGGTTCGCCAGGCTTCGATCGAGATCAAGATTCCCAACACCAGGTACGATGAGGCAGTCGGATCGCTGTCCTCGATTGGAAAAGTCGAGACGGTGAACTCCAACGCGCAGGACGTCGGGGAGGAATTCGTCGACGTCAGCGCACGAGTCGCCAATGCACGCCGTCTCGAGGAGCGCCTGATCGATCTGCTGGCGAAAAGGACCGGCAAGCTCGATGAAGTGCTCCGCGTTGAGCGCGAGCTCGCGCGCGTACGCGAGGAAATCGAGCGCTACGAAGGTCGCCTGCGCTACCTGACTGCCCGCGTCGCGCTCAGCACTCTGACCGTGAACATTCACGAGCCTGCGCCAATCATCGAGCCGGGCCGCAGCCCAATCGCCGAGGCGTTCCGCCGCGCCTGGCAGAACTTCGTCGCCATGGTCGCCTCGCTTATCGCCTCACTCGGTGTGCTCGTGCCGATTGGACTGATTGGGATTGGAGGGTGGATTGGCTACCGGAGGCGGCTCAGAACCCACCGGCCGCTGACGACCTGAGTGCTGGGATTTTCGAACTGGGTGATACTCGCCCTCTTACCTGCCCAAATCCCGATTGCCCCACCACAACGCTCGCGACAACGCCCCGTAACTCGAGTTGATTTTCTGCAGGCCCCAGCCGATTCCGCCGGCGCCGGCGATGATCAAAACTGGAGTCGAGGCGTTGTTCGAGTTGTTGGTGGCGACGGCGATCCCGATCGCGACGAGACTCGCGCCAATGGTGCTGACCAGCGAGCCGCGGAAGTTGGCGACGCGGAATTCGCGTGCAGCTGACGCCGCCTGCGGTGACGACTGCACCAGCTTCTCGACATCGAAGTGGCGAAACCATCCCACGGTGCCGAGCACTTCGCCTTTCGCTCCACGAATGACGTCGGCGCTGCCCCAGCTGGTTTCGAAACGCAACGCCTGCGAATCGTAGACGCTGCTCGAATCAGTGCGGGCTTGCGGTGCGGTTACGGTAGGAGTGGCGTTCTGGCTGCGGTTGGTATTGGTCGCGCGGCTCTCCGTCTGCGCCGCCAGCGACCCTGAAGCGAGCGCTGAGATAGCGATCGCAAGCATGATCTTTATCATGATCCCTCAAGAAATTCGCCCAAATCGTTCTTCGTACAGACGATTTGGGCGAACTGACGATCACACTTTGAGCCGTCAACGCTTTAGATCACGATTGTACCACCATAGAGACCTGGACAGCGCGTTGTAAGCACGATTCAGGCGAACGCCGCCGTAAAAAACCAGGCTCACACCTACAAGCTCTGCCGAAACCAGACCCCAGGTCGGATCGTTCCTGCTCGACAGTGCGATCGAGGTGCCGACGATGATTCCACCAATCAGCGCCGCGATCGCTCCCGGTCGCTGATTGCGCTCGAACTCGCGTGCCTCTCTTGCCGCGTTTTCTGATGTGCCAACGATTTTGGCGAGCTCGACCTTGTGAAATGTTCCAACCGACGCAACGACGGGCCCGCTGATTCCGCGAATGATTCGAATATCTCCGAAGTGCGATTCGAGTCTGAGCGCATTCGCATCGTAGCTACTCGTATCCAACTGCGCCGCCGCGCGCGACGGGATCGAAGCCATCGCCAGCAAGATCAGCGTCAAGTGCAATCGATAACGCATGCTTCCTCCCTGCTATCGGTAAACGATCGTTGCGCGTCCGTTGAGCGTCGTTCCATCCATGATGACGTGGGTGTTGGTTGGATACGGACTGCCAAGCTGCCGCTGATCGACTGCGACTCCCAGAAAATCGTCGTTGGTGAGCAGCCACGAGCCGGCATTCGAGAACACCTGCGCGATGAAAAGACCACCGACGACGTACCATGGTGCGCCGGGAATGAGCTTGACGGCAACTGTGCCTGCTGCGCCCGCGGTGGATTGCAGCAGACTGACCAGCGAGTTGCTGTCGTACTTCAGAGTGCACGGCTCGTTGTCGTCTTCCCAGAAGATGACATGGAAGCCTTCCTTGAACTTGTTTACGTAGGCGATGGTTTCGTCATTCGAGAACAACAACACCCTTCCCTCCCAGAACGCACCATCCTGGTTGAAAACTTTTCTATAATCGGGCGCATGTTCTCCCGAGCACGACAGGTTCTCTCCGTAAGTTGGCGCACTCGTCGACGTTGGTCCGTGGATGTGCACTTCGATTTCGGGATCACCGCGAATCCACGGCTCCTTTGCGTCGAGGATTCGAGAGAACTCGAGATAGAGTCCCGGCGCAATCGGGTCGCTCCCGCCACCACCACCACCGCCGCCACCGCACACGTCACCGCAGCTGATCAAACTCGATTGCCGAAGCTCGGATGGCTCCAACGTTCCAATGGCCTGGCCGTTCTGATCGCGCAGGTTCCTCGATCGCCGTAGGTCCATCGGCTGGTCGAAGCGAGTCTCGATCGGCACGATCGAAAGCGTCGGTTGGGTGGGGGCGGTCTTCGCCTCCACCGCTACCTGCGCGCCGGATTCATTGAACGCGACTATCGGCGTCCGCTCCTCCAACTGCGATGCGACGAGCACATCTGCCTTGCCCGTCCACGTCTCACGCTGCGAGCTGACTGGCATATAAAACTCCATTCGGCGAAGCGCTGCCAGCGCCGCGAATACAGCGCCCTCGTCGCCGCCGTTCGCCGCTGTCATCCCAGCGAGCAGAGTCTTGCCGTCGTTGGAGCGGAGATACGGCGCCAATTCCACTTTGTGCTCGCGAAACGGTGCCGCCCGCAAATCGCGTTTGAGGTGCTGCCGCGCCGGCTCGTTGTTCAACGCCATTGCTACAAGGCGCGCGATCTTCGTGAGGGCTGCTCGCTCCTCGGACTGGCCACCGCTAATCTCACTCGCGGCGATGTCGGGCGAAGCGACGGGCGCGACGGTGCGGGCAGCAGAATCCGCGCATGCGAAAAGCGCGGCGACCAGCGCCAAAACAAGAACTCCTTCGCCATGTCTCTGTTTCATAAAACCTCCTCGGCGAGTGGTGCGGTTGGTGAAGGCGCACTCTACCGCGGTGAGGAGGCGCGGTCGTAACCCAGGGACCGCTTACGAGATCACTTCAACTCGCTCTGGATCGGAGAAACTTCAACCGGCGGTTTGAACCGGCCGCGAAGGAGCCACAATCGCCATCAGAACCGCGGCGACGAGCGCGAGGGATGCGCCAAACAGAAAAGCGCTCGCCGCACCGCGTGTGTCCCAGATCCAGCCGAAAATGAGAGACGCGGGAAGCGCGCCGAGGCCGATCGCCAGGTTGTACCAGCCAAAGGCAGCGCCCCGCCGGGTGCGTGGAACGATGTCGGCAACGAGCGCCTTTTCAGTACCCTCGGTCATTCCGTAGAAAATTCCGTAGATCGCGAATAGCGCCCACGCCTGCCACGGCACTCTTGCCCACGCAAACGCGAAATAGACCGCCGCGTAGAGCAGCCAGCCACCGACGATCAGCGGCTTGCGACCGAGCCGATCGGAAAGCTGTCCACCGTACGTACCCGTCGCCGATTTCACGAAGTTGAGCACCGCCCACAGAATTGGCGCCATCGCCACCGGCACACCGAGCTGATTCGCGCGTAGCAGCAGAAAGGCATCGGTTGAATTGCCGAGCGTGAACAGCAACACCACTGTCAGATAGCTCCAGAATCGACCGGTCAGCCTCTCCGTAGCGAGTGAGGTGTGCGATGCGTCAGTACGGTCGCCGCGTTTCGGGACGTCGTGCACGACGAAAATCAGCACCAGCATCGCGATCGCGGCCGGTATCGCCGACAGCCAGAACACAGTGCGGATCGCCAGCTCGTCGTGAGCAGCCAGTCGCGTGCTGGTGTCGAGCGCCCCCACGCCGCGGGCCTTGAGAATCAGGAACGCGATCAGAGGGCCCAACACTGCGCCGGCGTTATCCGCCGCAGCATGAAATCCGTACGCGAGCCCGCGTGCGTCCGCAGGAGCCGAATCGGCGAGCAGCGCGTCGCGTGGTGATGTGCGAAGACCTTTGCCGATTCTGTCGGTCAAGCGAATCGCCAGCACCTGCGATGCTGTTCGCGTTGCCGCCGTAAACGGTCGAACCACCGATGCAATCAGGTAGCCGATGACGACGAACGGCTTTCGCGACCGCATTCGGTCCGACCACCAGCCGCTCACCAGTTTGAGCAGCGATGCCGTCGTCTCCGCTACGCCCTCGATCGCGCCGATAAACGTCGAGCTGGTGCCGAGCACTCCCGCCAAAAAGACTGGCAGGAGCGGATAGATCATCTCAGTCGAGACATCGGTGAATAAACTGACCGCGCCGAGCCCGATGACATTTCGTCCGAGACGGCGCAGAGGCGGCGCTGGCGCCTCCGGTTCTACGATGCGCGCACCTCGGAGTGATCGGCGACAGTCAACTCACCGCGCACGCCTTCCAGCACAGTCTCGTCACCGACCAGCGAATTCCTGAGAACGGATTTACTGATCTTCGCATTCGAGCCGACGATTGAATTGCTGATCTCCGATCCGTCCAGAACGCTGCCGGCACCGATCGACACGTTCGGCCCAACCTTCGATTTCCTGAGCGTGACGTTGTCCTCGATGTAAACCGGATCAATGATGGTCGAATCTCCCGCGTCGCGCGGGCGGCGTGCACGGCCGCGCGCGAGCATCGCCTCGTTGGTCTCCAGCAGTGTCTCGATTTTGCCGGCGTCATACCAGCCTTCGACGTCGATGACTTTGATTTTCGCACCCCTGTCGATCATGTACTGGAACGCGTCGGTGAGGAAATACTCTCCCTGGTTCTTCGGTTGCTTGAGGACATAGTCGATCCCCTCGAACAGCAACTTCCAGTTCCGCACCCAGTAGAGGCCGATGTTCGCGCGCTTCGAGATCGGCGTCTTCGGTTTTTCGACGATCGACGTCATGTTGCCGTCCTTGTCGGTAACGACAACTCCAAAGCGCTGATAATCTTCGACTTCCTTGACCCAGATGATGCCGTCGGCGTCGACAGATTTCACCTTCGACAGATCGGCGTCGAAGATCGTATCGACGAAGACGATCAGCACCGGTTGATCGACGTACTTTTTCGCCAGCGCAACGGCGCCCGCGGTGCCATCCTGAACCTTCTGCTCGATGAACACGGAGGGGACATCGATCTCTGCGCGCGCGTAGTCTTCGACCTTTTCCTTCAGATGACCCGTGATGTAGATGATCTGCTCGACGTTGCCGAGTTTTTTGAGCTCGTCGAGCACATACGACATCACCGGTTTGCCGGCGACCTTGAGCATCGGCTTCGGCGTAATGTGCGTGTGCGGACGCAGTCGCGTTCCTTTTCCTGCCAGCGGAATGATGACTTTCATGGTGCCGATGTTCCCTCTCTGCCGTACTTGTCGCTCAGGCGAACGACATCGTCGAGCTCGGGTGTCGACACCTCGAGCACATCGCAGTCTGTGAGCGCTGCCATTTGGTGGATGGTGCCGGGCGTCACATGGAATGATTCTCCTGGGGTGAGCTTCACATCCTCGAGAACTTCTCCCCCGCTCTTGCCGACGCGAAACGCCATCGTACCAGCCAGCAGGTAGATCGTTTCGTCTTTCTTGTTGTGATATTGAACCGACAATTCGTGGCCGGCGTTGATGTGCAGGATTTTGCCGACGTAGCGATCGGTGACGGCCCAGATGGTCTCGTGTCCCCACGGTTTGGGTACACGTCGGATATTGCTCCTGCCTCCACCCTTCGGCACGGGGCGGCTGGATTTCTCAGCCGCGCGGGTGCCTGCAGCCTTTCGATTGTTCGCCATGCATAAATATCTAAGAACGTGTCGTTGGGAGCCACTTTGTACCGGGCATAGTTTCTGCCCCCTGTACAGCGCATGATTCTGTCGCCGAAGCAGCTTCCGCGCCTGATAAGCACGATCAGACTCTTTACGCATTATGGTTTGCGTGATTTCGCGAACCGTCAGGGCCTGCTCAATCTCGAGGGTGCCAGTGTCGGCGACGAGCCCGACCTCGATGGCGATGTCAGAGCCAAAGCCAGGGCATTTCGGGAGCGATTGGTCGAGCTCGGTCCCGCCTACATCAAGCTCGGTCAGATTCTGTCGACACGGCCAGACCTCGTGCCGCGGCAATACATCGAGGAGCTTACGCACCTCCAGGACGATGTGCCGCCGATGCCGCTCGAGGACGTCGAGAACACCATCGAGGAAGAGCTGCACGCGCGCATCGCCAAGCTCTTCGCCTCCTTCGAGCCGGAGCCACTCGGCAGTGCCAGCCTCGGTCAGGTCCACGCCGCCGAGCTGCGCGATGGCCGCAGCGTCGTCGTCAAAGTTCAGCGGCCGCACCTGCGCGAGCAGCTGTCGGAAGACATCGAGTTCTTTCGCCAGCTGGCGACCTTTCTCACCGAGCATACATCCGCAGGTTCGCGGATCGATCTCATCGGCGTGGTGCAGCAGGTGGAGCGAGCGCTGGTCGACGAGCTCGACTATCGCACCGAAGCGCGCAACGCGGCGTCGTTCAGGAAAGATCTCGCCCGCTTCCCCCATATCCTGATCCCGCGGGTGATCGACGCGTACACCACGCACAAGGTGCTGACGACAGAGCGGATCAGAGGCGTCAAGATCGACGAGATTCCGCCGATCAGCCGCATTGAATACGAGTTCAGCGATCTCGCCGACGAATTCGCGCACGCGTACCTGCAGCAGATCACCGACAGCGGACACTTTCACGCCGATCCGCATCCCGGCAACGTCTTCATCGTTTTGCCCGGACGTGAAAATCCGCGTACGCCCGCCGAGCTGCTGGCGGACGATCGACGTTCGGAGGTCCGCCCCGGCGCGACAGCATTGGTCGAATCAGAGAATGCCGCACGCGCCGCCGCCGTTGCTGCTGATGCAGCCCCGGACGATCCCAAGCTGGCGCTGATCGATTTCGGCATGACCGCGCATCTGACGACCAAGATGCGTGATCACGTCGTGCGCCTGCTGATTGCGATGGCCGAGAACAACGGCGACGGCGCTGCCGAGACCTTGATCGAGATCGGAGAGCCGCCGGAGGATTTCAATCGCGAAGCGTACGTGCGCGACGTCGCCGAGTTGATTGCGAAGCATACGAATCAGACGGTCGAGGAAACTCCGGCCGGCGTTGTTTTGTACGAGATGATCACCATCGCCTTTCGGGAGGGACTGAAGCTGCCGGCGGAGTTGACGCTGCTGGCGAAGGCGCTGTTCAATCTCGACGCGGTTACGCGCGCGCTCGACCCGAACTTCAATCCCAGTCAGTCGATCCGCGAATACACCAACGAGATCGCCAACAAGCGCGCGCAGCGCGAGTTCTCTCCGCGGCGCATGTTCCAGGTCGCCGCCGAGGCGTCCGACTTCGTGCGCGCGCTACCGCATCGTCTGGATGTCATCACCCAGAAGATGGTGGCCAACGATTTCGCCGTTCGCGTCGAGGCGCCGCAGCTCGGCTCGTTGTTACTCGGCCTGGAAAAGGTCGCCAATCGCATCTTCACCGGCCTGGTCCTTGGCGGCTTGTTGGTGGCCAGCGGGTTGCTAATGCAATATCAACCGCGATTGGCGATGGTCGGGTTTATCATCGCGGCGGCGCTGGGCCTGTGGATGGTTTTTGCGATTCTGGTTCAGGACAGAAGAAGCAGGAAACGCAAGGGGAAGACGTAAACTACCAGAGCAAGACTACCAGCTCGGTTGTCTTTTCTTAGTTAACGCCAGATCAGCACGATCTTGCCGAACGTCGCATTCGATTCCATGAGCCTATGTGCCTCGGCTATCTCTTCGAACGCGAAGACCCGATCGACAACCGGTTTCAGCCTGCCTGACTCGAACAAAGGAATAACGCGTGTTGAGAACTCCCGCGCGATCGAGATCTTCTCCTCGAGCGTGCGCGCGCGCATCACTGTCCCGACGATGGTGAGCCGTTTGCGCAGGAGAATTCCCATATTGAAGGGCGCCGTATTGCCGGCAGTCAGTCCGACGACGACGATCCGGCCTTTGAGCGAGGCGACACGGAGATTGCCCTCGAGATAGTTGCCGCCGACGAGATCCAGCGTCGCGTTGACGGTGTCGCGTCCGATTGCACTCTCGACTTGCGTCGCCCAGTCACCGCGCGATGCATCGACGCCGATATCTAGACCAAGCTCTTTGACGCGCGACAATTTCGCGGCAGAGCGCGCGGTTCCGATGATTCGCGCACCAACCACCTTCGCCAGTTGCACCGCCGCCGTGCCGACACCGCTACCCACGGCATGAATCAGAAGCGTCTCGCCGGTGCTGAGCGCGAGGCGCGTAAAAAGAGCGTCGTAGGCGGTGAGGAACACCTCGGGAATCGCGGCCGCATTATCCCACGACATGCCCGCGGGAATCGGAATCGCTTCGCGCTCGTGCACAGTGAGAAACTCCGCGTGTCCGCCGCCACCTACGATTCCCATCACTCGATCGCCTTGCTTCCAAAGGCGCACGCTGTCGCCCAGCGCGTCGACTTCCCCCGCGTACTCCATTCCGGCGATGTCCGCCGGCGCTCCTGCAGGCACCGGATAGTTGCCCATGCGTTGCAGGATATCAGCACGATTGAGCGCCGATGCGAAGACGCGCACCCGAACCTGCCCCGCACTCGGCGCGGGCGTTGGACGCTCCTCGACTCCCAGCACTTCCGGTCCGCCGGCTCTGGTGATGATGACTGCTTTCATTTCGTAGCCATCAGAGTCGGCCGACGATGCTGGCCACGTAGCGATCGACGCGGTTGCGCATTACGTCGTCGCTGATGATCGGGAATCCTTCTGCCTTCCACCCACCGTACATCTTTGGCGGTCCGGGCAGCAGCTCCACGACTGTCATCAGATCCCAATAGGGATCGTAAGTGAACTGTGAACCTGCAGCGTCCGCATACGCCTCGAGAAATTCGTCCGCCATCTCGACGCTGTACAAATTGGCGAGATTGTGCCGGCACCAGGCGACGTCGATCGCCGCGGGGCCTCGACACGCATTTACCCAGTCGACAACACCGCTGACCTTCCCGTTTTGCCAGACGATGTTGCTCGGGTGAAAATCGCGATGGATGAAGGTGTCCCGGGTTCGCGGCGCGGGCTTGTTCACCACCTCGATCGCGGTGCGCCACGCGTCCTGCTCGCGCGACCAGCGCGGCACGTCGAGTCGCACCTTTGCGTTGTAGCGTCGATAGTTCCAGGGAAAGCCATCGGCGTCGAGGCGATGAATTTCCACAGCCGCGGCCGCCATTTCCGACAACCACGCCGCGCGATCTTCGGGCCGCAGCTGCGTCTCGCCGGGCAATTTCGTCGTCAGCGTGGCGGGCACGCCGCATTCGCTGCCATCGGCGTCGAACGCGATCAGTGTCGGCACGGCGATGTTCAGGTTCGACGCCCACGCCAGGGCGGCGGCTTCGTGGGCGACGAGATCGGGCTCCATACCCAGCCACTCGTGATCGTCAAAGCGCCTGAGGACCAGCTGAACGCGTTTGCCATCGAGCATTAAATCGACAGCATCCAGACGCGAAGATGTGGCAGCCGGCATGTGATGCGCCCATCTCAACCGAGCGTCGCCACCCACCACGGCTACGATCCAATCCTTGATTCGCTGTTCGAGCTCAGTAGGCATGACTCGAATTATTCACAGAGAGACGTCGCGGGAACAGCGTCAGTGAAAAAAAGGGCCGACTCTCGTCGGCCCTCCTTTCCTGTCGCGAGTTTCAGACCTCGCGCGTGCAACGATCTAATCAGCGGATCTTGTTGCCGTTCGCATCCCAAACCTCGACCGTGCCCAGATTCCGCGCCCGAATCGGTGCTTCGATCTTGGACAGATCCCCGGCAACGACGACGATGATGTTGTTCGGCGTCAGCTTGCTGCTCGCGACACGATGCACATCCTCAGGCGTCACCGCCGCCAGTCGCTCGCGGTAGGTGGTGAAGAAATCGAGCGGCAGGCCCCAGATGATCAGCGACTGCAGCCGGTTGCTAAGACCCTGCACCGATTGCACCGAGTTCGGGAATCCGGAGACCAGGTTATTCAATAGTCCGCTCAACTCGGTGGCTGGCACCGGCTCATCGACCAGTCGACGATACTCGCCAATCGCCTCAACGAGCGCCGAGTCGGTGGCGTTCGTTCGCACCTCCGAGCTCATTTGGAACGTGCCGGCGCCCGGGCGGAGGTCGAGACCGCTGAAGGCACCGTAGGTGTAGCCGTGCTTCTCGCGCAGGTTGTTGTTGAGACGCGAGCTCACCGCGCCGCCGAACACGTGATTCAGCGCCAGCATCGTGATGTAATCGGGATCGGTCGCCTGGAATCCCGGTTGACCGACGATGATCGTCGATTGCACGGAGCCGGGGCGATCGACCAGAATCACCCGTGTTCCACTGCTTGAACGAATCGGATTAGCGACCGGACCGCTCGCGGTGCGGGTAGCACGCCACGAGCCAAAAGCCTGTTGCGCGACCGACCGCGCTTCCGCCGCGGTGATGTCTCCGACGAGAAGCAGCGTCGAGGCCGACGGCGCGTACATGGTGCGCTGCCAGTCCACGACATCGTCACGAGTGAGCGCGTTGATCGAAGCCATCGTTCCGTTCGGCGGCCGGGAAAAGGGCGCCGTCGTATCGAACGCCGCGCGGATGAATGCATCATTCGCCAGGCCCGACGTACGCGCGTGACTCTGCTGATACGCGGCGATCGCCTGATTCTTCACCCGCGTGAACTCCGATGCCGGAAAACTCGGCGAGATCACCGTCCGCGCCGCGAGCTGCATCGCCTGCGGAAATACGTTCTTCAGCGCGACGACATCGGCGAATGAAGTGCTGTACCCGCCGCCCGTCGAATACTGCGCGCCGAGTGCATCCATCTGCCGCGCGATCTCGGCGCCGGACAAATCGCCAGTGCCTTCCGACAGCAGTCGCCCGGTGAGTGACGCGAGCCCGTTCTTGGTGGCCGGCTCTCTCTGCGCGCCGGCATCGATGATCAAACGCCCTTCGATGACGGGGAGATTGTGCTTCTCGACAACGATCACCTTCATGCCGTTGTCGAGCTGGAACTGATTTACTGCCGGAAATTCATAGCGGCGCAGCGGACCGGCCGCCGGTGGCGACTGGGTCTGCGCGTTTGCAGCGACGGCGCCGATCGCAAGCGACAGCGCGACGAGTTTCATTCTGATGGCGCTGTGCATTAGGGAGCCCTCGTTTCAGCTGACGCTGTCTTTTTCGCTGGTACATAGATCAGAACCGCACGATTCGCCGGGACCAGTCTCTCGCGCGCCAGCGCGTTGAGGTCGTCGAGCGTCACCGCATCGTATTCAGCCAGCACTTTGTTGACGTGGTTCGGATCGTGGAAGAAAGTCCAGCCTTCGGCGAGGCGGTCGGCGCGACCGCCAAAACCACCGGTGGTCTGCAATCCATTCACGAAACCAAACCGCTCGGTTGCGCGCGCGCGCTCGAGCTCCGCCTGGGTGAAGCTGCTGGCGCCGGCGAGCTCCGCCATCATCGCGACTTCGAGCGAGTCGGCATTGGCACCCGGCTTTCCAGTGGCGATGAAGATCAGTTCATCCGCACCGTTGGCGAGGCCGAGGTTGAAAGCGTTGACACTCGTCGCGATTTGCTGCCGGCGAACGAGCGCGTCGTAGAGGCGTGATGAACGGCCGGAGCCGATCACGTCGCCGAGCAGCGACACCGCGGCCGCGCGGCGATCGGTCGCCGGTGGCACTCTGTAGCCCACGTAGATAGCCGGCGCAGGCGCCTGAGCATCTGAGATCACATAACGCTGCTGATGACCGATGACGGTCGGCACCTGCATGTTGGCGAGTGGTGGAACCTTCGGTCCGCGCGGAATCGCACCAAAATATTTGCGGACCATTTGCTTCGCCTGCGGGACATCAATGTCACCGGCGATGACCAGCACCGCATTGTTCGGCGCGTAATAGGTCTTGAAGAAATTCTCGACGTCGGTCAAGCTGGCCGCGGAAAGATCGGTCATCGAGCCGATCACCGAGTGATGGTATGGATGTCCTTCCGGGAACAACGCCTCACCCATCTTCTCCAGCCACGTACCGTACGGCTGGTTGTCGACGGATTGACGGCGCTCGTTTTTCACGACCTCGCGCTGGTTATCGAGCTTGGCCTGGTCCATCGCGTCGAGCAGCGTTCCCATGCGATCGGCCTCGAGCCACAGTGCGAGCTCGAGCTGATTGGACGGCACCTGCTCGAAGTAATTGGTGCGATCCCAGTTGGTGGTGCCGTTGATATCGGCGCCGCCGCGCCCACCGGCCGCTTCCAGCAGGGCGAAGTGCTGGCCCTTGGCGACGTTCTTCGAGCCCTGAAACATCATGTGCTCGAACAGGTGGGCGAAGCCGGTGCGTCCAGGCTGCTCCATCTTCGATCCGACATTGTACCAGAGAAGTACCGCCGCGACCGGCGTCGAATGATCGACGTGGTAGATCACGTTCAGGCCGTTGGGCAGGGTTTCCCTGGTAAAGTCGATGCGCAGCTCGGGACTCCTGCCCGCCTGCGACTTGCTTGCCTGCGCGCCGGCATTGGCGGCGACAAGGCACAATAGAGAGACCGCAAGTACGCGGAGTCTCATTCGACCTCCATTGGTGTTGTTGATTGCGAACCGTTGGACGGGAACGGGGCGCGGGGAGGACCAAAATAGGAAAGGGCGCCGGTTCGGGAAAGAGTGTTTCCGTCGAGTGCGGACCAAAAGCGAACTACCTCGCTGTTAGCTGCGAGCAGCACGCTGCCAGCTACCCGCTGCCTGTCACCAGACGGATCTCATTGCATACGGGCGAACTAAACGCGCCGTGTCTCTAACTCTGCCGCGATCCGTCCCGTCGCCTTCAGCGGGAAGCTTGCGGCCAGCTGCTGGCAGCTACCAGCAGTGTAGTGCGCTTTTCAGTCCGCAGTCGAACTATTCGTACCGCAACGACTGAATCGGATCGAGACTGGCAGCTCTTCGTGCCGGCCACACTCCAAAGAGTATCCCGACAAACCCCGAGAAAAAGAACGCCAGCAGAATCGACGATGGGGCCACCGATGTGTTGAAGTTGCCGAACTTGGCGAGCGCGACGGCGCCGATCCAGCCGAACACGATTCCGCCAATGCCGCCGAGCAGGCACAGCACGACTGCCTCGATCAGGAACTGAAGGAGAATGTTCTTCGGCGTTGCGCCGAGCGCCTTGCGCACGCCGATCTCGCGGGTGCGCTCGGTCACCGACACCAGCATGATGTTCATGATGCCGATGCCTCCGACGAGCAAACTCACCGCGGCGATCCCCGACAGCAGGAACGTGAAGATCTGCGTCGTCTCACCGAGCGTGTTCAGAAAGTCCGCCTGACTGCGAATCTGAAAATCGTCCGGAATTCCAACGCGCAGCCGGTGCTCCCTGCGCAACACACGCTGAATCTCCGCCATCGCGTTCGGTATTTCCGCTTCAGATGCGGCGAGCACGCCGATCTGCCGCAACCGATCGCTCCCGAAGAGGCGGAACTGCGCCGTGGTAATCGGGACGAGCACCTGATCGTCGGGGTTGCCGAATCCGCCGGTGCCCTTGCTGGCGAGAACTCCAATCACCTCGAACAGAAAGCCGCCGATCCTCACGTTCTGTCCAACCAGAGTCTGCGCAGGAACGTTGAGGTTCTCGGGAATCGCCGCGCCCAACACAGCCACCCGCCTGCTCGCGCGATCGTCGCCCTCGGTGAACATCTTCCCGTACGCGATCTCGTATTTGCGCACCTCCAGATAATTCGCGGAGGTCCCGAGCACCGTCGTGTTGGTGTTGGTGTTCAGATATTGCACCTGCAGCTGCTTCTGCATCTCCGGCTCGACGGCAGTGATGGCTGTGCCAGCCGCTGCGGCGGAATCGAGTGCCTTCGCGTCGCTAACGATCATCGGCGCGCGGTCGGTACCGGAAGAAACGCCGCCGGGGGCGTAAATCTGGCCGGGCGAAACCGACAACAGCGTCGTACCCAGCGCGGTGATTCGCGCCTGGACCGATTGCGACGCACCACGACCAAGCGCAACGACGGCGATCACCGCTCCAACCCCGATGACGACGCCCAGCATCGTCAGGAAGGAGCGGAGTTTGTTTGCCCGCAATGCGCCGATTGCGACGCCGATCGTTTCGCCGAGTAGCATTTAGCCTCCTCCTCCTCGTCCGCCGCGACCTCCACCACCGCCGCCGCCCCCGCCAGTGGGCGTCTGCTGCTGTTGTAATCCGCCGCCGGTGCCGGCGCGGACCCGGTTCTGCAGCTGATCGCGCTGCGCCTGCAACACTGCCGGCCCCAGCAGCGCCACCATCTCACCCTGCTGCAGTCCGCTCAGAATCTCGGTGTAATCGAAGTCGCTGATGCCGACGCGCACGAGCCTCGGCGAATAATGATCGTCCTTCTTCACGAACACGAACATCGGTCCGCCCGCGCCGCCCGCGAACGTGCCGGCCGCGCCC
>DATFHK010000085.1:0-4898 GCA_035248505.1 Gemmatimonadaceae bacterium | reverse complement strand
CTGGCGCAAGCGATCTGTCGCGGGTACGGCGTGGCGGATGAAATCACCAGTCCGACCTACGCGCTGATTCACGAATACAGGGCGCCCAAGTCGCCGGTCTTTCACATCGATCTCTATCGACTCGATTCGCCGGAGCAGCTGACGAACCTTGGCTGGGACGAAATTGTTTCGGCGCGCGCGCTCGTACTGGTCGAGTGGCCCGAGCGCGCCGGGTCGCGACTGCCCGAGGATCATCTGCCGATCGACCTGGATTATGTGCCGGCTGATCCGACGCGTCGCATTCTCCTAGCGGGATAACTGCAAAAAACAACTCCAGGCTGCAGCCAGCAGCTCATAGCCTGCCGCCGCGAGCTTTACTGCGAGTTGCGAACAGGTTGGTGCCTGCTGTCTGCCGGTTGGTAGTTTTTCTTTTGTAGTTACCGACATCCTAATGCCAAAACCAACGCCCAACGCTTACACTCTCGCACTCGACGGCTCTACCTACTCTGGTAGTGTCGCTGTCATTCGCGATCGGGTCCTGGTGGCGGAGCGCACTCTCGGCGAAGACGATGGTGCGGTTTCGCGCGCTGGTCGTGGCGAAAAGCTGATGCCCGCAATCGCTGATTGTCTAGACGAAGCAAGCATCGAGAAGTCGGTGCTCGCACGAATCGTCTGCGGCAGCGGTCCGGGGAGCTTCACCAGTCTGCGGGTCGCGGCTTCGGTGGCAAAGGGTCTGGCGTCCGGATTGCGCATCCCTTTATTCGCCGAGTCATCGTTATTGCTCACCGTGACGGGCGCTAAACCGCCGACCCCCCATGGGGAATATCTGTCGGTGCTCGACGCGATGCGGGGCGAATTTTACGCAGCCAGCATCCTCGTTTCGGGCAACGGGCCTCCGCGTCAAACCGAGGCTCCCCGGATCATCAGCTCCCGCGAGCTCGACGAGATCGCGCTGGCAAATCTTCATCTCAAGGTCATTGGTCCCGGTCAGCAAATCGATGCGCATCCGCACGCGCGCGGTGTCGCGCCCATTCTGGAGAGTATCATCGAAGCCGGCCCCGTCGATCTAGCTTCGTGGGAGCCCGATTACGGCCGACTAGCCGAGGCGCAGGTAAAATGGGAGGCCGCGCACGGACGGCCTTTGACTCCATGATCGACCGCCTGCGGCCCGCTCGAGAGGAGGATATCACTGATATTGCTCGCATCGAGCGCAGCTCGTTTGCCGACCCGTGGAGTGAAGAATCCTTTCGCCGCATCATGGGTGGCCACTCTGCTATCTTTCAGGTACTGGTCCTCGGGCGCGAAAAGGTCGTCGCTGGCTACATCATCGCGTTCGTGATCGGACCCGACGCAGAGCTGTTGAACGTGGCCGTCGACCCTGCCTTCCGCCGGCGAGGCTTGGCGGGGCAGATGCTCGACGCAGTGTTGATTCAGCTTGGTAGTAACGGTGTACGAACGGCGTTTCTCGAGGTGCGCGAATCCAATCGAGCCGCGCGTGCGCTGTATGGGTCGCGGGATTTTCAGGAGATTGGTCGGCGTCGCAATTATTATCGGCGTCCGGTCGAAGACGCGCTGGTCATGCGTCGGCTGCTCGACGTCGCTGCGGATGATGAAAAAGAGTCAGCGGGAAGTTTTGCTGACCGTTGAAATCGTTGGTTTGCCCGGGGTCGGACCCCGATCTATACTATTCGCGGCGGGAAACTAACTCTCTCGCCAGGAGGCAAAGTGAGCAGAAGTCTGAATAAAGTCATGCTGATCGGAAACCTGGGCAGCGATCCGGAAGTGCGCTCGACAACGGGCGGCAGCCGAGTCGCGACATTCTCGCTTGCCACGAGCCGGCAGTGGAATGCGCCGAATGGTGAGAAGCAGGAAAAGACGGAATGGCACCGCTGCGTCGTGTGGAACAACAAGGCGTCGACGCTGGCCGACGTGGTCGAGAAGTATTGCAAGAAGGGCGACAAGATCTACGTCGAGGGTCGCATCGAGTACCGCCAGTGGCAGGACAAGGACAACCAGACGCGCTACAGCACCGAGATCAACGTGCGCGAGCTGTTGATGCTGGGCGGCGGACGGGGGGCGCAGGGCGATTACGATAGCGAGGGCGGTGGACGGAGCCGTGCTCCGGCTACCGCTGGCGCCAAGGCTGGCTCGTCGAATTCCGGGACCGACTTTGAGGATTTTCCCGGGGCCCTGGAAGAGACGGACGACGATCTTCCCTTCTGATTCCGTGAAGGTGCTGGGCGGTTACCTGGCATTCGCAGGACTAAAGCCGGGAGCTCCCGGCTTTAGTTTTGTGATTACCCGCCAGCGTCGCCGTGCCAACCGGCAACAGTCGGGAGTGACTTTCCCCGATTCGGGTGCGTCCAATTGTTGACCCGCCAAGTCGGGCGCACATCCATCAGTCAAGATTTCGGAGTCCCGAGTGAGCCGCACGCCATCATCAACAACCGCAACGAGATCCGGCCGTCGCGCCGCACTGATCGCCGCGCTGACCATCTCCGCCGGCGTCGCGCAAACGGCCTCCGCTCAAAACCCAACCAGTCCCGACACCACGGTCCGCACCGACACGACGAACAATCTCGTCATGACGGCCGACACGACCCAGGAAGTGAAGCACGTCGTCAAGAAGGGCGACACGCTGTGGGACCTGGCCAACTTTTATCTCAAGAATCCGTTCCGCTGGCCGGAAATCTTCCGCCGCAACACGGACGTCGTTAAGGATCCGCACTGGATTTATCCCGGCGAAGTCATTCGCATTTGGGGCAATGAAGTGAAGCCCGAGGCTCTCGCGCGTGCGGACTCCGCCGGCGAAGTCGTCTCGCACGTCGCCACTCGCCCGGTGCGGGAGCAGACCGCCGTTCGCTCGGACCTCACCGTCTTTGCGTCTCCAATGAGTCGCGCCGCTGCCGAAGCTGCGTCAGTGACATCGGGTGAAGTCATCGGCCGCGCGCGGCCGAGCGCTCTTCGTCGAGGCGAAGTCGAAGCGGCGCCGTACGCCGATCGTGGTCCAAGTGGCGCCGGCAGAATCGTCGCCAGTGTCGACCGCCCCGGAATCAAGACCGGAATCGTTCAATCGCGTTTTCAATTGAACGACAATCTTTACGCTGAACTGCCCCGCGGTGCGACGCCGCGACTCGGCGATCTCTATATGTCGTACGTGCTCGGACCGGATCTCGGCGACAATGGCCAGGTCATCGTTCCTACCGGCATCATCCGCATCGAACAACTGCCGGTTGGTCAGCGTCCGGTCGGACGCGTCATCCGCCAGTTTGGCGAGGTCATGCTCGATCAGCGGCTGATTCCCGCCCCGAGCCTGGAATTGCCGGATGGCATGCTGTCGCCGGTTGTCGGCGGCACGCGCGGCAAAGTCGTCTACGTCCCCAACGATCCCGTTCTCCCATCGATCGGGCACTACGTGATCATCTCACCGAGCTCGAAGAACGGCCTTGGGATGGGTGACGAAGTCACCTTCATCGACAACACGACCGGTACTGGCGATAACACTGCCGCGCCGCCGGTCGTTGCAGCTGTCGGACAGGTTGTGCGAGTCACGCCGTTTTCGGCGACCGTGATCATCACGGGACAGGACCAGCCCACCATTCGCGATGGAATGCCGGTCCGCCTCACAGGTAAAATGCCGTAAGCCTCTTGGAACGAATGATTTAACAAAGCCCCGCGATAGATTCGCGGGGCTTTTTGTTAGATTTCGCGTTCGATGATCGCGATCGCACACTTCGTTGCCGTCAGCTGTTATCTGGCGGCGGCAGCAATCGCCGCTTTGCCGTTTGCCAAACGCGTCAAAGCGCCGGTTTCGGGCGTTGTCGTGTTGCTCCTGCTTGGAGTCGGAGCTCACGCGACGGGCCTGGCTGCGCTTACAAGGCTGACTGGGGCGGCCTCGCTGACCGGTCTCGGCCCCGCGCTCTCCTTCGCCGGTCTGGTACTCGCGATTTCCCTGGTGGTCGTCGAGAGTCTGGCGCGTGAAGTGAGCCTGACCCTCGTCGCGGCGCCGGTTGCCGCGGTCGTCACGATGATCGGCAACCTGGCCGGTCTCCATCCATTTCTCGAGCCACAGGGCGCGCGCGCTGTCTGGCTCAGCATGCACATCGTACTCAGCTTCATCGGCATCGCCGCCTACGCCACCGCTGCCGCCGCGGGCACGATGTACCTGATCGCGCGGCGCGAGCTGAAATCGGGGCACTTCGGCGCAATCTTCAGATTCTTTCCTCCGCTCGACACGCTCGACCGCGTCAATCATGTCGCATCCATCGCGGGCTTCCTCGGCCTGACCCTCGGACTCGCGCTCGCTGGCGCTTATTCGCTCCAGTACCGTGCGCTGGTAATGACGCAGTTGATTTGGGGACTGGTCGCGTGGCTGGCGGTGAGCGCGCTCGCCCTGGGTCGCGTTCTGCGCGGCTGGCAGGCAAGACGCGCCGCGCTGATGTCGGCAGTGACGTTCGCCAGCGTGGTTCTGCTCTATGTCGTGTTTCGCATCGCCTCACTCAATCGGGGACAGTTCCTATGAGTGATTTTCCAGTCGCGTTGCACGGCGAACGAATCAAAGCTGTGATCGTTGGCGGCGGTGCCGTGGGCACTCGCAAAGCGCTGGCATTGCTCGAAGCGGGTGCGCAGGTAACCGTGGTCGCTCCGCAGATAAGCGACGAGCTTCGGGAAGCAGAGCGCCTCCGTCGGGTGACGGTCGTGCGCGAGGAATACGACCGCGATTGCATCAAGGGCATGAATCTGGTGATTGCCGCAACCGACTCGCGCGACATCAACGCTCAGATTGCTGTCGACGCACAGCACAACGGACAGTTGGTGAACATCACTGATTATCCCGACGAGGGAAACTTTCACACCATGGCAGTGCATCGCTCGGGCGACATCACCATTGCCGTTTCGTCAGGCGGCGTGCCCGGCGC
>DATFHK010000084.1:0-3449 GCA_035248505.1 Gemmatimonadaceae bacterium | reverse complement strand
GCCGAGACCCAAGGAGGCCGTACCAATCCCCTAAAAATTGTATACATTTGGACGACCAGAATTTCGGAGCTGGAACGGTGGCCACTGCAACCCGTTGGATCGACGGCGGAACGGACGCGCCGCCTCTAACTGTCACGCGCGGGAAGACCCGCATCGCTTCGGTGGACATCGTCCGCGGCGCGATCATGGTGCTGATGGCCCTCGACCACATCCGCGACTACTTCACCAAGCTCCGCATCCAACCCGAGAACCTCGCGCAGGGTAGCGCGCCGCTGTTCTTCACGCGCTGGATCACCCACTTCTGCGCGCCAGGCTTTTCGTTCCTCGCCGGAGTCGGGATCGGCCTGTCGATGAATCGGGGCAAGCCCGCGGGCACGATGAGCCGCTTTCTCGTCGTGCGCGGTATCTGGCTCATCTTCCTCGAGCTCGTCGTCACCGCGATCGGCTGGCAATTCGGATTCAAGCTCGTCCCCGCATTCGCGCTGGTGCTCTGGGCGCTCGGCTGGTCGATGATCGTGATGGCGGCGTTCGTCCATCTCCCGCGCGGCGTCGTCGCCGCCGGCGCGGTCGTCATGATCGCGACCCACAACCTGTTCGACAGCGTTTCACCCGCATCATGGGGCGCGTTCGCGCCGATTTGGTCGATCCTCCACGTTCCCGGTTTTGCGATTCCCGGCAAGCTGCTGATCGCCTACCCGCTCATCCCGTGGGTCGCGGTGATGGCCCTCGGCTGGTCGTTCGCGGAGGTCTACAAGTGGGACGCGGTCCGCCGGCGGAAGTTCCTCCTTGTCACCGGCGCGATCGTGACCGTGCTGTTCATCATCGTGCGCGCGATCAATAAATACGGCGACCCGCTGCCGTGGACGCCGCAACGCACATCGGCGCTTACGGTCTCGTCGTTCCTGAACGCGCGGAAGTATCCACCGTCTCTCGACTTTCTGCTGATGACCCTCGGGCCGATCTTCATCGCGCTCGCCGTCACCGAGCACGCGCGCAGCAGATTCGCGGGCTGGATCTCGATCTACGGAAAGGTGCCGATGTTCTACTATGTCGTGCACATCTTCGTTCTCCACGCATTCGCGGTGATCTTCGCGTTCATTCAGGGCGGCGAGCTGCACCAGATGAACGTCGTGACCGATGCCGCGTCGATCCCGGCGTGGTACGGTGTGTCGCTACCCGGCGTCTACCTCGCCTGGGCGATCGTTGTGCTCACCATGTACCCGCTGTGCCGGTGGTTCGCGCGCATCAAGCGCGAGCGCGACGACTGGTGGTTGAGCTACCTGTAAGGCGCCCGTGAGCACCCAGATCGATTGCCCGGTTTTCGTCGTGCGAGCTAATCGTCGCGTTGCGCGCTGAAGGCGAAGACGGTGCGCGAGGCCAGCGTTTCGCCCGGCCGCAGGATGGTCGACGGAAACTCTGGATGATTCGGTGAATCCGGGTAGTGCTGGGTCTCGAGGCAAAACGCGCATCGAGGCCCATACGCGCGGCCGCCCTTGCCGCGAATGCTCCCGTCGAGCGAATTGCCAGAGTAGAACTGCACACCCGGCTCAGTGGTATAGACTTCCATGATCCGTCCGCTATCCGGCTCCGCGACGTGACAGACGTGCATCAGGCCCGTCTCGGTACGATTGAGAACGAAGTTGTGATCGAAGCCGTTGCCGTAGCGTAGCTGTTCATCATCGACATCGATGCGCGCGCCGATGCGCGTCGGCAGCCGCAGATCGAACGGCGTCCCTTCCACGCTCGCCAGCTCGCCCGTCGGAATCTTCGTTGCATCGATCGGCGTGTAGCGATCGGCACTCAGCGTGATGAGATGATTGAGCACGTCGCGCCGAGCATCGCCGGTGAGATTGAAGTAGGAATGCTGGCTGAGATTGACCGGCGTTGGCTTCGTGGTCGTCGCGTGGTACTCCACCGAGAGCTCGTTGTCGTCGGTGAGGGTGTAAATGACCCGCGCCGTCAGCTCGCCGGGGAATCCCTGGTCGCCGTCCGGACTGGTGTGGGACAGCTCGAGAGCGTCGTCGCCTTTCCGCGGCTTGACGTCCCACACGACCTTGTCGAAGCCGCGGGTGCCGCCGTGCAAGGTGTTGGGCGGATCGTTGATCGGGAGCCGGTACGGTTTACCGTCGAGAACAAATCGACCGTTGGCGATGCGATTGGCGTAGCGCCCGACGACGGCTCCGAAGTACGGCGACTGCTGCACGTATCCATCGAGATCGTCGAAGCCGAGCACGATGTCGGCGTACTGCCCATCGCTGTCGGGGGTACGGAGCGAGGTGATGATCGCTCCGTAACTGATCACGCGTGCCTCGAGGCCGCGGTTGTTGCGAAGGGTGTGGATCTCGACCGGAGTTCCGTCCGCCAATTCCCCGAATGGCGCGCTCATCTGGCGCGGCGGCGCCGGCTCTCCTCGAACGTGACTGCGGAGATCTCGTACGCGAGACGCTGCCGGCCGGCGGCGTCGATCCGTGGCGCGATGACGACCCCGCCGATTTTCTCGACCGCGCGGCGCGAGCGGGTGTTGTACTCGCCGATCAGGAAGACGACGCGGTTGACGAACTTGAACGCGTGGCGGAGCATCTGCTGCTTCATGTCTGCATTGTAGCCGCAGCCCCAACAGCGTCGCGCGAGAAAGGTCCAGCCAATCTCGATCTCGCTCGCGCCGGCGTCGTAGCCGAAATACCGTGACGATCCGATAACGGTCCCATGCTTTTTGTCCGTGGCAATCAACGCGCCGCCGGATTGCATGCCCTCGTCGAAGAAGGCACGAAAGACGTCGGGCTTGTACCGATCGGAGGCGGGGTGCTGCTCCCAGATCAGCGGATCGGAGGCGACGGCGTAAAGCGCATCGAAGTCGTCGCTGCGGAGAGGCCGGAGATCGACGAGCTCGCCCTGCAGAGTCGGTTGGAGATCGAAGGTCATCGCGTCTTCACGGATAAAACCAACTGCGAAGAGAGTAAGGTAGTGGCGGCGAGGTGATAGGGAGGAGGGCAGGAGGGATGCGCGTCCTGGAATCTTCACCGTTTGCTCTCGGTCACCGTCGGTTGCAGGTCCGCTAATGGTTTGCCCCGTGAGCGGGACCGGAACGCCCGCACCCCTCCTCCCTCGTCCCTATCACCTCGCACCCTCCACCTGACTGTTTTCGCTTTTGGTCTGAACCGTCGGGTGTCTCGACAAACCGTCCCATCTTTTGGGGACGGCGGCGTCCTCTGTCGCCAAATCATTCTACTGAGTCAGCACTTTCACCCTTGACCAGTACAAATGATGATCCGCTTCTCTCGCTCCTTGTGCGTAGTCGCACTCCTTGTTCTCGGCGCCTGCTCCACCGACGCGCTCACCTCCATCCACGGCAATCGGCTTTACGGCACACCCGTCGCGGTCGGTAACGGCACCGCTCGCACATACATCGTGCTCGGCGATAAATCGACCACCGCTCCGACCGAGATCGG
>DATFHK010000083.1:0-5661 GCA_035248505.1 Gemmatimonadaceae bacterium | reverse complement strand
CTCATGGTGTCGACGTCGCGCGAACAAACGACCGCCGAAGAGCTCGCCAATAGCCTGACTCACGGTGTCGGCGTCGTGCTGACGCTGGTCGTTGCGCCAATGCTCATCATCGCCGCGGCACGCAGTGGAGATGTCTGGCGCATCGTCTCCGCCGTCGTCTACGCGATTACGCTGCTCCTGCTGTTCACTTCATCGGTGCTCTATCATGCGCTGAGAGCGCGCGGGCCGAAGGCAGTTTTCCAGCGCATCGATCACGCAGCCATCTACCTTTTGATCGCCGGCACCTACACTCCGTTTACGCTGATCACGCTTCGCGGACCTTGGGGATGGACCCTGTTTGGAATCATTTGGGGTCTCGCGGTTGCCGGTGTCGCACTCAAAGGAACCTTTGGCGCTCGTCTGCCCGCTCTCTCGACCGCCGTTTACCTCGGCATGGGTTGGCTCGCCCTCATCGCGCTCAGACCGCTACTGATGAACGTCGCGCCGCGAGGAATCGCGTGGCTGGTTGCCGGCGGATTGTTTTATACCGCCGGTGTCGTATTCTATGTACGAGACGAACGCTACCGTTATCACCACGCCGTCTGGCACGTCTTCGTGCTCGCGGGAAGTGTCGCGCACTTCTGCGCGATTCTCTGGTACGCGCTACCAATGACTCCGGCTTGACTGGAGACGTGAAGTGGATACAGAGCTCGGCCAGAACCTCCGCGATGCACTAAGCGGGACATACACCCTCGAGCGCGAGATCGTCGGTGCCGGAATGTCGCGCGTGTTCGTCGCCGAGGACCGCGCGCTCGGCAGACGCGTCGTCATCAAGGTGCTGCCGCCGGAGATGGCAGCCGCGGTTCGACTGGAGAGATTCCGCCGCGAGATCCAGCTCGCCGCATCGCTGACGCACCCCCACATCATTCCGCTCCTCACGGCGGGCGAGACGCTCGGACTTCCCTACTATACGATGCCCTTCGTCGAGGGCGAATCGCTCAAGGAGCGACTCAAGCGCGATTGGCGACTGCCGATTCCTGAAGCGGTGCGACTCGCGTGCGAAGTCGCGCGCGCGCTCGACTACGCACACCGCAGCGGCGTCGTGCATCGCGACATGAAGCCGGGCAACATCCTGCTCCACGACGGACACGCGATGATCGCCGACTTTGGCATCGCGCGCGCGCTCAATGTGTCGGTGACGGACAACAACAATCTCACCGGCGCCGGCATCGCCATCGGCACGCCCGCGTACATGAGTCCCGAGCAGGGAATGGGTGAACCGACCGTCGATGGACGCACCGACATCTACTCGCTGGCCTGTGTGCTGTTCGAGATGCTGTCTGGAAGCCCGCCCTACACCGCCAGGAATGTGCAGACGGTGATCATGCGGCACTTCGTCGACCCCATTCCCTGCGTGCGCGATGGGCGGAAGGAGATTCCGGTCTCGATCGACGACGCGATCAAAAAGGCGCTGGCCAAACAGCCGGCGGGACGATTCGCATCGGCAGCAGATTTCGCCGCCGCGCTCGAGGCGGGACACGTCAACTGGACATTCACGCCCGAGTCTTCCCAATCCGCGGTGGCGCCGAGTGTGGTGGCCGGTGATTCTGGACCGACCGCCGCGGTCAATAAACCGCTGCTCGATCGATTCATCGCCGTGCTGCCGTTCGAGAACATGAGCGCGGATCCGGAGAATGAATATTTCTCCGACGGCATCACCGAAGACATCATCACCAACCTGTCCAAGATCCAGTCGCTCAAGGTGATGTCGCGGACGTCGACGGCGCCTTATAAAAAACACGGCAAGAACCTGCGCGACATCGGTCGCGAGCTTGGCGTGTCGCACGTGCTCGAGGGAAGCGTGCGTCGTGCGGGCAACAAGGTGCGCGTCGTCGCGCAGCTGATCGATACCTCGACGGATCAGCATGTGTGGGCGAAAACGTGGGACCGCGAGCTCGACGACATCTTCGCGGTGCAGACCGATGTCGCGGAGTGCGTCGCCCATTGCATGCGCGCGAAGCTGAGCCCCAACGAAGTTTCGCGGCTGACCAAGAAGCCGACCGACAGCATCGAGGCGTACAATCTTTATCTGCTGGGCAGGCATCACTACAACAAGGTCACGCCCGACGATTTCGCGAAAGCTGTCGACTATCTCAAGAAAGCAGTCGAGATCGATCCCGACTTTACACTCGCGCTGGCGTCACTCGCCGAGGCTTACCAGTACCAGGGAATGGGCTACTGGGGAATCCGGCCGCATGACGCGCATCCCGATGCGTTCAAGCTGGCGACGAGAGCGGTGGAGCTCGACCCGACCAACGGCAGCGCGCACGCATCACTCGGCCTTTACTACGATTGGTATCGATTCGAATGGGACAGAGGTGGCGCCGAGCTGGATCAGGCGGTGCAGCTCTATCCGAGCGGATCGATGCTGCGGATGTATTACGCGATGCATCTCTGCGCGCTGGGCAAGTTTGACGAAGCGATGGTGCACCGCGACATCGGATGTCAGCTCGATCCGAGTGCGATGGCGATTCGTGGCAACGCGACGTGGGTGCTGTACCTCGCTCGGCGGATGGATCAGGCGATCGAAGAATGTCGCAACATTCGCCAGATCGATCCCACTTCTTCCTACGCTGCCTTTTCGCACGGGCTGGTTTGCATGCAGGGCGGCGACAAGCAGGAAGGTGTCACTGCATTTCGTGACGCAGCGCGACTCGGCGAAGGCATCACGCTTTATCAAGTCAGTCTCGCATACGGTCTCGCCGCGGGCGGCGAGCACGACGAGGCGCGCGAGCTACTCGACCGCCTCGAGATTCTGGCGAAGACGGAGTTCGTGTGGCCGATGGGAATGGGAATGGCGTACGCGCATCTCGGCGAAGAGAACGTCGCCATGGATTGGCTCGAGAGGGCGTACGAGGAGCGCGTGGGTTACATGCTGATGATCCGCCGCGATCCAGCGTTGGACATCCTTCGGAAGTCGCCGCGGTTCGAAGCACTCGCGCAAAAAATCGGACCAGGGTAAGCGCGTATTGGCGAACACTCGCATCCGACGCGAGTGGAATAAGTCGTGAGTTGCAACGCGCACGCCATCGCGTTTAGTAAGAAAACTACCCTGTAAATACTTCGCTGATGAGGTGACCGCGTCTTCCTCCGCGTGAGTCACCCATCGAGGCGTGCTGCGTACATCGTCGCTGCACACAAGTCCTCTCATTCACTCCTTTCCGGAGCTGTCGCTCCGCAAAATTGCTGGAGGAACGATGAAGTTGCTTACTGGTGCTGGCGCATGTGCGCTGGCAATAGCTTTCGCAGTCGTCGCGTGCAACACTGACTCGCCCACTGCACCGATGAAGACCGTTCCACAATCAGGTTCACTCGATCGGTCCGGACCCACCTCTCGCGGTCAGACGCTTTCGTTCGACGCTACGGGTCCGGTTTCGAACGCCGCGAGCGCGGTGGTCGGCAATTTCGCCGGAACGTTCACCGTCACGAAGTTTGGCTTCGATCAGGCAACGCGCCAACTCCTGGTGACGGGCGTTTTGAACGGCGTAATCACGTACCTCGATGGGACCACTGCACCGACGACGATCAGCAACGAAACGCTGACCACGACCGCGACGCTCAAGAAAGGCACTCAGGTTTCGTCTAGCGCAGGCTCGATCTATCAGCTAGCCCAGGCGACCTGCGGCATACTCTTGCTCGATCTCGGTCCTTTGCATCTCGACCTGCTCGGACTCGTAGTCGATCTCAACGAAGTCATCCTCAACATTACAGCGCAGAGCGGCGCCAACAATCTGCTTGGCAATCTGTTGTGCGCAGTCACCGGTTTGCTCGACCTGCCGGGTGCAATCGCCGGTATCATCAACCTGCTCAACTCGATCAACAATCTGTTGGGCGCGGTCGGCGGTCTTGCCGCTCCGGCATCGGGACCGATACCGCTTAGTGTCTTCCCGATGGTTGCTCCTGGTATAGCAGCATTACGATCCGCGTAGCTGCTGCATAGGGGAAAAAAGGGCGACTCCATGCGAGTCGCCTTTTTTTGTTGCCGTTCAGAGCGCAAATTGAACGTCACCCTATGCAAACACGCCGATCGGTGAATTCGTCGCCGGCGCCCGCATCGAGCGAGCGCGATGAGCTGTCGCTCAACGACGCCGCCACTCACGTACTCGAAGAGTGTCGCACCGTGGTGCCGGGTATGCAGGCGCTGTTTGGATTTCAGCTGGTGGCGGTTTTCAGCGCGTCGTTCAAGCAGGATCTGACCGCCGTCGAGCGCGTGATTCATCTGGTGGCGATCCTGCTGGTGACGGTTGCGATCGCGCTGGTGATGGCGCCGGCCGCGCTTCATCGGCAGTCGGAGCCGATGTCTGTGTCGCGACGTTTCATCGAGACGTCGTCGCGGTTGTTGATGGCGAGCATGGTGCCGCTCGCAGCTGGGATTTGTCTCGACGTTTACATCATCGCGCGCGTGCTGCTGGGCACGATTGCCGGCGCTGCGATAATCGCGGTGCTCCTGCTCGCCGTCTTCTTCCTGTTTTGGCGCGTAGTGCCGCAGCTCGCTCGGCGGCGGCTTTCGTAGGCAATTGCCCAGGTAGGCAGCGTCCGCGCGTGAGACTCCTTGCGGCGACGCGGATTCTCGACGACCATACATGCCAACCTCTTCCCCGCCTCGATGACATTCATCGTGCTGCTGATCATCGTTGTCGCCGTCATACTCGCGCTCGTTGGCCTTTACAACAAGCTCGTCTCGCTGCGCGTGCGCTCGCAGAATGCGTGGTCGGACATCGATGTGCAGCTAAAACGCCGCGCTGATCTGGTTCCGAATCTGGTCAATACTGTAAAGGGCTACGCTGCGCACGAACGCGAAACTTTGGATGCAGTCACCCAGGCGCGGACGCGCGCGGTCGCCGCGCAGAGTGCGGGGCCGGCCGAACGTGCGGCGGCGGAAGCGCAGCTCACCAATGCGCTGCGCGGGCTGACGGTGGCGGTCGAAGCGTATCCGCAGCTACAGGCATCGGGCGGATTCCGCGATCTGCAGCAGCAGCTGGCGACGATCGAGGACGCGATCCAGAACGCGCGGCGGTATTACAATGCCGTCGTCCGCGATTTCAATACCGCGGTCTCGACGTTCCCGTCGAACATCTTTGCCAACTCAATGGGTTACAAGGAGCTCGAGTTCTTCCAGGCCGAGGAAGGCGAGCGGGCGGTTCCGAAAGTCAGTTTCTAGGTTCAAATAATTGATTGGCAGCTAGGCAAGATCGTTTTCATATCAACGGCCATAGGATTCCGACCCAACGTTTGGAAGCGAAAGGCTACGACACCGCTGAGCTCCAATACGCGTGCGTCGTCTCGCCAATGGTGCGCGCGAACTCGCGATAGACGTCGTCCAGACATCGCTGGAGCGCGACGGCAAGTTTCTTTTGGCCAAGCAGATTCAGCGACGTCATGATGCGGGTAAGCCGCAGGAAGTTGTGATTGCCTGGGGTCAGCCAGACTGCGGAGCGATCATCGAAATTATTGCCGCGCTCGATGGTGACCTTGTCGTTCTGCTCGATTATCGTCAGGCCGTAAAATTCGAGCATTCTTTCGAGCGAGCATCGCAGCGCGTCACGTAGCTCGGGATCCGATCGAAATTTCTCCTGACATTCCCGATCGACTAGCGGCGCCCACGGTTGTACGCTGCTCGGT
>DATFHK010000082.1:0-26176 GCA_035248505.1 Gemmatimonadaceae bacterium | reverse complement strand
TCGCGACGCGACGCAGCAGACGGACTTCATCTACTGGCACTGGTCGCCGAAGTGGGGATTTCAGATCCATCACCCGTTGATCGGTTTCAACGAAGTGCACGTCGTCTACCTGCTGGCGATCGCATCGCCGACGCACGGCGTCCCCGCGAGCACGTACTACTCGGGATGGGCGAGCCAGGCGCCGATGGCGCAGTCGTATCGCGAAGGATGGTCCGGCAGCAAGGACGGAAATCATTACCGCAACGGCAACACTTATTTTGGAATTCCACTCGACGTCGGCGTCGGCACTGGCGGCCCGCTGTTCTTCGCCCACTACTCGTACATCGGTGTCGATCCGCACCTGCTGCACGACAAGTACACGTCGTCGTACTTCCAGAATTTCCGCAACATGGCGCTGATCAATCGCGCGTACTGCATTGCCAATCCGAAGCATCAGGAGGGTTACGGCGCGGACGCCTGGGGACTCACCGCGAGCGACGGCCCGTCGGAGTATGTGCCGCACGCGCCTGACGATGCGCACGACACGGGCACGCTCACGCCGACCGGCGCGCTGGCGTCCTTCCCGTACACGCCCGCCGAATCAATGGCCGCGTTCAAGCACTACTACCGCGACCTCGGCGCCGAGCTGTGGGATATTTATGGACCGCGTGACGCGTACAATCCGGGCGCGGACTGGGTGTCGCCAATCTACATGGGACTCAACCAGGCACCGATCGTGGCGATGGTCGAGAACTATCGCACCGGATTGCTGTGGCGGACGTTCATGTCCAATCCGGAGATTGCGGTCATGCTACAGAAGCTTGACGCCGCGAGTAGATGAACCGAACGCAGTTCGTTTCGCTGTTTTCTGCCGTCGCGTTGTCGTGGGGGCATCCCCTTCGTGCGCAATCGCTCGATTTCACATCCCTCGACAGCACGATCAAAAAGGAAATGGCGCAGCTCAAAACGCCGGGCGCGGCCGTGGCGATTGTGCAGGGCGATCGGGTGGTCTATATGAAGGGATTCGGTGTCGCCAACATCGAGACCGGCGAGCCGGTGCGACCTGAAATGTTGTTTCGACTTGGTTCGACGACCAAAATGCTGACCGCCGCCGCGTTGGTATCGATGGCCGTCGAGGGCAAGCTCGATCTCGACAAGCCCCTGGCCAGCTACCTCTCAACGCTGCCGCCCAGACTCGGACGGGTAACGTCTAATCAACTCCTCAGCCACACGGCCGGCATCCTCGATCGAGCGCCAATGTACGGAGCGCATGAGGAAGGCGCGCTGGGAACCGGCATCAGCAAGTGGACGGACGAATGGCTCTTCACGGATCCGGGACAGATTTTCTCTTATTCGAATCCAGGTTATTGGCTGGCGGGCTACCTGCTCGAGGTGCGGAGTGGGAGGCCGTTTTCCGACGCCATGGAAACGCAACTATTCCGACCGCTTGGCATGGTTCGCACGACCTTCCGTCCGCTGGTCGCTATGACGTACCCGCTGGCGATAGGTCATCGAGTCACGACCGAGGGATCCCCGGCGGTCGTTCGTCCATTTGCGGACAACGCCGAGTCGTGGCCGGCCGGATCAGCCTTTTCGAGTGTCGAGGAATTGTCTCGATTCGTGATCGCGTTTCTGAACGGCGGAAGGCTCGAAGGAAAACAGGTACTCGATCCAAAAGTGATTGCACTGCTTTCCTCACCGCACACGGCACTGCCGGGGCAACCGGTCGACACTTACGGATACGGACTCATACTGTCCTACACACGCGGCGTTCGCATGCTGGAGCACGGCGGTTCACGACTTGGCTACGGATCGACTATTCGGATGGCTCCAGATGAGCGCGTCGGTGTCATCATTCTGACGAATCAAAGCGGTGTCACCTTGTCTGCGACGGCCATGAAGGCGCTGGAGATAACATTGCCCCTTCGGCCAAAGCCGACGTCACCTGCGAAAGCCACGCTCCAGATCACCGCCGATGACATTGTCCGTTACGTCGGCGTATACGAAAACGGAGACGACCGCGTTGAATTTACGGCTGATAGCGGACGGCTGTTCGTCACGCGAGACCAGAGAATGTCGGAACTCGTCAAGCGTGCTGGTGACAGATATGAGGCGGCGACCGGTGGATCTTACGTATTCTCCGTAATTGTCGACGGTCGCGCGCGATACGTCACCTCGGGCAGCCGGTCATTTTCACGAAGTCGTTAACTGTGCACGCTAGTCAGGGCTAGCTGCAGACGAGCGCGCTTGAAGTCGAGGGAAACTTTTATGGAGATGGCGTACGAAGATCGGTGGGCGCGAGAGATCACGGAGATGCGGCGGGTGCTCGCCGGCTTTGCAATGAAGGAGGAGTGTAAGTGGGGTAAGCCCACCTACACAGTTGATGGAAAGAACGTCGTCATCATGCAGGGCTTCAAGGACTACTTCGCGCTTGGATTCTTTCAGGGCGCGCTGCTCGAAGACCCGAGGAAGTTGCTCGTGCAGCTCGGCCAAACGCACGCCGCGCGCGTGATGAAATTCAGCAGCGCAAAAGAGATCAAGGCAAAGGCTGCGAAGATCAAGGCGTATGTGCGCGAAGCGATCGCCGTCGAGAAGGCTGGACTGCGGATGAAGCCGAAGACGACCTCGGATTTTCCGTTTCCCAAAGAGCTGACGGAGCAATTCAGAAAGGACGCCCGTTTCAAGCGCGCCTTCGAGGCGCTGACGCCGGGACGACAAAGGAGTTACCTCTATCACTTCGGCGCGGCCAAGCAGTCGGCGACGCGGACCGGGCGAATCGAGAAGGCGATGCCGGCGATATTCGAAGGCCGAGGGTTTTTGGAGAGGCGCTAATTTGAACTTCTGAGCTTCGTAGCAGGCAGCTTTCGACGGGAGGATGCCAACAATGTTTCTCTTCGTTCTTGTGTCCGCGTTCGCGTTGCAGGCAGGAACCGTTACGCAACCGGACTCGGTCGATTTTCCCGCAATAGTCAAAGCCTACTCGCAGATCGTTGGCGTCAAGGCGATCGCAATTCCGGACGAAGACAGCGTTCTCGTACTGAGTGTTGATTCTCCGCCGCCTGGAAATCTTCTCGCGAATTTCTTTCGCGATCACGCCCTTTGGTTCGGTTACATCGCCGCGAACGGCCGCAGCTTCGACGTTCCCGGACTCAATTCGAAAAACGGCGGAGCCGTCGAGGCTGCGCGCATGCAGCGAGACCTGCTGACGCGCCTGGCAGCGGACTCGCAGTTCAACGCGCTCGTCGTTCCGGCGATTGCCAGCTACCTCCAGGCATCGGGTATCCCGGTGCGACAGTCGCTTCTGCGCCGCGACAAGCGATCGGTACCGGTGGATACAGCAGTGCGCGTCGCCACCCGATTCTTCTATCCGGACATCCTCACTCCAACCGGGATCATGACGCACGTCTGCACCGTCATCAACGCGGTGCGCGAGCTGCCACATCGCGATCTCGCACTTGAAGCGCTCGCCTTTTCTGCGATCATGACAGATCTGCCAAAAAAGGATTCACAGGTGGAAATCGATTTCGCGCCAGCTCGCCGTCTCATGAATCAGCTCGACGCGCCCGGCCCGTCCAAGGAAGTAAGACTGAGTCGCGCTCAAGGCATGATGTGGGCGATGATGGCGAGGAGCCCTCACCTGCGCGAACTCCTTGTGCGGGAGAGCAAACGGGACAGAGACATTCTGCCGTTCGTTCTTCAGGGATCCTAAGCGCGTCGTTATGCCTCGGCGCTATCTCCGCGGCCGTCGAGCAATTCTCGCCATAGCGTGCGTCGCGCTAACGCGAACGAACCAACGGCGCACACCGCGCAAGCAGCGGCGAATGTGGGCACGATCGCCAGCACGTCTTGCCGGCCTAGCGACGCGGCAGGCGAGAAGATGACCGCGAGCAGCAGTCCGCCGACCGCACCCCACGCCGCAAAACGCGGCAGCGACATCTGATCAAATCTGCGATGGCCCTCTGCCAGGACGAGGATCGCGGAGAATAGAAGGCCGGCAACGAAGCCGAGTGCACCGAATACGACCGGGAACGGAACGTCGGTATTGAAGCCAAAAACCCAGCGCGGAATTGATCCAACCGCGCCCCACACCAATCCCCAAACGAAGGCCATCCCAATCGCACCGCGGATCCGGCGCAGCCACTTGCCCATGATCGCCTCCAGCCAGCGCTTAGGGTTTTCTTTGCTGGCTATCAGGTTGCATCAAGTACTATAGTTGGAAACAGGCATGCCTTTCAATCGGCAGTCCTGTCGACGTGGTTCCTGTCCATCTTGTCTTCGTTCAGTAGGTTCGTAGCCATGGATACCGTCCCAATGGTCCGCGCGATCTGCGCCATCAGCCTCCTGGCCATCGCCGCGCCACCCCAACTCGTCGCCCAATCCAGAACCTCGCTGGTTATCGCGGAGGTCGCAGACGCCAATACCGGCGCACCGCTCGAGAACGCGGAGATCAGACTGCTCGACGTCAACATGTCGGCTAAAACCGATTGGAGTGGCGAGGCGCGAATCCCGTACGTCACGCCCGGCAAGCACCAGTTCGAGGTACGCCACCCTGGCTACGGCGTTCTCACCGTCGACCTGTTGATTGAGGGAGATTCGACGGGTCCGGTGTTCCGACTCGCTTCCACTAAACCCGTGCCCGCGCTCGAGCCGGTCACCGTCAGCGCTCGGCAACCGCCGTCGTCAATGACGGAATTCGAGGCGCGGCGCGCACAGGGACTCGGAAAGTTTCTCACTGCTGGCCAGTTGGCGGAACAGGCCAATCAGTCACTGATGAGAATCGTACTCCACGCGTTCAACGGACTGATGGCAGTGCAGGATCCGTCGCGCACCGGTCATGACATTCTGCAAACGCGCCGCACCAACGATCGACTCGACCTGAATGCGCTTCCGGCAAATGAGCACTACACAAGCGAGAGGCACTGCGGCGTCGACATCTATCTCGATGGCTCGCAGTACAGGGACGATCTGGACGCGATTCGACCCGGCGATCTGGCGGGCATTGAGTACTACACGATGAGCAGTGCGCCCGGCGAATATCGCCGACTGTCAGACAGTTGTGGCGTACTGCTGCTCTGGTCGAAGAAGTAGGTCGGTACGCCGCGACCTCATTCGACTCTCACCTCGGCGAAATGTCGCTCGGGTGATGTGAAGAGATCATCGGCGCCCGCGCGCCCGAATACCTGATCGAAGAACGATCGTACGAGCTGGCTCGTAATCGCCAGCGAACGCTGGGCGTCGATGGAGCCGAACTTCATCCAGCGCACTTCGCGCGATGCAGTGCGAGCGGCGGCCAGTGAGGCATCGGTGAAATTGAGATGCTGCGTCCCCATTATGCGCACGCGATGCGCCGCTGCCGATTGACTGGAGAGATTCGCCCACTCACCGGTGCGACGATTCTCGCTTCTCTCGAGTCCCTGACGCGTGAGCTCCGCCCGTTTGGACGACCAATCCGAAGGCGCTTCATCTACATTCGGCATGTCAGAGCTGACGAGTAGAATGGGTTGATGCGGTCGAATTTCGCGCGCATCGCCCATGACGTCACCGTCGATGTTGATCGCCGCGCGCACCGTGGTGTCGCGGGCGGCGAGTGCGAGCGAGACGACTCCACCTATGGAGTGCCCGAATGCCCCGATTCTGCCGAGGTCGATGCGATCACGGAGAAATCCGTGTCGAGCGAGGTCGCGGATTTTGTCGAGAACAAAGCCAGCGTCGTCGTCGATGTAGGACTGGTCGGTTGCAATGCTGGCACCGTTGCCCAGAGATCGTTTGACGACGCGCCCGTCGGGAAACATCACCGGATCAGAGAATCCGACCGGAGAGAATCCGACGACGATGTAACCATGACTGGCGAGATCCTCGAGCAGCACGCTGTAGTCAGTCGCCAGCCAGCTCAAGCCGGGAGTAAAAAGAAGAACAGGAAAGCGCTCGGTGCCGGCAAGCAAGGGCGCGTTGGTGCGCGCGTCGACAGCGAAGTCTTTCATTGCGCTCGCGATATCGGCGCCGAGCTTTGTCTGGAGGGTTTGGAGACGGAGAGTCTCCCATGCGGCCGGCAGCGGCGGCTCGTCGCCCGCGCGTTTCTGCCCATTGGCAGGGTACCAGACCGTGGCGCTAATCTCTCTCCAGCGCGCAGTATCTGTCGGATCGCGCCGCGTGGTGTCGATCCAGACCAGGTTCTGCCTGCCGACTGCGTAAGGGCCCGTCGGCGCAGGACGATCGGTCTGAGCTCGCAACGACGAGGTCACCGTCGCTGCTGCGAGCAACGCAATAGTCGCAAGGTTGTGTGTCATTTTGTTTGAACTGGTGCGTCCACTGTCCGACAATCGAATGTCTGACACGCGCAACAGGGAAAACGTTGGACGGATTCTGCACTGCCGAATTCGTGATCTCAGAGACGCAGATCTGCCCGCAAATTGTCGATTTTCGCCAATCCGATTCGTCGCGCTGGTAGTAGAATCCAACGAGATAGCAGGAGGGGACAAGGTGAAATCCAACAAGTCAAAGGTTATCGCGCTCATGTCGATGTCACTCGACGGGTTCGTTGCCGACCCCAACGATGGCGTCGATGAAGTCTTCGACTGGTACTTCAACTCGGGAAACGTAGAGTTCAAAACCGGCGGCTCAGACCCGATGACGTTCAAGGTGTCGCCGGCGAGCGCAGAGCACCTTCGCAGGATGTGGGCGGAGCTTGGTGCAGTGCTCACAGGGCGACGCACGTTCGACAAGGCCCAGGGCTGGAACGGAAACCACTCCTGGGGACCGGCATTTGTCGTTACGCACGAAATTCCCGCTGCATGGCCGCGACCATTCGACTCGTCGACCACCTTGCGGCCACCCCGGCATTCCTCGACAATCCCAGCGTGACGGCGGGCGTCGGCGTTACGCACCTGCGCTATCCCGTGCGAAAGGCGTAATTACATGATCTCTTACCACGTGATCTGACCATGCCCTCCATCATCCATTCGCAAACAGCAGACATTCCCTCCAACATGACAACGACCGGCTTTGAGGTGCCCGGATTCCGAATCGTTGACAACCTCGGCGTCGTGCGCGGCGTCGTCGTCCGGTCGAGATCCGTTTTCGGCACCGTCGGCGCACGCTTGCAGACGATCATTGGCGGCAACATCTCGCTCTTCACGGGACTCGCTGAACGAACGCGGCAGCAAGCTTTCGATACCATGCTGGTCCAGGCACACAAGGCGGGAGCCGACGCAGTCATCGGCATCCGTTACGATGCAAACGAGATGATGAAAGGCGTGACGGAAGTACTGTGCTACGGCACAGCGGTCCGCGTCGAGGCACTGTGAGTCTGACCTAATGCGACCGCTTCGATATTCAATCAACGTCACCCTGGACGGCTGCTGCGACCACCGGGTGGGGGTTCCCGATGAAGACTTGCATCAACACGCCATCGAGAACTTCGAGCAGGCTGATGCGCTTCTTTTCGGCCGCGTGACCTACGAAATGATGGAGGAAGCCTGGCGCGAACCTGCGCCCCCGGGAGCCAGACCTGATTGGATGAACGCGTTCGCCCGGAAGATCGACGTCATGAAGAAGTATGTGGTGTCGCGCACTCTCGACTCAGTCGATTGGAACGCAGAGTTACTGCGTGGCGATCTGGCGACGGCCGTGCAGAAGCTCAAGTCGCAGCCGGGCAAGAGACTGCTCACCGGCGGCGTGACACTACCGCTCGCATTGGCCGAGCTCGGATTGATTGACGAATACGACGTCGTGGTGCACCCGAGAATCGCCGGTCATGGTCCCACACTATTCGCGGGGATATCGAAGCTCGTCGATCTCAAGCTCGTGAACAAACAGGAATTCCGCTCAGGCGCGGTGGCGATGCAGTACGAGGCGCGAAGGTAGACGGCCGAGCAACGCGGCTAGGAAAGTGTAGCTTTTACATCTGCAGGGAAACGAGCGCTAATCAGAGGAGGCCGCGATGCCGACAACGTCCACCAACGATCCGCCGTTCACCGAGGGACCTGTCCAGCGACGCGAGGATTCCCCCTCATCATGAACGCCCTGTTGTGGGTTCTGCAGATCCTCGCCGCGCTTCTCTACACGGCGTCGGGCGTGATGAAAGTTTTCATGTTCGACAAAGTGAGCGCCGATGTTCCTTCCTTCGGTGCGCTGCCGCGCACATGGTGGACCGCACTGGGCATCCTTGAGCTCGTCTGCGTCGTCGGACTGATCGTACCCGCCGCTTTGCGTTGGCATCCGCAACTGACGGTCGTGGCGGCGGTCATCCTCGCCGTCGAGAGCCTCGTCTTCATCTTCGTGCACGTGCAGTATCACGAGATTACGCCGATCATCATGAGCGCCGTGCTGGGACTCGTGATGGCGTTCGTCGCCTACGGCCGGATGATTCTGCAGCCCATCGCCTGACGCGCGCCGGTGGTGTCAGCGTTTCAGAAATTTGAAATGCGTCACGTTGGGCGTAGCGATGGTCTCGACAAGCTCCAGCCCGTGCAGATCGCCCACTCCCTCGAAGAGCCGTTCGCCGCCGCCGAGGAGAATGGGTACTTGATGAATGAACATCTCGTCGACGAAGCCGGCATTGAGATACTGCTGACAGATGGTGGCACCGCCGGCGAGCGCAATGTCCTTGCTTCCCGCTGCGCGACGCGCCTGCTCGAGCGCGGACTTGATTCCATCGGTCACGAAGTAAAAGGTTGTGCCGCCTTCCATCGTCAGCGGCGCGCGCTGGTGATGCGTGACTACGAAAACCGGGTGATGGAACGGCGGCTTTTTGCCCCACCAACCTTGCCACGGTTTCCCAGTGTCCCATCCGCCGGGATGACCGCCGAACATGTTGCGCCCCATGATCGTTGCGCCGATGTTCGCTACCTCCGACTGGAACACTCGCGTGCTCTCGTTATCCTCGCCGCCGGTTTGTCCGTGCGCCTCCCTCCAGACGCGGAGCGCGACGACCCAGTCGTGCAGCGATTCGCCGCCGACACCGAGCGGTTCCTTCACGGACTGATTGGGCCCGGACGTGTAGCCGTCGAGCGACATCGAGATACGCAGACTCAGTTTGGGCACGCGAAGCCTCCTCAGAATGTTCGTTTTGAGCCGCACCGACCGTGCCGCTCATCGCCGCGATTCGTCTGAGTATAGTGAACGCGTCTCTGTCGACTCAGCGATCCTTCTCCCTCGACGCATACCTGCTCGATCCCAAACCGCGCCCGCGCCTTTCCGGCGTGCGAAGGGCGCTGGTCGAGTTCCTGTGGTTCGGCATCAAGGAAGCGCGCGCGTGTCTGTTCGCGGGACTGTTCTTCCTCGCCGTGTTCACATTGCCGCGCGCTGGGCTGCTCGGCGTTCCGCGCTATGATCTCCTGCTGATCATCGCCTTGGCCATCCAGGCGTGGATGGTCGTGGCAAAACTGGAAACGTGGGACGAGCTGAAGGCGATCACCCTTTTTCACATCATCGGCTTCTGCCTGGAGTTGTTCAAGACGTCGGGAGCGGTGCGATCGTGGAGTTATCCCGATTTCGCGTACACCAAGTTATTCGGGGTACCGCTTTTCTCCGGGTTCATGTACGCTGCGGTCGGCAGCTACATCATTCAGTCGTGGCGCCTCTTCGATTTGCGGATCCGACATCATCCGCCCTACTGGATGGCGGGACTGGTGGCGATTTTGATCTACGCGAATTTCTTCACGCATCACTACATCCCCGATTTGCGATGGTACCTCGCGGCGCTGGCGCTGGGGTTGTATGCTCGCACGACGGTGGTCTTCCGTCCGCTCGATCGTGACCGTACAATGCCGCTACTACTCGCGTTTCTCCTGATCGGGTTCTTCATATGGCTCGCCGAGAACATCACCACGTTCTTCGGGATTTGGAGATACCCGGATCAACTTGGCGCGTGGACGTCGGTCCACGTCGGCAAATGGAGCTCGTGGTCGCTCCTGGTGGTGATGACGTTTACGATCGTGGCGAATCTGAAGCACATTAAGGAGCGCGTGCACGTTCCGGAGTAAAATCGTTGCGCGCGTACGGCAGATCAGGAGGCAGTATGACGGAGAGCAGCTCGCAATCGCAGACCGTTCACCGCTGGTACACGCGTCCCGTATTCTTCGTTGCCGATGTGAATCTCGCTGCGCGATTCTATGTCGAGATGCTCGGCTTCGAAAAGGGTTGGCACTCGGGCGACGGCGCGGGGACCGTCTGCCAGGTCAATCACGGAGAGTGCGAGATCATCCTCTGCGAAGATGCGACTCGTCGCGACAGAGGACGACTCTTTATCGAGCTGACGTCGGAGGCACTCGGAGATCTGCGCCGAGAGTTCGCCGAGCGCTCCGTGCCGACGAAGGAAACGTGGTGGGGCTATGACACGCTACAGGTCGACGATCCTGACGGCAATGAGCTGTTCTTTCCGCGGCCTGACTAACTGACGCACTGCGGGAGCAATGACGTGACATCACTGCGGAAGTACTCGTTGGCCGGTGGCATTTTCTACCTGCTCACCTTCGTTTCGATTCCCACGTTGGCGCTGTACAAGTCGGTGCGCGCTCCGAATTTTGTCGTCGGCCCAGGTCCCGACACTCCAGTCATCGTCGGCGTTCTGCTCGAGATGATTGTTGCGCTCTCCGGCATCGGAACGGCCGTCGCCTTGTATCCGGTGCTCAAGCGACAGGGCGAAGCACGCGCGGTAGGGTTCGTCGCCTCGCGCACTCTGGAGGGCTGCACGATCTACGTGGGCATCGTCAGCCTGATGTCGATCGTCACATTGCGACAGGCCGGCGTGGGAACCGCTGCATTGGCAACAGGTCAGGCATTCGCCGCGCAGTATCAGTGGACTTTCTTTTTCGCCCAGAGTTTTGTCCCTGCGATCAATGCCGTTTTGCTCGGCTCGCTGTTGTACCAGTCGCGATTGGTGCCGCGCTGGCTGCCCGTGCTTGGATTTATCGGCGCGGCCCTGCTGGTCGGGTGGTGGTTCTCCAATTTCGCCGGATTCACCGGATCGGTCAGTCCTACCGCTGCGCTCGCCGCGCTCCCGATCGCAGTATGGGAGTTCTCGCTGGGAGTTTATCTCACCTTCTGGGGATTCAAACCGTCACCAATTACCGCCGGCCTGTGAGTACTATTCTCGCGGCCGACCGCTAGAGAGATGTGAACGCCAGGAACTCGTTCAGTCCGGTCGTGCTAAAGTTCACGTTGTTTTGTAGTCTGGTGATTGTTTTTGGGGATTTTCCTGGTTCATGACGAGCTGACCAGCGTTTCTTAGCTTTCTTTCGCCGTGGCGGCGGTTCGCCAGAGGAAGGCCGGCGCAGTGGGTTCGACTCCCACGAAGTAACGGGGCGCCGGAGCCTCTGCCGGGTTCGACTCCCGGACGGCACTTGACTCAAACAAAGGGAAGGGCCACACATCCCAGCGATGAACCGTTTTATCCTTGCATCGTTTCTCGCAGCCTTTCCGCATAGCCGGGCAGGAGGGCAGCAGCCGAAGTATCCGGAAGTGGGCGGCTGCTACAAGCTAACTGTCAGCGAGTGGAACCGACCGCTGAAGGGGGACAAAGGCTTCCACGACATACCCCCCTGGATCGAGCTCGACACCAGTCATGCAGAGCGCGGCGGACGCGTCGTGAAGCCCGACATTTCTTTTCCAGCTGGACACTCAATGCGTGGCACTCCGCGTTGGAATATTGTAGGCAACACCGTGCGTGTTGTTTGGAGCAATGGTTTCACCCCGACATCTCTCTTTCTGGTTCGGAGCGGCACGCAGTTCCGGGGCTGGGCTGAAGCAAGGAGCGACGCAGTCCCACCCGGCAAAACGAACTGGCCCCGCGCCCAAGTCGTTGCTCAGCGCGTCGATTGCAAGCAGGTTCTTGTTCGGCAATGACGAGCCCGCACACGACGTATCCAACCCGCTCCTACCTTTTGCGCGTATCGGTCATGGCGATCATAGCCATGATCATTTCGTTCCTAGTCGGATTCCTTGCACGCAGACTGCACTGGCCGAACACGATGTCGATATCGTTGGCCGCGTTTCTCTTTCTCATCCCCGTTTTGCAGCCGATGATTCCCGGTGCCCGCGCTCGGAGCTGGCCGTCGCGCATTCTGCTCGGATTAGTCGTAGCGCTTGCCGGAGCTGGCTTGCACACTTTCTTGCTTCACGATTAAGCCGGACCGGGTTGCTCGCGGGGGTTATTTCGTCGGCGATCCGAACCAGGTAGTTAGCGCGTCGACCATTCCCGCCTCCGTTCCCTCTCCCACCCACGCTGCGTAACCGTCCGGTCGTATCAACACCGCGCTGGGAGCAGTTACGACACCGAGCACTGGAAGCTCCCAGGGGCCATCATACTGCGCCTCGATCAATTGAACGCGATCTGACCAGGGCGTGATGTCGATGCCGCCACGCTCGCCGAGATTTAGGAGCAACGCGCGAGGGTCGTGCAGCAACGAGTACACGCGCACCCGAGCACTTTCGGTCGCCACCTCGAGGTCGGGCATGCGACGACCGAGCAGAGGATGTCCTTCGCCGAGACCGTAATGAACAGCGAGGCCGGACATCTCTCCCGCCATCCTCTTTCTCAGCTCGTCTACGCTGAGAAACTCAGCAATGAAATCGCCGAGCGCTTTGGTATGGTCGTCGGGACGTCGCAGCGCCGATTGCGCCATTGTGTTCTTCAACACGCGCGCAGCGACAGGATGGCGCTCCGCTTGATAAGTATCGAGCAGAGTCTCCGGTGATATCCCCTTCACCACCTGCGCCAGCTTCCACCCGAGATTCACCGCGTCCTGCACGCCGATGTTGAGACCCTGACCGCCAATCGGCGGATGTACGTGCGCGGCGTCGCCGGCGAGGAGCACGCGTCCTTTTCGATACGTCGCAGCCTGGCGCGTCATGTCGGTGAATCGTGAGAGCCAGATCGGATCGTGGACACCGAAATCGGTTCCGTAAATCTCGGTCAGTGCTTCACTGAGATCGGCGAGCGTTGGTTCGTCGGAATTAACTTCGCGATCGACCAATACCATGCGAGCATGGCCGCGGTCGCCCTTGCCGATCGCATGCGTTAGCCCACGCGCGTCCTGACGTAACCCAAACGCCGGCTCCTCCTTCGTCTCCACCTCGGCAATCATCCAGCTCGTCGTCGCGTCTGAGCCTGGGAAATCGATGGCCGCCGTTTTCCGCACAATGCTGCGTGCTCCATCACAACCAACGAGATATTGGGCGCGCATGGAATTCCCGTCGGAGACAGCGACGTCGACACCTGTGTCATCCTGAGTGAAACCCGTCACCTCCCGCTCGCGGTAAATGCGCACGCGGAGTTCCGCGACCCAGTCCGCGAGAATCATCTCGATGCGGTTCTGAAACAGCGCCAGCCCGTACGGATGACGCGAAGGAAAGTCGCTCATGTCGAGGCGAACAAGGTTGAACCCGACGATCTGCGCCGTCTGGCCCTGCGACAGGAAACGGTCGGCAATGCCGCGCATGTCGAAGACTTCGATCGTGCGCGAGTGCAGTCCGCCCGCGCGCGAACCGGCCAGCTCCTGATTCGCGCGTCGTTCGACGACGGCAACGTCAACTCCCGCCAGCGTCAGTTCTGCTCCCAACATCAATCCGGTCGGACCACCGCCCGCAATCACCACTTCATGATCTGTCATTCTTCTCCATCCTAACTGAGCCGCCGATGATACAGTGCGACCCTGGGGTTGCTACAAGTCCCGCACTGCTTAGTATTCTTTAGTGGCGATCAGCCCGTGCTCCGGCGAGCACGGGCTTTGTCATTTCGACCGGACGGAGTAACTCATGAGATTGAGACTTGCCGCTGCCAGCGTTCTTTCCGTCGTCGTGACGTTATGAATCGACGCAGCTTCGGCATTTCAATACTCGCGACTCTTTTTCTGCTCGGCGCTGACAAAGTCTCCTCGCAGGATTCAACCGACAAGGCGTTGGCGGCGTTCGCTTCGGATTCGACTGCCTGGCAGCAAGTTCTTCGGTATACTGTGAGCGCGCTCAGCCCCCAGATAGTTGCGAGCGCTTCCGACCCAACTGCGCAGCCTTGGCGCCTACAGTTGCCCGACGACCCGGAAGAAGAGTTGATCAGAACCCAGCTGCGCACTCTATTGCGCGCGCGCCAGGTCATGCCGGCCGATACACTGGTGCGAACACTGACGCTGGGTCCGCTCGTCATCCAGAATGACACGGCGCGCGTGAACGTTCACTTCGAGGAAACGCGGAAGTGCCTCGGCACTGGACGGTCGACTGGGTTCGGCTGGACCACCACGGTTCTGGTCCCGCGGGTGACGGAACAAAAAATCTGGGGCGCTGCGTTCTCGCGTAGCACGCTGGTTGGTGATCGAGTGCCGTGCTAGCGAAGGCGTGCCTCACCAGCCTCGTGGTGCTGGCGAACGCCACGGCGCAAACGCCGCGCGTGGAGCTCGACCACGTGTACATCGTCGTGCAGCCCGGGGGCGCTAAAGAGATTGCCGCCCTGGAGTCTGCCGGATTTCACATCACACGCCCACAACGACACGATGGAGAAGGCACGACTTCAGTCGCAGCATTTTTCGACAACGCGTACCTCGAATTGATGTGGCTCGACAGCACGCTATCGGTTACTCCGGAACACGCCGCATCCGCCGAGCAGTTTCGGCAGGCCGCAGCGTGGCGCACGAGCGGCCATAGTCCGTTCGGAATCGGTTTGCGACGTACTGCAGGCGAGACACAGGCCTTCGCATTCCCGATCAGGCGCGAGTCGGCGCCGTGGATCGATTCCTTCGCTGCGTACGAAATCCTGAATCAGCCCGCCGATTCTCTCGCCGTCGATCTCTTCGTCGTTCCACGCGCAGCAGCCGTGCCCAACTGGATCGAACGAACCCGCAAGCGCGCGCCGCAGCTGCTAAACCATCCCGGTGGCGGGCACGTAATCACCGCCGTTCGTATGCACGGCACCGCGCAACAGCAACCAAGCACGTGGTCACGCGTACAACCCCCGCGCATCGAGACCCGAACGGCATCGGAGCCCTTGGTCGAGATCTATATCGATGGCGGCGTCAGGAATTTGCGCACTGATTTGCGGCCGGCACTTCCCGTCGTCGTGATCCGCTAGACCGAAACCACGTTCGGTTACTGACCAACAACGACCACCACGCGCTGATAGCGCGTGAGTGGCGGCGCTCCGTTGTCGGTCGCCTCCAGGACCAGCTGGATTGTCTGACCAGATTGTGCATCGTCCGGCACTCGCAGATGCGTAATCAGCGACGTCGGATTCGAGAGTGTGATGTCGCCGGTATATGTGTCGACGTCCTTCCAACGCCACCAGCGCACCGCCACCGCGTTGCCATCCGGATCCGACACCGCACCTTCGAAGCGCACGGTCTCGCCCGGACGCGCAGTGATGCGCGCACTCCCCTTGATCGCCACTCTCGGTTCGTGGTTGGCGTCCGCGTACCTCGGCGTCACCGACCACTTCATGCGCGCTGCAAATCCGTTCTGCGCTGCCGGCGTGAAATTCGGCGTCGGCGATGGTGCACGCGTCGCCGGCCCTTCGGGACCAATGCGCTCGAGATTGCGCATGAACTCCTCGAACGATGGCGCCCGGGCCGGTCGCCCACGCGTCGTGTCACGCAACGCCCGATTCAGCACAACGTGGCCAGCCCATCCGCCAGGCGTGTCGTCGCGATACGCGCCAAGCCCATTGTCAATGAGATTGAAGAATGTGAACGTGTCACCCTCGCCGAGGAATTCCCCCTTCGGCCGCGGCGGCAGCCACACCACGTACCCCTTCGCGCGCAGCTCGGCGGCGGTTTGACCTGCGATGCCGAAATAGTCGAAGCGATCGCCGGGCACCATCTGCTTTCCATCGCCCCAGACGCGGTAATGTTCGCCGAACGGGCCCTGCGACGAAACATTTCTGCGCGTCCAGTCGACGCTGAAGTAGGGCGCGTTTTCCGCCGACGCGAAAACGAAAGCACCATAGCCGACACCGACTCCGCCGTCGCCTGCGGCTAGACTGCGGATGTCCGGCCAGTTCGGACGAATGTAGTTCGCGTAGGTGTCGTCCTGATCGCCGGACAATGAGAGAATTGCTTTGCGTGAGATTCGCGCACGCAGCGACGGCCAATCGGCCGTGCCTTCGTAGCGTTCCTGAATGGACTTCAGCGCTCGCGCGATGGTGCTCGCTCCGCCCCACGCCAGCAGATAAATCGGTTCCGGATTCTCGTCGAGCAAAAGATCGCGAATGAGATTGGAGCCTGGCGTGTCCTTCGAGATGTCGCCGTCGAAGTCAACGTTGCCCCATCTGATCTTCGATCGCAGGGCTGTCGGCGTCGGGTAGTCCCCGCGATGGACGCGCAGATTCGGATAGACCCGCTCGTAGATGTCGACGTCGTCATCGATGAATCGCTCGCCCGGTTTCCACCGCCACGATTCACACGGACAGAGATTCAATCCAAAGCGCGTGTACTCCCGGCCGGGCACGAACCACTTCCTGCCGGTGCCGTCGCCTTTCCAGTGGAACTGGCTGCTGGCGTAGATAATCCCTTCGGTGCGGAAGTCGGTGCTGTAAAGGAGATATCGGATCAGCGAGTTGGAGTCGTCGAGCTCCGGGTCGGTTGTAACCACGACTCGCGGTTTTTCAGCGGTCGATGCCATCGGCGCGGGCGGCGCGGCGCTCGGCGGCTTGCCGGTCGCACAGGCAGTGGCAGCCAGAAGCGGGAGAGTGAACCACCAAAGCTCGGCCAGCCTTATCAGGCCACTCTTTATATTCCTTGACACGTATATACGCCTAACGGTATATTGGGAATCGTGGGTAACGTCTTCGAGATTATCGCCGAGCCGAACCGCCGCGCCATACTGGGCCTGCTGATTTCTTCTGAACAGAGCGTTGGAGAGATCGAGCGGCGCCTTGGCATGCCGCAGCCGACGGTCTCGAAGCACCTGCGGGTGCTGCGCGAAGCCGGTTTTGTCGAGGCAACGATCGATGCACAGCGGCGCGTCTATCGGTTGAAGCCGCAGCCGCTCAAGGAAGTCGATGCCTGGCTGGCGCCGTTCCGCGAGCTGTGGTCGACGCACGTCGACGCACTCGAGCGACACCTCGACCGCATCCATCCGCCAACACCCAAAAAGAAAAAACCAGGGAGAAGACAATGATGATCGCACGCGAGCAGTATGTACCCGGTCCGCCCAATGCGCAGGTGCAAAAAGACGGCGACAAGTGGACCCTCGTTCTCGTCAGAGAAATGCGTCACTCGCCAGACAAGGTTTGGCAGGCGCTGACCGATCCCGCGCAGTTGCACGAGTGGGCTCCGTTCGATGCGGACGGAAACCTTGGGCGCGCTGGGAACACGGTGAAGCTCACCACGGTTGGAGCTCCGTCGCCGCACATCACTGACGCCAAAGTCACGCGCGCCGATGTTCCCAAACTGCTCGAGTACAACTGGGGCGACTTCAATATGCGTTGGCAGCTCGAGCCGCTTGGTGCGGGCACGCGTCTCACGCTGTGGACCAACATCGATCGGCGCTTCATCTCGATGGGCGCAGCCGGTTGGCACATCGCGCTCGACGTGCTCGATCACCTGCTTGGCGGATCGCCGATTGGACGCATCGTCGGTCCCGACGCCGCGAAGTTCGAGGGCTGGCAGCGACTGAACAAGGAATACGCGAAGGAATTCGGAATCGCGTCGCCGAAGTGGTAAGCACCTCACCGATCATTCCAGGAGGCCCATTGAACTGGAGCAAATGGATTCGGCAGTTCCACCGCTGGATGTCGATTCTTTTCACCCTGACCGTGATCGCGAATTTCATCGCGCTCGGCGTCGGCAAAGGAAAACAGCCTCCCGGCTTGATCACGTACTCGCCGCTGGTACCACTCTTCCTGCTTTTGTTCAGCGGACTGTATTTATTCGCGCTGCCGTATGCAGTCAGGCGACGCATGAACCGAGGCATACAATGAAAAAGCAGATGAAGACGAAACCCGCAGCGTCGAAGCACAAATCTGCATCGCAAATGATCGATGCCAGAATCAAGGAACTGCCCGACTGGAGAGGCAGGACGCTCGCGCAGATCCGCGCCTTGATCAAGCAAGCGGACCCTGATGTCGTAGAAGAGTGGAAGTGGGAGAATCCGGTCTGGTCGCACCACGGGATCATCTGCACGGGCGAGAGCTACAAGAATGCAGTCAAGACGACCTTCGCGCGTGTTGCCGCACTCCCCGATCCTTCGGGCCTCTTCAATTCCAGCCTCGGCGGCGGCACGCGACGCGCGATCGATTTTCACGAGGGAGAAAAAATCAACGAGTCGGCATTCAAGGATCTCATTCGCTCGGCAGTCACGCTGAACACGTCCGGCAAGTGAGGCCTTGAAACCGGGGCCGTCACACTCTACTTTATGGCGCAAAGTAGATTCGTGCGGACTCAGGGAGCTCGGCGGGAAATATGTCTGACGGAAGTCGATTCATGCGGCTGCGCGCCGCGTTGCGGAACGCAGTCGTATGGGGCGTCGGCTGGGGCGCGATTGGATCCGCGATCGCGACCACGATGCGGTTCGTCCAGAAGGTTCCATTGGGGAATGCCATACTCGACGGCCTCGGCATGGGCGTGCGAATCGCTTTTATCGGAGCACTTGCCGGGGCAGCGTTCTTCGGGTTCATAACCCTCGCCTATCGCGGCAAGCGCCTGCGCGAAATCAGCTGGATTCGCTTCGGCGTTGGTGGAGCGATTCTCGCCGGCTTGTTCGTTCCTGCGTTTCTTCAGACGATGAATCTGGTCACGGGCGGATCGTTGGTGCCGTGGAGCCTCGTCTTCGACGACCTGGTGTTCTCAGCAGCGTTCGGCGGAATTACCGCGGCGGGTACGATGCTGATGGCGCAACGGTACGAAGCGAAGCACCCCGTCACTGTCCAGGAATTGCTCGAGCGCATGGAGCGCCAGACCCTCGATGCCGCGGCCGCAGTACAATTCAGGAAACCGGAACGCACCAGATCTGCGGAACAGCTTTAATCCGATCCGATCGTGAAGGCTGAGCGTCCGAGCCGGACCGCGCACTTCGTCGCCCACGGCCGAGCGATGGCCGACACCGGCTTGTCGCACGTCGCGGATTTTCACGATCCGACCGCGCGCGTATTTCTCAGCGAAAAAGGAAAGCGCAGCGTCGCCAGAGTCGAGCTGGCCGCCCGGGCGGCAAAGCGCAGCATTGGACTCGAGATGGCGCGCACAATGGCTGACACGATTGCGCTTCGCACCGTGGCCATCGATGCCGCGGTCCGCGATGCAATCAAAGCCGGTGCGAAACAACTCGTCATCCTCGGCGCCGGCTACGACGGACGCGCCTGGCGAATGCCCGAGCTTACAGGCGTTGACGTTTTCGAAGTCGATCACCCTGCGACGCAGGGCTCGAAGCGGGCACATCTCTCCGAATTGCCATCGCCAAAGGGAACCCTTCATTTTGTCCCGGTCAATTTCGAGAACGAGTCACTGGATACCGCGCTCGATCGGGCCGGACACGATCGTTCTCTACCCTCATGCTGGATCTGGGAAGGGGTCGTCATGTACCTCACCCGCGCTGCAATGCACACCACCCTCGAGAGTATCGCCGGCAGGAGTGCACCAGGTTCGACGCTGATCGTTAATTACCACACCGCCCACCGGCGGTTCGTTGCTCGCCTGATTCTCCGATTTATCGGCGAACCGCAAATCAGCGCATGGACACCCGAGGAGATGGCCGCGGATCTGCGCTCCGTCGGATTCATCGTGCGCGAGGATTCCGGAATGGCTGACTGGAACGCTCGCTTTGCCGATGGTAAGGCAAAGGTCGATCGCGTGCCTTATATGCGTATCGCGGTCGCGCGGAACTAGCATGCAGATGCCATCGCCAATTCGAATCGAACCGATCGCGGGCTATTCGCCGACGATCGGCCGACTCGTCGGCATGCTGATGTACGCACGATCGACCACACTTGCGGCGGTCGACGGCCTGACTGTAGCGCAGCTTGATCATCTGTTCGACGCTGAAAGCAATTCGATCGGCGCGCTGCTCGCGCACATTACCGCGGTCGAGCGCTCGTATCAGGTTCTGACGTTCGAGGATCGCTTGCTCACCGCGCAGGAGAACGACCAGTTGGCAGCAGCGCTGAAGCTCGGCGCCGAGGGCAGACGCGCGCTACGAGGTCATCCACTCGAGCATTATCTCGGCGAGTTGAGCGCGGTGCGCGAGCAAACGTTGAAGGGTCTCGCCGAGCGCGACGACGCGTGGCTCGAAGCGTCAGTAATTCAGGCGCAGAGGATCAACGCGCACTGGGCCTGGTTTCACGTCGCGGAAGACGAGATCAATCATCGCGGACAGATTCGCTGGCTGCGCGCGCGGCTGCCGCGTTAGACGTCGTGCGATCTAACGCACCTTCCCGCGCGCGGCGACTTTCCAGCTTCCTTCCACTTTACCTTCTCTTCCGTACCAAACTTCGTCGTGCAGATTGACGGTCGGGCAAACGTGGCTCGGCACCAGCCACACTTTCTCGCCCACACGCGCCGGTTCGCTGATCTCCACATATCCGTGCTCCTCGTTCAGCTTGCGCGGTGTCCAATCGCGATCGATGAAATGGCCGTACGTACCGGAGCCCACGGTCTGATCGCTTGACAGGGTTTTCGAGCCGGCGTCGATCACGCACTGGCCCGGCACCGACGTGCTGACGACGGTGGTGAGAACTCGCAGTGCACAATCTTCCTCGCTACAGAGGTTATTCTCGAGACTGCTCGCATCGTGGAAGACGTAAGTGCCAGGACGAATCTCCGTCGTCTGCGGGATGAGCGGTGTTTTATCCGCGCCAGGAGTCGAGCCGCCAGAGACGATCTTCGTCTCGAATCCAGCGGCTGACAGCGCGCCGATGACGTCGTCGATTTTGCTGCAGGCTGCGCGGAATCCGGCGTCGTCGAGCCAGTTGGGCCAGTAGAAGATGCCCTGAAAATTCGAGCACGCCTTCGCGATTTCGACCGCTTGCTCAGGACTCTGCGCACCAGTCCGACCTATGCCGACATCGATCTCGACCAACGTGTCGATTCCCTCGATGTCGCGTGCGATCGCTACGGAATCGACGGCGATTTTCACCTGCCGTTTTTTCGTCAGCTGCTTCAACCGCGCGAGCTTCGCTTTCACCAAGGGATAGGCTATCAGCACATCGTCGCCAGGCAGCACCTCCGCCTCTCCGACCTTGGCAACCGTGATCCCGATTGCACCGGCATCGAGCTGCATCCGTGCAATCTCGGGAATCTTGTGGGTCTTCACATGCGGACGCAGGTTGACGCCCCACGACCGACATTGCTCCTGCATCGTCCTGATGTTGCGCTCCATTGCGTCGAGATCGACGTAGAGCGCAGGCGTATCGAGATCGATCGCTTCCACTAGGTTGCTTTCCTCGCGATGCACTCGATCTCGACGGCGATGCCACCCGGTAGCGCGCCCGCCTGAATCGTCGTGCGCGCGGGAAACGGCGGCGCGAAGAACGTCTCGTACACTTCGTTCATCGCCGAGAAGTCGTTGATGTCGCGCAGGTAGACATTGCACTTCATCACGTGGTCCATCGACGATCCGGCAGCGTGCAGTATCGCGCGCAAATTCTCGAAGGTGCGCCTGGTTTCGGTACGCACGTCGCCGAGCTCCTTCTTGCCCGTCTGCGGATTGGTCGCGCCCTGCCCGGAGACGAAAATCAGCTCACCATCGCTCACTCCCTGCGAGTAGGGACCCAACGGTTTCGGCGCCTTGTCCGTCACAACGGCGTGTCTCATCGCATCCTCTTCAGTCGTTGCCAAACGTGGTAAATGGGAAATCCCGCCGCGGCTATGGCCAGACCGTACAGCGGCGAGTAGTTGCCAACCTGAATCTGTCCCCACACGATCGCGGATAAACCCACAACTGTACCCGCCACGAACAAGGCCGGCACCAGTGGATATCCGGGCGTGCGAAATGGCCTCGGCGCGTTCGGCATCCTCCGACGCAACACGAACACCGCAGCCACCGCAAAAATCAGTGCTGCCCACTCTACGACCACGAAATATGTGGTGAGCGTGTCGAAATCCTTGAGCACGAGCACCATGATGATCGCAACCACTCCAACGATCAGAAGCGCTGCCCAGGGCGTCGCCCAGCGCCGATGCGTCCTGCCGAGCAGCGGAAAAATCAATCCGTCGCGCGCCATCGCGTAGGCCACCCGCGGCTTCGCCAGCAAATTGCCGTTGAGCGCGCCGAACACACTGGTCATGATCGCCAGCATGATGGCGACGCCAGCCGCGGGGCCGGCGATTCCCGTCATCACGGTCCGCGCGATTGCTTCCTTTTGGTGCGCCATCACACTCACCGGCATCATGTAGAGATAAGCGAGATTGGCCCCGATGTAGAGGGTGACGATCACCAGCATGCCGATGACGATGATGCGCTTCATCAACCGCTCCGGCGCAACGACTTCGCCGGCGATCATGCTGACGGCGATCCAGCCGTCGTACGTCCAGATTACCGACGCAACCGCGCGCGCCAATCCACTGCCTTGCACGGTGCCGCCGTCGGTGAGATGAGCGATACTGCCTCTGCCCAGCAGCAACGCGCCGAGTATGATCGCGGCCAGCGCAATCACCTTCACGAGGGTGGTGACTTCACTCACACCGGCTCCCACTCGCGCGCCGAGGATGTTCGCGAACGTCAGAACGACGATCGCGAGGATTGCGATTGACTGCACCATCGCCCCACTCGTGGGAGCGCCGAGCAGGTTGAGCAGAAATTCAGCGAAAACCGTCGCGAGTGTTGCAATCGCCGTCGGCGTCGTCACCAGCACGTACAACCAGCCGAACACGAATGCAGCCGCATCGCCGTACGCTTCGCGCAGAAAGACGTAGACGCCACCAGCCTGCGGCAGCAGCGTACTCAGCTCTGCGACTGCCAGCGCTCCACAGATGCTGATCACGCCGAGGGCACTCCACAGTCCCATGATAACGAGCGAATTTGGAACTAGCCCGGCGATGGTCGGCGGCGTGCGAAAGATCCCGCTGCCAATGGTGATACCGACGATGAGCGCGATTCCGCCGCTGAGGCCGATGACCCGCCGCAGATCGTGCGTCTGTGAATGAGTCGTCGCAGTCACGATGAACCTTGCATTGCGCGGGAAAAGTGGCGGTTCAGACCGTTCGCTGCCACTTTGTTGCAGCCATGACCAACGCTCGCAAGCAATCGAGGCGGGAGTTCCTCGCCATGTCCGCACTCGGCTTCGTCGGGTTTGCGCGTGGCGCAAAACAGCTCTCTCTGCGCAAGGAGTCGCAGTTGGGTGACGAGCTTCTCTACGTCGGCACTTACACCGACGATGGACGGTCAGCCGGGATTTATCTGGTGCGGATGGATACCCGATCGGGACAATTGCGCTTGGTCGGCTCGATCGACGCCAAACCAAACCCATCATTCCTCGCGATTCATCCTGGCGGACACACGCTCTACGCCGTCAACGAAGTCGGTGGGTACAACGGCAAAGCGAGCGGTGCTGTCAGCAGTTACACGATCGCCACCAACACCGGCGCTCTGACCAAAATCGGCGAGCAGCCATCCGAAGGTGCCGGCCCTTGCTACGTGAGCGTCGATCGCAGCGGACGAGTGGTGCTCGTCGCCAACTACGACGGTGGCAGCATTGCGCTACTGCCGGTTGAACGCGACGGCTCGGTTGCGCGGGCGACGTGGGTTTTAAAGCACACCGGCAGCGGACCCGTTAGCGATCGACAAGGCGAGCCACACGCACATTGTATCGTCGCCGATCCATCCGATCACTATGTGCTGGCGGCAGACCTCGGCGCGGATCGGGTGTTCGTGTACAGTCTCGACCCGGATGGTAAATCGCTGCGTCACGTGGATGGTGGTGACGCCGTCATGCGTCCTGGCGCTGGACCTCGGCACATCGCGTTTCACCCGAAGGCGCCACTCGTATTCGTCTCCAACGAGCTCGACTCGACGGTGACGTCGCTGCGCTTCGACGCCAAGCGTGGGGCACTGAGCGTGGTCGACACACAGTCGACGCTGCCGGCCGACTGGAAGAGCGCGAATTATCCCGCTGACATTCACATCGCACCATCGGGCCGCACTGTGTACGTCTCGAATCGCGGTCATAACAGCATTGCCGCACTCTCGGTCGCAGCGAATGGCCGATTATCGCTGAAGCAGACTATTTCCACCGAGGGAGACTGGCCGCGCAATTTTACTCTCGATCCGACCGGCCGTTGGTTGCTGGTCGCGAATCAGAAGTCGGATTCCATCGTTGTATTCGCTCGCGACCCCAAGAGCAGTAACCTCACGCCGACGCATCACCGAATCGAGATAGCAAGTCCTTCCTGCCTCAGATTCCGCACGCATTCAGTGTGACGACATACGATCGTGCGATAATCGGCGGACGAGTGATCGACCCCGCTTCCAATCTTGACGGAGTACGCAACATCGGATTGAGGGGCCACCAGATCGCGGTCGTCACCCGCGAAGACATTCACGCCGACGACATCATCGACGCGCGTGGGCTCGTCGTGGCGCCTGGATTCATCGATCTGCACGATCACGGGCACACCGCCGAGGTCTATCGATATCGATCGCTCGACGGCGTGACGACGACGCTGGAGCTCGAGCTCGGCACCGCCGATGTCGCGGGGTGGTACGCGGAGCGAGAAGGCGGCCAGTTGATCAATTACGGCGTCAGCATCGGCCACATCAAAGTAAGGATGGCGGTGATGGGAGATGCCGGCTGGTTCATGCCAGTCGGCGACGGCGCGTACCGGGTGGCGACACCAGCGCAGATCGACGACATCGCGAGGCGGATGGATATCGGACTGAGGGAGGGCGCCGTCCACATCGGCGCTGGATTTCCCTACACGCCGGCGGCAACACGCGAGGAGTTATTGGCGCTGTTTGGTGTCGCGGCGAAGACGAAGACGCCGGTCCATTTGCACATCACGCCGGGCATTGATGGCTTGAGGCAGGCGCTGTCGCTGGCGATGGAGACCAAGGCGCCGTTACACGTCGTTCACGTCAACAGCTCGAGTCTCGCCGATACGCCGGTGATGCTGAAAATGATCGCCGACACCCGCGCGCTTGGATACGACATCACTGTCGAGGCCTATCCGTACACCGCGGGAATGACCGAGATACAATCGGCGACGATTCAGGACGCGTACAAATCGGCTGACGATGCCAGCTTCGCCAGGATCGAGTGGCCGCGTACGGGTGAGCGCCTGAGTCGCGAAAGCTTTGCGCGTTACACTGAGACCGGCGGACCGATCGTCGTCCACAGCAACAGCGAGGAGATGGTTGCCGCTGCCATCACCAGTCCGCTGACGATGATCGCCAGCGATGCGTACTGGCAGAACGGCACCGGGCATCCGAGGACCGCGGGTACGTACTCCAGAGTTCTGGGTCATTACGTGCGCGATACGGGTGCGCTGACTTTGATGGAAGCGATTCGCAAAATGACGCTGATGCCTGCGCAGCTGCTCGAGCCGCGTGTACCCGTGATGAGGAAAAAGGGCCGACTCGAGGTGGGTGCCGACGCCGACATCACGATCTTCAACGCAGCAACCGTGATCGATCGCGCTACGTATCGCGAGCCGTCGCTGCCACCGATTGGAATCGAGCACGTGATCGTGAACGGCGCGTCGGTGGTCAGGAAAGGCGAACCGATCGAAGGTGTGTGGCCGGGCAAACCTGTGCGCGGCCCGCACTAACGCTTCCAGGCGACGATGATGACTGACAAATCGTTTGTGCGAACAGTGATTGGACGCTGGATTCACGTGTCGCGTTCAGCATCTTACAATCGTGCGTGACCTAGACGCGGTTTTCTCAGCGCTGACGCGCTCACAATTCCGGCAGCGTTTTCGACTCGGCGCGAAAGAGAAGGCGTACCTTGAAGACAAGGGGTTTTCAACCGTTATCAACCACGCCAGGGATTTCATCGCGCAGCGACTGGCGCCCGCGGAACCGAAGAATGATGGCAGACAGACGCCGTGGAAGGGTCACCCTGTATTCGTCGCACAGCATGCGACCGCCACATGTTGTCGCGGATGTCTGGCGAAATGGCATGGCATTGAGAAGGGTCACGAGCTGGCTCCCGACGAGCAGGCACACGTAGTCAACACGATCGAGCGATGGTTGCGCGATCAGACTTGAGGATTCCAAATGTCGAACTCCACTGCTACTCAGCCCAGGCTGACCTCACTGGCACCGCAATTCCTCGTCGATGATCTCG
>DATFHK010000081.1:0-135753 GCA_035248505.1 Gemmatimonadaceae bacterium | reverse complement strand
GGTGCTGGTGCTCACGTTGCGCACCTCGAGCACCCGGCCGTTCACGTGCGCGCGTGTTGAATTGCCGTAGCCGTGGTAGGCGAGGATCTCGATCGGATCCCGGCGAAAGATGGATCTAACCGAGCGCGTTAGAATCTTTAGATAGCCGCGCATCCCTGGCGAGCGCCTTTTCTATTCGCGCCTGAATTCGTTTGTCATCCATCTTCTCCGGCCACCCGGAGAACGACGGCGTTGGGCCTTTCCACTCGAGCTCGTCGACGTCGGCGAACAGCGGCGCGTCGGTTCTCAGCGTTGCCAGATTCTTGAACAGCAGCGCGTGCTCCCGATTGTCGGCCAGCACCGTCGCTGGAAACGACTCGATTGGTCCGTACTTGTTGAGCAGAGACGCGGCGGTGCTCGGGCCGACGCCCCGGATTCCCGGATAGCCATCCTGCGCGTCACCGACCAGCGCCAGATAATCGGCGACCAGCTCCGGCCCGACACCAAACTTCGCGCGCACGCCGTCCGCATTTCTGATCTGCATTCCCTTGCGAATGATCTGCACGACACGATCACCACGCACACATTGGGCGAGATCCTTGTCATTGGCCCAAATGCAAACCTTCTCGACTCGCTCGTCTTCGGCCGCGATGCGCGCCGCCGATGCGAGCCCATCGTCGGCCTCAAGCTCGATCATCGCCCACACAGCGACGCCCATCGCCGCCAGCGCATCCTCCAGCGGCTGGAACTGCGCCAGCAGATTCGGCTCGATACCTTCTCCGGTTTTGTAATCGGGCCAGAGATCGTTGCGGAACGACTCGATCACGTGATCGGTTGCAACACCGATGTGAGTCGCGCCGGTCTCGACCATCTCCAGCACCGAATGCAAGACTCCGGCGACTGCCCCGTAAGGCTTGTCCTTTCCCTTGTTCCAGCTGCGCTGCCCGTAGAAATGGCGGAACAGCTCGTAGGTGCCGTCAATTAGGTGGACAATCATTCATATGAAGTTACTATTTGCAGCCCGATTTCACGCTGCATGACCAAGCCGGCTGCAAAGCCATCGGCGATAGAGATCGCCCGCATCATCGAGCACACCGAAGCCGCGGCTTGCGCGGATCTGTTGCGTGCCGCCCCGCCTGACTGGAACTGCAGCGCGCAGCGAACTGAGGATGGCTGGTTTTTGTGTGCGCCGACACTCGACATCCTGTTATTCAACCGACTGGTAGGGTGGGGCCTTGACGCTCCCGCGGTTCGACGCCCACTGGAGCATGCTATTGAGCGCTACCGCTCCGTCGGCCTCACACGCTTCGGCGTGCAGCTCTCTCCGGAAGCCAGGCCTCGGGACCTGCCGCGCTGGCTGGAAGACTTTGGCCTAGAGCGGAGGGATAATTGGACGAAAGTGTATCGAGACGCTGGCGATATACCGGCAGTAAGTACCGACCTGCGCATCGAGCAAATCGACAAGCGACGTGGCCCCGCATTCGGGGATGTCGTTGTTTCTGCGTTTGGGATGCCGACCGTAATGGCTGGCTGGCTCGCCGCCAGCGTTGGCCGGTCGGGTTGGAACCACTACCTCGCCTTCGATGGCAAGAACCCAGTTGCAGCCGCAGCCTTGTATGTCGTCGGCGACGTCGGCTGGCTTGGCGTCGCCGGTACGCTTCCAACCGCACGACGGCGAGGTGCGCAAAGCGCTTTGATGGCGCGTCGACTCAAGGACGGCGTCGATCTCGGATGCCGTTGGTTCGTCACGGAGACTGGTGAAGACACACCGGCGCGTCGGAATCCTTCGTTTCACAACATGCTGCGCCTTGGCTTCTCAGTCGCTTACCATCGACCGAACTATTTGCTGCCCAAATAAGTGATAACGGTACGGGACAGCTGCCTCAGGCACTGGGGAAAACCCTAGAAGTTTCCTGCGCGCGCGGTGGGCTTTTGTAACCGCCGCTTCAGTGAATCTTGTCGTGCCTGGTCTTGCGCTTGCACAACTCGCTTCCGGAAAAATCGGAACGGGAGAACTCGAAATGCCACGCACGACAGCGAAGGGAAGGATCAAGAACAAGAAGAAATACGAAGCCTTGAAACGCAAAGGCATGAGCAAGACAAGAGCGGCGAAAATCGCCAACAGCGGCAAGAAGGGATCACGAAAAGGCGGCAAGCACAGCCACCGCGGCAAAAAATAAATTTCCGCGGGCAAAAAATAAATTTTCGCGTTAGAGCGATGACGACGCACTGAACTGCGCGACACGTCATTTATCGTCGCAAGAACAATTGGATTTTCGGTACGCCTCTTGAACCTCTGAGCACTGTTAAACCCGCAAGCTCATCAGGAGGCCCGAAATGCGAAAAACACTACTACCAAAATGGCGGCGCGCAGCGTGGGGCGCCGCTATCGCAGTCATCGCCACATCCACCGCCGCCGTCGCGCAGTCGCGCGTGCTGCCGGCGGGCACGGTGATTTTTGTGCGCACCACCACGCCGCTGCAATCCGCGACCGCGAAAACCGGTCAGACATTTGAAACCAACGTCGAAGAAAGCATTGGCGTCGACGAGTACACCGTGATTCCCACCGGCAGCAAGATCCGCGGGCTCGTCACGATGGTTACTCCGGCCACTCGGCAGCAGTCGGGTGTCATCGACATCGTTTTCGATCGGCTCACTCTTCCCAACGGATCGAATTACGCGATTCGCGGCAAGCTGACGAGCACTGATTCCGCCGAGCGTCGTCAGATCGCCAGCGATCCAAACGGACACGTCGTGCTGGTTGGCGGGCGTGGTGGTATTGGAGCGGCAATAGCTGCCGCCGGCTCGTCGCAGAACAGCAACAACATCTTCGCCGCGCTCGGCAATCTTCTCTCCGAGGGGCGCGACGTGAATGTGCCGACTGGAACGCAATTGGCCGTCGAGCTCGAGAACGCAGTGACGCTGAGAGGCGGCAGACGGATCACCGGTGTCGAAGCATCGACGATCTACACCGCCGCCGAGCGCGTCTCCGCGGCACAACGCGCGCTGTCGCAGCAGGGGTACTACCGCGGATCGATCAACGGCCAGCTCGATGATGCGACTCGCAACGCGTTGTTCCAGTACCAGATCGATCGTGGCTTGAACGCCAGCGGCAATCTCGATGGCCGCACCGCCCGCGCGCTCGGCATCAACCTGAATAGCGGCGTTGGCGTGAGCACTGGCGTTGGCGGAGCGTTGTCGGGCGCCGTTCTTTCAGCTTCGCAGGCAGCAGCGGTTCGCCGCGACGCGCAGAGTTTCCTCAGTCGTGTACGCAGTGAGCTGTCGGTGATGGGCCTTGGTCGACTCAATTCGTCACGCGCTTACTCGGCGACCGACATCGATCTCTGGTTCGCCGCTTCAGCATTTGCGGATAACGCCGCCATCTACGAGCAGATCGTGAACAACAGCGCCAATGCGGATGCGGCTGTTCTCGCCGGCAGATCGCTGGCCGACGCAGCACGCCGGGTCGATACGGCGATTCAGAACGCTCGTCCGTCGACGACGCTGCAGAACTCGTGGTACAACGTGCGTCAGCGGATGACAACGCTGATCAATACTTCGATGTAACAGCGAACGACCAGCGACGCGTGGAGAAGTTCTCCACGCGTCGTCTGGGCTGTCTCAGTCGCTGGTCATGATGAACAGCGGCGCACCATCGAAATCGTAAATCGGGCGCAGGCGATCGGTGTTGTAGTACTTCTTCACGTCGACGATTTTCTTTTCCGACGTCACGCTCGTGATCGGCACGCTGTCGTAAAAGCCTTTGTGCACGCTGACCAGGCGCCCGTACTCCTTCTTCAGAACAAGATCGAGCGCGAGATTGCCGAACGCCATCGGCACGATCGAATCGAGTCCATCAGGGTCGCCGGAGCGAACGAGGTAGCCGAGTCGCTGATTGACGACATCGATGCGCCGGCCGTTGTTGTACTTGGGCGAGAGCTCCTTGAGCGCTTCTGCGACCTTGTCGCCGATGCCGCCCAGCTTGCGGTGGCCGAACATGTCAGCTTCTTCACCCTCGAAGCTCATCCCCTCCTGGGACTTGAGCGTCGCACCCTCCGACACGAGTACCACGGAATACCTGCTCGGATTTCGCTGGTGGTCGTAGACCATCAGCTCGGTGAGCTGTTCGACATCAGCGGGATACTCTGGAATCAGGCAGCGATCCGCGGCGCCCGCCATTGTCGGCAACAGTGCAGTAAACCCGGCGTACCGCCCAAAAACTTCGATCACCAGGAATCGCTCGTGCGAGCCCGCCGAAGTACGCAGGCGATGCGTGAGCTCGAGCGTGCGCGTCACGCAGGTGCTGAAACCGATGCAGTAGTCGGTGCCGAAGACGTCGTTGTCCATGGTCTTCGGAATTGCGACGACGTGCATGCCTTCGTCGTGCAGCCGCTTGCCGTAACTGAGAGTGTCGTCGCCGCCGATCGGCACCAGCACATCGATGCCAATGTGCTCGAGATTCCTGAGGACGTCCTTGGTGATGTCGTTTGTCTTCTTGTCATAGCCGCTGTAGTGCTTCGGCACCCTGCCCAGCGGAAGATGACTCGGACGCGTGCGCGACGTGTGCAGGAATGTTCCGCCGCTGCGTCCGGCGCGATTGACTTCGGCTTCTGAGAGATCCTGCACGTTGTCGGAGTTGTCGGCGCCTTTGTCGCGATTATAATCGACGAGTCCGGCCCAGCCGCGGCGAATGCCAACGACTCTGTAACCTTCGCGCAGTGCGCGAATCGTGATTGCCCTGATGGCGGGATTGAGTCCGGGAACGTCACCGCCGCCCGTCAGGATTCCAATTGTTTTTTGATTGCTCGGCATAGCAGAAAAATTAGTTGCGCCTTTTCTTTCAAGCTATCGTCTCCAGCTGACAGGAGTATCAATGATGAATTTGTACGGAGTGCTGAAGTTTGTTCACGTGCTGTCGGTGGTGTTGTGGGTGGGTGGCGTAGCTGCGCTCTGGATCACCACTCTTCGCATCGCGCGCGGCCGTGATTACTCGACGGTTGCGAGGCTGCTGCCGGTTGGGATGACGTACGGTCAACGAGTCGTCGGACCGACCTCAGGGCTTGTTCTGATTACAGGCGTTTGGATGGCCATCGCCAACCACCTTTGGTCGCAGCCGTTCGTCGGCGTTGGGATTATCGGCATCCTCCTCCACTTCATTCTCGGTGCAACGGTGGTCCGGAAGAGCTGGACGCGCATGGGAGAATTGGTGAGCGCGCCAACCCGCGATGACGCGGCATTAGCAGCGATCGTGGGCCGCGTGACGACGGTGACATGGGTTTACCTGGCGATCATGATCATCGTGATCGCGGTGATGGTGCTCAAACCTTGAGCGACTGGCTTACGGACAGCTCACTGATGCGTGGCAGCTTCCCGGTCATGTAGAGCTCCGAGAGACGGATGATGTCCATCCTGCTATCGCCGATGAATGGCCCGTGCTGGACTATCGGCACGTTCTGCTTCTCGCCTGCGTAGAGAACGACGTGCGCGCCATTACCGCCCGCGGCAATTCGCAATGTGGCGGATTCGTCCCGATCTCCGTCGAGATCCGCGAGCCATCCCACCTGCTCTTTGCCGATTCGCGACTCGTCTGCGCCCGCTGACACTTCGCCATCGAGTACGTACAGAAAACCGTTGTACGTATTGGGCAGCTGCTGCCCGAATGCGGCGTTCGGGTCGAGATGAATGTCCAGGAGCGTGACCGGCACGAAGTTGTGCGTCGTCGCACGCGCATCGCCTGAAGTCCCGCTGTATACGCGCACTTCCACGCCTGGCTCGCGGCGCACCGGCGCCGATTCACGCGAGACATACTCGAACCTCGGCGCCGTCCACCTGGAGCTGCGGGGCAACGTCAGCCACAATTGAAGAATCCTGCTCTTGCCGAGGGGGACGACGTCCTCGCCGTGGATGACGCCGCTGCCTGCGGTCATCCAGAGAACATCGCCTTCCTTCAGGGTTCCTTCATCGCGATCGCGCAGCTCGCCCTCGACCACGAACGTCACCGTCTCGAATCCGCCGTGGGGATGGGGTCCACCCGCAGGGTGGCCCGGCTCGAGATCGAGTCGATCATCCATCAACACGATGAATGGATCGTTGTGTTGGAAATCGCGGGGATCGAGCACCGGCACTGCCGTGTGACCGTCGCCAATGAATCCGGGCGCCGGCGGCGGCGGCGTGACGACGCGACTGATGTTCCGCTCCCTGCTCATCCTGAATAACCTGCTTGCGACGCTGTTGATTCTAAGTTACTACGAGTGACCGTGAACGTATTGCTGTTCGGCGCCACAGGAATGGTTGGTGACGGCGTGTTGCACGAATGCCTCGCCGATCCGCGCGTCGGCAGCATTCTGGCGATCACTCGATCACCGCTCAGCATTAAGCATCCGAAATTGCGCGAGTTGGCTCGCAAAGACTTTCTCGATTACCGCGATGTCGCGCGCGAGTTCGACGACATCGACGCCTGCTTCTTCTGTCTTGGTGTTTCGTCAGTCGGAATGAAGGAAGACGAGTACCGGCATCTCACCTACGATCTCACGCTAGCTGCCGCGCACACCCTCGCGGCAGCGAAGCCGAATGCGACTTTCTGCTACGTTTCCGGCGAAGGCACCGACGGCAGTGAACGAGGGCGGCGCATGTGGGCACGTGTGAAAGGGCAGACGGAGAATGCGCTGCTCGCGCTGCAGCTCGACGCGTACATGTTTCGACCCGGTTTCATTAGGCCGCGGCCCGGCGCACGCTCAAAAACGCGGTGGTATCGCCTCGCCTACGCGATTCTCACTCCGCTGTACCCACTGCTCTACACACTTGCGCCCGGACACATGACGACGTCGGAGAATGTCAGCCGAGCGATGATCGCCGTCGCTGATCGGGGATACGAGAAGCACGTGCTCGAGAACGCCGACATCAACGCGCTGGGCGCGGCGGAGAGCGCGCACTAATGCGGTGCTGGGTCGTGTTCGCGATACTGGGCGTGTTCTCGGCGGCGAGCGCGCAGACACCGCGGACCTACGCCAACCCGATCGACATCGACTACAAGTACAACTTCGAGCAGCACAACGAGGGTATCTCGTATCGTAGCGGCGCCGATCCCGTCATCGTCGTCCAGCGCGGCGAGTACTACCTGTTCGAGACCATCGGCGAAGGCTACTGGCGCTCCAGCGACCTCGGCACGTGGCGTCACATCACGCCCTCACGCTGGCCTCTCACCGACATCGTCGCGCCGGCGGTGCTGTCAGTTCGCGATACGATTTACCTGTTGCCGAGCACGACCAGTCCGCTGCCAATTCTGATGTTGACCGCGCCCGCGACCGGGCGGGTGGAGTTCTACAATCGGCTGTTGCCGTGGCTGCCGATGGCGAGGTCGTACGAGCCGCCGGGCGTGTTTGCAAAGCCGGACTCCGTGCAACCAGGCCCGTGGGATCCGCAATTTTTCTACGATCCAGATACCGACCGCTGGTTTCTGTACTGGAATTCGTCGAACGTCTACCCGCTCAACGTCATCGAGCTGGATAAGAGCAAACAGCTCGCGTACAAAGGCACGCCACACTGGTTATTTGGGCTCGATCCGCAGCATCACGGCTGGGAGCGGTTCGGTCAGAATCATCGCGACTCGACGGTCAAGCCATTCATCGAAGGCTCGTGGATGACGAAGTACAAAGGACGCTACTATCTCCAGTATGGAGCGCCGGGCACCGAGTACAACGTTTACTCCACCGGCGTCTACGTCGCTGACAATCCGTTCGGCCCGTTCGCCTACGCGCCGTACAATCCAGTTGCGTACAAGCCCGGTGGATTCGTTCAAGGCGCCGGTCACGGCAACACCTTTCAGGACGTATACGGCAACTGGTGGAACACGGGCACTCCGTGGATTGCCGTTAACTGGAATTTCGAGCGCCGCATTGGATTGCATCCCGCTGCCTTCGATGCCGACGGTCAGCTCTACGTCGACACACGCTTTGGAGATTTTCCGCATTGGCTGCCGACGAGGAGCCGGCGCAGCACTGACGAAACGTTTACGGGCTGGATGCTGTTGTCGTATCGAAAGGCGGTAACTGCATCGTCGACCCGCGATTCGTTTCCCGCGCGCAACATCACCGACGAGAATCCGCGCACCTTCTGGGTGGCAGCGCGTAATCGGCCGGGCGAATGGGTGATCGTCGATCTCGGCCGACCGTACGACGTGAGAGCCGTTCAGGTCAACTACGCCGACTACAAGTCGGGCAAGTACGGCAGTGATTCCACGGTTTACACGACTTTTCGATTGAGCGCATCGGACAACGGTCGCGATTGGAGAACCGTCGCTGATCTTGCGCGCCAGCCGCGCGGCGATCGGCCGAATGCCTACATCGAGCTCACATCGCCAATTCGTGCTCGATACATTCGCTACGAGCACGGCCACGTCGGCGCCGCCAATCTCGCCATCAGCGACATCCGCATTTTTGGAAACGGCGGACGATCCGCACCTGCCACTCCGAGCGCTCTCACTGCTACGCGCGATCCCGATGAGCGCAATGCAACTATCACCTGGCAGGCTGTGCCTAACGTTGTCGGCTATAACGTTCGCTGGGGAATTACGCCGACAAAACTCTACCAGACTTACCAGCGTTTTTCTGATCAGGGCACGAGTCTGGAGCTGCGCGCGCTGACCGTTGGCCAGTCGTACTGGGTTGCGATCGAAAGCTTCGACGAGAACGGCGTCTCACGGCTCAGCGCGCCGATTCCAATTCGCTAGGTTTTTTCTGATGCACACCATGACCGACAATAATTCCGCGGCGTTGAATTCCGGGACGCGTTACACGAAAGAATTTCTTGCGGGCTGGGGCACCATGGACTTCAACGGTCACATGGGCAACACCGCGTATCTGAACCTCGCCGCCGATGTGCGCATGGCTTTCTTCGCCGATCACGGCTTTTCACCGGGTGAGTTTCGCCGGCTGGCGATTGGCCCCGTCGTCAAGAAAGAAGAAATCGAGTACTTCCGTGAAATTGGCCTCCATGAGAAGGTGACAGTCACCTACGCGGTGCTGGCGATGAGTCCCGACGGTGCGCGATTCAAGATCGAGAACGAGATCTGGTCCGCCGACGGTGAGCGGGCGGCAGTCGTTCGCTCGACAGGCGGCTGGCTGGATTTGCGGGCGCGAAAGCTCGTCGCACCGCCGCGAGAATTGTTAGACGTTTTCGCCAAGGTCCCGAAAGCGCCCAACTTCGTCGAGCTTCCTCTGCCTTCGAAGCGCAACGGATAACGGCCCAATGCCACTGGCGACAGATCATCTCACGCTGCTGGAGTGCGCGCCGCAATACCTCCTCACCATGATCGATGCGCCCGATCAGTTCGAGGACGTCGTAGGCCTGCCAATCGCGGATGGACTGCGTGAGTTCTACACCTCTGGTGATGTCTCCACGGCGTGGCTCGACACGCTCCGCAAATCGACCGAGACGAATCCGTGGCAACATGGATTCTTCGTTGTCGATCGAGAAGAGAGCCGAGTCATCGGCACCGCCGGCTTCAAGGGGGCGCCAGATTCCGACGGCGTCGTCGAGATCGCCTATGGCATCGCACCGGAGTACCAGGGTCGAGGTTACGCAACGGAGGCGGCACAAGCGTTGGTGGAATTTGCGCTCGCCGAAGATTCCGTGAAAACGGTTCGTGCTCACACGTTGCCGGAGCCAAACGCATCGACACGCGTGCTGACCAAAAATGGATTTCGCCACCTGGGGGAAGTGATCGATCCCGAAGACGGCCGCGTCTGGCGCTGGGAGCTGGCACGACCATGACCGCGGCCGCAGTTCTAACCGACGACATGAAGCGCCTGATCGATGAGCAACGGCTTGGCTTCTTCGCCACCGTCTGCGCCGACGGCGCGCCGAATCTGTCGCCAAAGGGCACGATTGCAGTCTGGGATGACAATCATCTTGCGTTCGGCAACATTCGCTCGCCCGGGACGCTCGAGAACCTCCGCCGCAATCCCGCCATCGAAGTCAACGTGGTGGACCCCTTCACTCGCAAAGGCTACCGGTTCAAGGGCGTCGCCACAATTCTGGATTCCGGTGCGGCTTACGACCGCGCTGTCGAGTTCTATCGGAAGCGCGGCTCCAAGGTCAGCGCGTTCAAGGAAATCGTTTTGATCGAGGTCCAACGCGCTCAGTTCATCGACTCGCCGGCTTACGATTTCGGAATGACCGAAGAAGAAATCCGCGAACGTTGGATGCGCCACTACGAGTCACTGCGCGCCGGCTTGCGCAACATGCCCGACCCTGAGATTCCCGAAATCGCGTCGGCGTCGCGGAAGGCGAGGAGTTAGTCCCCTGCCAGCTGAACCCATTCCGTAACCGGAGCCTGCATGCCACCGACGTCGATCAACGGCAAGATCTGCTACATCGAGCTACCTGCTTCCGACATTGCAAAGTCCGCGAAGTTCTACTCGAGCGTATTCGGCTGGACGATGCGCAAGCGCGGCGACGGCGCGACTGCTTTCGATGACACCACCGGCGAGGTCAGCGGCTCTTTCGTCACCGGCCGAAAAACCTGGGACGCCCCCGGTCTCCTGTTCTACATCATGGTCGACAGCGTCGCCGACACCTGCAAAGTCGTCGAGAAAAACGGCGGGACGATCGTTCAAAAAATCGGCGCCGATGCGCCCGAGATCACGGCAAGGTTTCGGGATCCGGGTGGGAACGTGGTTGGGTTGTACCAGGAACCGAACAAATAACTGCGGACTGAGGACTGAAAAGCGCACTACACTGCTATTAGCGCCCAGCAGCAAGCTTCCAGCTTCCCGCTGCAGGCAACGGGACGGATCACGACGGACTGAGAGAAGGCGCGTTCTTTTCGGCGGTATGCAATGAGATCCGTCTGGTAGTACGCAGCGGGGAGCGGGAAGCTTGCTGCTGGCAGCTAAAAGCGAGGTAGTTCGCTTTTCAGTCCTCAGTCCGCACTAGCCCAGGAACTACGCCCCCGCCACCGCCATCAACCCAACCTCCGCCGTCGCCGGATCGATAATCGCCGCTACCTCGAGAACGCGATCCGCGGGAAAGCCGCCGCGACGCGCATGCTCGCGCACTAACTCCGCGTTTGGCGCGATGTAGACGCAGGTGATCTTGTCCTCCGTGACGTAGCTCTGCACCCACTGAATGCTCGGGCCGAGCTGCATCAATACGCCACACGATTTCTGAGCGATCGACTTCAGCTCGCTGGGTGAAAGTGCCCCCGCATTCGGAATCTCCCGCTCGATGATGTACTTCGGCATCTCGATCTCCTGTCAGAGTGTTGATTGAATCAATGCGACATTGAAACGCTGGCCACCGCGTGTGCGCAGCCAACCGTGGGATTCCACTGTGCGAATACTCCGCTCGGATTCTCCTTCCACACCCAGGCGTGCAGTCCCCAAAGCTGAAACGCATCGACCTGCTGAAAATCCTGGTTGAACAGCCGCGGCGGCGTCGCACTGCGCGGGACGAAGGTGTAAGGGATGATGTACTCGACGGCGACGAGTCTGAGTCTCCCATTCTTCTCAGGTTCGTAAAGCAATAGCTGCGGTTTCTCTACGCTCGCCGTGCCATCTATGAACTCCGTTCTGCCATAATGGAATCCCATTCCACCCGCGCCACCTGGATCCGTCATGCATGGGGTGATCTGGGTGTTCCAACCCGCATGGTACGCGGTGTTGAAATCCTGAAAGGAAGCGGTCACCTGTCTAAGACTGGCCAGATCCTGGTTCACATCCGATCCGAACGACCGACTGGCAGCCGCCCGCAAATCGTTCGTGTCTTTGGTAATGGATTCGCTACTGCAGGCGGCAAGCAGTGCGATCCCGATCAGTAGTCCCGACGCGTGTCTCATCGTGCCCTCGCGTGAATTGTGGGTTATGTTGAACGCGCCAAAATGAAACGAGCCGCTTAACCGCTCCTTGCGCTCGGAATTAGCTGGGAATTAGCTGTCGATCTCGCCACTATGGTCACCGTCCAACTACTCGGCGGCGCCTGCCTCCGTTCCGGCGATGCTCCAGTTACGGGGCCACCCGCGCAACGGCACCGCATCGCGCTGCTGGCACTGATCGCATCCGCGTGGCCGCAGCCCGTCTCGCGCGACAAGGCAATGGCCATGCTGTGGCCGGAAAAGGATCTCCCCAGCGCGCGCCGCTTGCTCAACCTTGCCGTCCACGTACTTCGCGCGGCGCTTGGGGACGATGCGATCGCTTCGACCGGAGACGGACTCCTCTTCAATCCGACCAAAGCGAACTGCGACTTGCTCGATCTGCGAGCGGCAATCGATTCCGACGCGTCCGAACGTGTCGCCCGCCTCTACACCGCGCCATTGCTCGATGGATTCCATCTCGACGACTCCGCCGAGTTCGGCTACTGGCTCGACGAGCAACGCAATGAGCTCTCCCACGCCTACGTCGCCGCACTGCTCACCCTCGCGCAGCGCCAGGAACAGTCGGGCGATCTGCACGGGCGAGTGCGCACCTGTCTGCGTCTGGTCGCCGCCGATCCGCATTCTTCGCTGTATGCGCAGCACCTGATGAATGCGCTCGACTCTGCCGGCGATCGACTCGGCGCGATTCAGCACGCGGCAGAACACGCCCGCCGCCGCCGAGCAGATCTCGATCTCGATGCCGATCCAGCTGTCGTCGCGCTTGCGGAGCGGCTGCGCAAAGCGCCGATCGCCAGGTTCCCGGCGGCTGTCAATGCACGAACGATGTCTTCAATCGCCGTGCTGCCGTTCATCAACCTCAGCTCGGATGCCGAAACGGAATCCTTCGCCGATGGCATCACCGACGATGTAATCGCGCACTTGTCGAAGATTCGCGCGCTCAAGGTGATATCGCACACTTCGGTGATCCGTTTCAAGAAGCGTCAACAGAGTCTCAAGGAAATCGGCAATGCACTCGGCGCCACCACGCTACTGGATGCCAGCATCCGACGATCGGGCGATCGAATTCGCATCGTCGCCAAGCTCATCGATGTCCAGAGCGATCAGCATCTGTGGGTGGAGACTTACGATCGCAACCTCACCGATATTTTTGAGGTTCAGACCGATGTCGCCCTGCAAATCGCGGCGGCGATGAAAGCGGAGCTGTCGCGCGAGGAGCGCACGCGTGTCGAGCGTGGTCCGACCAAGGACATACCGGCCTACCAGTTATTCCTGCGCGGCCGCGAGTACAACATCAAGTACACGCCGGATGGGTTGCTCAACGCAATCGAGTTCTTCGAGAAGGCAATCGCGCGCGATCCCGACTTTGCGCTCGCCCACGCGTACAAATCCACCGCCTACACCGAGCTCGCCGAATCAGGCTTCGTCAACCCCGAGATTGCCTATCCGCGCGCGATGGAAGCATCGCGGCGCGCACTCGAGCTCGATCCTGAGTCAGGTGCGGCGCACTGCACGCTGGGTTACTTGAAAGGGGTTTACGAGTACGATTGGAGAGGCGCGGAAGAAGCGTTCAAGAAGTCGATCGAGCTTGCTCCGAGTCATTCCGATTCGTACGTGCTTTATGGTCGAATGCTGGCCGGCCTCGGTCGGTTCGATGAAGCCTTAGCGCTCCAGGAGCGCGCCCACGAGCTCAGTCCGCTCGCGCATCGCATGGACCGCATCACGACGTTACTGCGTGCGGGCAGACTCGAGGAAGCAGTGCCGAAGGCCGAGGCAGCGGTGGAGTTCGAGCCCGGCTACGATCGCGCGCGTTCGACACTCGGCTGGTCGTACTTCCTGAACGGAAATCAGAGCGCCGGCATCGCCGAGCTGGAGCGCGCGGTTGCTGTTGCACCAGGCAACACGCTGTGGCTCGGGCAGCTCGGTCAGGCGTACGCGATGGCGGGTGATGAAACGAAAGCGCGCGAGATCATCGCGCAGCTCGAGGACTTCGCGCACACAAAGTTCGTCTCGCCGTATCACTTCGCGTACGTGTACGCCGGACTCGGCGACGCCGATCGGGCGATCGATTACCTCGAGCAGGCAGTGATTGCTCGCACCGGCCCCGCCTACGCGATCAAGAGCTCTTTCCTGCTGACCTCGCTGCACAACCATCCGCGCTTCCACGCCCTTCTACGCGAGATGAGACTGGAATAGGCGAACCGTCGCCGAGATCGGTCGCGATCGTTTCCAGCTTGTCGCTATAGACTGGCGACGGCAGCTTCCGTCGCGATGGATCGAGTGTCGTGTAACCAGTACCCATTTGTTCTCCGTAAACTCTCTGCAGCACTTTTCTGTCGAACTGCGCAGATTATGGGCGCGTGGGTGTTCCTCAAATGACGGAGCGTCCGCCTTACTTGACCGAGAGTTCTGATATGCCCGAGCAATTGCGCGAGCGCTCTGCCTCGCTGACTCCAGCACTGACTCCCACATCTTCGTCCGCGCCGAACACGAGCGTCGGCACACCGGATCCGTTATCGGATGTATTGCGCGCCGTTCGTCTCAACGGAGCTCACTTCTACTACGTCGAAGCGGGTGCGCCATGGTCGGTGCTGACTGTACCCGCAGTCGAGTTGGTGCCGCGCATCCTGCCGAACGCCGAGCATCTGATTTCGTATCACATCATAGTGAGTGGAACTTGTTGGGGCGGACCCTTCGGCGCGCAGGTTCAACTGCACGCGGGCGACGTGATAGTCCTGCCGCACGGCGAGGCGCATCTGATGTCGAGCGCCAGAGACTACGTCGATCGCTCCGGCGCAAGCGGAACCGAGGCAAGCCGCTTCTTTAGTACTGTGCAGCTCGGCCCCGACGATTCGATGCGTGACACACGTCTCGTTTGCGGATTCCTTGGTTGCGATGCGCGGCCGTTCAATCCACTGCTTGCCGCGTTGCCACGCGTGATCGTGATTCCGGGCGCGGCCGGTGGATTCCTCTCGCAATTTCCCAAACAGGTCGTCGCAGAGACGCAGGCGGGCCGCGTCGGCAGCGAGACGATGCTCACCCGCATGGCCGAGCTGATGTTCATCGAAGTGCTGCGTCGCTATGTCGAGACCCTCCCCCCGCAGCAGGCAGGCTGGCTCGGCGCGTTGCGCGACTCGGTCGTCGGTCCCGCCCTCTCGCGATTGCACGAAGAGCCGACGCGCGCTTGGACGCTCGCCGAGCTGGCGCGCGAGATCGCGTCGTCGCGGACGGTGCTCGTCGAGCGATTCTCACAGCTGGTCGGAGTTCCACCGATGCTTTACCTGACGCGCTGGCGGCTGCAGCTCGCCGCCGAGCAATTGGCGCGCGGCTCGGCGAAAGTTGCAGCGGTGGGTGCACGGGTCGGCTATGAATCCGAGGCTGCTTTCAGTCGCGCATTCAAACGCGAGACAGGACTCTCGCCCGCGGCGTGGCGGCGTGTGCGTCAAGTCAACTAAAGCTGCAGTCGTTGCGTCAGTGTTGATCCTGCGCGGGTCAATTGCGCTCGCGCAGGCCACTGCACCGGCACCCGCGGCGCAGAACCCGTCGCCGATGGTCGAGCAGACGCGGTCGCACGAACGACTGTCGCCGACCGTACTCGGTGGCGACACACTTTCATTCGTCGGACCGGCAGCGAAGCGCGTCGATGTCTACGTGCCGAAGCGAGTGAAGGCGCTCGATGCGTTCGATTTGGTGGTTCACTTTCTCGGCGCTGCATGGCTTCCCGAACAGGCTGTTGATCGACTTGCAACGAATACAGTAGCTGCAGTGGTTAACCTCGGTGCCGGCTCGAGCATCTACGATCGGACGTTCTCCGATCCGCCGGTATTCGACTCGCTGCTGGCGGGACTGACGCAGGCGGTTTCGACGGATATCGGCCACCCGGCGCGAATCGAACGGATCACACTGGTCGGATTCTCAGCTGGACACGGAGCCGTTCGGGCGATTCTGCGTGACCCGCGTCATTTTGCGAGAGTGAATGCCGTTCTGTTGCTCGATGGTATGCACACGTCCTACGTGCCGGACCGAACACCGCTTGCGGCCGGAGGAACACTCGACACTACCAACCTCGTGGCATTCGAGAACTTCGCGCGGGCGGCCATGCGCGGCGAAAAGCGTTTCCTCGTCACCCACTCCGAGATCTTTCCCGGCACCTTCGCCAGCACCACCGAGACTGCGGATTGGCTGATTCAATCGCTCGGCCTGCGGCGAACACCGGTCCTGCGCTGGGGACCTCGCGGGATGCAACAGCTCAGCGAAGTTCGCGCTGGCAATTTCGAGTTGCTCGGATTCGCCGGTAACACGGCGCCTGATCACATCGATCAACTGCATTCAATGCCGGAGATGTTGGCGCGACTGCTCAGCCACTGACCTTCAAGGGCCGGCGTAATCGGGGAGTAACCCGGTTGCGCGTAGTTTGAGCAAGAGTAAGAATGCAAGGTTCTCCCGCTTAGAGGTCTACGTTGGAAGCAGTATTCAATTCGGCGAAGCGTGCCTGCTACGCCGGACTCGATTCAATCGCCCTTCGTCGCGAGATAGCCCAACGCATCTGCACGGCGGTGCCTTTTGACTCCTACGCCTTCAGCACCTGTGATCCGGACACAGGTCTGATGAATCACACCGTGGCTTCGGGTGTTCCCGAGTCACTCGCGAAGACCTACGTCGAGATTTTCTATCCCACAGTTCTCGCCCGACTATCGATAGATCTGGCACGCGATGGGCGGAAAGTGTTGTCGATCGCCGACCAACCTCCGGCTGCACGACGCGCCATTCGCAGGGCGGGGCTCCAGCAGCAGCTGCACGTCATTGCATCAGCCAATGGAAGGCTGTGGGGGACGTGGTGCCTGATGCGCGGCCGCGCTTCCGAAGCTGTGACCGGGCGTGACTACAACTTGCTCAATAGGCTGACGCCGCATCTCGTGCGCGGCCTGCAATCCGCCGCGCTGATCGACCGTGCCATTTCGCCGGATCCGGCGGATCGCGATGCGGCGGGTGTGCTCGTTCTCGACCGGCGGAATCGTCCGCTGTTGAGAACCGGAGCAACAACCGCGTGGATAGAAGATCTGTCCGACATCGGATTGCGCATGACAGAGAATGTACCACTCGCCATCATCGCACTTGCATCACAGGTTCGCGCGATGTGCGACGAGCGCGGATTCGAGCAGCAGCTGCGCGCGCGAGGACGGTCCGGCAGATGGTACACAATGCGCGCTTCGCTGGCGGAGCCCGATGCTTCCGGTGAATGCGCGGTGGTGGTCGTGATCAGACCAGCGCTGTCGCAGGAAGTGGGCAGAGTGTTGACTGCTCTTTACGCGCTGTCGCCGCGCGAGCGCCAGGTCATCGCGGCAGTCGCTCGCGGCGAAGCGACCAAGACGATTGCCGAGGCACTGGGATTATCGCCGCACACGGTGACCGAGCACATTCAGCGCGCGTGCGACAAGATCGGAGTCCGCGGACGCAAGGCGCTGATCGCCAAGTTGTTCTTCGACGGTTACGCGCCGGCACTGAAAACGGGCAGACCGACTCTCGCCGATGCTGCCCGCCAACAGCGCGCACAGAAGACCGCTTAGAGCGCGCGCCGACCGCCTCCTCAGGAACGACTAACCAATCCAGTCAGGGCGATCCGGTACTCCTTCGCCTGGGGATCGTAGGTGACGCGGTACTGGGTCGGGTAGTACCCTGCCTGCGGATACTGCGCGGGGACCGGAATCTCCTGAACGTCGTCCGGGTGAGTCAGCAGAAAGTCGCGCGTTACCATCGGCTCGAGGAAAGTGAATTGGCCATCCCACGATCCGTAGATGAAGGTCTTGGTGAACTGCTGATAGTTCTCGGGATGGCCGAGTATTCCCTGTAGCTCGGGCGAGCGGGTGTCCGCCCAGTGGACGCCCATCTGTGGAACTGCGATCTGCGCAGGATCGCCCGGCACGATGTAGTACGGCGGCACGAAATCGCCCGTCGGCACATTCCGCGCTTTCGTCGCGAAGTTCGGATCGCTCGGCGTTATCGCGTCCCGCTGCTCGACCGGAATCGTGTAGAAGTGAAAGTCGAAATGGGGAAAAGTGTAGACGCCCGGCGGCACGTGCCCCTGCGGATTCCAATCGAGCTCGGCGAACTGATACGGAGCTGGACTGAGCGCGGGGAAGTTCAGGATGTAGGGATACATCATCTCGGTCGACGGCAGGTTGTCGAGCGCTTTCTCGTCGAGGGCGATGCCGATTTCCTGGGGGGCCCGCGACGTTGCGTCGAGAACGACATACGTGCGGGCGTTACCGTCACCGACTTTGACAGGCGTACCGTAAAGCCGGCCCGCGTTGAGCCCGGTGGTGTCGGTGGAGCACGCGCTGGATAGACAAAGACCAGCTAGCGCGACTAGAGCTGACAAACGAATCATTGATGCCTCGTACAGGTAGAGTGTGTCGCACCAATGATTACCACCGTGATTTCCCGGCGCTGTCCCCAGAATTGGGGACACCAGCCGATTGGCTCTGGCCGAATTTCGTCCCGCTGACTAGCGTTGCCGTATGTGCGGGCGCGCGACGGTCGTCAACCCTGACGGAATCACCGAGAAGCTCTACGGTTACACGAAGAAGTTCACGCCGACTGATTGGAAGCCGCGCTACAATCTGAATCCGCGCGAAGAGATTCCGGCGATTTACTACGATCCGTTTCTCAGGCAGCGGGTGTTGCGCCCGATGCACTGGAACTTCATTCCGTCGAAGCTGGCGAACCGTTACCGCGTCTCCGAATTCGATTCGCACTATTCCGCATTCAACGCGCGCATCGAGACGGTTGCATCCGCACCGACGTTCCAGCACGCCTGGCGATCACAGCGTTGCCTCGTCGTGATCGACGGAATCATCGAGTGGGTCGGCACCAGGCGTAACAAGATTCCGCACCTCATTCGCCACTCCAATCGCAGCTCCTTTGCGATGGCGGGCTTGTGGAATCGGTGGCACGATGAACGAACCGACGAAGAGCTTTGGTCGTGCACTGTGATCGTGAAGGACGCCGATGCCTGGTACACGCGCTTTCACGATCGGATGGCAGTGCTGCTCGGCCGCGCTTCCTATGACGAGTGGCTCGATCCGACGCGCGACCGCGGACAGTCAGAGCTGCTCACGAGCTCCGCGTTTCACAGGGACAGCGACCTCGAGTATTTCCCGATCTCCACGCTGGTCAACAACCCGGGCTACGACGGGCCTGACTGTTTGCTGCGGATGACTGACGACGAGTATTCTGCGCTGACGAGGAGGGAAAGGGAGGCGCAGGCGCAGATGGAACTTGGATTTTGACTGCGGACTAAAAACCGCACTACCCTGCTTTTAGCTTCCAGCGGCAAGCTTCCAGCTACCGGCTGCCTACCACCAGACGGATTCCATTGCATAGGGCCGAAAAGAACGCGCCTTCTCTCAGTCCCTCGTGATCCGTCCCGTTGCCTGCAGCGGGAAGCTGGGAGCTAGCTGCTGGAAGCTAAAAGCAGGGTAGTGCGGTTTAAACTCCGCAGTCCCCCAGCTCATTTCGATGCCAGCCGCGCGTACTCATCCCACAGCGCCGCCATCGCCCTCGTCCCCTCTCGAAAGTTCTCCACGCTCATCCACTCATCGGGCGCGTGTGCGTTTTCACCGGGCAAGCCAAACCCGACGAGCAGCACCGGCGCCCCGAGTATGCGCTCGAAGTCGCCGACGACTGGAATCGATCCGCCCTCGCCAGTGATTACGGGCTCCTTGCCGAACGCCGCGCGCAACGCCGCCTTCGCGGCTTCGTAGATCGGCCCGTCGAGCTCAGCGCGCCACGGACGCCCGCCGTGCAGCGTCTTAACTTCGACCTTGACTCCCTTCGGCGCCACCTTGGCGACGTGCGCCTGCATCAGCTTCTCGATGTCAGCGGGATCCTGATCGGGCACGAGTCGGCAGCTCACCTTCGCCATCGCCTTGCACGGCAAAACAGTCTTTGCTCCTTCGCCGGTGTAGCCGCTTAGTAATCCGTTCACTTCACACGTCGGCCGCGTCCACAACCTCTCGAGCGTCGTGAATCCTTCTTCGCCGCCGAGTGAGCTGACGCCAGTCTCTTCCATCAGCGTCTTGTCGTCGAACGGAAGTGACCGCATCTGCTCGCGAATCTTAGCCGGCCATTCGCGCACCTCGTCGTAAAATCCCTCGATCGCGATATGGCCCCTGGCATCGTGAAAAGTCGCCAGGATTCTCGCCAGCGCCATCGCCGGATTAACTACTGCGCCGCCGTAGCTGCCCGAGTGCAGATCACTCTTCGCGCCCTGGACATTGATCTCGAAGTAGGCGAGCCCGCGCAGCGAGCTCAGTATCGACGGCAGGCCGGGTGCAAACATCGCGGAGTCGGAGATGACGACCGCATCGGCGGCAAGCAGCTTCTTCTGATCCTGGACGAACTGAGCGAGGTGCTCGCTGCCGACTTCCTCTTCGCCCTCGGCGATCACGACAACGTTCACTGGCAGCTTCTTACGCGTCGCGAGATGCGCCTCCAGTGCTTTCACGTGCAGAAACAGCTGCCCTTTGTCGTCGACCGAGCCGCGCGCGAAAATCTTTCCGTCGCGGATCGTCGGCTCGAACGCGGGCGATGTCCACAGATCGAGCGGCTCCGGCGGCTGCACGTCATAGTGACCGTAGATGAGAACCGTCGGCGCGCCGGGCGCATTTCGCCATTCGCCGACGACAACTGGATGGCCGGCCGTCGGATACACTTTCGCCGGCACTCCGATCTTGTCGAGCGAGCTCTTGACCCAGTCCGCGGCACGTTTGGTGTCGGCGTTGTGGTCCGATTTTGCGCTCACGCTCGGGATGCGCAGGAACTCGAACAGCTCCTGCATCATTCGCTCGTCGTTCTTTTGTAGAAAGTCGGTAAGGTCGCGCGCGATCTCGCCGCCGGCGCGCACATCAGCGGGCACTGTCGTTGTCATGTTCTTCGGCTCACCATCATCGTCGTAAAAGAGATGCGACCAGCATGCCGGATCACCTGCCACGTCCTGCTCCCGCGATCGCCGACATCGTCGCCATTCCAGCAAAGGTTCCCAGCAGACACAGACCCACACTCAACAGCACATACAGGCTCGCGCGCGCGTATTCGCCGCCTTCGACGAGCGTGAGTGTCTCGGCGGAGAACGTAGAGAACGTCGTATAGCCGCCACAGAATCCCACGACCAACAGCGCCCGTAAATCCTGCGACAATTGCATGTTCATGAACTGCCGCACCAGAATCCCGATGAGAAAACAGCCGGAGATGTTGACCACCATCGTTCCGATCGGGAATCCGCTGGCGCTGCGCGTTTGAACGGCCCCTCCAACGACGTACCGTAAGAGCGAGCCGCCGGCGCCGCCGAGTGCGATAAGCAGGTAGATCATGTACCTTGATTATAGTCGCAGAACGGAGGAAATATGCACGGCCTGAAGGGCGAACGCGTGCTGATGCGGATTCACATTGGCGAACGCGACAAATACAATGGCGAGCCGTTGTATTGGGCAATCGTTCAGCTACTCCGACAGCGACATTTCGCTGGCGCGACTGTAACGCGTGGGATCATGAGCTTCGGAGCGAGCAGTCGTATCCACGCCGCCAGGTTTCTCGACCTTTCGCTGGATCTGCCCATCGTCGTTGAATGCGTCGATCGCGAAGAAAAGATCGATGAGATTCTTCCCGAATTGGACAAAATGGTGACTGGCGGTCTCATCACCCTGGAAAGGGTCGAGGTCATCACGTATCGGCCACACGAAACAAACGAAGGCCGTGAGGAAGAGATGGCGATGCGCATGACCGGCACCAATCCAATTACCTAGTCGTCACGCGTGGCCAATCGACTCGCCAACGAAACCAGCCCGTACCTGCTGCAGCACGCGAATAATCCGGTCGATTGGTATCCGTGGGGCCCGGAGGCGCTGGAGAAAGCAAAGCGCGAAGACAAGGCGATCCTTCTCAGCATCGGCTACGCCGCCTGTCATTGGTGCCACGTCATGGCGCACGAATCCTTCGAAGACGAAGCGACTGCGCGATTGATGAATGAGAAGTTCGTCAACATCAAAGTCGATCGCGAAGAGCGGCCTGACATCGACAACGTCTACATGCAGGCCGTGCAGGCCATGACCGGACACGGCGGGTGGCCAATGACGATGTTCCTGCTCCCCGACGGCAGCCCTTTTTACGGCGGAACTTATTTTCCGCCCGAAGATCGACATGGAATTCCATCATTCACGAAGGTCCTGAACGCCGTCAGCGACGCATACGGGCAGCGTCGTGAAGGCGTCGCCCAAAGCGCGGAGCAGCTCAAACAGATCTACGAGGCGAACATCGCTACGGGTCGCAGGGCATCGACCGCCACCGGCCTGTCTCCGCAGATGCTCGAGATTGCATTTCGCACGCTGCAGCAGCGTTACGACGAAACCAACGGCGGCTTTGGCGCCGCCCCCAAGTTCCCGGCGACGATGGCGCTGGACTTTGCGCTCCGCTACCACGCGCGCACGGGAGCTTCACACGCGCTCGAGATGGCGGTCAATTCGTTTCTCAAGATGGCGCGCGGCGGGATCTACGATCACATCGGCGGCGGCTTCGCTCGCTACTCGGTGGATGCCACGTGGCTCGTACCGCATTTCGAGAAGATGCTGTACGACAACGCCCTGCTTTCCCGCTTCGGCACCCATCTGTGGCAGGCAACCAAAGACGACGAGATCAAGCGCGTCACCATTGAGACCGTCGAATGGGTCGCGCGCGAAATGACCGATGCCAACGGCGGCTTCTACTCCTCCCTCGACGCCGACAGCGAAGGGCACGAAGGCAAATTCTACGTCTGGAGTGAAGACGAGCTCGATTCCCTGGTCGGCGGCGATTCGCGCGCGTTCAAGACCTATTACGGAGTCGTTCGCGGCGGAAACTTCGAGGGCAAGAGCATCCTGTTCGTGCCGGCGAATCGCGAAGTCGCAGCTCGTCGTGCCGGCATCGAGCCGCAGGCGCTGGATGAGATTCTTGCGCGTGGCCGCCGGATTCTTCTCGAGGCAAGATCGCGCCGGGTCCGGCCTGGACGCGACGAAAAAATCCTTGCGTCGTGGAACGGACTCATGCTGCGCGGCATCGCAACCGCCGCGCGCGTCTTCGACCGGAATGACTTCCACAAACTCGCGGTTCGCAACGCTGAATTCCTCGCTCGCGAGATGGTGCGCAGCGGTCGCGTCATGCGCTCTCACAAAACGGGTGTGACGCGCATTGCCGGATTCCTGGAGGATCATGCCTCGGTCGCGCTTGGATTCCTCGCCGTCTATGAGCTCACTTTCGACGACAAGTGGGTCAGGCTCGCACGCGAGATCGCCGATGCGATGATCACCTGGTTCTGGGACGATCAGACCGGAGTTTTCTTCGACACTGCGCGCGACGCGGAAGCGCTCATCACGCGCCCGCGCGATGTCACCGACAACGCTACCCCGTCGGGAACATCGATGGCCGTAGAGCTGTTACTCACCCTAGCAGAACTGCAGCACGACGCGGATTATCGGCGACGTGCAGTATTCACGCTCGAAAGTCTCGCCGATCCAATGCTTCGCTTTCCCACTGCATTCGGCCACTTGCTCGGCTGCGCGGACATGGAGCTCAATGGCGCAGTCGAAGTTGCGCTCGTCGGAGACAGCGATGACAAGGCGTTGAAAGCGCTGGAGCGCGAAGTCGCGCTCCACTACGTTCCGTCGCTGGTGCTTGCAGCCGGACATGAACGCTCCGCGGAGGTAGTGAAGCTGCTCGAAGATCGCACCATGATCGACGATCAGCCGACTGCTTACGTCTGCCGGGGTTATGTCTGCGATCGACCAGTGACAGATCCGGCGGCGCTGACAGAACAGCTGGAGAACGCAGCCCGAGCCCGGGCGACCGCCACCGCATAACGGAGACTGCCGATGGATCGAATCAACAGTCGTATCGCCCAGGTGTACGGCTACGCGGTTTGCTTTATCACCGTGATCGTGATTTTGATCTCGATCAAATCCGTGGCAGACGCCATCATCGATCTGACGGATCCAATTCGTGCCGACGCCGGCGGTTACAGCCGAAGCGGACGATCGCTGGCGAACTTCGAGGTCTACAAGCTCGATGCGCGCCGCGACCCGCGCGCGCCAATGCCGGTCGGCGCTACCCCGGCGAAACCGGACACACTGTCCGACGCCGATTTGCGGCGATTGTACGAGGCCGAGCGCGAGCAGGCAATTGGTAACGTGCGATTCCGGGCGATGCGGACATTGATCGGAAGTGGACTACTCATCGTCGCAGCAGTGATTCTGTTCGTGATGCATTGGCGTTGGCTCAAGGAACGCGACGCGGTTCCTACAACTGGCTGAGTTCGACTACTTCCGGATCAAGTGAGTGCCTGAACAACAACCTTCTTTCACTCGCGGAATTTTCGCGGGTGTCGTGCTCGACTCTCTGCTCTTCCCTTATCCGCGTCCCCTCGAAGAGCGTGACACCGACGAGGCGCGCACCGTCCGGCGATTGATAAAGGGTCTGCGCGACATGGAAGGCACCCTCATCGACTCGGCGAAGTTCGATCAGGAAGAAACGATCCCCGACGAGGTTATTCGCGCGCTCGCCGAGCTTGGAATGCTGGGCCTCACCATTCCCAGGAAATACGGCGGACTGGAATTGTCATCCGCGGCATACGCTCGAGTCTTCGAAACGCTGTCAACGGTTGACGCCTCGGTCGCCGTACTCGTCGGCGTTCACTGTGGACTCGGCTCGAAAGCAATCGTACTCCACGGCAACGAACAGCAGAAGGAGCGATACCTGCCATCATTGGCTCGCGGAGAGATTCTCGCCGCCTACGCTCTGACTGAGCCCGATGTCGGCTCCGACGCACAGAACATCAAGACGACCGCCATGCTCACCAAGGACGGATCGCATTGGCGATTGAACGGCCGCAAGATCTGGATCGGTAACGCACATCGCGCCGGCGTCATTGCAACGTTCGCGCAAGCGACGGTGACACGTCGCGGAGAGAAGGTGCAGCGGATGACTGCGTTCCTGATTCGGCCTGATATGCCCGGTTTCCACGTCGTCGGTACCGTGCGCAAGCTCGGCATTCGCGGTTCGACCCAGGCCGAGCTCTCTTACGACGGACTCGAGGTTCCCGCCGATCATTTACTGGGTGCAGTCGGTCGCGGGTTCGGTGTCGCCGTACACGTCCTCAACGCGGGCAGACTTACGCTGGCTGCCGGGTGCACCGGAGCGACCAAGGCAACGCTCAAGCGGATGGCGACGTACGCTGAGGAGCGCATTCAGTTCGGTCACCCACTCGCCGACTTCGAGATCACCAAGCGCAAGCTCTCTCAACTGGCGAGTGAGACCTACGCCGCCGATGCAATGCTCGGCATTCTCGCATCGCTCGTCGATCGCGGCGACATCGACTTCTCACTCGAGGCCGCGTGCGCCAAATGCTTTGCCAGCGATCTGGTGTGGCGCGCAGCGGACGACATGGTGCAGCTCGCCGGCGGTCGGGGCTACGTGAAGCCGTATCCCTACGAGCGTGCGCTGCGCGATTCGCGCATCAATCGGATCTTCGAGGGCGCCAACGAAGTCCTGCGCCTGTTCATCGCTCTCAACGGCGTGCAAGCGCCGGCGCAGGAGCTCAAGGAAGTCGGCTCAGCGCTGCGGCGTCCGCTGCGCAATCTCGGCCTGCTCGGCGGATATGCGACGTCGCGGGTTCGACTGCGTCTCGGTCAGACATCGACGCTCGACATCGATGTCCACGAGCGGCTGAAAACACACAAGGAATATTTCGAGAAGCACGTCGCCGAGCTCCGCGCGGCGACGGACCGAGTCATCATCCGTCACAAGGAAAACATCGTCGACAGCCAATTCGTGCTGGAGCGACTGGCAAACATGGCGATCGATCTATTCGCAACGGCGTCGGTGATCGCACGCACGCAAAGCCTGATCGACGAGCGAGGCATAGAGCTCTGCGACCGCGAGATCGCACTATGCGATCTGTTCTGTGTCGAAGCTGGTCGCCGCTTTCGCACCAACCGCGGCATGCTCGATTCGCGCGAGGAAGAAGTCGACGATACTCGCCGATCGATTGCCGAATCAGTACGAGCCGCGAACGGCTATTTCGTCACCGACTCGATCCTCGATGAATAAAAAAGGGAGGCGGTCAGACCGACCGCCTCCCGCCTCTCGCCTCTCGCCTCTCCCTCTCGTTACCGCGTCTGCGGCGGCTGTCCCGTAATTGAATTGACGGCCGTATCGACCGTCTTCAGCACCTGAATCAGGATCTGCGGATTGCGATCGAGCGTCTGCACCACACGGTTCACGATCTTGGCGACGTTATCGAGATCGACGTACAGATACGCTTCGGCCAGCACGCCGACGATGCCGAGTTGCACCTTCTTGATTCCGACATCGACACCCGCGGTTAGCTGAACGAGGTTCATCGCGTTGGCGTCGAGCGCGACGTGCGCGCGCACATCAGACACCGTCAGTCCAATTGAGTCGACTGAAAGCTCGGGAATCTCCAGAATCACGTCGCGATTCGGAGTAACCTGAGCGTTGCTGGTGAAAGTGCGTTGACCCGTCGGTTGCTGTGCGAGCGCCGGCACCGTGGCGGCACAGAGAGCGAGTCCGGCAATCAGAATTCCAGCACGCATTGTCACCATCTCCCAGTTTGAAGGCTCATCGCCCTGGACCTAATCGAAGTGCATTGCTCAAATCGCTGAGCGATGCCGCGAAATGCACGCGCCCCCTTGCACCTTGAAGTGTCAGCGTTGCACTCGGCATCAACGCCGTCACTCCCGCACAGATCGCGTATCGTCCGCGCGTTTCATCCGCGAGACCGACACTGATCGCAGCCGCAAGATTGGTGCGCGTCCACGTTCGCTGTGAAATGTTGAAGACCCAGGTCGTGTCGACTGATTGACCAAGGCCGATGAATTGATTCGTGCCCGACGCGGAATCGGTGCCGGTACCCGCATTGGCGGAGATGTGGATTCCGTTGCCACCGGGACAGCCGGCCATCGTACCGACCGCTGCACCAGTGACCGGTGCAGCTGCGACTCCGGCTTGAGCGGGCAAGCCTGCGTTCTGCGACGGTGATGGAGCCGGGCTCGGTTCCTGACTCGGTGCGTGTGCGCAAGCGACTGCTGCCGCCAACCCTGACAGCATCGATAATAGTGGGAAACGACGCGCAGTCATGGATTCGGCGGCCTCGGATTATTTGCGCCAGCTCCGGCAGTACCGCCGAGGAAGGCGCAATTACTGGCAGAAGTCTGAGCAACGGCGGTTGGGTTGGCGGCTGCCGCCGTCGTCGCGTCCGCGCGCTGAGTTTGCGCGTTGCCGACCCCGATCGCATTCGAGAGGCACTCGCCATTGAGACGGCCGATTAGTTCGACGGCCACGTACACGTTTCTATAGGTAGTGCCGGCCACGACCGGCGACGGCAGGTTGTCGCGCTGGATAACTCGCAGCGTGTCGCCGCCCCAGCAAAGGCGTACGCGTACGTGCGGCTGTTTCGCAAAGCGCACTTCGTCGGCGTGAACACCGACGAGCAGATGGACTGTCGGATTCCCGGTGCGCGCACCACCGATCCCAAACGAAACGCTGTCAGCTCGCGCGCGACCGGTCGTATCCCGGCGCGTCGTCGAATCCGTCGGGCCCACGCGCGCGCCCGCTGCAGAATCCGACAACAGCGCCGCGCATGTCGGCTGATTGTTATCAGTCGCCGACATTTGCGCACGTGTAGTCGCGGGCCGCGCGACAACGAACAACGCGCCGCACATCAGCGCTGCGTACGTTTTTGACGTTTCGCGCATGCTGCTCCGAGGGTGGCCAACAATTGCGGGAGTTCAACATCTGTGCCTCTCTCTGAAAAGGCGAGCTTTTTGCATTTGCGGGTGGAGGTTGTCCGCCTTGTGCGATGCGAGACGAAGCCGTCCTCGCTCCATCTCTGAGGAAATGCTTATGCGCAACACCACGCAGCGTGTCGTCACTTCGATGCTGGCTATGTCAGCATTGATTCCTTCGATCACCAACGCGCAGCAGCGCACGACAACGCGCCCGGGGGCCGGACAACCATGGCAATGTCAGCCCACCGATTCCGCTCGTGCGTTCAATCGCGGATTGAGAGTCGATAGTCTCGCTGCGCAACGCGCCGCGGGTGGCGTCGCCGGTGGTGCACAAGTGACGGGTGGAACGGGTAGGTCGCACGAATTCCCCGAGTACGACGTCGTGCTCGACGTTCCGAATCTCTGCGTCAACAAAATCTTTCTCAAAGTCGATAGCGTAACCGCGAAGCTCAATCTCAACGCGCGAGTAGCCAATCTCGTGCGCGTCGATGCAGGCGCCGATGTTCTGATCGGCAATGTCGATCTGACAATTCAGGGTGTGCGCGCGCAGGCTCTGCTGCTCGTCGATCTCGACGATGTCTACTACATCGTCGACAACACCCTGACCTTCATCGACAACCACCCCGAGATCGTGCAGCAACTTGGCAGCACCCTGCAGAACACGGTCGGAGCCGTCGGCGGATTGGTAAACCGTCTGCTACTCGGCACCGTGAACGGAGTCCAGCGTCTGATCGACACGGGTACCGGCAACATTCTGGAGAAGGCGGTGACAGCCGCCGGTCAAAACGCTGCCGAGAAAGTGGTCGGCAACATCACGCAACTACCAGTGATCAGTCAGGTCACGGACGCCGCCGGCAATATCGTGAAGCGCGCCCGTGATGCCGCTACGAATGCGATCGTGCAGTACACGCTGTCGAAGGCGGGCAAGCTTTTGACCGCCAGCATCGTACAGGCGGCGACCCGATAGCCACAAAAGAAAGACTACCAGCCTGCAGCCATGCGCCCTCGGGCCGGCGGCCTCGAGCTGTCTGGGAATGCGGATAATGACGGCTCGTGGCCGCAGGCTGCCAAAGCCCTCGGCTGCAGGCTGGTCGTCTTCAGTTTTGTAGTTGTTATCCTAGTCCGAGAGTCGGAATAAACTTCGGCGCCCGCCGCTGTTTGCTCGCCTGCTCAAACGCATACGCAATGCGAATTAGCGTCGGCTCGCTCCAAGCCCGCCCGAAGAACGAAATCCCGATCGGCAGCTCGTGGGAGAATCCCGCCGGCACATTGATGTTCGGATAACCGGCAACCGCAGCTGGTGTCGAGCTCGCGCCGCTGAAGTGATCGCCGTTGAGCAAGTCGGTCACCCACGCTGGCCCGCCGGTCGGGGCGACGATCGCGTCGAGATTGTTCTTGTCCATCGTCGCATCGATGCCGTCGGTGCGCGACATCTTGTGATCCTGCGCCAGCTCGTCGATGTATTTCTGCTCCGTGAGCGGCCCCTTCGCCTGCGCCTGAATCATGATCTCCTGAGCGAACCACGGCATCTCCTGATCCTTGTGTCGCTCGTTGAAGTCGATGATCTCCTGCAGCGATTTCACCGGCGCCTTTGGGCCGAGTGAGGCGAGATAATTATTGAGATCGGTTTTGAACTCGTAGAGAAGTACATCGAACTCGCTGTCGTCGAACTTGCCCGCCGTCTCAATGTTCGCCGGATCGACGATGATCGCGCCGTGTTGCTTCATGACGTCGATCGCATCGTTGATCACCTTGTCGGTCACGTCGCTATAGCCGAAGAACTTGGCGCGCGCGACACCGATTCTCGCTCCGCGCAATCCGTTGGCGTCGAGGTATCGCGTGTAGTCAACCGGCTGACGCGCGCTCAGCGGCGATGTCGCACTGTCTCGCGCATCGATGCCGGCAATCGCGTTCAGCAGGATCGCGGCATCCCGAACCGTGCGCGTCATTGGCCCCGCGGTGTCCTGGCTGTGCGCAATCGGAATCACACCGGCTCGACTGACGAGGCCAAGCGTCGGTTTGATGCCCACGATCCCATTCGCCGACGATGGGCAGACGATGGAGCCGTCGGTCTCGGTGCCGATCGCCGCCGCGCACAGGTTTGCCGCTACCGCGCCGCCGGATCCCGAGCTCGAGCCGCAAGGATTTCTGTCGAGCACGTACGGATTCTTCGCCTGTCCGCCGCGGCCGCTCCAGCCACTCGTGGCATGTGTGGATCGGAAATTGGCCCACTCGCTGAGATTGGCTTTTCCCAATAACACTGCACCGGCTGCGCGCAGTTTCGCCGCCACCGTCGAATCCTGCAGCGGAATCGAACCCGCCAGCGCCAGCGATCCGGCCGTCGTCGTCATCCGATCCGCGGTGTCGACGTTGTCCTTCAGCAAAATCGGAATCCCATGTAGCGGTCCGCGCACGTGTCCAGACTTGCGCTCTCTGTCGAGCGCGGCCGCCATCGACAGCGCATCCGGATTCACTTCGATCACGTGGTGCAGCGCCGGTCCCTTTCGATCCAGCGCGGCGATCCGATCGAGATAGAGCTGCGTGATCGAGCGCGCCGTCATCCGCCCCGACGCCATCCACTTCTGCAGATCGTCGATCGTCGCCTCTTCCAGCTCAAACGGCGCAATGTCGAAACGAGTATCAATGCCGCCGCCAACTCTGGCACTATGCTCGCCAGCCAAACGGGTGCCCCCTATGCCAAGGGCAGCACCAACCGCGCTCAGACGAAGAAAATCCCTGCGATCCATTTGCGTCACTCCACTGGGTGGGCGGGGTGGATGAACTTGGGATGTATCTCAACACCAAGATCCGCGCACGATCTGAGAATCGTTCCGCAGTTCTGGCAAATCAGTTTGCACTTGATCTCATACACGTTCGCGGATCCGCAGACATCACAGACGTCCTGCATCGCCTCTCCCCTCTCCCATCTCGCCTCCCGCCTCTCGCATCCCCCATCCCCTCCTGCCGTCAATCAAAATCCAGCCCCACGTTCAACGCCGGCGCCGAGTGCGTGAGCGCACCAATCGAGATCCAGTCGACACCCGTCTCTGCAATCGCTCTCACCGTGTCGAGCGTGACACCACCCGATGCCTCCGTCACCGCCCTGCGATCCACCAGCTTGACCGCCTCGCGCAGCTCCACCAGCTGCATGTTGTCGAACATGATCACGTCCACGCCGGCGTCGAGCGCAGCCCTTACGTGATCGAGCGTCTCGCACTCCACCTCGATCTTCATGCCCGCCGGCGCCAGCGCGCGCGCACGACGCACCGCCAATGGAATGTCGAATTCCACCGTCGCCAGATGATTGTCCTTGATCAACACCGATGACGAGAGATCCATCCGATGATTCAAGCCGCCGCCACATCGCACCGCGTATTTCTCCAGGCGCCTGAACAGTGGCGTCGTCTTCCGCGTGTCGAGAATGTGCGCGCCGGTTCCGGCAATCGCGTCGACATACCGTGCCGTCATCGTCGCGATGCCCGATAACATCTGCACGAAATTGAGAGCCACCCGCTCCGCCGACAGCATGCCCCGCGCGTGTCCGGACAAAAACATCACCGGCGTCTGCGGCTTCACCCGCGACCCATCCGGATGATCCACCCTGATCGTCACCGCCCGATCGAGCTGCTCGAACGCCTCGATCGCCAGCGGCAATCCGGATATCACACCGCTTGGTCGGGACACCAGCCGGCAACGCGCCCGTCGATTGGACAGCACCGTTGCCGCGGTGGTGATGTCATGCTTGGTGTCGTCTTCCTTCAGTGCCTGCGTGACTAGCGCACTGAGCTCCTTTTTTGTCAGGGGGAAGTGGAGGCCTTCTTCCCAGAAGAACCCGTGACCGGCCAACTCTTGTTCGCGAAGCTCGCTCATTCGCCGGGGTCGTCCGACGCCTCGGGAACCGGAGACAGCGGTGTCTGTCCACCGATCGCAATCATCCGCTCGATCGCCAGCCGCGCGCGATTCGCGATTTCTTCCGGCACCGTAATGCGGTGCTCCATGCGCTGCAGCGAATTCAAAACCTTCGGCAGCGTCGTCACTTTCATGAATGCACACACCGCTGCGCGATTCGCCGGCAGAAAGGTCTTGGTGGGATTCTCGCGCCGCAGGCGATGCAGGATCCCGACTTCAGTCGCAACGATGAACTCGTCGTTCGACGAAATCTTCGGCCGCTTGATCATCCCCTCCGTCGAGAGAATCTGCACGCCGACCGGATCGACGTCGCCCGCAGACACCGCCTCGACGACGCTCGTCGCGCACCCACATTCCGGATGAATCAGGAACTCGGCGCCTGGATGCTCCGCTCGCTGCAGTCGAATGTCCTCGGGATCGATCCCGGCGTGCACGTGACATTCTCCCATCCAGACGTGCATGTTCTTGCGACCGGTGATACGTCGCACGTGCGCACCGAGGAACATGTCGGGCAGGAAGAGAATTTCCCGATCGGCGGGAACGGAGTTCACCACTTCGACTGCGTTCCCCGACGTGCAGCAATAATCGCTCTCGGCTTTCACATCAGCAGTCGTGTTCACGTACGAAACGACGACCGCACCGGGATGCTCCGCCTTCCATTGCCGTAGCTGATCGCCGTCGATGGTTGCCGCCAGCGAACATCCCGCCGCCAGATCCGGAAGCAACACCGTCTTCTGCGGCGACAACACCGCGGCAGTCTCCGCCATGAAGTGCACGCCGCAGAACACGATCACGTCGGCCTTGGTTTTCGCTGCCTCACGACTCAGCCCCAGCGAATCGCCGACGAAATCGGCAACGTCCTGAACTTCGGCGCGCTGGTAATTGTGCGCGAGGATCACCGCATTTCGCTCACGTGCGAGATGCTTGATCTCTTCCTGCAGCTCTTTGTACAGCTTGTCGGTGGTATCTACCATTCGATGTGTCGGCCCACCCACTTCCTTTTGGCGCGTGGAAAATCACTTCTATAATGGCCGCCCCGCGACTCCTTTCTCAACAGGGCGGCGTCGGCAATGAGCCGCGCAGTCTCAACCATGTTCGCCTCTTCGGTCGAACCCTCGGGCAATCGCGCCTCGATCTCGTCGAGCTTCGTCAACCCCAGCCGCAGTCCCTTGGCGCTGCGGTCGATACCGCAGTAATCCCACATTACCTGGCGGACACTGTCCGCCGCTACCTGTGCCGCCCCGCGGTCGCGGAGCACCGGCACGCTCCACTTCTTCTTGCGCGGTGTCGCCAACAGCTTCGCGCAATCGATCATGTCACGCGCAACACGCTCAGCGAACACCAGACCCTCCAGCAATGAATTCGACGCCAGCCTGTTCGCGCCGTGCACGCCGGTGCGTGATACCTCGCCGCACGCATACAGACGCTTGAGATTCGCGCGGCCGCGCAAGTCGGTGACGATGCCGCCCATCATGTAGTGCGCAGCCGGTGTGACTGGAATCAAATCTGTCGACGGGTCGATGCCGCGCGCGCGACAGATCGCGAAGATTCCCGGAAATCGCTGCTCGAAGGTTTTGCCGAGCGATCGTGCGTCGAGAAAGACGCGCTTGCCACCCGCCTTCTCGCGAAAGATCTCACGTGCAACGACATCGCGCGGCGCCAGCTCGGCCAGCCGGTGCCGCTCCAGCATGAATCGCTTTCCATCTTCGTTGAGCAGCACCGCGCCCTCACCGCGAACCGCCTCCGAGATCAACTGTAGTGGATTCTCGGGAGTATCGAGTGCCGTCGGATGAAATTGAACGAACTCCATGTCGGCTAGCTTCGCTCCCGCGCGATGTGCAATCGCGTAACCATCACCCGTCGCAACCTGTGGATTGGTGGTGTAGCGAAAGACCTGTCCACAGCCGCCCGTCGCCAGCACAGTTGCATCAGCGATGAATTCGACCGGCTTGCCCGCCATCGCCGCCCGCACGCCTGCAACGGTGTCGCCTTCGACGATCAGATCGAGAATGCGCGTCTTCTCGTAGACTTCGATGTGCTCACTCTCTTTCACGCGCTTGATCAATGTGCGCGCGACCTCAGCTCCCGTCTGATCGCCGTGTGCATGCACGATCCGGCGGCGCGAGTGGGCCGCTTCGCGACCCAGCTTGAAGTTGCCGCCCGGCTCCAGGTCGAACTGGGCCCCTGCCGTCGCGAGCTCACGCACGCGGGCCGGACCTTCCTCGACCAGAACCTGCACTGCTTTCGCATCGGCCAGCGCCGCGCCAGCTGCGAGAGTGTCCTGGCGATGCAGCTCCGGCGAATCTCCGGCGCCGAGTGCGGCGGCGATTCCGCCCTGGGCATACGCCGTCGCACTGTCGAACAGCGAGCGTTTGGTGAGAACGATCACATCGCCACCGGTTGAAGCACGCCAGGCAGTGTGAAGTCCGGCAACACCGCTTCCCACCACCAGAAAACGCGTTCGAATGCGCTCGGCCATACGATGAAATCAACGCCGCGCCGAGGGCCAGTAAAGGGGTTGAAATTGCCTTGCCACGCCCTGTGTTTCGGGCGATTCTTCTCAGCAGATGAGAAAACTGATCGTCGTTACTGCCCTCCTGCTCGCCGTACACATCGCCCTCCTTTTCACTCGACGGAGCGCGCAGGCGGAAGGCAAGAAAACCTCGAACGTACAAATCGGTATCGTGCTCGACGTCGGCGGACGCGGCGACAAGTCCTTCAACGACGGAGCCTACGCCGGTGCCGACAGCGCGACCAAGATGCTGGGCTCCAACATTCGCTTCATCGAGCCGGGCGAAGGCGCCGATCGCGAAGCTGGCCTGAGACTACTAGCCGCCGAAGGAATGAATCTCGTCATCGGCGTTGGATTCATTTTCACGGACGATCTCGCCAATCTCGCGAAAGAATATCCGAAGACTGCATTCGCCGGCATCGATTACGCCCTGGCGACCGACAAGAACGGCAACGTGATTCCCCCGCCGCCTAACGTCGCAGCGCTCAAGTTCCGCGAGGAGGAAGGCTCATATCTGGTCGGTGCGCTGGCAGCGCTGGTCAGTCATACCAAGAAAATCGGCTTTGTCGGCGGAATGGACATCCCGCTCATTCACAAGTTCGAGGCAGGCTACCGCGCCGGTGTGCTGAAGGTTTGTCCCGACTGCCAGGTGATTGCGCAGTACGCGGGCGTCACACCGGACGCGTTCAAGAATCCGGGCAAAGGCAAAGAGCTCGCGCTCAGTCAGTACAATCAGGGCGTCGAAGTGATCTTCCACGCCGCCGGCGCGACCGGACAAGGCGTCTTCGAAGCAGCGCGCGCGACCAACAAGCTCGCCATCGGCGTCGACTCCGATCAGAACGACGAAGCACCGGGTCACGTCCTCACATCGATGGTGAAGGGCGTCAACACGGCAACGTTCGATGTGATTCGCAGAGTCGAAAACGGGACCTTCAAGGGCGGCATCTACTCCTTCGGCCTCAAGGAAGGCGGCGTCGGCTACGTCTACGACGATCGCAATCGCGCCCTCATTCCCGACAGCGTGCACGCCCGCGTCGAAGAGCTGAAGCAGGAGATTATTGCGGGGCGGATCAAGGTTCCCAGCACGAGATGAGGGAAGCGCTTCCCGCGCCGGCCATTCACATGAATGGCATCTCCAAATCCTTCGGCTCCATCAAAGCCAATAGCGGCGCATCGCTCGAGGTAATGCCGGGCGAGATTCACGCGCTCGTCGGCGAGAACGGCGCCGGCAAATCCACTCTCATGCGCATCCTCGGCGGCTTGATGAAGCCCGATGCCGGCAAGGTCGAGATCAATGGCCGCGATGTCACCGGCTGGTCGACGAGTGAAGCGATCGCCGCTGGAATCGGAATCGTCCACCAGCACTTCATGCTCGTGCCGACATTGACCGTCGCCGAGAATCTGGTACTCGGCGCCGAGCCGAGGACGCGCGGCGTGATGACGAATTACGCGCGTGCGGCTGATGATGTGCGAAAACTCTCCAATGACACCGGCCTCGTCATCGCGCCTGACCGTTTGATCTCCGATCTCTCCGTCGGCGAAGCACAGCGCGTCGAGATTCTCAAGGTGCTGTTCCGCGGCGCCAGGATTCTGGTGCTTGATGAGCCAACCGCAGTACTCTCGCCGCCGGAAGTGCGCGAGCTATGGACGGTACTGCGCCGGCTGCGAGACAACGGGGACACCATCGTCCTGATCACCCATCGCCTCGATGAAGTCGTCGAACTGTCAGACACGATCACGGTGATGCGGGCCGGCCAGACAGTCGCACGGCTCAGGACATCGGAGACGAATCCGTCGGAGATCGCGCGACTGATGGTAGGTCGCGAGGTATCTCTATCCGCGGGCAGGCGCGTGCAACCGCTCGCGCGGACGGAAGATCGCCGCCCGGATCAGGGCCTCGAAGTCAGGAACCTCAGCGTGATGGGGTCCCGCGGTATCCGCGTCATCGACAGCGTGAGCTTCAGTGTCAAACCGGGCGAGATACTCGGCATCGCCGGCGTCGAGGGAAACGGACAGACCGAGCTCATCGAAGCCATCGCTGGACTGCGACCGGTATTCGCCGGAGATGTCCTGATCGACGGCATCGATGTAACTCGCCGCAGTGTCGCGCAGCGTCACGATGCCGGTCTGTCACACATCCCCGAGGATCGTCACCGCCGCGGTCTCATTCTCGAGTACAGCGTTGCCGACAACCTCATTCTTGGCCTCGAGGGTACGTTCTCGAAAAGCGGCGTCATCCAGCAGTATCGAGTGATGCAAAACGCTGAGCGCGAGATCTCATCGTTCGATATTCGTCCGCCCAATCCTGTACTCGCGGCGCGTGCGCTCTCGGGCGGCAATCAGCAGAAGGTCGTCGTCGCCCGGGAAATGGGTCGCGATTTTTCCGTCCTGCTTGCATCTCAACCCACCCGCGGCGTCGACGTCGGCGCGATCGAGTTCATTCACCAGCAGCTGCTGGAGGCGCGCGCCAGGGGTAAGGCAATTCTGCTCGTGAGTGCGGAGCTCAACGAGGTGCTGGCCCTCTCGGACCGCATCGCGGTGATGTATCGCGGGAAGTTCGCGACGGTGATGCCTGCCAGCGAGGCCACCGAAGAAGTGCTCGGCGAGTACATGATCGGCACCAGAAAAGGATCCGCCGCGTGACGGCTTCGCCACTCGCGGGAGGTACTCAGCCAACATTTTCCTCGACACCGTGGCGTGAGCGCGCTGAAGAAGCGCTGATCCCGCCACTCGTCGCGCTGCTCGTCGCCCTCATCTGCGGCGACCTGCTGATTCTGAGCTACGGTCAGTCGCCGGCGAACGTCTATCGGCTGCTGCTCGAGGGCACCTGGGGCAACGCCTACGGTTTCGGTCAGGTTGTGTACAAGGCGACGACGCTCGCCTTCACCGGCCTCGCTGTCTCATTCGGTTTGCGCGCTGGATTGTTCAATATCGGCGGTGAGAGTCAGCTCGCTGCCGGTGGATTTGCCGCGGCGTTGCTCGGCCTCGCGCTTCCCGGCGGTACTCCACTCATTCTCGCGCTGCCGGTGTGTACGATTGCCGCCGGCGCCGCTGGTGGCGTCGTCGGTGCAGTGCCGGGCTATCTGAAAACGAGATTCGGCGCGCACGAAGTGATCGTGACGATCATGCTCAACTTCATCGTGCTCGCGCTTCTGAACTGGTTCATCGCCGGACATCTGCACGTTCCGGAGACGCTGCACACACCGGAAATCCACGCCGGTTTCCTGCCGCGTCTTGCCGACATCGATTCGGACTTCCACGGCTCGGCAGCGAATCTCGCGCTGCTCGTGGCAATCGCCGCCGCCATCGTCGTCTGGTTCTACCTGTTTCGTGCGCGCGGGGGGTACGAGCTACGCGCTGTCGGCCTGCAGCCGGACGCCGCTGAATACGGCGGCATCAGTGTCGGTCGAGTGTGGATGCGTGCAATGACGTGGTCTGGCGTCATCGCCGGCATTGGCGGCATCAACTACGTGCTCGGTTACAAGCACTACTACGAGGATGGATTCGCCAGCGGCGCCGGATTTCTCGGCATCGCTGTCGCGCTGGTCGGTCGCAATCACCCATTTGGCGTTCTGGTCGCCGCGTTTTTCTTCGCCACGCTGTCGCAGGGTGGGCTCGCCATCCACGCCTTCGTGCCCAAGCAGATGATGGATGTCTTACAGGGCGTGGTGATCATAGCGGTGGCGATGGCGGTTCCCGAAGTGCGTGGCATCCTGCGCAGAGCGCGTAAACGGAGCGACGCGTGAACCCGATCTCGTTCATCACGCAGATGATTCGCATCGCCGTGCCGTACTTGTTCGCGGCGAGCGGCGGCGTGGTGGCGGAGCGCGCCGGAGTCGTGAGTCTGACGCTCGAGGGATTCATGCTCAGCGGCGCATTCGCAGCGGTGCTCGGCACCAACTACACCGGCAGTCCGTGGATCGGGGTTCTCGCCGGCATGATCGGCGGATTGATCTTTGGGTTAATCCACGCCATCGCCAGCATTCGCTATCGCGCCGATCAGGTCGTCGTCGGTGTCGCGATCAATCTGCTGGCGATTGGTGTGACGAGATTCTTTCTGAAGCTGTTTTTCGCCAGCTCCTCTAATTCACCGCGCGTCGCCGGCTTCGGTGGCAACATCAAGGCAGCCGGCTTCGATAATCCGTTGTTGTGGCTCGGACTCCTGAGCGCGCCGATTGTCGCCTTCGTCATCTACAAGACACCGTTCGGCCTGCGCGTGCGCGCCGTCGGAGAACATCCCGACGCCGCCGAGAGCGTCGGCGTCAGCGTGCATCGTGTCAGATACATCGCCGTCGCACTGTCTGGAATTCTCGCCGCGCTCGGCGGTGTCTATCTCGCGCTCGATCAGCATCAGTTCACCGATCAGATGACGGCCGGCCGCGGTTTCATCGCCATCTCGGCTGTGATTTTCGGCCGATGGGATCCGATTCGCGCTGCCGCAGCTTGTCTCCTCTTCGCGGCCGCGGAGACACTCCAGATCCAGCTGCAGGGAAGCCACGCCATTCCATCTCAGTTTGTCGAGATGATTCCTTACGCCCTCACCATCATCGCGCTCGCCGGGGTTGTCGGCCGCGCGGTTCCACCAGCGGCGCTCGGCAAGGCTAGCGACTGATGCCGTCCCGGATGCGCGGCCATATCTCGCGCGTCGCCAACGCGAAGTTGGCAGTGCTGATCGTCACGAACTTCGTCGACATGGTGGGATTGCTGATGATCATCCCACTCTTGCCTTTCTACGCGCGAGAGATGGGCGGCGGAGCGTTGGTGGTGGCGATCTTGATGACCGCGTTCACGGCAGCGCAGCTAATCAGCGCGCCGGTGTGGGGCCGTTTCTCCGACAAGTACGGTCGACGTCCCGCGCTGCTCATCGGCCTAACCGCGGCCGGCATCGCGTACCTCGTCTTTGCCTTCGCGAATTCGATCTGGTTGCTGCTGCTCTCTCGTCTGGTACAAGGAGCGGGCGGCGGCACCGTCGGAGTCATCCAGGCTTATGTAGCGGACTCTGTCGAGCCGCAGAACCGCGCCAAGGCGCTCGGCTGGTTGTCGGCCGCCACCAATGTGGGTGTAGCAATTGGTCCAGCTCTCGGGTCGGCTGCTCTGAACTTCGGATCACACGGCCCGGGCGTGGCTGCCGCTACGCTGTGCGCGATCAACATTTTCTTCGCCTGGCGATTCCTGCGCGAGTCGCGCGATCTGACGGAGATACACGACAGCAAGAAGCCGCGCACGTCTCGCACGGCCATCACTCATGTCCTGACACATCCCAACGAGACAGCGCCGCGCTTGATCTGGATTTATGCGATCGCGATGGGCGCGTTCTCGGGCTTGATGGCGATTCTCGCGCTATTTCTCGCCGATCAATTCGGCGTCGGCAAGGATCGAATCTGGATTTTCTACACTTATGTCGGAACCATCTCTGTCATAACGCGCGCCGGAATACTCGGCAGGATGGTAGATCGCTATGGCGAGGCGCAGCTATCCCGAATTGGCCTGACGATGCTTGCAACGGGACTAGCCACACTCCCGCTCTCGCGCGGCTACATCAGTCTCGCGATTTCCGTGGCGCTGGTTCCACTAGGCACCGCATTCACTTTCCCGTGCGTGACGTCGATGCTCTCGCGCGTGATTTCCAGTCGCGAGCGCGGCTTGTACATGGGCGTGCAGCAAACTTTCGGCGGACTGGCGCGCGTCCTCGTTCCGCTATGGGCGGGGTTCTCCTACGATCACTTCGGGCGATCCATCCCGATGTTCACATCCGCGGCCCTGGTTCTGACGACGCTCGCGATCGGGTATGGTGTGGACGATGGCCGCAAGGCGGAGGTGCCGATTTCCGCTTAGGAATTGTGGCGGCTGTTCGAGGTCTCGAAAACCGAAGTCGGCAGTCGGCGGCCGATTTTCAGCAGCTCCAATCACCAGACAATCCCGGCATTGACGGATCCCCAAAAAAGTCCAATACTCGGGCTCGAGATTAGTGCTTCCGGCCGACCACCACTCCGGAGAATCGACCATGCCTGCTGAATCGGGATCGCTGCGCCGCGTACACGTCGACGAGCTCGTTCACCCGAAGGAAAAGATTTACTTCGCATTAGCCGTCATTGTCAGCGTCGCGGTTTACTATGCGCTGGTGCGCATCGTTCTGTCCGGCAACCCAGTCAGCGGACCAATCATCTTCTACGGCGTTTTGATCATCGCCGGTTATTTCATTTTCCATGGCGTGATGATCGGGCAGATTCGCGGAAACGGTATCCGCATCTCCGAGCGACAGTTCCCGGGGCTGATGGCGATGGCAAACGAGCAGGCGCGCCGGCTCGGCATGGACCACACCCCCGATGTGTTCGTGCTGCAATCGGGTGGCATCCTCAACGCATTTGCCACCCGCTTTCTCGGCCGAAACTTCGTCGTGCTTTACTCGGACGTTCTCGCGCTGGCGACGCAGAAAGGGGAGAAGGCCGTCAGCTTCGTACTCGGCCACGAGCTCGGTCACGTTGCGCGGAAGCACATGACGAAGCGTGCGTTTCTTTACCCGGCGATGATTTTCCCGTTTCTCGGCTCGGCGTATTCGAGGGCGTGCGAATACACCTGCGACAGAGTTGGTAACGCGCTCGAGCCGGAAGGCAGCGTCGATGGATTGCTGGTGCTCGCTGCCGGGCGCGACTTATACAGCCAGGTGAACGCGGCCGAGTTTGCGAACCAGCGCAATACCGAGAGTGGTTTCTTCGTCAGGCTTGCTGAGATTCTTTCAACACACCCGAATCTGACCAAGCGAGTCGCAGTGCTCGACGTGACGAGAACGCGACAGGCGATGGCGCCCGCTCAGACGCGCGATCCGGTTCCTGTAGCCGGCTTGTAGCGTTCGACATCCGTAATCAGTCGGACACCTGCCTGATAGGTGAAGTACGCGTACGCCCACTCGATGAACACGACGAGGCGATTACGGAATCCGACGAGATACATGATGTGAACGAACAGCCAGAAGAACCAGGCGAATCGTCCTGAGAATCTGATCCAGCCGAGATCCGCGATCGCGCGCGAGCGACCAATCACGGCCAGATCGCCCTTGTTGAAGTAGCTGAAATTATTGCGCGGCTGCCGATGCAGATCGCGAAGGATGTTCTTCGCTGCGGTCTTCCCTTCCTGAATCGCCGCCGGCCCCACGCCGGGAACCTGACGACCGTCCTGGATGAGCGCAGCGAGATCCCCGACGACAAAAATGTTGGGACGCCCCGGCACCGATAGATCCGGATTGACGTTGACTCGCCCAGCGCGATCGAGCGGCACGCCCAGAAATTGACCGAGTGGAGACGACTTGTTGCCGGCGGCCCAGAATGCAGTGCGCGCGCGAATCTCTTCCGCGCCGATGCACACGCGATCCGCTCGCACGTCGGTCACCGCCGAGTTTACGCGTACCTCGACGCCGAGGTCCTCCAAATCACGTGTTGCACGAGCAGCGAGATCTTCGGGAAAGGAAGGCAGCAGTCGCGGGCCCGCCTCGATCAGAATCACTCTCGTTCGATGAGTATCGACTTTTCTGAAGTCGGGAGCCAGCGCTTTACGTGCGATGAACGGCATCGCGCCGGCGAGCTCGACTCCCGTCGGGCCGCCACCGACGATGGCAAAAGTCAGATACTCTTCGCGGACCTTCTCATCGTCCGTCTTCTCCGCTCCTTCGAACGCAAGCAGGAATCGGTTGCGAATCTCGGACGCGTCCTCGATTGCCTTGAGACCGGGCGCGTACGGCTCCCACTCGTTGTGACCGAAGTACGCGTGCCGCGATCCGGTGGCGATGATGAGGTAGTCGAACGGGATTTCCTTTAGCGCATTGTCGATGCGCACGACTTGCCTTGCCGGGTCGATCTCTCTCACGTCCGCCATCAGTACTTCCGTGTTACGCTGATGCCGCAGTATGAACCGGATCGGTGCTGTGATATCGCTCGGCGCGAGACCCGCAGTCGCCACCTGATAAAGCAGCGGCTGAAACGTGAAATGGTTCGTCCGATCGATCACGGTCAGATCGAGATTGTCGCGACCGAGCTTGCGCGCAGCGGAGATCCCCCCGAAGCCGCCGCCGATGATCACGACGCGCGGTCGCTTCAAAACGCTAGACAAGTCTTTCCTCGAAGGATCTGGCCACCAGAGTCATCAATAGCACGAGCAGGATCAACAACACACTGTAAGCAGCCGCGGTGCCGAAGGCGAGGGCGCGCAATTGCGCGAGAATCTCCATCGAGATTGGTCGGTTTGCATGAGTGTACAACACGACGCTGGCCACGAATTCTCCAACCGCCGCAACTGCGGCGAGCAAACCGCCGGCGACGAGACCGGGCCGCGCCGCCGGAATGATCACGCGTCGCATCGTCATCAGCCACGATGCGCCCAGCCCCCGCGCGGCGTCTTCCAGGGATGCGTCCATTTGCCGCAGCGACGATTCCACCGCCGACGCGACGAGCGGCGTATCACGAATGAAATACGCGAGTGGAAGAATCCAGAACGTACCAACGAGCAAGACGCGTCCTGTCGCAGGATTGTTCTGGTTGAAGGTTGCAGCGAGGCCAAGTGCGATCGCCGTCGCCGGGATTGCCCACGGAAGCGCAACGAGGATCTCCAGCAATCTGCGTCCCGCGAATCTCCTGAACACGATCAGGTACGCTGCGACAAAGCATACGACCAGATTGGCGGCGGTGGCGATCAGCGCCATTGAAACGCTGTTGGTAATCGGCCGCCACAGCTCTGCCTCGGAGAAGAGCCGGCGATAGTTCTCGAACGTGTATTCGGGCGGCAACACCTGCGTCGTCCACGATCCGTCACGGGCAAACGACACTAGAATCACCATCAAATGCGGCAGCACCAGCGCGATCACGACGATCGCCGCGCCAATCGAGGTCAGGATCTGAACCCGTTTCGATTTGATCGATCGGCGTGGCTGCCCTCCTTTGCCCGCCAGAGTGTATTTGCGCTTTCGATCCAGCCAGCGAAATAACGCCAGACCCGCTACCGCACTCAGCGCCAGCACCGTCGTCTCGACGTACGCCAGTCCCATCGCGCCGTTGATCTTCGAGTTCAGGATCTGTGTCGACAACACGCGCAGTCCGCCGCCAAAGATGTAGGGCGCGGAGAATGATCCGAGCGCGTTCATGAATACCAGCAGCGCCGATCCAGCGACTGCCGGCATCAGCAACGGAATCGTCACTCGACGCAGGCGCTGCCACGTGCTCGCGCCGAGTCCCGACGCCGCTTCATCGAGTGAAGCATCGAACCGCTCGAGGCCGGCAGATACGAACAGAAAGACGTAGACGTACATCGTGTACGCGTGCACGAACACGATCGCACCGACACCCCGCAGCTGCCACGGCGCCTCCGCCATGTTGAACAATCTTTGGATTGCGCGCGTGATGACGCCCGATTCTCCGTAAAGGAAAAGAAAGGCGATCACGCCGACGAGTGGCGGTAGCGCGGCCGGCAGAGTCGCGACTGCGCGCAGCAGACGCCGACCGGGAAACTCGAAGCGGCCGAGCAGGAACGCGAGCGGAACGCCGACTGCCAGTGAAGCAAACACCGACGCGATCGCGATTACGATGCTGGTGGTGAGCGCCTCGTGATCAGCCGGACTCGCCCAGAACTCCCGCCAATGACCGAGCCCATTTTCAAAACTGCCGACGATTACGGCGATGTTGGGATAGACAACCGCCCACACCAGCAGCGCGATCACGGGTAGCGCAATCACCCAATTGGTCCGCCGCTGTGATGACGTCATCTCAGCGTGTCCCCGCTCCCGCCTCTCACTTCTCGCCTCCCGCCACCACCGGAAACGGCCCCTTGAGCGGCGACACTGACACTGCGTCATTCTCGCGCGCGTCCGCCGCGTGTGACTCGACTTCGACCGTCACACCGTCCGATAGCTCGACGCGATAGACCACGACGCCGCCCGCAAACCGGCGGTTTACCACTCGACCGCGCCAGGCGAAAACGCCGGCGCCTTTCGACATCTCCAGTGAATTCGGACGCATCACGAGGAATGCATTGTCGATCTTAGCCGGCGCATCCTTCGGCCGTCGCACGGGGAGTTCGCGCTTCACGCCACCAATTGTCACTTCCGCGGTCGCGCCCTTGTCGACCGCCGGCACTATCGCGCCACGACCAATGAACGCGGCGACCTCGCGATTCGCCGGCGCGTTGTACAGGTCCTCCGGCGTGCCGCACTGCAGCACGTGACCCCGCCTGAGCAGTGCAATTCGATCGGCGATCGCGAACGCGTCTTCCTGATCGTGCGTGACGAAGAGTGCCGGCACGCCGACTCGATGCAGCATTCGCCGCAGATCGTCGCGCATCGCCTCCCGCAGCGTCGGATCCAGATTCGATAACGGCTCGTCCAGCAGCAGCGCCTTCGGCTCGATCACCAGTGCGCGGGCGAGTGCGACCCGCTGCTGCTCACCGCCGGAAAGGGATTGAATCGCGCGCGCGCCGGCGCCTTCCAGGCCGACGCTCGCCAGCGCCGCTCGCGCCTTGATTAAACGGTCGACCTTGCTGACGCCGCGCGCTTCCAGACCGAAAGCGACGTTGTGTTCCACCGACATGTGTGGAAACAGTGCGTAATGCTGGAATACCATCCCGAATCCGCGGCGCTCCGGCGGCACGCGCGTGATGTCGTTTCCACCCAGCGTCACTCGACCGGCGTCCGGCACGTCGTACCCGGCTGCGATGCGCAGCGTCGTCGTCTTGCCTGACCCTGATGCACCTACCAGCGCCAGCAGCTCGCCGGGGCCGACCTGGAACGAGACGTCGTCCACGGCGGTGAAATCGCCGAAGCGACGGGTGATTCCCTCGAGAGCGAGTGCGCCGCTCTCCTTGTCAGGGCGCGCCTGCGGCGCGGCGGTCACTGCTTCTTTCCGCGGTTCCGGATGTTCGCATCCCAATACTTCATCCACTCATCGAGATGCGTGGCCATCAGCTCGCGATCGACTGGCATCGGCTTGATCTGCGACATCGCATCGCGAATCCACGCCGGTAGCTGCGACAGCGGAATGTCCTTGCGCGCGGGTATCCGCAGAAACGAATCGGCAGCTGCAATCATCGCCTCGGGGGTGGTCACGAACTCGTAATACTCCTTTGCTTCAACCGGATGCTTGGCGCCGCGAACGATCGCAATTCCGTCGACGAGGAGCGGCGTTCCGCTTTTCGGAATCACGTAATTGATTGGAATGTGTGTCCGCTGCTCCAGCGTCGCAAAGTCCGGCATGTCCCACATGCTGACGACACCTTCCTGCCTGCCGAGCTTTTGGTAGAGGATCGTCGGATTGAGAGTGTACTCTCTTGTGTTCGCATCGAGCTTGCGCAGCCATTCGTAGCCGGCGTCCGGTTTGCCCGTTTGTGACATCGAGCGTGCCATGATCGCGCCGAAAATCGCGCGCATCGTTCCCGACGCAATCGGATCCCGAATCAGGATCTTGCCGCGCCATTTTGGATCGATCAGATCGTCCCAATCCTTCGGCGCATCCTCCGGCTTGATTGCTTCGCGATTGTAGCCGATGACTTCCGGCGTCAGATAGGTGCCGTACCAGTTGTCCTTTGCATCTCGACCCTCTGGATCGATCGCTGCTGCCCATGTCGGTTTGTACGGTTGCAGCAACCCTTCCTTCGTCGCCCGGTCGAACGCCTCCGCCGGCGCGCCAAACCACACGTCGGCCTGCGGATTCGGCTTCTCCGCCCGCACTCGCTCCAGAACTTCCTGCGATCCCATGTCGACCCACTGCACATCGACATCCGGATGCGCTTTCTCGAACTGCTTCTCGAAGTACTCGAGCAGCTCCTTCCCGTGCGGGGAATAAACGATGAGAACCTTGCGATTGTCCGAGCTGCACGCCGCGAGTAGTGCGAGCGCGAGTCCGCACAAGCCGCCGGCCGCGAGCCGAAAACCGCCAGCAGTCAGCAAGTTTTTTGTCGTTGGCAGTTTGCGAATCACCGAACCGTGTTCCCGCCGAGCAAATTGGCGAAGATGCGAGCGCCACCCGCCACCCCCGCCGGCAGCTGCCGAAACAGTGCGAGCGTGACATAGATGTACGTGCCACGGCCGTACGGCGCTGCCAAAATTCCGGCCCGGTTCGCCTGCTCGCCCGGATCGCTCATCGACAACAGCGTCCGGTAATGTTGATCAAATGTCGACGGCATGTACGTCGACCGCTCCTGCACCCAGCCGTTGAAGTCTGCCTGAGTGATCCTGTTCGGCGCATTCAATAGCGGCGACTGTGGGTCGGTAAAGGTGACCGCCGCATTTTCATCCGTCACTCTCGCCGCCGGCTGCGACAACGTAATCGGGTACGGCATGATGCCGGGGCGCTGCATTTCCGCCTGCCCATACTGCACCACCATCCGACCTCCGTTCCGAACATACCCAAGCAGATACTCGTTGTTGTCGATCAGAGTCTGGTTCGCCTGATACGCGCGCGGCCCAACGACAATGGCGCTAAACCGGCTCAGATCCGTCTGCGGTATGTCATCCGGATCGAGAATCGTGAGCGGTACGCCGAGCTGCTGCAGAACCGGGGCAACGTTATCTCCGACACCCTGGATGTAGGCGACATTCAGTCTCGCTGGCAGCGCGACATCGACCGCGTTGATGCTCAGCGTGGACGGACGATAGATCCGCTGCGGATTGATGTGCGGGTAGTCGATCGGGATGTAGCCGCGCTGAAAATTTTTTCCTTTCGCCGACGCCGTGGCGGTGATTTGCTGCTCTCCCCGCGGCAGGTTTCCGCGAAGCCTGAACGTCAGCGTGCGCGTTCCGCCTGGCGCCATTGTCACCGTGCGCGAAACTGAATCCGCTGCCAATCCACGCGGGAGGGTCAACCTCACCACCACCGGCGTTGAATCAACATACGCGGAACGTAGCGTCGCCTTGAGCAGTTGATTGAGCGGAGCGCCGGCGCGTGCCATCGTCACCGCCTCATCGAGCGTGATCGAGATTCCCGGTGCCACGATCAACGGCTGCTGCACATCTCCGCGCACACGATCGACGTAATGGTAGACCACCGGCGTCGATAGCGTGTACTTCCGCCCATTTTCGGTAATCTCCGCGCGTTCCCAGTAAGTCTGATCGCGCTCTTCTTCCGTCACCCGCTCGGGCTTGACGTTGAACAGATCACCGACCCGCGGAAACCTCAGCCACCACGGTTGCGTAACTCCGGCTTCGTAACGCTCCGCCCACCTGAAGCTGGAATCCGGTAGCACCGTACCCTCTTTCGTGTCGCCATCCATCGGGTGGCGAAAAGTGATTGGCGAAGAGCTGCGGTTATAAACCGTCAGCGTCACCTGTGCGATTTCGTCGTCGGCCAGTGCTCGTCGGTCCGCGATCGCCTCGAACTGAACCGCGGGTGGCGGCGCCGGTGGCGACAGCCTGCCGTCCTGAACCAGCAGCTTCGTCGTATCGAGTCCCGCGAAGATCGATTTCTCTTCCTTTGCCGGCGGCGCAGGCACGCGAGTGTCCTCGCGCATCAGATAGTCCCACACCACGCCTTTGCGCCGAAGCGTCCCTTCACCCTGCGACTTGTGCTGCGACCTGCTGTCCGCTGCAATCTCCTGATAGGACAGCCCGAGATACGGATTGTACTCGCCGACGTTGATCGCCAGCGTCCTGTCCTGCGGAGAGAACCTCGCCAGGCGATACAATTTCAGCGGTATCCACGGTTCCCCAAATCGTGACACTGGAAACCGCACCGTATCCGCGGCTCGATCGTACACCTCACGCGCGATGATCGCAGACACCTGATGATGGCCGTGCCCATCCCTCGGCGTGCCGGAAAAAGTGGTAATCACGATGTGCGGCCTGAACGCACGCACCACCGTCATCACGTCATTCAAAACAGAATCGCGCGGCCAATGGCGCAACGTCTCTTCCGCGCTCTTCGAAAAGCCGAAATCGTACTCACGCCCGAAATACTGATGCGCGCCGTCGATTCGGCGCGCCGCGAGCAGCTCCTCGGTGCGAATCACACCCAGCGCTTCGCCCAGCTCGTTGCCGATAAGATTCTGGCCGCCGTCGCCGCGCGTCAGCGACATGTACGCAGTCTCGACGTTTCTGCCGCGCGCGAGCCACGCAATCAGATTGGTGTCTTCATCGTCCGGGTGCGCGGCGATCCACAACACCCGCATACGCTCGACGGCGTCGGCGGGAGCGACGTCAACCGGATGCGCCGTCGCTCGCATCGCCGTTGATGGGACGACAAAAGCCGCTAGCAATGCGGCAATGGCTACTTTTTGCATTGTGTCGTGGAAGTGGAGCTCAGGTTTTGACCGTCATGCCGCGGCGGCCTTTCGCGCCCGCCAGCTGCGGCATCGGCGCGTTCACCTCGGCGATAATGCGCTCCTGTTCCTTCTTGTGCGACTCGGCGTAGCCCTCGGCCGGACTCGCGCGGTCCGGACGTCCGACATAGCGCGTCAACAGCGCATTGCCCGTCGACATCCGCAAACGCGGCGACACGTACGACCACGCACCCTGGTTCTTCGGCTCTTCCTGTGCCCACACTACTTCCTCGATCGCCGGATATAGATCGACGATCTGGGCAATCTGATTGCCCGGCCACGGATAGAGCTCCTCGACACGAACCACCGCGATGAACGGCGCGCGCTTGGCAATGATGTCGTAGTAGATCTTGCCGGTGCAAAAAACGAGTCTCGTGACGGCTTCGCGATTCTGGGACGCAACGGGATCGTCGATCACCGGGCGGAAACTACCGCTGGTGAGATCGGTCAGCTTCGACGCCGCTTCCGGCAAACGCAACAGACTCTTGGGTTGCATCAACACCAGCGGACGACGCTCGTAGAGCTGCGCCTGTCGACGGAGGATGTGGAAGTACTGCGCCGGCGTCGACGGATACGCGACGCGCTGATTTCCCTCGGCGCACAGTTGCAGGAATCTCTCGAGTCGCGCGCTGGAATGTTCGGGGCCCTGGCCTTCATATCCGTGCGGCAACAACAACACGATCGACGAATCCTGTCCCCACTTCGCGCGGTCCGCGGAGATGAACTGATCGATCATCGGCTGCGCGACGTTGACGAAGTCGCCGTACTGCGCCTCCCACAATACCAGCGTGTCTTCCGCCGCCGTGCTGTAGCCGTACTCGAAGCCGAGCACGCCCATCTCCGACAACGGGCTGTTGTAAATCTCGATGCGGCCGTTTCCGTCACCTGCGGCGAGGTTCTGCAGCGGGAAATAGGTCTCGCCCGTCTCGGAATCGTGCAGCACTGCCTGACGATGCGAGAACGTCGCGCGCTCGGAATCCTGACCGGTGAGGCGAATCGATTTTCCATCGGTGAGCAGCGACCCAAAGGCGAGCGCTTCAGCGTGCCCCCAGTCGATGCCGCCTGCATCGCCCATCGCCTCGGCGCGACGCATCAGCGTCTTGGCCAGCCGCGGATTGACCTTCAGATTCGACGGCCACTTGAGAAGCTGCTCGTTCAGCGAGCGCAGGCGATCAGCGGCCACCGCGGTATCGCCGCTGCCGGCGCCCGATTGATCCGCTTCTGCAGTCTTGGCCGGATTGTGCTCCGGCGTATGCAGCTCGCCTGCCTTCATCGCCGTCAGAATCCGATCGAACTCCGCTGCGGCGTCGTCGTCCATTTTCTTGACGTCATCGGCTGTGACGATTCCTTCCCCCACCAGCCGATTGCCCCAGACTTCGCGCGGCGATGGATGCGACTTGATCTTCTTGTACAGCATCGGCTGAGTGAATGCCGGTTCGTCCGTCTCGTTGTGCCCGTGACGACGATAGCCGACCAGATCGATCAGGAAATCCTTGCGGAATTTCGCGCGATACACGATGCCGAGCTGCACCACCCGCACGCAGGACTCGGCGTCGTCGGCATTGACGTGAACGATCGGGACCTCGAATCCCTTTGCGAGATCGCTCGCATAGTGCGTCGACCGCGCATCAATCGGATCGGTGGTGAAACCAAGCTGATTATTCACGATGATGTGCAGCGTCCCACCCGTCGTGTAGCCCTTCAAGCCCGACAGGTTGAAGGTTTCCGCCACGACGCCCTCACCCGGAAACGCCGCGTCCCCATGAACGCAGATCGGCACCACGGCGAGCTCGTTCCGCTCGACATCGCCCGCATCCCGCTCACCGGCTGAGCCTGCCGTCTCCCGCGTCTCGTCTCTCGCCATCACCTGCCGCGCTCTCGCCACTCCTTCGAGCACGGGATTCACCATCTCGAGATGGCTCGGATTCGGAATCAACAGCACGTCCATCTGCTTGCCGCTCGCCGTCGTGCGCGTCCCGACTGCGCCCAGATGGTATTTGACATCGCCCGTCTCGCTGACGGCGTTCGTCGCAGCGTGCTTCCCCTCGAACTCCTCGAAGATCGTCGCGTACGGTTTGCCGATCGTGTGCGTCAGGACATTGATGCGTCCGCGATGCGCCATCGCGACAGCGACCTCGCGCCCCCCATGCTCCGCCGCCGATTCGATCGCCACGTCGAGCATTGGCACCAGCACGTCGGTGCCTTCGATCGAGAATCTCTTATAGCCCTGATACGCTCGACCGAGAAAACGCTCCAATCCGTCGACGCGCGTCAGTAGCTCTAGAATCCTCTTCTTCTCATCTGCCGTCAGCGGCTGACTGATGCGACCGCTCTCGATCTCCTCCCGCAGCCATTCACGCTCTTCGGCCTTGCCGACGTGCGAGATCTCGAACCCGATCCGCGACGAGTACAGCTCGCGCAGCCGGGTTACGACATCGGCAGCGGTTCCTCCGGCCGCGCCGAGCGCGATACCGGGAATTCGGTGCAAATCTTCCTCGGTCAGGCCGTGGAATTCGGGGGTCAGCTCCGGCGTCCCTTCCGGCTCGGTTCCAAGAGGGTCGAGCGGTACCGCCATATGGCCGTAGCTGCGAATCGCATCGACAAGCTCGGCAGCCGCGGCTATACGGCGAAGAAAAGCGGGATCGATTTCACCCGCTGGAGAAGGAGCTCCGCCCGGCGTCGCCGAAGGCGCGCCGGCGATACTCTCGGCAAATCTGAAGAATTGACGCCACGACTCGTCCACCGAGGATGGGTCGCGCCGGTAGGCCTCGTACGCCTCCGCGATCACCGCATCGTTGTAGGCGCCCGTGATCGGCTCGTTACTCATGACTGAAATTTAACTGTGCTCGACAGGCCTCGTCGCCGCCGGAACCGGCATGGGCAGAGCGTATTTCGGTCGGGCCGCCGCAGCATAGAGAATTCTCAACGCTGCTGATTGATCGAGGGTGGGCAGATAGAGAAAACCCGCAATACCGTTGACCTCGAGCAGTTGCAGTTCCTCGGCGTGACGGGTCAAGCTCACCGCAACGACGGGTGTATGCGACAGCAAACGGTCGCGCTCCCACTGCTCGAGCGGTACCGACGCCAGCACGTCATAGTCGCAGATGACGACATCGGGCGTGCCCTCGGCTGTGCCATTCACCGCTGAATCCAGACCAACCGCGGTCGTTGTCAGAATGCCCATTTCGGCGAAATACCGCGCGATGTGCTCGCTCAAAATGCAGTGGCGCGCGATGCAAAGCGCGCGCAGCGGCGAGGTCGGCTTTGGTATTGGAGGCACGTTCTGCGAGGCGCCTCTGTCATTCTCTAAATGCATTGCTGGTCCATCGTAAGCCGCGAGAACTCAGAAAACAAGCGCGGCAGAAATGAAAAGCCCCGCACCAGTGACGGTGCGGGGCCTGATCTGTAACAAAGCGCGAAGCTTACTTCTTGGTCTTGTCGACGTTGTTGCCGATGATGCCGCCGAGAATCGCGCCGGCTGCGCCACCGATGATAGCACCCTTCACCTTGTTCCTGCTGGTGACGGCGCCGATTACCGCACCCGCGCCTGCGCCGATCGCGGCGTCACGCTTGGTGTGCTTCACGACTACCGGCTCACGAGCCGGTGCCGGTGCGCTGTAGACGGGCGCCGAAGAATAAGACCCGCTCGAAGAGCTGCGCCGCGCGGTCGACGTTCTGCGAACCGTCGTCGTGCGGGGAGTCGATGCCGTGCTTCTCAGCGCGGTCGCTGGAGCGGTGGTCGTTCCTGCGCGCTCAGCAGCGGTGATGCTGTCGAGTGGCGTGTAAGGCTGGGTCGCTGCCGCTGTCGATAGATCCGAGTTGAGTGCGCTATCCGCCGCGGTCATCTTGTTGTCGCCTTTTGAGCAGGCGAACGCCAAAAACGCGGCCGGAAGGATTAGTAACTTTTTGAACATTTTAGGGCCTCCAGGTGTGAACCCCCGCGTAACGCGACGGCGACCACCATAGAGGCAGGCGACATGCCAACAAAAGGATGTAGTTAGCCTACCGTAGCCGCGGATAACGCTGGCTCAGCAGCCATGTCGTCCTCTAGAGAGGGCGGCAAACTGAGACGAAAAGTGCTCCCCTGGCCGGGGGTCGAACACACGGTCAGAGAGCCGTCCAACAGCTGAGCCAGACGCCGCGAAATTGGGAGACCGAGCCCCGTGCCTGGCTGCTTCGATTCCGAGATCTGTACGAACTCTTCGAAGATTCGCGGAATGTCTTCCTTCGCTATCCCGACTCCCTGGTCGACTACCTCTATTTCTACACCGCCGGGCTCACTCTGTTTGCAGCGTACGAAAATTGGTTTTCCTTCGCCGAATTTGATCGCGTTCGAGAGCAGGTTGATCATGATCTGTCGCACGCGCCGGGGATCGCTGACGATGTTGAACGAGTCGCTGTGCATTTCCAGCGTCAGCGTCGAACCGTATTCGTCGGCGAGCGGACGCACGGTTACGAACAGATCTTCGATCAGCGACGGGAACATCACGGGCTGAACCGTCAGCTCGATCTTGCCGGCTTCGATCTTCGATAGATCCAGCACATCGTTCACCAGCTCGAGCAGGTGCCGCGCTGCTTTCAGCGTGCGCTGCAATCCTTCCTTCTGCTTGGCGTTGAGTGGGCCGTAGATGCCGTCCAGCATCAGCGTGCTGTAACCGATCACGGCGTTGATCGGCGTGCGCAGCTCGTGACTCATCGAGGCGTAGAATCGGTTGCGCGCGCCCATCGCCTGCTCGAGCGCGACCTGACGTCGATGCAGCTCCTCGTTCATCTGCGACAGCTTTGCCGCCGAGCGCGCCTCGGCTTCCAGCAACGACGTACGGTGCTCCAGCTCGAGCTCCCTCTTCTCCGCTTCGCGCAGCAGCTCTGCCTGCCGCGAAAGCTCCCGCTGCTTGATGAACAGATCGACGAACACCGCGACTTTCATCCGCAGCACGTCGGGATTGAACGGCTTGAAGACGTAGTCGACGGCCCCCATCGAGTAGCCCTTGAAGACGTACGCCTCTTCCTTGTTGATCGCGCTGAGGAAGATGATCGGGATCGTGCGCGATCTCTCGCGTGATTTGATGATTTCAGCCACCTCGAATCCGTTCATGGCCGGCATCTGCACGTCGAGCAGGATTGTCGCGAATTCCATCTCCAGCACGCGTTTGAGTGCTTCTGAGCCGGAATTGGCGCGCACGAGATTCTGCCCGAGCGGCTCCAGAATCGCCTCCAGCGCGAGCAGGTTTTCCGCGCGATCGTCGACGAGGAGAATGTTGACGCGGTCGTCGTAACCGGCGCCGTTTTGTTTGTGGTCGCCGTTCACGGTCCGCCCCTCCTCGCCGCCAGCGCATCCGCGTCTTCGTGCGACAGCTCGATGAGTCGCCTGGTCAATTGGGGGAGCGGCAGCACTTCCGCCGATGGCACCGCCCTGACCGCTGCTTCCGGCATGATCGGAATCTCCGCCGACTTCGGCGCCTGGATCAGCGCCTTCCCTCCGCGCTTCACGATGTGCGCCAGTCCGCGCGAGCCATCTTCATTGGCGCCTGTAAGTACCACGCCAATCGCTTCCTTGCCGTAGGTGTCGGCTGCTGACATGAACATCACATCGATCGACGGACGGCTGTACCTGATCGGCTCCTCGATCGTAAGCGAGAAGTATCCGGGCTCGATGAGGCAGTGATAATCGGCCGGCGCCACGTACACTTTGCATGGCTCGAGCAGATCCTTGTCTTCGATCTCGCAGACCGTCAGCGGCGTCGAGTCCTGCAGCAGCCGCGACAACAGCCGGTCCGAATCCTTGCTGCGATGCTGCACGATCGCGATCGGGATCGGGAAATCTCCAGGCAGCCCGGCCAACAGCTTGGACATCGCCATCAGTCCGCCCCATGAAGTTCCGATCGCAATCACCGAGTATGACACCTCAGCGCACCTTCCGGAAAATCTTTTCCGGCGGCGCGATCTGCTGGTAGCATTCCTCGTGCGCCATGAAGCGCAGGGTTTCCTTGCTACCCAGCACCAGCACGCCGAACATCGCCAGACTGTCGTAGAAAAGACTGTGCACCTTCGACTGCAGCGTCTTGTCGAAGTAAATGAGAACGTTACGGCACAGGATGACGTTGAACTCGCTGAACGATCTGTCAGTGACGAGGTTGTGCTGCGCGAACACGACGTTCTTCGTCAGCGTTTGATCGAACAGCGCCCCACCGTACTTGGCGGTGTAGTACTCGGAGAACGAGCGCTTGCCGCCCGCCTTGATGTAGTTGTCGGTGTACTCCTGCATCCGCTCGAGGGGAAAGATCCCTGCCTTCGCGCGCTGCAACACTACTTCGTTGATGTCGGTGGCATAAATGCGCGCGCGCTCGTACAGACCCTCCTCGCGCAGCAGGATTGCCATCGAGTAGACCTCTTCCCCTGTCGAACATCCCGCGTGCCAGATGCGAATGAACGGATACGTGCGCAGCAGCGGCACCACGTGCTCGCGGAACGTGACGTAGAAATTCGGATCGCGGAACATCGCCGTGACGTTGATGGAGAGGTCGAGCAGCAGCTTCTCCATCATGCCCGGATCGTGCAGCACTTTCTCCTGCAGCGCGCTTACGTTGGCGAGGCCCTCTTCTTCGATGCGCTTCCAGAGGCGACGCCTGATCGAGGCATACGCGTACGACCGGAAATCGAAGCCGTAATGCCGGAAGATTCCCTCCAGCAGCAGCTCGATCTCGATCCGCTCCAGATCAGGCTTGAACGCCTGCTGCGGTGCTTCAACCGCCGCTGGCGGATCGGATTGCGCAGCTTCCGCTATCTGTACAGCCATACACGCAGCAGTGACAACAGCTGCTCGGTGTCGACGGGCTTGGTGATGTAATCCGACGCGCCGGCCGCGATGCACTTCTCACGATCGCCTTTCATTGCCTTCGCTGTCAGCGCAATGATCGGCAGCGTCTTGAACTGGTCGATCGCGCGAATCGCCCTCGTCGTCTCGTAACCATCCATGTCGGGCATCATGATGTCCATCAACACGGCATCGACATTTGGATCCTTCTTCAGCTCCTCGATTGCCTGTTTGCCCGTTTCGGCGAAGCGGACGACCATGCCGTGATCTTCGAGCACGCTCGTGAGAGAGAAAATGTTGCGCACATCGTCATCGACGACGAGGATGGTCTTGCCAGCCACCACCGAGTCGGAGTCATGCAGATGCTCGAGCATCTTGCGCTTCTGCTCGGGTAGCTTGGCTTCCACGCGGTGCAGGAACAACGCCGTCTCGTCGAGCAAGCGCTCCGGAGACTTCACATCCTTGAGGATGATCGTCTCCGCGTACTTCCGAATCTCCGTTTCCTCTTTCTGCGTCAGCTCCTTGCCGGTGTAGATGATGATCGGCAGATCCTGATTCTCGGGATCCGATTTCACTTTCTCCAGCAGATCGAAGCCGGTCATCTGCCCGGTATGCAATCCGAGGTCGAGCACCATGCAGTCGAAGTGCTCGCCATGGATCCTCTCCAGCGCTTCTTCAGCCGAGGGCACCGCCGTTATCTCGACATCCTCGTGTGCGATCAGCTCGACGATGCTCTGGCGCTGCTGCTCGTTGTCCTCGACGACCAGTAGCTTCTTCGGAACCGTATCGATGAAGTTCGAGATTCGCGCGAAAGCTGTGTCCAGCCCCTCCTTGCTCACCGGCTTGGCGAGATACGCGATGGCGCCTGCCTTCAGCCCCTCACGCTTTTGTTCGACGCCGGAGATGATGTGGACCGGAACATGTCTCGTCTCCGGATCACGCTTCAGCCGATCGAGCACCTGCAATCCGTCGAGTCCCGGCATGTCGATGTCGAGTGTGATTGCGTCAGGACGCACTTCACGCGCGGCCTTCAGTCCCGCTTCGCCATCCAGCTCGACGACGCCCTTGTACCCCTTGTCGCGGGCCATGTCCAGCAGAACCTTGGCGAAGTTCTGATCGTTCTCGATGATCAGCACGGTCCTGTCGCCTTCTTCGACCGCGTCGCGATCGTCGGCGATTACCGTCTGCGGGACAGCGCGCCGCTCAGGCTGATACTGCAGCGCGTCACCCGGCGGCTTGCGCCGCTGATTCGGACGCGGCCCGCGCGTGACGTTCGGCCGGCCGCTCGCGGGTGCCGCCCGGTTCACGCTCGAAGCAGAGTAATCGCGGCGCTCGACAATGCGTGGTTCATCGCCGCCACTGTCACGTGGCATGCCCTTGAACTGCGTCGGCAGGAATAGTGTAAACGTGCTGCCCTTGGCTTCCGTGCTCTCGACACGGATCTCGCCGCCCAACAACCGCGCAATCTCGCGGCTGATCGAGAGACCAAGTCCCGTACCACCATACTTGCGGTTGGTGGTGCCATCGGCCTGCTGGAACGCCTCGAAGATCAAACGCTGCTTGTCCTTGGCGATTCCGATTCCGGTGTCCTGCACCGCGAATGCAATCACGTCGGCTGCCGAATCCAGATTCGGATTCTGGAAGCGACGCCCCTTCTCGGCGCGACGCATCGTCATCGTCACTTCGCCTTCGTGCGTGAACTTGAACGCGTTCGACAACAGGTTCTTGAGCACCTGCTGCAGCCGCGCCCCGTCGGTGTAAATCGTCGGCGGCAAATCGGGACCGAGCTCGACGTGGAACGAGAGAGACTTCTGCTCCGCGACCGGATTGAAGCTGCGCTCCACGAAATCCTTGACCTCGGTAAGACGCACATCGGATGGAGTGACGTCCATCTTGCCGGCTTCGACCTTGGAAAGGTCGAGCACGTCGTTGATCAGATTGAGCAGGTCGCTGCCCGACGACAGAATCGTCTGCGCAAACTCCACCTGCTTCGGCGTCAGGTTGCCTTCCTTGTTCTCGGTCAGCAGCCTCGCCAGGATCAGCAGGCTGTTGAGCGGCGTCCTCAGCTCGTGCGACATGTTGGCGAGGAACTCCGACTTGTACTTCGAGCTCAGTTGCAGCTGCTCCGCCTTCTCTTCGAGAGCCAGGCGCGCTGCTTCGACTTCCTCGTTCTTCTGCTCGACTTTCCGATTCTGCTCGGCGAGCAGTGATGCCTTCTCCTCGAGCTCCTCGTTGACCTGCTGCAGCTCTTCCTGCTGGTCTTTGAGCAACTCTTCGGAAGTACGCAGCGTCTGCGCTTGTGCTTCGAGCTCGCTGTTCGACCTCTTGAGCTCTTCCTGTTGCTTGCGCAGCTCCTCCGACTGACTCTGGAGCTCCAGCGTCAGACTCTGTGACTGCTCGAGCAGTTCGGCGGTTCTCATGTTCGCCGCGATCATGTTGATCACGACACCGACCGTTTCTGCCAGCTGATCGAGGAACAGCTGGTGGATCTGGCTGAACGGCAGGAACGACGCGAGCTCGATTACCGCTTTGACTTCGCCCTCGAACAGCACCGGCAACACGAGAATGTTGCGCGGTGGTGCTTCGCCGAGGCCGGACGAAATCCGGATATAGTCGTCCGGAACGTTGGTGAGCAGAATCGGCTTCTTCTCCAGCGCAGCCTGACCGATGACGCCTTCGCCAAGGTAGAATCGATTGCCGAGGTGCTTGCGCTCCTTGTAGGCGTAGCTGGCAATCAGCTTGAGAACCGGAGTGTTGTTCTCCTCCTCCATGATGTAGAACGCGCCGTGGTGCGCAGAGACCAGCGGTGTCAGCTCGGACATAATGAGCTTCGACACCTGCTCGAGATCCTTCTGTCCCTGCATCATCCGCGAGAACTTGGCGAGGTTGGTCTTCAACCAGTCCTGCTCGGCGTTCTTCTCGGTCGTCGACTTCAGGTTGACGATCATCTGGTTCAGGTTGTCCTTCAGCTGCTCCAGCTCGCCTTGTGCTTCGACTGCGATTTGCCGACTGAGATCGCCGCGCGTAACTGCCGTCGCGACGTCGGCGATTGCACGCACCTGCACGGTGAGGCTGTTCGCCATCGCGTTCACATTGTCGGTCAGCGCGCGCCACGTTCCCGACGCATTCGGCACTTCAGCCTGGCCACCGAGTTTTCCTTCGGTGCCTACTTCCTTTGCCACGCGAGTTACTTCGTCGGCGAACACTCGCAGCGAGTCCACCATCGCGTTGACGGTGTTCTTCAGCTCGAGAATTTCGCCGCGCACTTCGACCGAGATCTTCTGCGACAGGTCGCCGCGTGCGACCGCGGTCGTGACCAGCGCGATGTTTCTGATCTGGCTGGTCAGCGATGACGCCATCGCGTTGACGTTGTCGGTGAGATCCTTCCACGTTCCCGCGACACCAGGCACGTTCGCCTGACCACCCAGCTTTCCTTCGGTTCCTACTTCCTTTGCCACGCGGGTTACTTCAGAGGCAAAGGTGCTGAGCTGATCGACCATCGTATTGATGGTGTTCTTCAGCTCGAGAATCTCGCCTTTCACGTCGACCGTCATCTTGCGCGACAGATCTCCGCGCGCGACGGCGGTCGTGACGTCAGCAATATTTCTCACCTGACCGGTGAGGTTACTCGCCATGAAGTTCACGTTGTCGGTGAGGTCCTTCCACGTACCAGCGACTCCCGGCACGTTGGCCTGTCCACCGAGCCGTCCTTCGGTTCCTACTTCACGCGCAACACGGGTGACTTCGCCGGCGAACACGCTCAGGCTGTCGACCATCGTGTTGATGGTTTGTTTGAGCTCGAGGATTTCGCCCTTTACGTCGACTGTGATCTTGCGCGAGAGATCTCCCTTGGCGACTGCCGTAGTTACGTCGGCGATGTTTCGAATCTGACCCGTCAGGTTCGAAGCCATTGCGTTCACGTTGTCGGTGAGATCCTTCCACGTACCACCCACGCCCGGTACGCTCGCCTGGCCGCCCAGCTTTCCTTCGGTTCCCACTTCCTTCGCGACGCGCGTTACTTCCGAAGCAAACGAACTGAGCTGATCGACCATCGTGTTGATGGTGTCTTTGAGCTCCGCCGTCTCCCCGCGCGCTTCAACCGTGATCTTCTGTGACAGATCTCCCTTCGCAACCGCCGTTGTAACCGCGGCGATGTTGCGCACCTGGCCAGTAAGGTTGCCGGCCAGCGTGTTCACGTTGTCCGTAAGATCCTTCCACGTTCCCGCAACACCGGGCACGTTGGCCTGGCCACCGAGCTTGCCTTCGGTTCCCACCTCGCGCGCAACGCGCGTCACTTCCGCAGCGAATGCCGAGAGCTGATCGACCATGATGTTGATGGTGTTCTTCAGCTCCAGAATCTCGCCCTTCGCTTCCGCGGTGATCTTGCGATTGAGGTCGCCCCTCGCGACTGCCGTCGTGACATCGGCGATGTTGCGCACCTGACCCGTCAGGTTGGACGCCATGAAGTTCACGTTGTCCGTGAGGTCCTTCCACGTACCGGCGACGCCCGGCACTTCTGCCTGCCCGCCGAGTCGGCCTTCGGTGCCTACCTCCTTGGCCACGCGCGTCACTTCAGACGCGAATGCACTCAGCTGGTCGACCATGATGTTGATGGTCTGTTTCAGCTCGAGGATCTCACCCTTGGCCTCGGCGGTGATCTTCCTCGACAGGTCGCCCTTCGCCACCGCCGTCGTAACGTCGGCGATGTTGCGGATCTGACCTGTCAGGCTCGACGCCATTGCATTCACGTTGTCCGTCAGATCCTTCCAGGTTCCGCCAACACCCGGCACGTCGGCTTGTCCGCCCAGTTTTCCTTCCGCGCCCACTTCCTTGGCGACACGGGTGACTTCCGACGCGAACGTGCTCAGCTGATCGACCATCGTGTTGACGGTGTTCTTCAGCTCGAGGATTTCGCCTCGCGCGTCAGCGGTGATCTTCTGTGACAAATCGCCACGCGCGACTGCTGTCGTCACCGCGGCGATGTTGCGCACCTGACTGGTCAGGTTGCCGGCAAGCGTGTTCACGTTGTCGGTAAGATCTTTCCACGTTCCACCGACCCCGGGGACTTCCGCCTGCCCACCCAGCTTTCCTTCGGTTCCCACTTCGCGAGCAACGCGCGTCACTTCCGAGGCGAAGGAGCTGAGTTGATCGACCATGATGTTGATCGTGTTCTTCAGCTCGAGGATCTCGCCCTTCGCGTCCGCGGTGATCTTGCGAGACAAGTCACCCCGTGCGACCGCGGTCGTGACGTCGGCGATGTTTCTCACCTGACCGGTGAGGTTGCTCGCCATGAAGTTCACGTTGTCGGTCAGATCCTTCCACGTGCCTGCGACACCCGGCACGTTCGCTTGACCGCCCAATCGTCCTTCCGTTCCTACTTCGCGCGCCACCCGTGTCACTTCGGAGGCGAACGCGCTCAGCTGATCCACCATCGTGTTCACGGTCTGCTTCAGCTCGAGGATCTCGCCCTTTACATCGACGGTGATCTTTCTCGATAGGTCGCCTTTCGCGACGGCGGTGGTTACGTCGGCGATGTTTCTGATTTGGCCGGTCAGGTTGGACGCCATCGCGTTGACGTTGTCCGTCAGATCCTTCCAGGTGCCACCAATTCCCTGAACCTGCGCCTGTCCGCCCAGCTTTCCTTCGGTGCCTACTTCGCGAGCAACGCGCGTTACTTCGGAAGCAAACGCGCTCAATTGATCGACCATCGTGTTGATGGTGTTCTTCAGTGCCTGCGTCTCGCCCTTCGCTTCAACCGTGATCTTCTGTGACAGGTCTCCTTTCGCGACCGCGGTGGTTACGGCGGCAATGTTTCTCACTTGACTGGTGAGATTGCCTGCCAGGGTGTTCACGTTGTCCGTCAGATCCTTCCACGTTCCTGCGACGCCCGGGACTTCTGCCTGGCCACCGAGCTTGCCTTCGGTTCCCACCTCGCGCGCCACGCGCGTCACTTCGTTTGCAAACGAGCCGAGCTGGTCGACGAGGGTATTCACAGTGGTACCGATGCGGAGGAATTCACCCTGCACAGGTTTGCCGTCGATCTCGAGCACCATCTTCTGGCCAAGATCGCCTTCTGCAACTGCGCTCAGCACGCGTGCGACTTCGGTCGTGGGCGAAGCCAGATCCGTGACGAGTGTGTTGACTGAATCGACAGTGGTGCGCCAGCCCCCGGTAACCGGTCCGATCGACGCGCGGTCGTTCATCTGACCCTCGCGACCGATGGTCGTCGCAACGCGGATCATCTCGTGACACAGCCGCTCATTGAGCTTGGCGATGTTGTTGAACGTGTCCGCGATTTCCGCGAGCAGCGGTTCTTCGGCGAGTGGCAGTCGGACCTCAAAATCTCCGTCGCGCAATTCGCGCATCGCGATCAGCAGTCGACGAAGATCAATGTCCCTGATTTTTCCGTTAGCGCCGAGCAGGTCGATTTCGCGCTCGGACCCCTTTTGCTCGGTGGCGGTGCTTCCGTCACCATTCCCGATTCGTTTTCCGTTGCGTCCCCTGCCATTTCGCCCGTTGCCGTTCTTTCGGCGTGACGAGCCGGCTGGTCCGCGCGCGGCAGCTGAAGATCGTGTCGAAGGTGCGTCTTCTCCACTCTCCTCCAACTCGATTGTGTCGCCTATCTCCACGACGTTACTCCTTGATTTGACACGATTTCCCCGGGTGTCGAAGACCCTCGACATCCACCGGCTTTATCCGGCGAGGGGGTTCTTTCTATTGTTCAAAAGCGGGGCCGTTGCTGAGGCCGGATTTGCCGGGCGGTCAGGACCTCGGCGGAACGACCTCGACGCGGTCACCGGGTCGGATACTCCCTTCGGCAATTACTCGCGCGTAGACCCGGCTCCAGCCTGGGTGAAACAGGTGTGAGATCCGCCGAAACCGGCCGTCGATGAAAGAATCCTTGATCGTTTTGCAGGGGTTGGTGAACGACGCGACTTCGAGCTCGACCTCCTCGCCGCAGCGGATCCGCGCGCCCGGGATCACCAGATCCCAGTTAAGCCCTTCTACCGTGACGTTCTCGCCCGCGGTTCCAATGTCGATTGGATGTCCTTCACGCTGTAGCGATTCGATCCGTTCGACGGAATAAAGGCAGACCGCCCGCTCCGGGCCACCGTGGTGTTTTGTATCGTTTTGCGCGTCACCAACGACGCAGGATCGCGTCACTTGAGCGCTAGCAACGGCTTTTTTCGGGACGCCGCCCAGCGAGAGATTGATCGATCGGATCGTGCCGGTTAGGCCGTTATCTAATTGCGCCGTCGCTACGGTCGCGATATCGGACATTGCTGTCATTGATCGGAATCTCGCGCCGAGCCAGGTGACTTGCCAGCCTTCTCGCTCGCCAGAAAACTCACCGGGATCCCGCCGTTCTTCGTATCGAACCTCGATCGAAGCCGAATCCCTCCTTGTCGCACGAGGTGCTCCTCGGCGGCAAGCACCCCCAACCGCCAAGCAGGATTCCTTTGCAGAACTGATCCCAACCGGGCGTAAAGGTTTCTCAGATCCCGCTCACCGACACGAATCCCGTAGGGCGGATTGGTGAGGATCCAGCCCTCGCCGCCGGGGGCGTCCGGCAAAGCATCAAGGGTGGTCGAAAGGGACTGAGTCGAGAAGTCCACGTTGGCAGCGACGCCAGCGCGTTCCGCGTTTCTTACTGCGGCTGCGGTCGCTCCGGCGTCGCGATCGGCGCCACGAATCGTCGCACCAATCATCTCACCTGGGACGATGTCCGCTTCAGCGATCGATGTCAGCTCCTTCCACAGTGCGGCATCGAAAGTCGGCCAACGCATGAATTGAAAGTTGCGACGCAACCCCGGCGCAATTCGCCGCGCGAGCATCGCAGCTTCGATTGGGATCGTGCCCGATCCGCACAATGGGTCAACCAGTGGATCACGCGGTCGCCACCCACTGGCGAGAATCATCGCTGCCGCCAGTGTCTCGCGCAGAGGTGCTTTGGAAGTTTCCAGCCTGTAGCCACGACGATGGAGCAGCGCTCCGGAGCTATCGGCGCTTATCTCACACTGATCGTTGACGATCCGCACCACGAATAGCTGGGACGCGTCGTTGCCGACACTGAGTTCTTCACCATCGTCGCTCGCTGTCGATTCACTCTTGTGTAGGTGCACAGGCACGCCGGCCTCCGAGATCGCAGCCACGACGCGCTCTACGACAGCGTCGGAGTGATACAATCTCGATTTGCGACATGTCGCGCGCACATCGACGGTGCTGTCACGCTGCAGAAAGTTTTGCCAGGAAATTTTCTTCAGGCGTCGTTCCAGCTCGTAAAACGTGCTGGCGTGAAATCGACCGAGGCGAACAATCACGCGGCTGGGGGTACGAAGATGGAGATTGGCGAGGTAGAGAAGCCGATGATCTCCGCTGAATGAAACGCCGCCCGGCTGCTGGTTTCCCCGCACGCCAAGGCCCTTCAGCTCACCGGCTGCAATCGATTCAAGACCGGGCGCGGTGACAACGAAGATCTCCATTACGGGAATACTTTGTGCCTGTACCTAGCAGAGTGTCAAAACGAATAACCAAAGAGTCAGCCCGACAGCTGCTCCGGGAACGCTTTGGCCACTCTGATTTTCGGCCGGGCCAATGGGAGCCGTTGGACGCGGTACTGTCCGGCAAAGACGCTCTGGTGGTGATGCCGACCGGCAGTGGTAAGTCGATGATTTATCAGTTGCCGGCGCTCCTCCTCCCCGGACTCACCATCGTCGTCAGTCCGCTCATCGCCCTCATGAAGGACCAGCACGACAAGCTCTCCGCGCAGGGTGTCAGCTCGGTGGCGATGCACTCTCATTTGTCTACATCCGAAACACGCGAGGCGCATCGACTTATTGCGGAGGGAGTGGGTGAGATTCTTTATCTGACTCCCGAACGATTCAAGGACCGCGCCTTCTTCGAGCACCTTCTCTCCCGCCCAATCAGTCTGTTCGTTGTCGACGAAGCCCACTGTGTCAGTCAGTGGGGTCATGATTTCCGTCCTGATTACCTCTCGCTTGGCGCAATTGCCAAACGACTCGGTCGGCCTCCCATTCTCGCTCTCACTGCAACGGCGACTGAGCACGTCCAGCAGGACATCATCAGGCAGCTGGGGATGATCGACCCGCACGTGACGATCACCGGATTCGCCAGACCGAATCTGCGCTTCGAGGTCGTGCGCACCGTCAATGATCAGATCAAGGACACCATCCTTCGTCACGCGCTGCGCGAGTTCGACGGCGCGGGCGTCGTTTACGTGGCGACGGTCAAGGAATCAGAGCGCTTGTACGAGATGCTGAAGGAAGATTTCAGGGTCGGACTTTATCACGGGAAACGACCCGCCGCCGACAGAAAAGACGTCCAGGACCGATTCATGGCTGGCGACCTGAAGGCAATCATCGCCACCAACGCGTTTGGACTCGGCATCGACAAGCAGGATCTGCGCTGGGTGCTGCATTACCACTTTCCCGGGTCGATCGAGGCCTACTATCAGGAAGCAGGGCGAGCCGGCCGCGATGGTGAGCCGGCCATTTGCCGAGTTCTGTATCGGGTGGAAGACAAGCGCATTCAATCGTACTTCCTGGGCGGGAAGTACCCGGAAGTGCAGGAAGCGGCGCAGGTCGCGCTCGCGCTGGAGAAATACCCGCTCAAGACGCCGGTATTGCTGGAAGACATCGTCCAGATCACCAGCATTCCGTCGCGAAAGGCAAAAATCGTCTTTGCGCTGCTGAAGCGGCATGGACTGGTTCGCGAGCACCGCGGCGGTAAGTGGGAACGGCTTGGTGAGAATCTCTGCGCTGTGGATCTGAGCGCGGACCTTCAGGATTATGAGGAGCGACGGGCGATGGATCAGGAGAAGCTGCGCACCATGATCCAGTTCTGTCAGACCACTCAGTGTCGCACTCGCTACATCCTCGAGCACTTCGGTGAGGAGGTCGCCGCCGACTGGCGCTGCGAGAACTGTGACGCCTGCGACTCGATGGATGCCATCGAAGCGCTGGCAAAAGAGCGGAAGAGCGAGGGAGTGGAGCTAGCCGCCAGCTAGTTGCAGTTCAGGGGCTCTGTCCGTCAGTAGTAGCACTCCGCTACTGACATGAAAAACACTCTCGCAATCAAGATTCTACGGGGCTCGCTGTTCCTCTTCATCGCCCTGTTCGCGTCGTGGCTGCCAAGATTGCTTGGCCTGCCGCAGACGACGCAAGACAAAGCAGACGTCGCGGCGATTCTCGCGCTTTTCACTCAAGGCGTGGTGTGGACCAACATCATCATCAACTACTACCTCCAGCGGTTCGTGACGCTCCACGCCACCGATGGACGCAACATTACGAGCTTCAAGGCGCTGGGTGTCGTTGCGCGATTGGCTGTCTGGCTAGTCCTCGGCTTATGGGCCTTGTCACGAGCCGGTGTCGAGATCAAACCGCTGCTTACCGGTCTTGGCATCGGCGGTTTGGCGGTTGCGTTGGCAGTTCAGAACATTCTCGGCGATCTCTTTGCCGCCATCGCCATAGTGACAGACAAACCCTTCGTCGTCGGCGATTCGATCTCGGTGGAAAACTACCGCGGCAAAGTCGAGAGCATTGGACTAAAAACGACCCGAGTGCGAAGCGATTCGGGAGAGCAAATCATTTTCTCGAATGGAGAATTGCTGAAGAGCAAAATCCGGAACTATTCGCGCTGAGGACTGGGGTCTACGGACCGAGTGCGCAGACCTCGGCCGTCAAACCAGCCTGGCTTCGAGCTGGATATCGACGCCCTTAAGCGCCTTCGACACGGGGCATCCGTCTTTCGTCTCCTGCGCGATTTGCTCGAACTTCACTTTGTCGATCTTCGGCACCTTCGCCTGAACAGTGAGCTTCATGGTGGTGATGCCAAATCCGCCGGGCACGGGTTGGATGGTGCAGGCAGCGGTGGTGTCGATTTTTGTTGGCGGCGTTCCGTTTTTCTCGAGGCCGGCGCCCAGTGCCATGCTGAAGCAGGCAGCTTGAGCGGCGGCGAGCAGCTCCTCCGGGTTCGAGCCAACCCCGCTCTCGAAGCGTGAGCTGAAATTGAATTGGCCACCGACAGCACCGCTTTCTCCCTTGAAGCTGCCTTTGCCATTCTTGAGTCCGCCTTCCCACGTCGCGCTTGCCTTTCTCGTTGCCATCTTGTCTCCGGTGCTGTGAATGATCCGCTATGTGAAAGCTAATTAGATTGCCCGCATGGAGAGCGCTTCCACCGCCGCCGGCATTCCTCCTTCGATCGATCGCGTGCTGCGACTTTTCCGATCGATGAATCGCGAAGAAAAAATGCAGGCGCTGGTTCAGTACTCGAAGAAGCTGGAGCCGCTGCCGGAGCGATTCGGAAACCTCGACCGTGCCGCTTTCAACGTTCCGGAGTGCCAGACCCGGGTCGACATCTTTCCAGAACTGCGCGACGGCAAGATGTATTTCTACGCCGATCTCAACACTCGCGAGTCACCAACGATCGCGGCGGTTCTGGCAATCGTGTTCGGGGCGGTCAACGGCCAGCCGCCGTCGACGACGATCGGCATCCCTGGCGACTTCGTCAGCACCCTGATGGAGAGCATCGGACTCGCCGCGCGTGAGCCGGGACTCAACGCCATGATCAACCGGCTAAAGCGCTACGCACGCGAAGCAGAAAAACAAACAGCGTAGATTTTCGGTCGATGAGCGCAATTGCTCGCTGCGCATTGAGCTTCGAGGTTCTGCTCGAGTACACATCGATTGAGCATCATCGCTGGCAGGATTGGTTCGAGGCCAACGCTGCCGCGTGGCGGATTCCATTTGCGTCGCCGCCAACGTCCACCATCGGCGGACTCGTCAACCACATCTTCGGCGTCGAGCTTCGCTACACTCAGCGCCTGCGCGACGAGCAAGTCAGCGAATGGGACGAATTACTCGTTCACACCTCGATAGAAGATGTGTTCGCACTCGGCGACAATGCGCGTGCACTGCTCGTTGAGTTTCTGACCAGGGCATCCGAAGACGAGCTCGATCGAGTGCTCACCTTCAGGACGCTGACAGCCGGAACCGTCACCGCCAGCAAGCACAAAATCGCCGCCAACATTTTCCTGCACGGAATCCGTCACTGGAGCCAGATCGCGACTGTGGTTCGGCAGCATGGCTTCGCCACCGACTGGCCGCACGACATGCTGCTCGCGGACATCAAGATGTAAGTGTTGCGACCGACGGTGGCCGGCGTCGAATAGAAGCTATGTGGTCATTCCTCGGTATCGTCATCCTCGTCGGTGCGGCCATCTATCTGCTGCGGCAGCGCGAATCCCGCGACACGCAGGTACTGTCACACGCGTCGCTGACCGAGGACCAGATCAAGCAGGGCTGGCGCAAGCTCGGTTTTTTCTGCGAGATCGACACTGACAAGAAAGTGTGGACGTTGACGGGCTCGAAAGCGGGTCTTCTCTATTTCCCCGATCTTCTGCTTGGATATGTCAACGATCCGCAGAACGCTGCCGATGGCTCGCGTCAGCACTACGACCCGTATGGATCGTTGGAGATCATGACATATCCGGACGCAGGCTTCGACAGCCACGCCATCCGCGGCTCGCTGCCTGCGCTCACCCATCTCGCCGAGCTGGTGGAGCAACGGTTGGTGCTGGCCGAGCCAGGCGAGCAGATCAAAATCCGTGAAGATTTTGCGCCAGGAAGTCCGTTCGCGCTGCTGCTCGATGTAAGACCGGATGGCTTCGACCCCGCCGCCGCCGACAAGGAGCGGCTGGGCGCGACGTCAGAACGTCGCGTTCCCAGGCCGGAGGGCGGCTCCTCGACAGGCTAGCGACGTCGGGCTACGGCAGCGTCCATTCACATCCCGGTACTGGGGTCGCTGCACCGTAGTTTCTCGCACAACTGGCGCTCAGCGCGATTGGCTCGCGTGAAGTGTATTCGCGGCCGCTGGCAGTCTTGGCTCTCAACGAGATGGTATCGCCGGGGGCTTTGCCGGGCACATGAACCGGCTCACTGTTTCCCGCTCGCACTGTGCGCAGGAAAGTCTCGCCGCTCGGCGCGGTCAGAAAGACCTGGACGGCTTCACGGGTATTGTTCGTGATCCGCAGAACACCGGTGCCATCGGAGTTTTTCTCGACCGGTACGATCATCGATCCATAGACGGCTGACGGCGCGGCAGGAGTTCCCTGCGGAGGAAGCGGCGGACTGACGGCGCAAGCCCAGCCGAGCGCCGCAATACCCGCTGCCATCACCGTGATTCGATCTCGGTACTTCATCCTACCTCCATTCCCTTCTTCGACTCGCTTGCACCTCAACCTGTCGATTCGCCGCAAGCACCAGACCGCTCCGCGCTGAGCTGGCCAAGTTTCCCGACGTTCGCCAATCACAAATGAGGTTATTCACGCCCCGCCCATTGACAACACGTGGTACGCTCTGTAGATAACCATTAGGTTGTATAAGCCTACGGTTATCTAATGACACAGTCCAGTCGCCTCGACGCCACCTTTGCCGCTCTCGCCGATCCCACCCGGCGCGCCATCCTCGCGCGTCTCGCGCTCGGCGAAGCGTCGGTGACTGAGCTCGCGAAGCCGTTCGACATGAGCCAGCCCGCGATATCCAAACACCTCAAGGTGCTGGAGCGGGCCGGACTGATCTCACGCGGCCAGGATGCGCAGCGCCGTCCGCGACGCATCGAGGCGAAGCCACTTGGCGAGGCAGACGAGTGGCTGGAGAAATACCGGAAGCTGTGGGAAAAACGCTTTCGTCACCTCGATGGGTTGCTCGAGGAGCTGAAAAGCCAACAGAAGAAACGCAAACACACCAAACGATAGGAGCGTATGCAATGCCAAAATCCGGAGAGCTCAAACTGACTACCCGTGGCGATCGCGAAATCTTGATGACTCGCGATTTCAATGCGCCGCGGCATCTCGTATGGGACGCGTTCACCAAACCGGAGCTCATCAAACGCTGGCTGCTGGGTCCGGATGGGTGGTCAATGCCGGTCTGCGAGGTCGATTTACGCGTTGGCGGGAAATATCGTTACGTCTGGCGCAACGATTCCGACGGCCAGGAAATGGGAATGGGTGGCGTCTTCCGCAAGGTCGACCGGCCAAACCGAATCATCAACACTGAAAAGTTCGACGAGGCGTGGTATCCGGGCGAAGCAGTGAACACCACGGAATTCGCCGAGCAATCGGGCAAAACGACAGTCACGCAGAACATTCTGTACGAATCAAAAGATGCTCGCGACGGCATTCTGAAATCAGGAATGGAGAGCGGTGTCAGCAGAAGCTACGAGCGTCTGGAGGAAGTACTCGCTTCCACTGCACCGGCGCGCACGACGAAAGCGGAGGCCACTGAGGCGCGGCAGTGACACCTGATCCGGCCTGACCGGGTTAAATTGGCAGTAGCTCGGATGCGATCGCCTCCCGGTCACGACCGCGCGCGCATCCCGTCAATCCGAAACCACTGCCAGAATGAAAGTATTTGTTACGGGCGGCACCGGCGCGATCGGACAGTTTCTGCTACCGCTTTTGGTGGAGAATAAGCACGAAGTCGTTGCGCTTACACGCTCTGCCAACAAAGCGACGAAACTCGAGGACATCGGTGTCGCCGCCGTCATTGCCGATCCGCTCGACAAACAGGCACTGACAGCCGCGGTGCGGCGCGCCGAGCCCGAGGTCATCATCCATGAGCTCACAGCGCTGAGCAGTCTCACCAATTTCCGGAAATTCGATCAGGACTTTGCGCTGACGAATCGGTTTCGTACTGAGGTGACTGACACTCTGCTCGCGGCCGCCCGAACGATCGGTACCCGTCGATTCATCGCCCAGAGTTATTGCGGCTGGCCATACGCGAAGAAAGGTGGGCCGGTGAAAACAGAGGAAGATCCGCTCGATCCAAAACCTCCCGAAGGGTTCACCAAAACGTTGGCCGCGATTCGCTATCTGGAAGACAAGATGCGCGGCACCGCGTTTCTGGAAGGAATCGCGCTGCGTTACGGGATGTTTTACGGGCCCGGCACTGGAATTGGCAAAGGCGGTACGCTTCTCAAGATGGTGAAGAAGCGCCGCTTTCCGATCGTGGGAGGAGGAGGCGGCATCTGGTCGTTCATCCACGTCATTGACGCGGCGCGCGCGACGATTGCAGCGATATCGCGCGGGGCAGCCGGGATTTACAATATCGTCGATGACGAACCGGCAAAGGTCGCCACATGGCTGCCCGTTTTGGCGAAGGAGATTGGCGCCAAGCCGCCCTACAAAATTCCGTACTGGCTCGGCGAGCTGACAATCGGCAAGGCCGGCGTATCGATAATGACCCAGATTCGCGGCTGCTCGAACGCGAAAGCGAAGCGCGAGCTCAATTGGACGCCGGTTTACCCCAGTTGGCGAATCGGTTTCGCCGACGGGCTGGAATAAGCATGGCCGTCATCCAGGAGCTCTTCGACAACAATCGCAAGTGGGCAGCGCAAGCCACTCGGGAAGATCCCGAGTTCTTTTTGCGCTTGTCCGCACAACAGGCGCCGCGATATCTGTGGATCGGTTGCGCCGACAGTCGGGTGCCCGCGAACGAGATTGTCGGTCTCGCACCCGGTGAAATGTTCGTGCACCGCAACATCGCCAACGTCGTCGTGCACGCTGACCTTAATTGCCTGTCGGTGCTCCAGTTCGCCGTCGACGTGCTCAAGGTTCAGCACGTCATCGTCTGCGGGCATTATGGCTGCGGTGGTGTCGGTGCAGCGCTACGCGACGACAGACTCGGCCTTGTGGACAACTGGCTGCGGCACGTTCAGGACGTACGCTGGAAACATCAGCAGGAGCTCGAACGTCTCGCCACCGACGCTGACCGGCACCATCGCCTGTGCGAGCTCAATGTCACCGAGCAGGTGATCAACGTCAGCCAGACGACGATCGTCCGCGATGCATGGGCGCGCGGCCAGCCACTCGAGGTTCACGGCTGGATCTACGGCCTGCGCGATGGTCTGTTGCGGAATCTCGAAACGACAACTACTCACCCGAGCGATTAGACATGGCAGACGTTACGGTGTTGTGCAGGAACAACGGACCCTACTGGATCATCGGTGATTTCAAACTGGTCGACGCCGATGGAAATCCAATCGAGATTCCCGAAGCCAAAAGAAAAACGACGCCGGAAGGACTGCCGCGCGTCGCTCTCTGTCGTTGTGGTGGATCGGTTATCAAGCCGTTCTGCGACGGAACGCACAGTCGCATTGGTTTCATCGGTGCCGCGGAAGCGGTTCGGCAAGCCGATGCCGGCACGCCGCCGACTACTCCCCCATCGCCTTGATCAGCACTCGCTTGGCGCGCTGACCGTCCCACTCGCCGTAGAAAACTCGCTGCCAGGGACCGAAATCGAGCTTGCCCTTCGTCACCGGAACGATCACCTCGTGTCCAACGGTGAGTGATCTCAGATGCGCCGCCGCGTTGTCCTCGCCCGTACCGCTGTTGTGTCGGTAGTCCTCGGGTGACCACGGCGCGATTCTGTTCTCCAGCCAGTCGAGGATGTCCTTCCACAATCCCGATTCGTGATCGTTGACGAACACCGACGCCGAGATGTGCATTGCTGAAACCAGAATCATTCCTTCGCTGATTCCAGCGGTAGCGCGACACTTCTCGACTTCTTCGGTGATGTCGATGATCTCCTGACGCTTCTTGGTATTGAAAGTCAGGTAGGTCGTGTGACTTTTCACGCCGGCTGCTTCTGTCGGATAAGCTTGGCGTGCCACGAATCGCGCAACGGGAGCTCGAAGCGGGCGCGCCACTCACCCAGTGTCGTCACCGTTGGATCGAACACGGTCGTATCGGCGGATAGTTTGCCCTCAGCGCCGAGGTCGGTGAATTTCTCACGATCGACGGATTGGACGGCACCTGTCTGGTCACGGAAGAACACGAGACCACTCGTTACGAGACTGGCGCCGATCCTGGGCTCGAGCGATTTGAGGGTGCGGAACAATCCGTCGATCGAACAACCCGACGCACCGGCGCTCGATTGATCGACGGCGATAGTGAGAAATCTTGCGTAGCGCCAGTCGCGACCGACGGTGAGCGGAGCGCCATGCGCCGTCCAGGTCGGAAGAAAACGATCGACTTCGTCCAGCAGCTGCTTCGACTGCTCATCGTTGAGGGTGCGATCAGCGCTGAAGACCCAGACGCGTGAATCGTCAGGCAGTTTGTCGAAATTGGTCATTGGCATATGAATCTCACAGGCAGTATTGGCCGTTTACGAACCAGCATCGCGTGTACGGCGAGCTCTTGAAGAAGTTAAGCAGTGCAAATCCAACTTTGCTCTCACCGTCCGCGGACGGCGTGATGCCGTCCGACTCGAAGTCCGTTCTGCGCCAAAACAAACCATCGGAGCGCGGCACCTCGCCAGCAGCCCAGAGGTACGGACCCCACACCAACACCGGCGCTGTCTTCTTCACGTAGTTGAGGCTTCCGGCCAGGGGATGCGGCCTCTGGCCACGCATTTCGTTGATCTGAGATTCGATCAGCCACTTTACGGCGAAGCCCTGCTCGTATGCATAGGGTTCCGGCGATAGATCGGTCGTTGCGAACCCCGCATAAAGTCTGCTCGAAAGAAAAACGAGCTGCAGGTGAGGATATCGCACGCGCAAGGCGCGCATTATTTGGCCCATGTTCGACATCAGCACGTTTGCATCGGAGCTGTCGGACGGAATCCTGTCCACCGGATATAGATCGTCGAGCTCCGCCCATACGATCTCCACCTGATTTTCGCTCAGGCCCAGCGGCGTCAGTCGCGCCGTCTTGATCCGATCGTAATTCGGCGATGTCGCCGACGCCCAGTTTCGCGCATCCTGTTGGCCACTGTCGGCTCCGTTTACGATCACCAGTGTGTAATGATTGACGCCCGGGTCGGCGGCAGCGCGCCCCATCAAACTCCAGGCAGTACACGGCGGTCGCGTTGGCGCGCTGCACCACTCCTGAGTTGCGTTGGAACGGCCGATCGAGAGCAGCACGTATTTGCCGAACGGGCTTTCGTCGCCGTTGACGTCGAGCGGCTTGATTGCGTTACGCCGTGCGCGCACCGCCGAATCATGATCCGGCGGTGGTTGAATAGTTCCGCCCGGATACAGCCCGCCCTGATTTCCGAAGTAGGTGCGCGTCAACAGATCGATGAGCGGGACTTTCGCCGTGTCGGCAGGCGGACCTTTTACAACTGGACGCGGCGGAGGTGGTGCTGGTGGACTGGCGCACGCGACGATCGCGACGATCACAGCCAGCGCGAGTGTTGCTCGCCTCAAGCGACTCTCGGCGTCCTCTGAGTCGTGCCGACGCCGCTGTAGATGTCCTCGCGTGTTAGTGGGATGTTCGATCGCCCTGCCGTGGTTGGTTTCGCCAACAGTGTCTGGATGATGTTGATGGCTGCGGTGGCAAATGCATTTGCCGAGCCGGACATGTAGAGACGCCATACGCGATACGTGTGATCGCCGACGAGCGCCTTTGCGTCGCGACTCTTTTCCTCGAGCGAACGCACCCAGTGTCGCAACGTCATCGCATAGTGTTCACGCAGGCTCTCGACATCGCGCACCTCGAAACCGGATTTTTCGGCGGCAGCGATTACTTCAGCGGCGGCCGTGAGTCTCCCGTCCGGAAAGACGTAGGTGTCGATGAACGCACCACTCTTCCATATGCGATCCCAGACGCGTCCCGCAACAGTCTTCGGCCGGGCGGCTTCCTCGCTGACGATGCCGTGATTCAGAAAAAGTCCGCCTGATTTGAGCGCGCGATAAGCGGACTCGAAATAAACCGGCAAATGGCTGAGACCGACGTGCTCGACCATGCCGACGCTCGCAATCTTGTCGTAGCCATCGTCGGCAGTGAGTGTGCGATAATCGCGAATCTCAACGCGACACCGGTCAGCAAGACCGGCTTTGGCAATGCGCTCGCGCGCCAGCCTGGCCTGATTTTCACTGAGCGTGATGCCGGTAGCATCGACCCCGTAGCGCTCGGCGGCATACATGATCAGTCCGCCCCACCCGCAGCCGATGTCGAGAAAGCGCTCCCCTTCTTTGAGCCGCAGCTTGCGACAAATCAGATCTAGTTTCGCCTCTTGCGCTGCATCGATCGAATAATCCGGCGACCGGAAATACGCGCACGAATAGACCATGCGCTTGTCCAGCCACAGCTGATAGAAATCATTCCCGACATCGTAGTGGAATCGTACAGCCGCTGCGTCGCGTACCGGAGTGTGGCGCGGTCCCAGCTTTCTGGCACGCTCCGGGAATCTCGCATCGGCGAGATCGTCTTCCGCTTTGCCTGGCAGCTTGAGCACGAGGCCGACCAGATGCGCGATCGCTGCCGGTGAATGCAAGCGTCCGCGAATGATGTTCTGGAGAGTTGCCGCAGCCTCCATGCTTCCTTCGATGTCGATGTCGCCGCTGATGTACGACTCGACGAGTGCGAGCTCCGACGGCGGCAGCAGCATCCGACGCAACGACGCCGGTCGATTGAGCACGAGGGTGAACGGCGGACTGGGGTTGCTGCCGCGGTCGATCTCTCCATCCCAGAACCGGATGTCGAACGGGCGCTCGCGCGGTGCGCCGAGTAGCGCGGCGAGAACCTCGCGACAGCGCGTGATTGCGCTGTCGGCGACAGCGACGGCCGGATGCTCCAGTTCGTGAGTCGTCGACATCAGTCGCCCGACCTCGGCACTTTCACCGGCGCGTCGAGCAATCGCCACATGTACCACGCGCCGACGCTGCGATAGGGTGTCCACTTGTCGCCGATTTTCTTGACACGGTCGGGCGTCGGCAATTTCCGGAGACGATAGGCCTTCTGCATTCCTTTCTGCACACCGAGGTCGAGATCAGGCAGCACGTCGAGTCTGCCGAGTCTGAACATGAGGAACATCTGCGCCGTCCAACGTCCGATGCCTTTGACTTGTGTCAGCGCGGTGATGATTTCCTCGTCGGTGAGCTCGTGAAGTGTTTCGATCGGTAACTGTCCGGAGGCAACGCGCGCGCCAAGATCCTTGAGGTACGCGGATTTCTGGCGCGACAATCCGATCGAGCGCAGCTGTTCGTCCGATGTCGTAGCGAGCTCTTCGGGGCGCGGCGTCCTGCCGCCGTACAACCCCTGAAAGCGGCCGTGGATCGTGCCCGCCGCTTTCCCCGAGAGCTGCTGGAACACGATCGAACGCGCGACGGCGTCGAAGTGGGTTCCGTTGCCGTTGGGGCTGCCGGTATAAGGCCCGATCTTGTCGATCACTTTCCGGAGTACGGGATCGACGTTGCGCAAATGCGCGACTGCCTTGCGACCAGCTGCCGTTGAACCAGCGGATTTCATTCTTACTAGTGATAAGGCGCGTAGTTGAATCGGGCCCGACGCGTATCGCTATCGGGCCCATTAGGAATTCTATCTCAGGGCAGGCCGCGCTGCGAGGATATGGGGGCAACCCTCTATATTTGTGCGACTTATGTCTTCGCCAACATCTGCTGAATCTCAGCTGACTTCCGACATGTCGCCCGAAGAATTCCGGCGACATGGACATGCAGTAATCGATTGGATCGCCGATTATCTGGCGGATCCGGAAAAATGGCCCGTGATTCCCGCCGTAAAGCCGGGTGATTTGCGCAGCTCACTTCCGCCGTCGCCGCCCGAGAACGGCGAGTCGATGGAACAGATCCTTGCCGACTTCAAGCAATTGATCGTGCCCGCCAATACGCATTGGAATCATCCCGATTTCATGGCGTACTTCCCGAACAGTGCCACCGGCGCCGGCGTGTTGGGCGAAGCGTTGGCAGCTGCGCTCAACGTCAACGCGATGTTGTGGCGCACGACACCGGCAGGAACGGAGCTGGAGATTCACACGCTCGGCTGGCTGCGTCAGATGCTTGGCCTGCCCGATGGATTCTTCGGATTCATCTCCGATACCGCGTCGGCCAACACCTTGTACGCGCTGGCGGCATCGCGCGAGCTGCATCCCGAGCTGCGATTGCGCGAAGAGGGAATGTCGGGTCGCGCGGATCTGCCGAAGCTCACGTTCTACTGCTCCGAGGAAGCGCACTCCAGTGTCGACAAAGCGGTGATGACGCTCGGCTACGGACTCGAATCGCTGCGCAAGATTCCGACGGATTCGTCGATGCGAATGGATGCGGACACATTGCGAGCGACTATCGAGACAGACGTGCGTGCGGGACGGATTCCTTTGGCGGTCGTTGCCACAGTCGGAACGACGTCGACGACAGCGGTGGATCCCGTGCCGCGGATTGCCGACATCTGTCAGAAGTACGGGATCTGGTTGCACGTCGACGCGTCGTACGCTGGCAGCGCGGCAATCCTGCCCGAGCGACGCGACATACTGGCGGGGTGCGATCGCGCGGATTCTCTCGTGGTGAATCCGCACAAGTGGCTGTTCACGCCCGTCGATTGCTCGGTGCTTTACGTGCGGCGGCCTGAAGTAATGAGGCGCGCGTTCCAGCACATTCCGGAATATCTTATCGTGCCCGACGAGCCGGGCATCGTGAATCTGATGAACTACAGCATTGCGCTGGGCCGTCGCTTCCGCGCCATCAAGCTCTGGTTCGTGATCCGGAATTTCGGCGTCGAGGGTTTGCGCTCGATGATCCGCGAGCACATTCGCATCGCCGCCTGTCTCGCCGACTGGATCGACGAAGATTCCGAATTCGAGCGGTTGGCGCCGGCCAACTTTTCAACGGTAGCATTTCGACATCGTCCGCGCGGAATGAGCGAAGCCGAGCTCGATGCGCACAATGCCCGGATTCTCGAGAAAGTGCTGGCCAGGCGCGAGGTCTTCATCTCGCATACGCGGGTGCGCGGCAAGTATGCGCTCAGGATCGCGGTCGGGAATATCCATACGAGCGAGTCGCATGTACGACGGGCCTTTGAGCTCGTAAAAGAAGCTGCGAGTTAACTACAAAGGAAGACTACCAGCCGGCGGCCGTGGGCCCACGGGCCTGCAGCCCCGAGCTGTTTCCGCTTTGCGATGATGCAGCTCGTGGCCGCAGGCTGTGCAGCCGTGGGCTGCCGGCTGGTAGTCTTCCTTTTGTAGTTAACTGCTGTCCCGTCCGACCAACTTTACGCGGAACGAACAATGCTGCGCGGTATATTATCTGAACCTAACAAACCCACCCCACCCGAATCATTGACAAGTCAGGGAGATCCTTGATGAGAGTTACTGTGACCAGAGCCGCGGCCGCGTTGTCGATCGGTCTCGTTATGGCATCGCAGGCGGCGGCGCAAAACAACTCGCAAAACGCTCCGCAGTGCGATCCGACCGCCAACACCAAAGGCGACATCGCCCGCGCCCAGTTCTCGATGACGCGCGCAATTGCAGCGATCGACAAGGGCAGCCCGACGCGCGACCTGCAGGACGCGCTGCGGCTGGTTGACAACGGCACCGACAACCCAACGGCGCGCGCGTACCTGCGCGGCGAGGCCTACATCATCTATCTGATGCAGCCCAATGCGCCGGCAGTCGTGCAGCGGAGCGCGCTTGGCTATACAACCAATCCGACGGGCACCGTCGATCTCTACGCCGCAGCCGATTCGGCGTTCACCATCGTCGAGACCACGGCGCCCGAGTGCGCGACCGTGGTTGCGCAGTGGCGCCAACAGAAGCCGTGGCTCAATACGTTGAACGCGGCGATCAACGCGCTCAACGCAAATCAGCTCGATTCCGCGGAAGCTCTCGCCAAGCGTTCGCTGTTGCTGGATCGCAAGGCGCCTTACGCGTACTCAGTGCTGGGCTCAATCGCAAAGGCCCGGCAGAACTGGACCGCCGCCAACGATTACTGGCAACAGGCGCTGAAGGCCGCCGGCACCGACACGTCCTACGCTGACGTTCGCACCAAGACGATGTACGAGCTCGCTGCGGCTGCCTCAGACAGGGCCGACGCGGCAAGTGGCGCAGCGAAGCGTACTGCTGCGAAAGAGGCGATCAAGGCGTGGCAGGATTACATCGCCGCCGCCAACAATGATCTGCTGCTCGCTGACGCCATCGATCAGGCGTCGCACGCCTATTACGCCGCCGGCGATAGCACTTCGCTGCCCTCGCTCTACGGACCGATGCTCACCAGCCCGTCGAAGTACGGTGAGCTGTCGCTGGTGCACGCAGGCGTAATCGCAACCCGAAGTGGTCACACGCCAGATGCCGAGAAACTGTTCGAGGCTGCGCTGGCGCAGAATCCGTATTCGCGTGATGCGATCAACAACCTCGCCGCGACGTACATCCAGAACAAGGAATACTCAAAGGCGTTCCCGTTGATCGACAAGCTGGTGTCGATGGATCCGAGCAACCCCGACAATCCGCTTCTCTACGCCTTCGCTTATCAGGGACTGTACAAGAACACGAAGGACAAGAAGCTGCAGAAGATCTACACCGACTCGCTCGTCTACTTCAACAACAAGTCCGAGAACGCGCCGGTAAAAGTGTCGGTGCTGGAATTCAGTCGCCGCGCCGATGGAACGGTGATGGCGGGAACGATCGAGAATCGCGGCACGACGCCGAAGACGTACACGCTCAGCATCGATCTACTCGACAAGAACGGCACCGTTGTCGGAACCGAGACGGCGACCGTCGGTCCGGTTGCGCCCAAGTCGACCGGGCAATTCCGAATCAATTCGACGAAGGGCGGAGTGTATGGCTACAGGTACAAGCCGGTTTCTTAACTAGAAAAAAAGGAACTACCGGCCGGCAGCCTGCAGCCCATAGCCGGCGGCCCCGAGCTACAACAACGGCCAGCGAACTTTGCTGGCCGTTTTCCTTTTCGGCGGCTCATGGCTGCCGGCTTAGAGCTGCCGGCGGCAGGCTGGCAGTTTTGTTTTTGTAGTTCAGGAACTACGAGGTAACATGATCGGATCTGCGTCCATGACCGCGCCCAGAATCCAAAACCGCGCGCCATCGAACCAGAAGATTGCAACTTGCCCGAGCTCCTTTCCCAGAGCGATCGCTTCTTGGTGCGCCATCACCACCGCCACGCTGCACTCACAGTGTGAGCGATCAGGCGAGCAGGCATCGACTTCGACAAAATGATAGCCGCTCCCACGCAATCGATCGTTCAGTTCGCGTTTGCGCTTTTCATTTTCTGCCTCTGACAGATCTCGCCCGTGCGGATCGAACGCCGTCAGCACCGCAAACGGGCCGCCGAATCCGATGCCGCGCAACGCTGTCAGCGTTCTGTCACTCGGAACTTCGCGCAAGTCGACTTCGACCTCTGGCGTCGTCGAGAACGTCAGTACGGTCTCCGGATACCGCGGCCAATCGGGATCGTGTTGATCGGGCGTTGATCTCATGACGTTGGCAATTACAATGTTCGAACCATGAGCACGATTGCATCCAGCGGGAACTGGTACGCTCCTTGACCTTGATGCACACGTGAAATCGGACGTAAAGTCGAACCAGATCTGGCCCGACCTGCTTTACATCGTGCGACACGGCGAATCCGCCGGCAACGTTGCGCGCGACGCTGCCGTCGAAGCAGGCGAGCCGATCATCGATATCGACATTCGCGACATCGACGTGCCGCTGTCCGAGCTGGGACAACGTCAGTCGATCGCGCTCGGTCGCTGGTTCGGCGCGCTGCCGGAGGAGCAACGGCCCAACATCGTTCTCACCTCTCCTTACCTGCGCGCGCGTCATAGCGCCGGACTAGTGGTGAAAACCGCCGGCATGCGCGAGGACTCGTATTCGCTGATCGTCGACGAGCGGTTGCGCGAAAAGGAGTTTGGAATTCTCGATCGACTCACCGCCGTCGGAATTCGCGAACACTATCCGGATCAGGCAGAGTTTCGCCGGCTGCTCGGCAAATTCTATCATCGACCGCCGGGCGGCGAGAGCTGGTGCGATGTCATTCTCCGCCTCCGCAGCGCAACCGAAATGATCGCCCGGGAATACTGTGGCCAGCGCGTTCTCATCGTTTGTCACGCTGTAGTCGTGCTGTGCATGCGCTACATCCTCGAGCATCTCACCGAAAACGAATTGCTCGCCATCGACAAGAAATCGGACGTCGCGAACTGTTCCGTTACTCTCTACGAGCACGATGAGACACTCGGCCCACGCGGCAATTTGCGCCTCAAGTTATTCAACTTCGTTGCGCCGCTCGAGGAGGCCGGCGCAACGGTGACATCGGAGCCGGACGCAAAGGTTGGCGCGCGCTAACAAGCGACCAGTTGCAGTCACGAGTGCGCTACTCCGGCGCTGGCAGTTGCCGGAGCCCGATGAGCGCGCCGACAAGAAGGATCGTGGAGTAGCGATGGTAATCGGTGGCGCTGCCGAAGTGGCTGGCGCTCTGCTGCTCGCTGGAACGGCTGCACTCAGAGCTGGCGCCGGCAAATTGAAGATCGCCGGCCCACGCAGCGCACAGGCCGCGCTCGGCGTCGCGATGCCCGAAGCGCGTGTGATCGGCCTCCCCGAGTCGGGCGACGGATTTCTCGATCGCCGTTCTGCGTCGCGAGCCGCTGACGTCGCCAACGCCGAAGCGATCCTCATTGGCCCGGGAATGCTCAACGAGGAAGCGATCCGCGGATTCATGCAGGAAATCCTCGGTCGGGTCGCTGACAGAATTCTTGTCATCGATGCACTCGCGCTATCGGCGTTGCGTGGTGGGCGCTACCGATTCAGTGAAGGCACGACCGTCGTGCTCACTCCCAATGTCGGCGAGATGGCGAAAATCACCGGCGACGCGCCGGAGGTTATCACGCGCGACCCTCACGGTGTCGCGCTCCGAGTCGCCGCTGATCTCAACGTCGTCGTAACACTCAAAGGCGCCGAGAGCTACATCGTTACGCCGTACGGAGAAGCATTTCGTTACGCGGAAGGAGATGTCGGTCTCGCGACTTCAGGATCGGGCGATGTGCTCGCCGGCGCTCTCGTCGGCCTCCTCGCCCGCGGCGCAACGCTCGATCAGGCCGCCGCGTGGGCAGTGTATCTACATGGCGAATCGGGGAATCGCCTTACGCGTCGCCTCGGCCGAATCGGATTCCTCGCCCGCGAGCTTTGCGACGAGATTCCCGCAGTGATGAATGCATTGTCGAAAGTGTCGAAAAAATGATCTAGCTCGTGGCTGCCGGCTGAAAGCTGCCGGCAGTCGGCTGGTAGCTCTTCTTTTGTAGCTTAGATGTGCAGTGCCGGTATCGCACTTGACGGCGTCGTCGGCGTATCCCGCCGCCGCACACTCTCGCCCGGCGGCGCTTTCATCGGCAGCGTGAGTAGAAACGTCGTGCCCGAACCCGGCCGACTTGCGACCGTGACATCTCCGCCAAGCAATCGCGCCAGCTTTCGCGTGACGCTCAAACCCAATCCAGTCCCACCCGTCCTGCGCGTCGCCGTCTGCTCCACCTGCCAGAACGGCTCGAAAACATTCTCGATATTTTCGGCGGCGATCCCGACGCCCGTATCGGCAATTCGGACTTCCAAAGTTGGGCCGTTCACCGCGCAACTCACCCGTACCTCTCCCTTGTCGGTGAACTTGATGCCGTTGGAGAGCAGGTTGACCAGCATCTGTCGCAGCTTTGTACCATCAGTCTGAATTGCCTGATCTTCATCCAGCAATTCGACGATAAACTTGATGTCTTTGGCTGCCGCCATCGGCTCGACGAGCGCCGCCGCATCGCCAAGCGTGTGATTGACTGACATCGACTCCCATCGCACGCGTTCTCGACCGATGTCAACACGCGCGAACGTCAGAATTTCGTCGATCAACCCCAACAGATGACGCGCGCTGGCGTTGATTCTTCCCAGTTGTTGGCGCTGCAGCTCGGTCACCGGTCCCGTGATGCCGTCGGACAGCAACTCTTCGTACCCCATGATCGCGGTGAGCGGAGTGCGGAGCTCGTGGGACATCACCGCCAGGAAATCAGTCTTACTGTTGTTGGCGCGTTCGGCCTCCGAGCGCGCTTGTTCGGCATCCTTGAGTGCCCACTCCGCGTGTGCGCGCGCTTCCATCTCCAACGCCAGCAGGTCCACACGCTCGCGATCCGTGTCGCGTAGCACACGCGCAGACCACAGGACGAGTCCGACGAACGTGATGATGCATAGAATCGCAAACAACGATACGCCGAAATCGGAGCCGAAAATGCCCGTCGACTCTCCACCAGCCTTGATCGCACCGAGAATTATCGGCGTCGCTAACGCAGCAGGCAGAAGCCGTCGCGTGAGAACTCCGGCCGCACCTTCATCCATCAGTAGCGACGCAACGCCGCGATTACGCACGCCGACCAGAATCCCGGTGCCCAGCAGCAGCAAGCCCACGCTTGTCGTCATCGCCATGCCGGAGCTTTCGACAAACCTGTACATGTCGCTGACACCAAATGCGTAGCCGAGTAACGCGACGAGTGCGATCAGCATTCCTGGCGCAGCGAACAACTGCGCCCGGAAATCGCCCTTTCGCTGGTCATGCGATAGCGACAGCAATCCCAGACCATACAGTAGAAAAGTGGCGGCGGTATTGAGAGCCATTCTCCCGGCCGGCGAGATCGACACCTTCTGCAGGCGACTGCCAAAAAGCAAAAGGTCAAATCCTGATTCGCCGCCGCGCAAATACTCGTACATCGTGAGTCCGGCGATTGTCGACAGCAGTGCCGCCAAAGTTTGCTGAATTGCTTCGGTCTTCGCCGTGCGCTTTACGGCGGTAGCCATAAACAGCGATGACCCGGCGAGCAGAAAGCACAGCGCCGTCAGCGGCAACATCGGATATGAGCTGCCGCGTGGAGTGACGACTACGCTTGCGTCGACTGCCCAGCCAATCAGCGCCAGCGTGCCGATCGCTGCGACCGCTATACCGGCGATAACAGGTACTCGCTCGAAAAAACGGATTAGCGGACTGTGGCGGCCAGGCGGCCCCGGAGGGCCGGCAGGGCCGGGTGCACCTGTGCTGGGATTGGCCATGTTACTCGTCGACGCGAAAAACCTATCCGCGAGTATATGCGAGTGCAATTCTACCAGGCGATTGCGCGACGGTCACGGAAGAATCCTCCCGTCGGCCCATCATCCGGCAGTGTCGCCAACCAGATCGGAGTTTCGGCGCCTTTCTCGAGAGAGCGAGTCGCGCCTCTGCCACCCATGGCGGTGCGAACCCAGCCGGGATCCACTGAGTTCACCAGAATTCCCATTCCCTCCGTCTCGGCGGCGAGTACTCTTGTCACGACGTTGATTCCGGCTTTTGACAACCGATATGCGACGTAACCCGCTCCCATCTCGCTGAGCGAGCCCATGCCGCTGGAAAGATTCACGATTCGTCCATAGCGCCGCGTTTTCATGATCGGTATCGCCAGCCGAGATAGGAGCAGCGGGCCGTACACGTTGGTCTGCATCGTGTCGCGTACGATTTCCAGCTCCTCGAGTGGATCCGCGTCGTCGTCTTCGACCATGATTCCGGCGTTGTTGATGAGAATGTCGAGGCGACCGACGTCACGCCGAATCCAATTCATGCACTCGCGAATGCTTTGCACGCTGGCGACGTCGAGCTGACGAGGCTCGATCGGCAGATCGTTCGCCTTCAGTTCCGAGGCCGCCGCAATTCCTTTGGCGAGATCGCGCGCGCCGAGTATGACGCGAATTCGTTGCTGCCCGAGTTGACGGCACAGCTCGAGGCCAATCCCTCTGTTGCCTCCAGTCACGAGCGCAATTCTTTGCTCGGCCATCGATCCTTTTCGGTTAGTAAGGGATACAGCCCACTAAAACGTAGAGAAGCCGGTTTGTCTGGCAAGTTTTCGCCCCAGCAGTATCATTTCAGTTTCTTGCGAAGTCCCCACCTGGTTAAATGACCGCTTCTCGACTCACGACTCTCACGCCACCCGATGCGGCGACCTCAAAGCAGGCGATTGCAAATCTTCTCGCCGAAGCCCGCGACCGTACGCTGCGCCTGATCTCCGGATTGTCGGACGAAGATCTGCATCAGCAGCACGATGTGCTGATGAGCCCGATCATCTGGGACATCGGTCACATCGCGCACTTCGAGGAGCTTTGGCTGACGCGCAATCTCGATGGCGCGATCGAGTTCTCGGAGATGCCGGGGATGTTCAACCCATTTGAGCATCCGAGAGCTACACGCGCGTCACTCCAGTTGCCGACTCTCCCGGAGATGATCGAGCGGCTCGAAGAAATTCGCGCGCGCGTATTGAATCGACTGGAGACGGTGGAGCTGGACGATCGCAAGCCCCTGCTGCGCGACGGCTACGTCTACCATATGGTTCTGCAGCACGAGTATCAGCACAACGAGACGATTCTGCAGACACTGCAGCTGAAAAAAGGAGAGCCGTACCCCGCGCGGCGTGCCAGAACTTTCGCACCTCAACCTGCGTTCGCCAGCGAGATGGTGAGGTTTCCGGGCGGCGGTGTCACGATCGGCACCGAGGATCGCAGCGTCGCTTATGACAACGAGCGCCCTCTTCACACTGTCGATCTCAAACCGTTTCTGATCGATCGCGCGCCGGTGACGAACGGGCGCTATCTGGAATTCATGAACGACGGTGGTTATCGCAGAGAGGAGCTATGGTCGGAGGATGGTCGCCGCTGGCTGGCTGATATCGGGGCGGATTCCCCCAAGTACTGGGTGCGCCAGGGTGATCGATGGTTCAATCGTGTGATGGATTTGACGCGCGAAGTCGACCCGAATCGCCCGGTGTGTCATGTGTCGTACTACGAGGCGGAAGCCTTCGCGCGCTGGGATGGTAAACGCTTGCCGACGGAGTTCGAGTGGGAAGCAGCCGCAGCGTGGGACCCGTCGACTGGTGTCGCCCGTGAGTTTCCCTGGGGCCCGGACGCCGACGCCCGGTTTGCCAACATCGATCAGCTCGCATTCGACACTGCACCGATTGGGACGTTCGACGAAAACGTTTCGCCGATCGGCTGCTATGGAATGATCGGCGACGTCTGGGAATGGACGTCGAGCGATTTCCGCGGCTATCCGGGCTTCCGCAGTTTTCCATATCGCGAATACTCCGAGGAGTTCTTCGGCACGGAGTACAAGGTTCTGCGCGGCGGATCATGGGCGACGCGACCTGGCGCGATCCGCAACACCTTCAGGAACTGGGATTATCCGATTCGCCGCCAGATTTTCAGCGGCTTCCGCTGCGCTCGCGACGCATGAAGAACGGCATGAATTCAGAGCTCAGCGATTTGACGCCTCCCTACACGGTACGGCGCTCGCGCGAGCAAATGTTGCTCGACGTTCGGCACGGCCTCACTCGCCGGCACAAGGAGCTCTCCCCGAAGTATTTCTACGACGAACGTGGATCGCAGCTCTTCGAGGAGATCACTCACCTGCCAGAGTACTATCTCACTCGCGCGGAACGTCTGCTGCTCGAGTCGAAGATCGGCGAAATCATCGTACAGGTGCGGCCCTGCTCGCTGGTCGAGCTGGGCGCCGGCAGCGCCACCAAGACGCGGATCATTCTCGACGAGATGCGAAACAACGGCTGCGCTGAATGCTACGTACCTGTTGATGTGAGCAAGGATTTTCTCGAGGCGACGGCGGTTCAACTCCGCGCCGATTATGTCGACGTACAGATCCAGCCGGTGGTTTCCGACATCACCGAGCCGTTTTCGCTGCCCCCGCTCGCCAGCCCGACACTGATTGCATTCCTCGGCAGCACGATCGGCAATTTTCCACGCGAGCAGGCAGTAGGTCTCTTGTCGCATATCGCCCGCGCGATGGGCTCGAGCGATCGGTTTCTGCTTGGCGCCGATCTGATCAAGGATGCGGGCGTCATCAATCTCGCCTACAACGACTCGCAAGGGGTCACCGCGGAATTCAACCTCAACATCCTGGCGCGCTTGAATCGCGAGCTCGGAGCCGACTTCCCAATCTCAGCTTTCGAGCACCACGCTTTCTACAACCACGAGCAGCACCGCGTTGAGATGCATCTGATCGCACGCAAGCCGCTCAGGGTAACCGTTCCGCAGATTGGCGAGATTTTCTTCGAAGAGAGTGAGAGCATCCGCACCGAGCTCAGTTACAAGTACAACCGCGCGATTCTCGAGGATATCCTGTGCGCGTCGGGCTTGATCATGGAGCAGTGGCTGCCGGCGGATGATGGCTCGTTTGCACTCGCACTGGCCCGTGCGGAGATCCCGGTAGCGTCGTGAGCCTCTCCGAGGCGCAGCTGTTGGCTGACGTTCGTCAGCGCTTGTTCTCTCCCAGCAAATCGGCGGCACCGATGGCAGTCGGCGTCGAGCTTGAGCTCATTCCGCTGATCGAGTTCACCAGAAAACCGGCGCTCGCCAGCAAGACGGCAGGTGTACTTTCGGAGCTGGCGCGTGCGCGCGCGTGGAAGGAGAAGCGCATCAGCAACGATCCGCCCTCGTGGGAGCTGGGTGATGGCGCACGCATTTCGTTCGAGCCAGGCGGACAGCTCGAGATCAGCAGCCGTCCACATGCGACGGCAACGTCGCTTATCGCCCGCACCCGCGAGCTCGTGACGACACTGCGCAGCGCAATGCAGCAGGCCGGAATCGAGCTTGTCGCCAGCGGCGTCGATCCCTTCAACGACATCGGTGTGGTGCCGCTTCAGCTGCACCGTGAGCGCTACACCGGCATGACCCATTACTTCGATTCGATCGGGCCATCCGGTGTGCGAATGATGCGACAGACGGCAGCACTGCAAATCAACGTCGAACGCGGAGAATCACCGCTCGATCGGTGGCTGCTGTTGAACGCCATCAGCCCGGTGGTGACGGCACTCTTCAGCAATTCAACCCACTACGCCGGCAAGAAAACCAATCACGCCAGCTTTCGCGCGCATCTCTGGCGAACGCTCGACGATTCGCGTACGGGAATTCCCTACGACGAGCGTGACCCAGTCGCACGCTACGTCGATTTCGCGCTGGATGCGTACGCTATGCGCAGCGGGAATTCGCGGCATCCATATTCAACATTCCGTGAATGGATGCAGGACGGACGAATCGGCATGGAAGAATGGGATTTCCACCTGTCGACATTATTCCCTGAAGTGAGACCCAAGGACTATTTCGAGCTCCGCTCAGCCGATACCATCGAAGTCGAGTCACTTGCCGCACCCGTGCTGTTCGTGACGTCGATTGTCTACGATCGGGAAAGCGCGCAGCGAACCTTTGAGATTGTTGGCACGCCGAGCGTCGATCTGCTGGAGCTCGCCGGCATCAAAGGACTCGCGCACCCGGCGCTCCGTCGTATGGCACGTGCCCTCGCTGATATTGCGCTCGACGGCGCGCGATCGCTCGGCGCCGGATACCTCTCCCCGGAGGACGTGAGCACCGCCGTCGAGTATTTTGACCGCGTAATTCCTGCATCCTGACCGAAACGCTCAATCAAATGATCGCATCCACTCTGTTACTCGTCGCACAAGTCACCGCTGCCAGCCCGGCAGCCGATGTGATTCGCATCAATCAACTTGGTTATTTGCCGGACGCGCCAAAAACCGCGGTCTACTGCTCGCTGTCAAAACGCGATCTGACCACCTTCCGTGTCATCGACGCTGCCGGCAAAACAGTTCTCGAGCGATCGGCGCAGGCGGCAAAACCCTTCGGTCCGTGCGCGACTAGTTACCGACTGAACTTCAGCTCCATCACCAGGCCCGGTGAGTATCACATCAGGGCTGGCGATGTCGTATCCCCGCTCGTGCGCGTACGTGCCAATGCGTACGCCGGTGCCGCGGACACCCTTCTCTATTACATGCGCGAGCAACGCTCGGGCTACAATCCGTTGTTCAAGATGGTCGTGCACACTCACGACGGCATTGTTGTCGACGACTCCGCGCTCACCGGCAAATTCGTTCCCGTCACCGGCGGCTGGGCCGACGCTTCCGATTATCTGCAGTACGTGATGACGTCAGCGAACGCGACGTTCGTCATGCTGATGGCGTATCGCGACAATCCCCGCTCCTTCGCTGATGCGTTTGACGCACTCGGGCTCCCCGGGAGCAACGGTGTCGCTGACATACTCGACGAAGCGAGACACGGACTCAACTGGCTCGTTCGCATGTTCCCGTCGGATTCAGAGATGTTCAACCAGCTTGGTGACGATCGCGATCACACCTACTGGGATTTGCCGCCCACCGATTCGGCAGACTACGGGTGGGGCAAAGGAAAGGAACGGCCCGTTTATCCGTGTACGGGAAAGCCGCAGGGACTGTTCAAGTACAAGAACCGGTCGAACGGATTCGCATCGACAGCCGGCAAGTACGCATCGACCTTCGCGCTCGCGTCGATGCTTTACGCGAAGAGTGATGCCGTTTTCTCCAGGAAGCTGCGCGACAAGGCGTTGGCTGCATATGCGATCGGCAAAAAGCATCCAGGCGTCTGCCAGGGCGCGCCGGGCCACGCGCCATACTACTACGAGGAAGACAACTGGACCGACGATATGGAGCTGGGCGCCGCCGAGCTCTACGCGATGACCCACGATCGCCGGTATCTGCATGACGCGCTCGATTACGCGAGTCGTGAGCCGGTGACTCCATGGATGGGCGCGGATACCGCCAAGCACTACCAATGGTACCCGTGGCACAACAACGGTCACTACGAGATCTGGCGCCTGGCGAAGGGCAAGGATCGTCAGATCGTCGCGGACTACTATAAGAAGGGGTTGGCCGCGGTGGTGGCGCGGGCCGACAACGGATTCAGAATCGGCATCCCTTTCATCTGGTGCTCGAACAACCTGATGGCGTCCTTCGCCACGCAGGCATTTCTCTACCGGCGAATGACGGGCGACAACCAGTTCCGCGAATACGAGCAGGCTGCATTGGACTGGCTATTCGGAGCGAATCCGTGGGGCGTTTCGATGGTGATTGGGCTACCGCACGACGGCACCTACGCCCGTGATCCGCACTCCGTTGTCGCACACGAGATGCATGTTGAGCTCACCGGCGCGTTGCTCGACGGTCCCGTTTACTCCTCGATCTATCAGCACCTGCTCGGCATCAGCCTCCACGATCCCGACGAATACGCGCCGTTCAACTCGGGTTTTATCGTCTACCACGACGACGTCGGCGACTATTCGACCAACGAGCCGATCATGGATGGCACCGCAAATCTGAGTTATCTCCTGGCAGCGCTGAGCCCTCAAAGGAAATAACCAACACATCCGCGTTCCAACTCGCTTCCCCGCTTCCCATCCCCGCTTCCCGCGATGCCCGAGCTACCCGATATCACTGTTTACATCGAGGCACTCGAGGCACGAATCCGTGGTCAGACGCTCGAACGAATCCGCATCACCAAGCCGTTTCTACTGCGTTCTGTTGATCCACCGATAACCGCGGCACATGGCAAGAAGGTGCTCGACCTTCGTCGGATGGGTAAGCGAATCGTCGTCGAGCTGGAGGATGATCTTTTCCTCGTCATCCATCTCATGATTGCCGGTCGATTGCGTTGGGTTGCCCCGGGCGCCAAAGTCCCCGGCAAACTTGGACTCGCTGCCTTCGATTTCCCCAACGGAACTCTGATTCTCACCGAGGCCGGCTCCAAGCGCAGAGCCTCGCTGTGGCTCGTTCGCGGCGAAGCATCGCTCGAGCAATTCGAGCGAGGTGGGCTCGAGGTGCTCGATGCAACGCTTGACGAGTTCAGGGAGCGTTTGATGCGCGAGAATCACACACTCAAAAGGTCTCTGACTGATCCCCGACTGTTCAGTGGAATCGGGAACGCGTACTCGGACGAGATTCTGCACCGCGCCAAACTTTCGCCAGTGAAGCATACGCGCCGCCTCACCGATGACGAGATCGCGACATTGTTCAATGCTACGAAGGAAATACTCGTCGAATGGACGGATCGGCTACGCGCAGATGCGGCAGGAGATTTCCCGGAGAAAGTCACTGCGTTTCGGAACGAGATGGCAGTGCACGGCAAGTTTGGCAAACCGTGCCCCGTATGCGGAACTCCAGTTCAGCGCATTCGCTATGCCGACAACGAGACCAACTACTGTCCGCGCTGTCAGACGGATGGCAAGCTGCTCGCAGATCGCGCGCTGTCGCGGCTGTTGAAGCAGGATTGGCCGAAGTCGATCGACGAGCTTACCTGGAGCTAGGTCGTCGCCGCGCCGATCCACTTCACCACGCGCGGCGGTTCATAACTTTCGAATCGATCGAGCAATCGCTGCGGATTTTCTTCGACGATCACCATCTCGCGGTGTACGTCGCGCACGAACCTCTCCTCGACAGCACGATCCAGAAAGGCGAGCAGTCCGTCAAAGTAGCCGGCGATGTTGAGCAATCCGCACGGTTTGTCGTGCATCCCGAGCTGCGCCCACGTCCAGACCTCGAAGAATTCCTCGAGCGTGCCGATGCCGCCCGGCAACGCGACGAACCCGTCACAGAGCTCCGCCATCAGCGCTTTCCGCTCGTGCATTGATTCGACAATGCGCAGGTCGACGAGCTCGGTGTGCGCCACTTCTCGCTGCATTAGTGTGCGTGGGATGACGCCGATGATGTCTCCCTGATTGTCGAGGATTTCATTGGCGAGCGCCGCCATCAGACCGACGTTGGACCCCCCATACACAACGCCGATGCCGCGATCGCTCAGCAATCTTCCGAGACTGCGTGCTGCTTCGACGTACTCCCGCCGGGCGCCAACGTTGGAGCCGCAGAATACTGCCAGTCTTTTGATCGTGGTCACGTGCGAGGTTGCACCGCCGCCATGATATTGACGCCGAGTCCGGCAAGCGATTGCCCACCGTCGCACACGACGACTGCGCCAGTGATGAATCGCGCGCCTTCACTCGACAGGAATAACGCCAGATCCGCGATCTCGCCCTTCGTTGCAAAGCGCCGAAGGGGCACGCCCCGCGCGAACTGCTCGCGGATCTGCGGCGTGGGCGCGAGCCGGCGCATGCCCTCGGTGTCGTCAACCGCACCGGGCGCAATCGAGTTCACTCGCACGCCCTGACCTCCCCACTCGATCGCCAGGCATTTGGTGAGCATGTCGACGCCGGCCTTTGCCGCGCAGACGTGTGACTGCAGCGGCATCGGCGTGAACGCCTGCATCGCCGAGATGTTGATGATCGACGCGCCCGGTTTCCGCAGATGCTCGAACACGGCCCGGCAGGTATTGAAGGTTCCAATAAGGTCGATGTCGATTACCGCCTTGAATCCGTTCGCCGACATGCCGAGCGCGGGTGCCGGGAAATTCCCCGCCGCGCCACAAACAACGAGATCGATCTCTCCTAGCTCGTCGCGCGCGGACTTGATAGCGGAGGCGAGCGCATCGTACTCACGAACGTCCGCCGGGTAACCGGAAGCTTTTACACCGGATTTACGAATGTCCGCTGCCGCGTTGTCCAGCTTTTCTTTGGTGCGCCCGATCAGCGCGACGTTTGCTCCGTGCTCAGCGAACCGTTTCGCGATTGCGAAGTTGATTCCACTGCCGCCCCCTGTTACGATCGCGACTTTACCGCGCAACAGTTCGGGATTAAAGGTTTCAGACATATTCGTAGATCGCAGTAAGTTCGCAACCGGCAATTAGTTCGCACTTCACAGTCGCCACCAGCCTAACCTATCCCTCCCATGAAACCGCTGAAAGTGGTTTGCCTCCTACTCGCATGCACCGGTTGCAGCACGGCCGTCAACGCCAGCAAATCCGCGCCTCATGTGACTGAAGAATCTCTAATGCAAGCCGATCGTGATTTCGCTGAGGCCACTCACGCGCGCGGCATCGATGGCTGGATGTCGTTCTTCGCGCGTGATGCGATCCGCATCCGCTATCGTGACAACATGGTGAAAGGTTACGACGCGGTTCGCGCATTCGATCTGCCCAACGTCTCCGACACGACGTACACTCTCAATTGGGAGCCGACCGATGCCTATGTGTTCAGCGGCGGCAATATCGGATCCACCACCGGGAGATACTGGGCAGTCGGCAGAAAAGCGGAAAACGCTGGCAAGGAGATCGGTCGTGGACGCTACGTCACGATGTGGCGTCGTGACGGAAATCATTGGCTGGTGATCATGGACACCGGCTACCCTGAGCCGGCGCCTGCGGCGAAATAAAAAAACCCCGTACCCTTTCGGGTACGGGGGTGGCTACTGGTGGCCCACCCGTCCTACAAGCTCGACCAGTAGCTCTTATTGCATGCAGCCGGAGAGGGGTTGTTCCGGTCTTTGCACCTTTAGACTCATAGTACGTAGAAAGGGTTTAAGAAGATTCTCTAATACATTGTAAAAATTTGGTCGCGGGAATTTCGTCACCGCACCAAGCGACCCGGGCCCGAGAAAGGGTCAGCTTGGTCGTCTTCTGCGGGTGGTGCCCAGGCTGAGCTCGCCGCTCGATGAAAAAAGCTGCTCGACCGCAGCACCAGACAAAGCCGCCACCGTATCCCGACTCAGTGACAGCTTCGTCGATCCCCCACTCGGCGTCTCCTTGATCAGCCCTGCCGATCGGAGCGCCTGCACATGATGCGTGATCGTCGGCTTGGAGACGTTTAGACTCCGCGCCAGCTCCGCCGAAGTGGTAGGCGTCCGCGCCAGAATCGAAGCGATTGCGTACCGAGTTGTGTCTCCTAGCGCACGGAAGACCGACTCAGCGTTAATGTCCGAACGCCTTGCCGCGGCGCGTGCCGTGACGGCGAGATCAGTCCGGGCGATGCGATTCGCCGCCTGCAGATCCTGGGCAACGGGAAAATACAGAGTCACGCGGCTGGATCCGCTTTCGTATTTCGTCCACCACTTTCTGGTGTTGAACGCAGAAGGGATCACGTAGCAGCGCTCGATCTGCTGGTAGCGGATCGGCGTTCCGGTTTTTGGGCGAATCTGCTGCGCACCATCGTCGAGAACTACCGGCAAATTAAGTTGAGCATCGAGGGTGGACGATCTCGACTCGTCGCGCACGTCCCGCATCCGAAACGACTCATCCCGCAGCGCCGGCTCGAGGGCGTTCCAGTCAGCATGGAAACCATCGTTCCAGAAAACTTGCAAAACTTGAATGAGCTCGTCGCGGAATGGACCCGGCGCTTTGAGAAGTGAATTGATCGCCCGCACCGACGCTGATCCCGCGTCGTAAGGTTTCAATCCGAACGCCGCCAGCAGTTCGGCGCCCGGCAAATCGTCGTCGCCGACAATCTGCTTAAGCGATGTCTGACCGTTGAGAAGCGACTCGACCGTCGCGCGGTGATGAAAAATTCCGCCGAGGATGTTGCGCTGAAGATTCGCTGCAGATGTCTCGCCGATCGTCGAGACGAGCTCGTCGAAACTGATTTCGCCGTGAACGTTCTGCGCGGCATCAGCAAGCAGCGGCCAGAAAATCGGTAGCGGTGCGACGCGCGACGCGAGCCTGGCGAAGTCGTGCGGCAGTCGACTGCGCGCCATGTTCTTCCACACGTCGAGCGGCGTTGCCGCGTTGCTGCCCAACGCATACAGCGCGTAGAAGATGTCGAAGCGCGGCGTGACGCCAAACTCGAGCCGAAGCGAAGGCGCGGTAGCCATGTTAGCTAACAAGCTAACAAAGTTTCAGTTCTCGCGCGGTCTTCTGATGGCGAAAACGCCGTTGGTGATGTCGATCCGCACGATCCCGCTATTCCAGATGTCGCCACCCAAAACGCCGTCGAGCGACGCCAGTACCTGGTAGACAGGCGCGCGCACCGCGGCTCCGCGAAAAATGATCGGATACCCGCGCACCAGCAGTCGCACGTCTGGCATCACCGGCGCGCGCATCGAGATCTCACCACCGAGCCCACCTACGCGGCGACTCTCGATCCTCGCCGGCATCAGTTGCAGCTTGTCGAGCAAAGTCTCCGTGACGAAGGTGACCTGCGCTCCGGTATCGAGCCCGAAATGCAACGGGATGCCGTCGACGCTCGACATTCTGATCACCGGCAGCCCGACCCAGAACATGTTCCTGTCTCTCTCGGGGCGAGACGTCGATGGATCACGCAGCCTGATCAAGCCGTCGCCGTAATCGAGCTCGAGATCGAGTTGCCGAATGATGTCGAAGCCGATGATGCCATCGATCTTCACTTGCTTCGCCAACAGCATCGACTCCGGCTCCCGCATTTGCATCATCGTCTCGTCGACGATCATCGACGGAGCGTTTTCCACCACCAGTGGGCCGAGCTGCAGCTGCGGAATCACAATCGGCTGCGCTTTCACTCTGCCCGTGCTCGTCACGATCTCCAGCGTATCCGATACCAGGGGCTGGATATTGAGATCGCGTGCGACATCGGATGCCAGCATCGTCAAGCTGGATCCAGTGTCGAGCCAGAAGTTGTATTCCTTGCCCGCGATCTTTACCGGCACCAGTGGCGTACCGACGGCGGACATCGACATCATCACGCGGGACTGCGACGTGCGGAAAATGAATTTCTTGGGCGGCAGCTTACTGAATGCATCCGCCCACAATTCGATGCTGGCGCGATCGTGGCTTTCGGTCTTCTGCGGGTGCTCCTTCTTCAGCGCGGCCAGCGCCTGCCATTTCTCCTGATACTGCAGTGTCGCCGTGTATACCACGCGCGATCCTGCGCGGATGATCGAGTCGTTGGCGGTCTGGCGCAGCTTTGCAAACCGTTCTTCAGCGATCTCGATGTGGCCCAGCATCAAGTCGCCGAGTGCGTCAGCGAACTCACGTTCAGCGTCTGTCCGCGCCGCGCTGACTGCATCGGCGGGGTACAACTCCGACAGCGCCTCCCAGTACGACATGTGCCGCGCGCTGCGCGTCGCAGCCGGATTGTGTATGCACCCGCACAGGAGCAGACACACGCCAAGCGTGGCCGCCTTGTTCGATACGCGCGGCAAATTGTGGAAGGATTCGGGAGCAAGCCTTCGCAACGGAGACTCCTGATCGGCGACGGAGAGGCGCCCGGTTTGGCGCGACGAGTGCGTAACTTGGGCGTCACCCGAGATTCCGCCGTTACCGCACAAGCTAGGATGCTGCACACGGATATTCCACACGATTCGCTGCCGCCCGGAGTCCACCTCGGTGTGGCGGGATGGGCAATTCGTCGGGAACACTCGCCGAGATTCGCCAACGTCGGGAGCCATCTTCAGCGCTATGCGACCCTGTTCAATGCCGTCGAAATCAACTCCTGCTTTTACCATCCACATCGCCGTTCAACCTACGAGCGATGGGCAGCGTCGGTGCCGGCTGCTTTTCGGTTCGCGGTAAAGTTGCCAAAGGCCATCACCCACGAGCTGAGGCTCGTCGGAGTCGACAAGCTGTTGGACGATTTTGCCGATGAGACGTCGGGACTCGGTGAAAAACGAGGTCCGGTTCTGATTCAGCTGCCGCCCAGTTTCGCCTTCGATCCCGTAGTTGTGAGAAACTTTCTGGATCAGTTTCGGGCGCGTTTCGACGGTGCGGCGGTACTGGAGCCGCGACACGAGACCTGGTTCACCGAACAAGTCGAATCGCTGCTGCGCAGCCACCGGATTTCGCGAGTGGCCGCCGATCCGGCGCGCGTGCTCGCGGCGGCTGTGCCCGGTGGTTACGACCAGCTCGCGTACTTCAGGCTTCACGGGTCGCCACGCATCTACTACTCGGCGTACACAGGAGAAGTACTGGAAAGCGTCGCCAACTCCATTCAATCAAACGTGACGCGCGGCATCACAACGTGGTGCATCTTCGACAACACTGCTTTGGGTTTCGCCACGGGGGATGCACTGATAGTGCAGGCGATGTTGGCGCGCAAAGTCTCGACAATTTGAGGTATTCGCCCGAGGCGTACCTTACACGCGCCTTAAGAATTCACGAATTGTTGACACTCAGTGCACTCCGTTGCAGAATGTGGCCCTCGTTCCAGCCATTCTCAGGAGGAGTAATTCATGGCGTCGTTTTCAACCGTCCTTGGTCTCATGGCGGGATCATTGGCGGTCGCAACACTTGCGGCAAACAACACATTGCACCGAGCGGAATCCCCGGTATCGGTAGCGTACGCCGCTTCGCCGGCCAAGGCGAACGTGGTTCACGTCACGGGTGAGGATTTCAAGTTCGATGCGCCCGATATCATTCCAGCCGGACTTACCGAGTTTCGATTCCTGAACAAGGGACCGTCGCTCCATCACCTCGCGATCGTCAAACTCGCTGGAGGAAAAACCCTCGACGATTTGCGCGCTGCACTCGCCAATCCGGGGCCACCGCCATCGTGGGCAAAGGAATTTGGCGGAGCCAACGCGCCGGTGCCCGGCGAAGAGTCGAACGCGACACTCACGATGACGCCCGGCAACTACGTGTTGATCTGCTTCGTCGACATCGGCGGTCCGCCGCACTTTGCGAAAGGAATGGTGCGCGCGCTGCGCGTGGTTCCGTCGAAGGCGACGGATCCCAAGCCAGCCGCCAGCGTCACCATGACTTTGTACGACTACAACTTCAAGCTGTCAGGTCCGATCCGCGCCGGCACCCGCACGATTCGTGTGCGCAACACCGGCAAGCAGCATCACGAGGTTCAGCTGGTGCAGCTCGCTCCGGGCAAGACGGTGAAAGAAGTTCTGGATTGGCTCGGCAAGCCCGAAGGTCCACCGCCTGGCAAAGCAATGGGCGGAATCGCCGGCATGGAGCCGGGTATGACCGAGTATTTCACAGCGAACTTTACACCCGGCAAATACGGCTTGATCTGCTTCCTGCCAGATGTGAAGGATGGCAAGCCACATCTGGCGCATGGGATGGTGCAGGAGATTACGGTCAAGTAAGCAACTACAAACTGAAGACTACCAGCCGGCAGCCGTGGGCCTTTGCTGCCTGCAGCCCGAGCTGTCTTGTCTCACCCGAAGATGCGGCTCGGCGCCGCAGGCCCTCGGGCTCATGGCCGTCGGCTGGTAGTCTTCAGTTTGTAGTTATCGCTGTTTCGTAGTTACCGCTGTTGAAGTTGAATCCGTCAGACTTTTCAGGACTGTCTGACTCTGATTCCCGACTCGATCGATCGCTGCCACCGCGATTTCTTCCGCGCCGGCTCCCGCCGCCGGTTTCGGAATCATGAAAAACCGCTGCGTCCCCGGATAGATGTCCGTGCGCCAGGTGTCGGCGTAGCGCGTCTGAATCAGCCACTGCCACACCGGTTCAGTACCCTGCGGATCGATTGATACAGTGCTTGCGCCGCTGGTCGCGTCGCGACCGACACGCACGACGGGCGCCATCGGCGGCACACTATCAATCCAGGTTGTTGCCGGAATTAGTGCACGATCTGCGTACGGTCCGGCGAGCAGCTTGTTGTCGATCCCATCACGCGGGAACATGAACGACCGCATCGAGAAGTAGACGTTTCCCGTCGCGCCTCGCTGCTGTCGAGTGAGCGCGACCTGATCGAGAATCTCCGTCGCCGGCCAGCCAGTGGAAGTTCCGTTGACTTTGTCGAGATAATTTCCCGGCCATATATGACGACCCTTTACGTTCTGCTCGACCCACCATTGCAGAAGTACAGGGTAGCTCAACCCCTCGCGATCGATTGCCCAGTACAACTGCGGAGTGAAATAATCCGCCCAGCCATTCAACAGCCACTTTCTCGAATCGCCATAGATCTCCGCGTACGAATCGAAACCGTCAGCCTGCGGCGGATATCCCGGACGCCAAAGCCCGAAAGGGCTGATGCCGAATTTCACCCATGGCTTGGCCGATTTGATCCTCGTGTACACTTCGTGAACGAGGCTGTCGACATTGGCACGTCGCCAATCGTCCTTCGATAGCTCTCCGCCCGCGCGACGATAGCGGCGATAACTCGTCGCATCAGGAAACTCGATCACTCGTCCGCGGCGATCCTTCTCCTTGTACGGGTAGAAGTAGTCGTCGATATGCACGCCGTCGATGTCGTACCGCTGCACGACATCCATGATCACGCGCACGGTCTGCTCGCGAACCTGCGGCTCACCAGGATCCATCCACAGCATGCTGCCGTATTTCTTCACCAGCTCCGGATGAGTGACGCTGATGTGATTGGCGGATGGACGTGACCTCGCTGACGGATGACGCGCGCGGTAGGGATTGAACCACGCGTGGAGCTCCAGGCCGCGCTTGTGTGCTTCCGTCACTGCAAACTCGAGCGGATCGTAGTACGGGTTCGGCGCCTGTCCCATTCGCCCAGTCAGGTACTCGGACCACGGCTCATACGGCGACGGATATAGAGCGTCCGCTGCCGGACGTACCTGCAGAATCACCGCATTCAGCCGGAGCGCTGCGGCACGATCGAGAATGCCGAGCAGTTCGTCCTTCTGCTCCTGGGTGGACAGTCCGCGTTCCGAAGGCCAGTCGATGTTCTCGACGGACGCAACCCATACCCCCCTGAACTCGCGCCGGACCGGCGGCGGAGCAGTAAGGTTTTGGACCGAACCGACTTGGGACTGGCCGCAAGCCGTTTCGTAACCGATGAGCACGAAAAGTGAAAGGACGAGCCACGTCGATCTGATTTTGAGCATAGGAGAACAATGTAAATCGTATGAGCACCAAACGGTTTGCGGTGCTTTCTATCTTTCTCGCGCTCGGTTGTAAATCGCCGAGCGCCACCGAGCAGATGGATTCCGTCATCTCCTGGATCGGGACCGCCGGGTTGACAGGCGAAGCATGGCTACGCCACACCACTCCCGACAAATACACGCGTCAAACCCTCGAGCTCACCAACAAGTCGCTGATCGACATCAGCAGCGGACTTTTCAAGTCACTGCCGGCAGGTATCGACAGTGCCTCCCTGGATAGCGCGCTCACTCGCAGCAACGAGCACGTTGGCTTGATGGCAAAGCTGGTCGAGCAGAAGAACTCGCCCGACTTTCGCACATTGCTCGATTCGCTCTACGCGGACGAGAAGCTCGTCAAACAGTTCGCCGACAGCGTCGAAGCGAAAGACAAACAATGAAGAAGATCTTTCAGCTCGCGCTCGGCATTATCACCAGTGTCGGCGGCTTTCTTGAGATCGGCTCGGTTACGACGTCCGTGCAGGCGGGGGCTCAGTTTGGCTACAAGCTGCTCTGGCCAATCTTCTTCGGCACCATTTGTCTGGTTTTCCTGATCGAGATGTCCGGACGGCTCGCTGCAGTCAGCAAGCACACCATCGTCGACGCATTACGTGAGCGATTCGGATTTCCGTTCTTCTTCATCGTCCTCGTCGGAATCGCGATCGTCGCGTTCCTGGTGCTCGTCGCCGAGCTTGGCGGAATCGGCTTTGCCTTGCAGATCCTGACTGGTATCGGCTTCCCCTGGTGGGCATTGCCGGTGTCAGTGGTCGTCTGGCTTCTGATGTGGAAAGGCACCTTCAGTCTGATCGAGAACGGAGCTTCGTTCCTCGGGTTGATCACGATTTCGTTCGTCGTCGCTGCGATCAAGCTGCACCCCGACTGGTCGGGCGTTGCGTCAGGATTGTTGCCCAGGATGCCACACACCGACAAAGCGCGTTACGGTTTCTTAACAGTCAGCATCCTCGGCGCGACCATCTCGCCGTACCTGATGTACTTCTACTCGTCGGGCGCCATCGAGGAGGAGTGGGATCGTTCGTACATTGTGATGAACCGCATCATCGCCGGATTCGGGATGTTTTTCGGCGGCTTCCTGGCAATGGCGGTGCTTATCGCGGCAGCGCTCGTCTTCCAGCCGAAGGGAATTCAGGTCGACACCTTCCCACAGGCTGCTCTGTTGATGACCACCGCTTTGCCGAAGTGGGGCTTTTACCTGTTCGCTCTGTCGATGTTGTTCGCCTGCTTCGGCGCGGCTCTCGAGTTCTCCCTCGCCATCGCCTACTTCTTCTCACAGGGGTTCGGCTGGAACTGGAGCGAAAACCTCGAGCCATCCAAGGATTCGCGATTCGCTTTCGTTTACACTCTCATCATCCTTCTCGCCGCCATACCGCTGATGCTCGGGGTCGATCCGGTGAAGGTGACGATGATCTCGATGGCCCTCACCAGCGCGACACTGCCGCTCGCCATTGTGCCGTTTCTGTTTCTCATGAACGACCCGATTTACCTCGGCAAGTACCGCAACGGATGGATCAACAACTCCATCGTTTCGATCGTCATCGTGATGTCGTTCGTGCTGGCGTTGATATCCATTCCGCTTGAATTGATTGGGGGCTGATATGGATCTCATTCGCGACGTTCTGGATAAGAAACTGATCGACAGCGAAGACTGCGACATGGGGCGGGCGGGCGGCCTCGTGATGCGCTTCGGCGAGAATACCCAGCCGCACATCACTCATATCCTCATCGGCGGCCCAGAGTTGTGGAACCGCATCCATCCGGCGCTGGGAAAGTTGTCGGCGAAACTCGCGCGTGTCTGGGGCCCGAAGCGCGAAGGCGCTGTGCGAATTCCCTGGTCCCACGTCGAGACCGTTGGCAAGGACGTCAAAATCGATCTCAAGGCCAAGGACACCGGTGCCCTCGACTGGGAGATGTGGATCGCGCGCCACATCATCGAGCGCATTCCGGGTGGTGGATCGGAGGAGGAAGAGTAATGGACATCAACGTTGAATTGTTGCTCGGCACCAAGGTGTACGACGTCAACGGTGAAAAGGTCGGCCGCATCGAGGAGCTCCGCGCGGAGCAGAAGGGGAAATCCTGTTACGTCGAGTCGTACATGATCGGCGCGTCCGCCCTGGTCGAGCGAATGTCAGCGTGGACGCTGGTACGGCCGATCAAAAGGATGCTGAAGGCGCGACACGTCTATTCCGCCTTCGAAGTGCCATGGCAGGAGATGGATCTCAGCGACCCCAAACGGCCGAGGTTGACAATCGCAAAAAAGGATTTGCGGCACGCGCGGTGATTATCGTGATAGTATGAGCATCGCGACGATAAATCCCGCCAATGGCCAGCAGATCAAAACCTTCGCACCGTTTCCGCCGGCCCAAATCGACAAAGCGCTCGATCGCGCGGTAACAGCTTTCGAAAAACATCGCAGAACATCATTCGCGGACCGGGCGACATGCATGCGAAAGGTCGCCAGCCTGCTGGAAAAGGAATGTCGCGAGCTCGGCCGCTTGATGGCGCTCGAGATGGGAAAGCCGATCAAGGCCGGGATGGCTGAAGCAGAGAAGTGCGCCACCGCATGCAACTATTACGCGGACAACGCCGAGCGCTTTCTCGCTGACCAGGCGGTGAAGATGGAGGGTGGTGAGAGCTGGGTCACATTCCAGCCGCTGGGTGTCGTGCTCGCAATCATGCCGTGGAATTTTCCATTCTGGCAGGTTTTTCGTTTCGCCGCGCCGGCATTGATGGCGGGGAATGTGGGCCTGCTGAAGCATGCCTCCAACGTTCCGCAATGTGCGTTGGCAATCGAAGATCTCTTTCGTCGCGCGGGCTTCGTCGACGGCGTCTTTCAGACTCTGCTGGTTGGCTCCGACGCAGTCGAAGGCATCATCGCTGATGCGCGGACAGCCGCGGTCACCCTTACCGGCAGCGAAGGCGCGGGTAGATCCGTCGCCGCAGCAGCAGGAAGGAATCTCAAGAAATCTGTCGTCGAGCTCGGCGGCAGCGATCCGTTCATCGTAATGCCGAGCGCTGATTTCGAAGCCGCCGTCTCAACCGCCGTTACTGCCCGGATGATCAACAACGGTCAGTCGTGCATTGCTGCGAAACGATTCATCATTCACGAGCGCATCTACAACCGCTTCGTCGATGAGTTCGTCAAGCGCGTGTCCAAGGTTCGCGTTGGCGATCCGATGGATGAAAGCACTGAGCTCGGGCCACTTGCCACCGCGGCCATCCGTGACGAGTTGGCCGAACAGGTCCAGGCATCGGTTAAAGCTGGCGCACGTCTCCTGACCGGGGGTAAGAAGATTGAGCGCGCTGGCTATTTCTATGAGCCCACAGTGCTCGTCGACATTCCGCCAAACGCCCCTGCAGCGCACGATGAGCTGTTTGGTCCAGTGGCGTCCGTGTTCAAGGCAAAGAATCTCGACGACGCCATTCGCATCGCCAACGGCACACCCTTCGGCCTTGGCGCGTCGGCATGGACCCGGGACAACGCAGAACGTGATCGCTTCATAGCCGAAATTCAGGCCGGGCTGGTGTTTATCAATGGTATGGTCGCGTCAGATGCACGCCTGCCATTCGGCGGAGTCAAGAATTCCGGATTCGGCCGCGAGCTGGGAGAATTCGGCATCCACGAATTCGTGAACATCAAGAGCGTTCGCGTGATGGCACCGCAGAGCAAAAAGAAAGCTGCCACCGAATAGTCACAGGTCCATCACCAGTCTGACGTCGTCGGCGATCGCCGGCTGACCGGACCGGCTCGTCACCCAGGAAACCGCGAAGAAAACCAGGAACGACGCCACCATTGCTACGGCGGACGCAGTAACTCCCGCCGGAAATTTGAACAGCTTCAGGTAAGACGCCGTCTCCAGCGACAGTGTGATCAGCAGACCGGTAAGAATGGATGCGATCGCACCGGCCTTCGTCGCGCCACGCCAATTCAATCCGACTGCTAAGGCTGGAACCAGCGTCGACGAGAAAAGTCCCCAGCCGAAGATGCCGAGGAACGCCACCATCGCGCCCGACTGCTGCGCGGTGATCGCCGCGGCAATCGCAATCAAAACGGTTACCGCTCTGCCCCACCACAGCTCGTTCTGTACTCTGTGGCCAAGCGCAATCGGCAGATCATGCGTCACGATAGCGGCGCCAATGTTGATGAACGAATTGGCTGCGCTCATTGTTGCCGCTGTCACTCCCGAGAACACCAACGCCGCGAGCACGATCGGAGTGGTGTTCAGCAGCAGCGTCGGCGTCGCCTGATCAGGGCTCGTGAGCGGCGCCAGCTTGCCGCTCTCGATGAATGCTTTCACCCCAACCCCAACTCCGAAGTAGAGCAGCAAAACCAGGATGAGACCCAGCGTCTTGAGCAGTGGATACCATTTGAGCTGCAGCGGATCTCGCAGCATGTAATACTTGTGCACCGCCTGAGGCTGGCCCAGCGACCCCATTGAGAAGACAAAGAAAAAGGAAATCGCCGCCAACGGCGTGAGTTTCCCCCACGGCGACAGGAACCCCGGATCATGTTGGAGAATCGTCCGGCTGATCTCACCAAGACCGCCGGCGAATTTCAGAATGAACAGAAACACGAGCACCGACGCTGCGCCCATCAACGTGCCCTGAAACACGTCGTTGTAGATGCCGGCGAGAATCCCGCCCGACGCCGAGTAGGCGAGCGTGACGCCCATGCCAATCCAGATTCCCCAGCCCAACCCGACGTTGAAGATCGAATCGATCACGACTCCCATCGCCAACGCGTTGGTGGCCATGTACCCGATGATGCCAACGAGAATCGCGATCGCCGAGACGCCTTGTGCAGCACGCGACTCATAACGCGCACCGATCGCGTCGGGAATCGTGATCAGGCCACGCGCCTCACCGAGCAGGCGCAGTCGCTTTGCCAGCACCCAGGCGCCCATCACGTTCGTTACCGCGGCGGGTAGGACGATGTACATCGCGCCCAGTCCAGCGGCGTAGACGAAACCAGGTCCGCCAATGAACGCAAAACCTGAAACCGAGACCGAGACCGATGCGACAGTGAGGGCAACGAGGCCGATTCCCTTGCCGGCAACAAAGAAATCGTTGGCCGTCCGAGTTCGTCGTGCCGCCCACACACTGATGCCAATGATGACGGCGAAATACATGATGCCGACCGTGATCACGGCCGGCTGAGCCACACTCGGCAGCGCGGTCTGGATCAACGCAATCGCTGGATTCGTCACGATGCGCGGTTGCTGTCCGAGCTCCCACCAGGCGCTGCACTTCCTTGCTGCCTCCGCTGTGCATGCGCTCGACCAAGCTCGCGCACCCTCTCCACGTCTTCCGCACTCAGCGTCTGGGTTTCAAAGGTGAGTGCATAGGCAACGGGCAGAACGACGATTGGCAGCAGTCCGATTCCGTAGATCACGATCGCTGCGCGCAACGGCAGTCCGAGCCACAGCTTACTGGTCGCGCTCTCGGTAGCGGGCAATGCCAGCGCGGCGATAAAACCAACGATCAGAATCAGCGCCACAAAGACGAACGGGATCTTGAGTCGCCCGATTCCAGCCTGTCCGCGTATCGCGCCCAGGATCATGATCGCGACGATCGCAATCGGTACCGCGATCGCAACCATCCACGCCGACCACGGCGACGGTCCGTTCCGCGCGAATGCACCGGCATACCCTAGGGCAATTGCCGCCACTGACAGAAAAAGAACAACAACGGTTGTCCGTCTCGCCAAATCGAATCCTGCATTCCGCGGGTCACCCATCGTCGTCATCTACTCACAGCAGTGCCAACAGCGCGAACGTCGCCAGCCAGTGCTCGCCCATATAGTCGCCCGACACATAAGGGAGGCTCGCCTCGAGGTGAACCTCGGCTGCGTCCAACGCAATTGCGCGCCGCTCATCGCCAGGCTGCCACGACTGCGCCAGCGAACGCCAGCACCACGCGCGACTCAGATTCAACCCGTCGAGATGCGCGATCTTGCCGTCGCTGCGGTCACTGACCGTTGCTGGCGTGAACAACGTCGCCGGTTCGCGCTCCGCGACTCGCGGAAGAAAATTCGCAAACCAGTCCGGGAACTCTCCGCCGAGCACGCGCCGCATGCATTCGGCCTCTATCAACACCGAAGAAAGAAAGTCGTCGCCGTTCGGTTCCCAAACCTGCGCACCACTGTCGCCCAGAAACCAGCGCGTCGCAGTATCAGACAGCAAAGTCTCGAGCTCGCCGTCATCCAGTGCCCTCGCATACTCGAGCGCCAGCGTAATCGCGAAAGCGCTGTTGAAATGCGTGCCGACCCGGGTTGGATATGTAGCCTTCGGCAGAAACCGCTTGAACCGGCTGGCAAACTCCTCAGCCAGCGGTTGCAATACGTCACGCCACGACTGGCTGTCCGCCCGATGCAGCTCCCCGGCCAGCATCAACAACCACGCCCAGCCGTAAGGCCGCTCGAACGTGTTTCGAAGCGGCTGGTGCAAATAATTCACTTCGCCCGTGACATTGGCTGGCGTCAACTGCTGTGCGAAGAGTTCGTCGATGTCACGCACTTCGGCGAGTGTCGGGAAAAGTCGGCGCACGGTCGCCAGCAGCCAGTATCCGTGCACACACGAGTGCCAATCGAGACTGCCGAAGAAAATCGGATGCAGCTCGCGTGGTGATTTGATATCCGCTGCATCGTTGATGATGTGCCGCGGATCGTTTGGGTATTCGCGCGTCACGTGTGCCAACGCCAGCCGCGCAAATTTCGCTGCGACCTCTGAAGTCAGCGAGGGCGAAGTGGCAGTCACCGTCGAAATACGAGGAAGTTCATCAGCAGAATGTTGGCGGCGAGAAGAATCAGCGCTGTCGGAATCTGCACCTTGATCACCGCGTTTTCGTCGGGCAGCTCGAGTAACGCGGTGGGCACAATGTTAAAGTTCGCTGCCATCGGCGTCATCAGCGTGCCGCAAAACCCGGACAGCATGCCAATCGCTGACATGACGGTGGGATCGCCTCCGAATTTGTGAACAATCAACGGCAATCCAATGCCAGCCGTCATCACCGGAAAAGCGGCAAATGCGTTGCCCATGATCATCGTGAACAGCGCCATCCCGATTGCGTAAGTCACGATCACGACGAACGGAGTATCGAGCGGAATCCAGCGCTGCGCCATGTTTGACACAACGTTGCCGACGCCGGCCAGCGCGAACAGCGCGCCAAGCGCAGCCAGCATTTGCGGAAGCACCGCCGCCCAGCCTACTGCGTCGAGCAGCCGTCGCGCTTCACGTATTGGCGCACCCGGCGACGGTCGCAGCAACACTATCCCGATCGCCAGAGCGACAATAGTCGCGATCGCCAACGAGATAACGGTGACCTGCTTCACGTCGACGACCGGGGTGCCGTTGATCGTCAGTCGCTTGAACGCGATCGTGCCGGCAACGGTGACGATCGGAATCGTCAGTGCGGGTATGAACAGTTTGTTGCCCCATCGCCTGGCGCTTTCCTCCCTTTCTCGTCGCGAGCTGTCGTCCGCACCCTGTCCAAGCCCACGTATGCTCGCCACGAGCACCATCGCAATCAGAAGGAAGCCATTGACCAGATCGGGGAGCTCTGTGCCTATGAGGAACGTGATTCCGTAGATGCCCCAGAAAGCGGTGTTGTTGAACCGGCGGCGGTTGCTGCGATCGCGCCAATTCACGATCGACACGCCCGCCATCATCAAACCCGTCAACCAGTAGATGTGCTCGAGTGTGATCACGCGCGCTTGGAGTCCTGCGAGAGTTCTTTGCGCAACCTGCGGTCGAGCAAAAGGAGACGCGTGCAGTGGATGATCAGCGCGCATACAGCCGTCGGTATCGCCCAGATCGCGAGCTGAAATGGCTCGACGTGTACGCCGTTCTGATCGAGAAAGCCCTTTATCAGCAGGATCGACCCGATGGCGATGAAAATGTCTTCGCCGAAGAAGAGCGCGACGTTGTCGACTGCGGCTGCGTTCGCGCGAATCCTGTTCCGCGTCGCTGGGGGCAGCTCACCATACTGATTTTCAGCTGCGCCCTCCGCCATCGGCGCGATCAGCGGTCGCACCATCTGCGCATGGCCGCCCAATGAAGTGAGGCCGAGCGCGGCGGTGATCTGGCGAATTGCAAAGTAGACGAGCAACACGCGAGTAGTCGTCGCTGCACGCAATCGAGAGACCACCGCTCTCGCCCGTTCCTTGAGACCCGCGTCCTCGAGCAACCCGATCACCGGCAGCACCAACCACACGATTGCAACGTATCGGCTGGTGATGAATGCTTTTCCGAACGCCGCCACCACCTCCAGCGGGCCCAGCCCACCGGCGATGCCTGTCGCCAGGCCGGCAACTGTGACCACCAGTAGCGGATTTATGCGGAGGACGAATCCGACAACGACGATGACGACGCCAATCAGTGAAAACACGGCACATAAGGTAGCACCCGGAGGTAAGTTCTTGCTGAGCACCATGTCCCCGAGAACCACTCTCGTCATCGCCATCGCGTCGCTGTCGATGCTACCTCGACCGGCGGCGGCGATTGACATCCGTGCGGATACTCTGCGGTCCGGTGTCGTGATCGACACTGTGCATTCGCTGAGCGATACCTCGCAGACGTATGCGCTCTACATGCCGTCCGCTTACGATAAGGCTCATCGCTGGCCCGTTCTCTTTCTCATGGATCCGCGCGGCCGCGCGCTCCTGCCAATGCGACTGTTCCAGGTTGCCGCCGAACGATATGGCTACATCGTGATGAGCTCGTACCAGACGCAGAGCGATGGTCCGGTCGAGCCCAACGACAAGGCGATCAACGCCATGCTGAACGACGCACAATCGCAATTGTCCGTCGACATTCACCGCTTTTATTTCGCGGGCTTCTCCGGAACTGGTCGACTGGCGTGGTACTACGCGTACTCGATTCCGGACAACACTGCCGGCATCATCGAAGCCGGCGCCGGCGTGCCTTCGCCGGATTTGCTGCTTCAGAAAAGTGTCGCGAAAACGCCCACACCGTTCGCTGTCTTCCTTGCGGTCGGCACAACTGACTTCAACTACAGCGAGGTACGCGCGCTTGATCCGAAGCTCAACGCATTCGCGATCAGACATCACCTGGAGATTTTCGACGGGCCCCACGGCTGGCCACCGGAGTTTGTTTGCTTCAACGCGCTGAGCTGGATGGAGCTCCAGGCGATGCGCGATGGCCGACTCGCCGGGAATCCTGCCTGGATTGATTCGCTGTTCAAGACGACCATCGCCGCGATCGATGCGCAGGCGGCCGATGATGCGTACACCGCTTCCGAGCTGTATCGCCAGGCGGTGCGAGACTTCGCAGGCCTCCACGATACGAATGCGCTCGAGGAGCGAGCCAACACTCTGGGTGAGTCTGGTGATGCGAAGCGCACGGCACGATACGTTGCACAACTTGCCGACGATGAGCAGCGGCGTTCCGAAGGGGCAGCATCTTTCTTTGCTGAGTTCGCGCGCACCACTTCGCCAGCCGATGTGCAGAATCTTCGCTCGCAGCTGCATCTCGACGAGCTCCGCGAGCGTGCTCGTCAAACCAGCGACACTCTCGGCGCGTTATCGGCTAAACGCAGCCTCGCGTCGATCCTCGTTCGTGCATCGTTTTACGAGCCTCGGCGCTACCTGGCGCAAGGCGACACCATCAAAGCCCTCATCATGTATGCGCTGGCGCAATCGATCACCCCGGACAACAATCAGCTCTGCGCGGAACGGGATCGAGTTTACCGCAGTTACGCGATGAAAAAATCGGTCGGGCGCGAGCTTAGCTGCCCCCGCCAGTGAGGAGTTGGCGATGCTGATTCTGGACGCTCGCGAGATCGAACGACTGCTCGACATGTCGTCCTGCGTCGAAGCCGTCGAAGCCGCTTTTCGTGCTCGTGGATCGGGAGCGTCAGTGCCAAGCGCCGTTTGCGGTGTCCCACTCGAGCGCGGGAAATTGCACGTAAAGGTCGCGACCCTGGATCTCGGCCATCGCTACGCCGTCGCCAAGGTAAACGCGAACCTTCCCGACAATCCTCGTCGACTCGGTCTGCCCGCAATTCAGGGCGTGGTTCTGTTATTCGACGCAGCCACCGGTAGCCCGCTGGCCGCACTCGAATCGGGAACCATCACCTCCATGCGAACAGCCGCAGCCAGCGCTGTCGCCGCCAGGTGGCTCGCACTCACCGAGGCATCCTCCGTTTCCCTCATCGGCTGTGGAACACAGGCGCGAGCCCACGTCGCCGCACTCCGCTGTGTACGGACTATCGAGCAGTTGCACGCTTTCGACGCCGACCGAAAAGCCGCGGAGACTTTCTGCGCTGAGATGACGCAGCGGCACGGCATTCGTTGTCAGCTCGCTGACGATGTACACACCGCAGCATCAGCCAGCCACATAGTCGTCACCTCCACTCCGTCGCATCATCCGCTCATTGACAGTGGAGATGTCTCGGCGGGCGCTTTCGTCGCGGCAGTGGGCGCCGATAACGAGGACAAACAGGAAATCGGCGTCGAGCTTATGCGCACCGGTGTCGTCGTTGTCGACGACCTGGACCAGTGCGCCAGGATGGGCGACCTGCATCACGCCATCGCTTCAGGTGCAATGTCTGCGGCCGACGTCCACGCATCGTTGGATCAGGTCGTCGCGAATCCCGCGTTAGGGCGCATCGACAACCAGCAAGTCATCATCTTCGACAGCACTGGCGTGGCGATCGAAGATGTCGCCGCTGCAGCCGTTGTCTACGAGAGAGCGATTGAAAGCGGTGCGGGAACCCGTCTCGAGGTCGGGTCCCCGCCGCCAACCGCCTTCAGCGGCCGATCCAGTAGTTGACCTTGATCTGAAAAACGTTGGTCGGCCGGTCGCGGAACAGCGCGCTGCGTTGCGACCCGAAGTCGAAATTGCCGTTCGGATCGCTACCGGTCCTGCTTTGCGTCCACACAAAGAAAACCGTCGACCCGGGCCGGTACTCCCAGCGCAGCACTGCATTGCCGATCAGCGAGCGGAACGTGAAATCCGGATCGTCGAAGTTGAAGGAAGCAGCCGGGCCCGCACCATCAGGATCGACGGTATAGAACGCGTTTGTTGAGGCAGTCGCTGGCGTTCGCGTGATGGTGCCGATATCCTCGCCGTATACCAGCTTGTGATACGTGCGCGGCGCCGCAAACTCGCGGAACGCGGAGTATGCACCACTCGAGATGAACGGCTGCGCAAAGAGCTGAAGCGTCAAATTCGGATTGAAAGTCCAGTTCACGCGGGTATCGAGTGACAACGTACGCGTCTTGATGAACGCGAACACGTAGCGATTCCCGTAGAACGCCGTCGCCGTCGGATCCTCTACCGTCTTTACGTACTGCGCGGCGTCTTCATCCGCGACGAAACTCGGCGAAAGGCTGATGAAGACGTTTGACGATGGCTTGATTGCCATGCCCGGCTGGAGAATCAACGTGTGCGTGTCCGAATTGACACCGCGGCCAACCTGCACCTGGAAATCGCCGACCACGCGCTGACGCGCATCACTCGACAATTCCAGCATCCCGAACTTGTACCCGGTCTTCATGACAACAGGACCGCCACGCGTTAGCCGATCGTCGAGCACGGTCGGGTGATAGATCGCGAAGCTGCGCACCTTCCAGTAATTGAGGAACATCGTCTCGTAGTACGCCTGCATCTGCGCGTCGGTGCGATCACCGTCATAATTGAATTGCTGTTGTCCGCCGGCGAGCCACGTCACCGACCGATACCATCTGCCCGGAGTCTGCCACGAGCTGCCGATATTGCCACTCATCCATTTGTAGTCCGCGCGGTCGAGGAAAGACAGATCGTTCACTTCAAAACCGGGACTCCGCCAGTTCTGACTCAACTCCCACAACCAGAAACCGTTGTCCTTTGCGACTCGGGTGTAGAAACCATAACCCTGCAGTGAATTCGCAGTCGGCCGATAGCGCGTGTCGAACAAGCCATCGGTTGTATTTCGACGGTCCGGCCGCTGGAAGTAGTGCGCGCTCGACTGCTGCGTCGCATCCATCACCGCCGTTGAACCGGCAACGTCGGAAACCAGCACCGAGCCCATCCACGAGTAATTGCGCTGGCCCCAACGGTGATCCCAATCGATACCGCCCGCCTCTGCGTGACTACGCAGCCTGTCTGACACTATGGTGTCGCTGAGGTCGCGTATAACGGAGGTGAATGCGGTTCCGATGGTCGTTGCGCCCTGGTTCAGATCCTTCTTCACGCGACTCACGAAATAGTTGGTGAGCGGCTCGACCTGTTGCGTAAGCTCCGGCCCGTTGGCGGCAGTGACGTAACGCGCGTTTTCGCGTGAGGTGACTGCGTCGAGCAGGCCGATCGTATAGCCGCCGGTGGTGCGACCTGTGATCTTGCCGGCCCCGAGGATCGTGGTGTTGTCGGGTTCATCGGCGAACGCGGCGTTGTCGGACACATACCCATTCAACTGCGGCGGCCTGCCAATACGTCGTGAGTAAAAGAAATCGAGACTCGATGTATTGCTGCAGAAGAAACAGTTCATCCCGCCAAAATCGAATGCGTTGCGACCGGCGACGAAAAACGGCCGCTTCTCCTGATAGTACGTCTCGTACGCTGAGAGATTGATCGTTGCCGGATCGACTTCCACCTGCCCGAAGTCCGGATTGATCGTGGCGTCGAGCGCGAGGCTGGGCGTCAATAGGTATTTGAGGTCCGCGCCGGCCGCCATTTGACCGTAGCTGCTGTTGTGGTATGGGTCCGTGGGCTGCGCGTACTTGAATGACTCGCGCGTCGTGACGTACGGAAGTAGCTCGAGCTGGCGCGGCTGCGGCCCGATCCTGAGTCCGGTCAAAGATCCGTAATAAGCCGGCCCGCCTGCCTCGGCCAGCTTGCGGAACGACCACATGTCCTGTTCGTGCAGGCGGTCCGTGTAACGCCAGATCTGCATGCCCCACGTCTGCAGGCTGTCCCGCGAGAAGCGAAGCTGCGAATACGGAATCCGCATCTCAGCCGTCCAACCGAGTGAATCGACGTTGGTCGCTGCTTCCCAGATGGGATCCCAGGAGGGATCGCCGTTGAATTGATCGCCGCGCACCCCAGCCGGATTAACCTCGAACAAAGCCTGATCGATCTTGTTGTGATAAGGATCCAGGATCACAATCAGCTTGTCGGTGGTCAGCGAATTGAACGCGCCGTTATTTCCATTCGAATCGAGTAACTGGTCGCGGCGCGACACTGGCGCACGAATCCCGCGCTTGCCGAGTGAGTCGTACATTCGGGCGCCAATGTAGAGCGCACGATCGTCGAACAGCACTCTGACCTCGGTTCGCTGCGCGGGTGCAGCACCCTCCTTCGGCTGCTGTTGATGAAAGTCGCTGATCGGCGTTGCGCGCGACCACGCTGCTTCATCGAGCTTGCCGTCGATGCTGATTGCGGCCGTGGTCAGACTTGCTGTGGCGACTGGCAGTGGCGCCGAGCTCGAGCTGGTTTGGACGGTGGACGAATTACTTTGATTCGTAGTCTGTGCGCCGAGTTTTACGATCGGGCCGGAAAGCGCTACGATCGCAGTGCAGAGCGCACTTGCTCGCACCACATGTCTCGAAGCTGTCTTGGTCGTTGACGATGCGCAGAAAGAGATGGATTTTGACATCAGTACGGCGGGATGGGACGGGTTATGGACACTAGCTTAGACAAGCCTACATACGTCGCGGGTTTGAAATCTGTTTCGAGCGGCAATCTGCCCTCGCTCGATGCTCTCGAGGACGCAGCGGATCTGATATACCGGCATATGCCGCCCACGTCCCAATATCGTTGGCCGCTATTGGATCAGCGTGTTGGAGCGTGTGTGTGGGTCAAGCACGAGAACCATACGCCGACCGGCGCCTTCAAGGTCCGTGGTGGCCTGGTCTACCTGCACGAGCTTTGCCGCAGCCGAGAAAAACCGGCCGGCGTCATCTCGGCGACAACGGGGAACCACGGCCAATCTATCGGCTTTGCCGCTCAAAGGTACGGCGTTCGCGCCGCCGTTGTCGTGCCCCGTGGGAACAGCATCGAGAAAAGCGGCGCGATGCGCGCTCTCGGCCTCGAGTTGATCGAGCGCGGGCGAGATTTCCAGGAGGCGCACGAGGCCGCCGACGTGATCTGCGCTGAACGTGGCTGGCACCGGTTTCCGTCCTTTCACGAATTGCTCGTACGCGGCGTTGGTACGTATGCGCTCGAGCTCTTTCGTGCGGTTAGCGACATCCACACCGTTTATGTCCCGGTCGGCATGGGCAGTGGCTTATGCGGCATGATTGCAGCTCGCGACGCTCTGGATTTGCAGACGCGCATTGTCGCTGTCGTGGCCGAACGCGCGCCCGCTTTCGCAATGTCGTTCGCGCAGGGTCGCGCGATGTCACACGAGCCGACGACACGAATCGCCGATGGCATGGCGTGCAGAACCGTAGACCTCACTGCGCTGGAAATCGCGCGCCGTGGTACTGAACGTGTCGTTCAGGTCAGCGACGACGAAATTGAAGCCGCGATGCGCGCACTCTTCGCGGATACGCACAACACCGCTGAAGGCGCGGGCGCTGCCGCACTTGCGGCGCTCCTCAAGGAGCGGGAATCAATGCGCGGTCACAACGTTGCCGTCGTATTGTCCGGCGGCAACGTCGATACCCGCGTCTTCAGTCGAGTTCTCGCAACGGATTGAGGCCAATCGCGAAAACTCCGTTCGTCGCGTCTATGCGAATCGTCCCGTAACGGGAGATGTCGCTGCCGAGTATTCCATCGCAGTCGATCATTCCGGAGTACGTCGGACCGTAGACCATCACTCCGTCGAGCCGCACGCCTTTCCCGCCGAGCTCGAGAGGCAGCGAGCGAACGATCCTCTCGGCACGTTTACCTGTCCCGCCGATGCCGAACACTGCTCCGTCGGCACTGGTTGAAGCGGCACCGGTTTTATCCAGCGCTATCGCGTTGAGGAAGCTTGCCTGTGCGCCGGTGTCGAGAGTGAAGTGCAGAGTCTCGCCACGCCTGGTGCGGACTTCCACGAATGGCTTGCCCATCCAGGTCAGATTGTGCGGCGAGTACAGCTTCCGTTGCGGCCGGCGAATAAGAACCAGGCCGCTCGTGTAGTCGAGCGAAAGATCGAGTTGACGGATTGTATCCCAGCCGATAATCCCGGCGATGCGGGTGCGTCGTGACGAAGGCCGATCGGGTACGAGTGCCATGTGTGAGGCTTCGACCACGACCGCCGGCGTGTTCTCGAACAACAGCGAGCCGATCTCCATCCGTCGCACGAAGGAAGCTTTTACAGGCGCAGTTCCCGCAAAGGTTCGCACCTTGAGAGCATCGCTCGAGAGAATCGGCGCGCCGACTTCTTCCGCGACATCAGAATTGAGTACGGTGATACTTGACCCGGTGTCGAGCCAGAAGTCGTATTGTTTGCCGTTGATCATGACACGCAACATCGGAGTGCCGATCGGGCTTACGCCCAACGGCAACACCAGCGAGTCGGCCGCCATCGACATCCGCTGCGGCTCGGTGTTGGCGAAGGCAAACCCCCATCGCTGATAATCACGCAGGATTTCCTTGTCCGCCGCGGTGACGTTGGGCCGGTACGCAAATGCGCGCAGCTCCGTCCACTTGTGCTCATAGAGCAGCGTCGTCGCCAACATGATCTGCGACGCGATGCCAACGTTTACGTCAGCGGGCTGACGGCTCCCCTCGATGAAGGCGTTCTCCGCTCCCTCGACGTCGCCGTCGGCCAGCATCGACATGCCGCGCGCAAACCCCACCTGCGCATCGCCGGCTGCCGCGTCGCGCAGCGCCGAAAGATTCAGCTCGGAAAGCGCGTCCCAGTACTTGCCTGGGTCGAAAGCCGAACTCGATGCGGAACGGGACGTCGCGTCGGGAGCTGCTTCAGCAGGAGCAACCGGGGTTCGTGGCGCGACGTAAGGACCACCGCCGGTGAGAAGACTGTCGTCGTAACTACTGAAGCGTACTTCGCGCTGTGTTTGAGCAGCTGCTGCAACCTCGGAGAACGCCAGCAGGAATGCAGAAACAACGAAGATGATCCAATTGCGGACGCCAACGGAGTCGGGTAAAAGCAACTGCTGCGACTGCGCTGCGCCCATGCCGGTACTGCGCATGCGGCCCCCCTCTTGATGAATTCGGAGCTCAGTGAGCTGGTGGGCCGTAGCTGCAGACTCCGATACTGTTTGATTCCCGGACTTCGAAAAAGGTTTATCAGAAGGACATCCATCTCGTCATTTTCACGAGTAGTTGGTTTTCGGGAACTGTTCGAAAAAGCTCTGATGCGTCGCGCGATAGTTGAAATGCCCTGTCACCATCCGACTGCCTCCCTTGCGACCAGACCACGAACAACGTCGAGCCGGGACGGTATTCCCAGCGCAACACGGTGTTTGATCTGAATTCCCTTACGTTGAAAGCCGGGTTGTCGAATTCGAAATCGACAATACCGTCACCGTTTTGATCACTACTGTAGACATTGTCTCGAAGTGTCAGCGCGACTGGACGGAACCGGTCAGCGTACGCTTTCGCACGGGGAGCGACGACTTCCTTGAAGTCGGAGTATGATCCGCCCGATAGAAATGGCTGCGCGTAGAGCTGCAGCGTCAGCGCTGGAGTAAACGCCAGGTCGACGCGCGTCGTCAGTGCCATGGTCGTTCGGTCGAGGGCACCGAGCACATAGTGCGGCGACGAGGGAGTGCCGGCCTGCGCGACATAGAAGATGTCGCTCTTATCACGCGCTAACATCGGCGCCAGGGTCAGCGTTGCGCTGCTCCATGGCTGCCATGCAATCATCGGTGATAAAGTCGTCGATAGTGTCCCGGGATCGTCAGAACGGAACCAGCTGTAAGAGCCGTTCAGCCGCAAAGTCTTTTGCTGTGGGGAGTAGAAGGTGCCGTTCACCGTCCAGCCACCTTCTTCGTTCAACAGTGGACCGCCCCTCAGACGAAGTGTACGTGCCGGCAAACGTCTCCCCAGCCGCATGTACGACCCCCAGAAGCTTCTCAGCTCGCCTTGTGCCTCGAGGTTGATCTGAGTAAAGGTGCGTTCGCCACCGTACGTCCACCACGACCAGGTGTTGCCATAGATACTCCAGCTATTGAGCACCGAATTCGGCTGCGTCTGAATGGTTCCCAGCCAGGCGAAGTCCTCCGACCAATCCGCGACCTTCTGAATGCCAAGATCGTTGACCTCGAAGCCCGGCGTGCGCGTGTAAAACGCATTGCCGTAGCGAATCCTTCCATTGGCACGATCGAATTGCAGTCGCGCGCCGAGACCTGACAGTGATGTGCGCGTCGTGTCGTAATGCAGATGATCGGCGTCGGGACGCTGGAAATAATGCGCCGACGATCGCTGCGTTTCCGCGATAGCTTGCGCCGATCCGTAGACCGTAGAACCGAACAATGCTCCGAAGACCTCGTAATCGCTTCCGCTCGCACCACCAAAGCGATGTCTGAAATCGAGTCCGCCGGTATAAGCAGCATTGTGCAGCTGTGTCGCTGTCACGCCGAGGTTGAATCGATTGGTCGCGGTGAACATTCCGCCAATCGCTGACCTTCCGGATCGTAAGTCCTGCTGCAGTCGAAACACTGCGTAGTTGGCCGCCGGTTCGACGATCTCGCGCGATCGGAGGTTAGATCCGTCGACGAGATCGGCGAACTCGGCTTGCGTTACGGCGTCGAGAACGCCTAGCGATAGTCCGCTGCTGGTCTTTCCGGACAGCTTCGCCGCGCCGAGTATGGTTGTCTGCTGCGGCTCGCGAACGAACTGTGCGCCGCTATCGACGCTCAGCTGTGGCGCGCGACCAATACGACGGGGATAGAAGAGACCTTCATCAGGGCTCTCGTAAATCGACAAAGCGAAGACGCCTCCGTTTTCGACGAAGAACGGTCGGCGCTCCTGCAGTGTCGTCTCGAAGCCTGAGAGATTCACTTCCGAAGGATCGGCCTCGACCTGACCGAAGTCGGGGTGAATGGTTACGTCGAGCGTCAGGCCCCGCGGCAGACCGAACTTCGCGTCGAGACCAGCGCTGTTCGCGAACGCAGTCGGACGAAAGAACGGATCAGCGCGATCTCCATTTGCCCTCGTTACGCTGGAGCTCACATAAGGAGTGAGTTCTGTTCGACGCGGTTGCTCGAGAAAATCGATCGAAGTCAGCTCACCAAATTGGGAGACTTCTCGGTTCTGCCCGCGGATGACGGGCGCCCAGCTCGACCACTCCTGCCGCCTGCCGATGTTGCGGTAGAAGTTGATTCCCCAGGTCGATGGCCGATCCGGCGAGATCGAATAGCGAAGCTGCGACAGTGGAATGCGGAACTCCGCGGTCCATCCCAATGAGTCACGCGCTACCGCAACGTCCCAGACGGCATCCCAGCTCATGTCGCTCTGGATGTCGTCGTAATGGTACATGTCCACTTTGACTCCGGCTGGATTGACCGCGAAGTGGAAGGCAGTGCGCCGGTCGTGGAAGCTGTCAACGAGAACGTCGACCCAATCCGAGTTCAACATTCCATCTCGGCGCATCAGCGGCGCGACGATGCTGTCGGGAGAGTCGTATGCGCGCATGCCGACATACATCGCGTCGCCCACGAACACGACTCGCGCTTCGGTCTGACGCGTAGCGGCTACGCCGCTTCCGGGATAATTCTGAGTAAACCCCGTCGCCAGCGGCGCCGTCGCCCAAACGGGATCATCGAGGCGGCCGTCGACCCTGGGTGCAGAGGTATCCTTCCGCCCTCTTATGACACGCATCCCGGTTGCGCTCGATTCCGCAACGACCCTCGGCTGCGACGCGGCGAGCAGGTTGAAATCGGCATTCGCCGGCTGCTGCGGAGCGCAGAGCAGGACCAGGTAAAACAGCACGGAGGCAGCTCCTACTAGTTTTGTAGTAGAAGCTACCGCCGTAGTTTTAGACTGTCAACTAGTTTTCTAGTAGGTATACAAGACGTTCACTTAGTAACTGGCCGATATGTTCACCCTGAACCCGAGGCCCTCCAGCATGCAGTGCAGCGCACCCGGCTCCGGCAGGAACGCGGCCGTTGCAACGAGGATCCCCGCTACCAACAGCAGCCGCGCGGCACGAAGCCGGCTCGAGCGACGTTCCGCGGTTATGATCTGCAGTCGTTCCTCCAGCGACGACAACGGACGCGACAGCGCCGGAACCGGCATCCGACAGCCGGCTGCGCGCGAGCCCGCCTCCAGCAGGAGCAAACCATAAGTACGCGGATCGGAGCCGCGTCTCAGCACCCGCGCATCACAATCCACTTCCAGTGCCACACGCAGCCGCCGCGCAATCCACCACACCGCTGGATTCCACGGCTGCGCCACCGTCGCCACCAGCGCCAATGCACTTACCAGATGATCGCCGGCGCGCTGATGCTCGAGCTCGTGCGCCATGATCAGCGAACGGACCCGCTCGCTCTCCGCCAGCGCCCACCGCGGAACCACGATCGCGCTGCGAATGAAACCGACGATCGCCGGGCCTTCGGCTTCCGAGACCAGAACCGCATGACCGTCCACCGATCCCCGATCCCACGCGCGCCGACGCTGCACCAGGCGCCAGATCGCAATCGCGAACATCGTAGCTGTCAGCGCAGACGCGATCCAAAGCAGTGGCGTCAGATACACATCCCAATGCGCGAACGAATCATAGAACCGGATGTAGCGCGCGGCAGGGCCATCGAGCCACGTCGTCCCGTGTCGTTTCGGAATGAATCGCAGCGCCCCGCCTACCGCCTGGTATAACGCGGTCAGACTGGTAAGAAGGGTCGCCACCAACGCGGCAAACCAGATCCAGCGGGTCGGCTTCGCCACCACCCGCGCGGCGTTCTCCAGAGCATGCGCAGCCAGGATCACCAACCCACCGATCAACATGCTGTACATCATCCATCCCAGAATCATCGACTCGTCTCCTTCAGCCGCGAATCGAGCAGCTGGCGCATGCGCTTCAGCTCCTCCGGCTTGAGTTTCCGTCCTGAAACCAGCTGGGTCAGCAACATCTCCGCGGACCCCGAAAAAACTTTGTCTGTGATGCGATGTAAGGCGGACTGTCCGGCAGCGGCGCGCGGCACCAGCGGCGCATAGCGGTGCGCTTTCCCCTCTTCCCGATGGCCGACGTAACCTTTCGCCTCGAGGGTGCGCAGTACGGTGAGGACCGTGGTATAAGCGAAGTCCTCTTCCAGTGCTTCACGAACTTCGGCGACAGTGGCCGATCCCTTGTCCCAAAGGATCGCCATGACGTCGAGCTCACGTTCCGTGAACGACACGTCCATGATTGGATGCCTGCTACGAAAAGATTAGTAAAAGCTCGTAGCGGCGTCGTTTGCTGTCAACTATGTAATTAGTTGATCAGTCAAGGCTCGGGGCAGCTGGCTGAAGGCTGCCGGCAGCAGGCTGATAGTCTTCCTTTTGTAGTTCTCCACTCTAATCGCAAGAGTGGCCAGAGAGGCGCCGGTCAGAATCGAACTGACGAATAGCAGATTTGCAGTCTGCCGCCTTACCACTTGGCCACGGCGCCGTGCCCCAAACTTATCGGGTTCGCCAGCTCCAGATCAATCGCGCGACGAAAATCCCGAGCAGCAGGCCGACGCCAATGATCGCCAACAATGCAATTACCGTCAGCACCATTGCGCCGAGCGATTGACCGCGCGCGGGAGCCCCCTTCGCCTGCTTCGACAGATGACGCTCCAACAACGCGACATTACGCGTGTTGGATTTCCACGCCGCGTCGAAGAGATCGCCTACCGCCGGAACGGCGCCGAGCAAAGTATCAAACCCGACGTTCACCAGCATTCTGAACAGGACGAAACCCGGCACATCGGCACGCGCCGCCTCGAGAATGATGTAGGCGGACAGCACAGCACCGATCAGATCGCCGATTCCGGGAATCAATCCGACAATCGGATCGAGACCGATCTTGTAGCGCGTTCCCGGGATGGAAATCGAATTGTCCAATAGCTGCGCCAGTACGCGCACACGACGGTTGGTACTCGCTGGATCGTCGCTGAGTATTCCGCGCGTCGCTACATCGACACGGGGATTGGTTCTGCTCACCTCGAGACGTTCGCCTCCAACGCAGACATCCTGGTCGGACCAGGATACGGTTTTTCTCCCTTGATCGCACTCCACAGAATCCGGTTGAACAGGTCCTCGTCGGCCATGTCGACTTTGTCCAGTCTCAGCTTCTTCGACTGGGCGGCGAGCGCGGTTCGCGGCGGATTCCTTTGGTCTAGCGGTACACTCGAACGCAGCGCCGTGTAAGGCGTCAGATCAGGCGTCGTTTCCCAGATCTCTCGCAACGGTCGCCCGTAGTGATCGAATTGAGACATCGTGCCGAGCCCGAGAATCTCCTCGATCGTCGCCACCACGTCACTGGTATTCGCGAAGCGATGGAACACCTTGCCGCGATTCCACGCCGAGATGACGAGCATTGGCGAGCGATGCGAGTCGACGTGATCGGGACCGTCCTGCGCATCGTCCTCCAGCACGAACACAACAGTGTTTTTCCAGAACGGGCTCTTCGATAGCGCCTCTATGATTCTGCCGAGGGCGAGATCGTTGTCGGCCATGTACGCACGCGGCGTGGGCCGGCCTGCTTGCGCCCCTGATGTGTGATCGTTAGGCAACGTGAGAATTTCGAGCGCGGGCATGCTTCCGGTCCTCACAAACTCCTGGAACTCTTTGACCCACACATCGACACGCTTCTGATCCGGAATATCGAGATTCCATCCCGAGTATTCAGTGTTGGTGTGGCCCACCAGCGCGCGCTTGGTCGCGACTGCCCTCACGGATTCTCCGGCTGCTGGAGGATCATCTGCTTCCGAGACGAATTCTCCGTAGTCGCGATAAGTAATTCCGGCCCGCTCGGCGAGATTCCACAAATAGCCGCTCGATGGCTCGGTAACGTCGTCTTCGGGAATCGCGTTCCGATTCGTCCCCTGGTAATCGTAGGTGCGGCCGCGCTCCGAGTAATGAGATGGAATTGTCTTTTCGGCGTAGTCCGTCACGTACGCAGCAGTCGACCAGTTGTGGCCATCCGGACTAACTTCCGCATTCACGAAGAATCGATCGAAGATTCCGAATCGCTCGGCCAGCGCGTGGTGATTCGGCGATACGCTGCGCGGGAAGAAAACGAGTGACGTATCGCCGTCCGCTTGGGAAAGATCGCCGAATACCTGATCGTAGGTTCGGTTTTCCTTGATGATGTAAATGACGTGCTCGAATGGAGGATACGCCTTGCCCGGTCGGGCAGCGTTCCAGCCATTCGCATTCGCGACGCGAGTCGTGTAGGACGCCAAATCGGTGGCGCTGGCATTCGCCAGGGGAAGCAGGGTAAGCGTGCCGTTGATCTGCCCAAGTGTGTAGTCGGGTGAATGCGGCGGAGATGACTGGCCAGGCTGCCAGTGTCGCGGATTAGGCGCGGTTCCGCGTCCCTTCGCATTCGCGACCAGAACATCGTTACCATCGACAGTCACCGCTGCCGGATACCAGCCGACTGGAATCCTGCCAATCAGCGAATCAGCGGTTGGTACCGACGGGATTCCGGAAGTGCCGGCCGAGAGCGTAAACACTGCGACGGCGTTGTTGTCCGCTTCGGCGACGAACAGTCGACCGCCGTCAGGCGAAACTGCGAGTGCATTTGGAGTGCTGCCCTCACCCGTAGCGGCCGGATTGGGATCGCTCAAAGTCGTGACTATCTGCAATCGTCGCGTGTCGACAACCGCGATTTTGTCGGTGCTGCCCGATGCAACGAACAGTCGACTGCCGTCAGGACTGAGCGCCATTGCTGACGGATGCCGCCCGACGCGAATTCGCGTATCGGTGTCGAGAGTCCCGTTGGCGCGTGCAGGGAAGGCCGACACGGTCCAACCATTCCACGACGAGACATAAACGAGACCATCGCGCCCGACGACGACTCCATACGGATATTTGTCGGTCGCTAAGCGCTGCACCACCCGTCGGGAAGCAAGATCTATCACCGCGACCGAGTCCGCGAGATTCTCGGCCGCGTAGAGAGTGCGACCATCATTTGAGATTGCGATGCCCGCTGGATAGCGCACTCCGCTGTGACCCGGCTCCTTGAACGCCAGCGCGATCGAATCGGCCAGACTCAGTCGTCCGTCACGCCAATCAAATCGGTATATGACGTCCTGATTGCCCCCTGACACGTAAAGCGACCGGCCATCGGGCGTGAAGCCGAGACCAAGAAAGACCGCCGGCAGAGAAATTTTTTGCACGACCCTCGATGACGCGCGGTCGACGACCTGCACCCCCTGCTCGCGCCAGCCATTCAGGAGAACGATCACGCTCTTCTTGTCCGGGGAGAGCGTCATCGCCAGTGGCAGCGCGCCGAGCTCGATCGACGAGCCGGCGGGGTCGAGAGTGGCGCCGGTTGGCAACCGAGGCGCGCCGGCCGGATTCTGGGTCATTACCTCGGAATCAACTCTCGGCGAAGGTGCGCTGCACGCGCTCAGCATCGCCATCGACAGAAGGGCCAGTCGTCTGTTCATGACGCCAAAGATGGCATTGACACTCGTTTCTGCCAGTCTGATAATCCGCGAATGAGTAGCACTTCGACGAAGCTGGAGATAATTCGCGCCACTCGCACGGATATTCCCCTCATCCGGCAGCTGATTCTCGAGCTGGCGGAGTATGAGCGTGCGCTGCCGGGTGAAGCTCCTGTAACTGAAAAAGATCTCGCCGATACGCTCTTCGGTGACCGGCCGGCCGCCGAGGTAATAATCGCGTACATGGACAACCAGCCGGTCGGCTTCGCCCTTTTTTTTCACAACTATTCAACCTGGCTCGGCAAGCGCGGCATTTATCTCGAGGATCTCTTCGTTCGTCCGCCCGCGAGAAAGCATGGAGTCGGGTTTGCGCTGTTGCGCGAATTGGCGAGAATCGCGGTGGAGCGAGATTGTGGGCGCGTCGAATGGTCGGTGCTCAACTGGAACGAGCTGGCGATTGATTTCTACAAACAAATCGGCGCCCGCCCGCAGGACGAGTGGACGACCTTTCGTCTCACCGGAGCACCGCTACGGCAATTGGCGAAGAACGCGCACGAGCGTTAGCGATGTTCAGTGACTCCGATCTGACGGCAGTACTCGAGCACCGGACAGGTGGAGCACTTCGGCAATCGTCCGGTGCAGACATGCTTTCCAAACGGCACCAGCAGTCGATTGATCTCCACCCAATACTTTCGCGGCAAGACTTTTTCGAGTGCCTCTCGCGTCGTTTCGGGCGTCATCGCACGCACGTAGCCCCAGCGATTCGTGACGCGATGCACGTGGATGTCGACGCTGATGCGCGTCGCGCCGCAGGCAATGCCGAGCGTGAGATTCGCGCATTTTGGCCCGACGCCGCGGAAGGAAGTCATCACATCGAAGTCGCACGGCAACTTACCGTCGAACTCGTCGACGACTCGCCTGGCCATCTCCCTGATATTCTGCGCCTTGGTCTGATAGAAGGTTGCCGGCTTGATCAGCGCCGCGATCTTCGCCACACTCAGCTTGCTGACTCTCTCCGGCGTCGGCGCGACTTTGAATAACCGGATTGCAGCCGGCAGTGACACTTGGTCGAGCGTTCGTATGGAGATGACACAGGCGGCCAGCTGATGAAATGGCGTCGCAAACCCCTGATCCGCCAGATCGAACATCGCGGCATCCGCAAAACGCTTAACTTCATGCCTGATGCGGCGGACAACTTCGTCGATGTCGAAGGGACGTTTTGCCATGGGGGCCAATGATCTACGGCCGTAGGCCGCGCCAGTTGCTGGTGGTGTGGGGAGTTTCGGCGTTGTTGATCGCCCTCATCTACTGGCTCGAGATCAGCGCTCCGGCATTACACGAGCTGTTGCTGCCCTTTTATTGGATCATCTTCGTCGCCGCCCTCATTCTCACGTGGCGCTGGCTGCGTAGCAGATCGACGAAGGATCGGCGCGCCGGCGATCGCCGTCGCGCGGATCGGCGCGAGATGAAGGATGCTAACGAACCGTGATATCCGGTTTGTTGAGGTCGTCACCGGAATCAATCCGTCGCGACGGAGTGTCGGGCGTGCGCTTGACTTCGTCACGGACGTCGGCGAGGGATGCAACCTGTTCGACGAAGATCTGGGTGAGCTCGTCGACACGATCCTGAACTAGTCGATCGCTCGCTCGTGACAGCGTCGCAGCGCGATGCGTTACGTCATCGATCGTCGCGCGCACGGTGGTCGCCCCACCCACTGCCAGCATCCGCGAGATTGCGTCCGACGGGGCGAGCTCTCCCGCCAGACATTGCACGAGAATTGCCCGAATCTGCGGCGGCTGTAAGCCGTCGGTCAGACGAGTGATGGCTTCGGCTTCTAGACCGGTGCGACTGGGCATGTGCGTAATCTGGGTTCGTAGTGAGCCGACCCGTTTTATGGCACAACATGCGCCAGCCGATCTGGAAAGGGCACTAACCGTCAAGGAGGAGTGCAGAAATGGCTGCGAGAAAATCTTCTGGCCGCAGACGCTATGGTAAGGCCGCGTCCAAGCGCGTTGAGAGTGCGATGCGTCGCCGCAAAAAAGGCACGCTTAAATCCGGCAGAAGCGGCAAGACCGTCAAGAGCCGCAAACAGGCAATCGCAATCGGACTCTCGGAAGCGAGAAAGAAGGGCGCCAAGGTCCCGCGGAAGCGCGGTGGCAGTTCACGCCGCCGCGGCGGAAGAAAACGCTCCAGCCGTTAGGCCGCTGCTTCTTCGCGCGTGACCCGCAAGCGCTCGACGACATCGCCGAGTGCTTGTACCACGCGTTCGTTGCCCTCTCTGATCAGCGCAGCGAGGATGTGCTTGCAGATACGCTCGCGCCAAAGATGATCACCGCAATCACACCGCGGGTGATGCGCGGAGTATAGGTCGACCCAGTGTTCCTGGGCGCCGCCGGTGAAGTGGTAGATGCCTTCGCCAATGCGGCTTCCCTTGAGCGCGAGGCTACGCTCGAGGCGGTTGACGTCCACGCCGCCGTCCCTCTCAAAATCGATCCGTGGTTCCATTGTTGTACAGCTCCCGTCCCTGCTGACCGTGTCGCAATGTGAGATGAATTTATACACCGATGAATGTTCGGCGTTCTCAGTATGACTGTGAGGACTGAGGACTCGGACTAATGGCATCGACGAGTTCGGATTAATTGAGGACTAGGACTCGGACCCACAACGGACGGAGGACAAAAGAGGACTGCGCGTCCTCGATCCGGCTTGTTCGCCGTCCGAGTCCTCACTCAGTCCGAACTCGTCGATGCCTTTAGTCCGAGTCCTCAATTAGTGCGAACTCGTCGATGCCATTAGTCCGCGTCCTCAGTCCTCCAAACACACCTCTAATACTTCGCCAAATAATTCTCCAACTCCCACGGCGAAACCTGGCTGATATACTCTTGCCACTCGAGCCGCTTCGCCGTCAGAAAGTGATCGGTGACGTGCTCCCCAAGCGCTTCTCTCATCACAGTGTCTTTCTCCAGCTCATCGCACGCCTCGGCGAGATTGTGCGGCAGGTCGTCGATCCTCAGCCGCCGGCGCTCCCGATGCGACATCTCCCAGATGTTGCTGTTCACCGGCTCCCGCGCATCTGCTTTCGTCTCGATCCCGTCCAGCCCGGCTGCCAGCTGCACCGCCAGTGCGAGGTAAGGATTCGCCGATGGATCCGGAATGCGTAGCTCGATTCTCGTTCCCAGGCCGCGACGGTCGGGAATGCGAATCATCGGCGAACGATTGCGCATCGACCACGCGACATTCACCGGTGCCTCGTACCCGGGAACCAGCCGCTTGTAGGAATTCACCAGCGGGTTCGTGATTGCCGTGAATCCGCGTGCGTGCTTCAACAATCCGCCGATGTAGTGCAACGCCGTTGGCGATAACTCCCACTCTGCGTTCCTGCCCCAGAACGCGTTCTCATTTCCGCGAAAGAGCGACTGGTGGGTGTGCATGCCACTTCCGTTCTGACCGAAAATCGGCTTCGGCATGAACGAGGCAGTCAGTCCAAAAGTCTGCGCGACGTATTTCACCACGAATCTGAACGTCGTGATGTTGTCAGCCGTCTTCAGCGCCTCGGCATAGCGGAAATCGATCTCGTGCTGCCCGTGCGCGACTTCGTGATGCGCGGCCTCGACCTCGAATCCCATTCGCTCCAGCACATCGACGATGGCGCGGCGGGCATCTTCGCCCAGGTCCGCGGGCGCCAGATCGAAATACGACCCGACATCCTGCGTAATTGTGGATGGTTGTTCGTCGGCGCGAGGCTTGAACATGAAGAACTCGGCTTCCATACCAGCATTCATCGTGAAGCCAAGCCTGGCTGCCCGTTCGATCATCCGCTTCAGAACGCCGCGCGGATCTCCGGTAAAGGGCTTGCCGTCGGTTGTGTTGATGTCGCAGATCAATCTCGCGACGCGACTTTTCTCATCACCCCAGGGGAAGATCTGGAAGGTGCTGAAATCGGGAACCAGCAGCATGTCAGACTCTTCGATCCGCACAAAGCCTTCGATCGACGAGCCGTCGAACATGATATCCCCCCGCAGCGCCTTTTCGAATTGGGAGGCGGGAATCTCGACGTTCTTGTTAATTCCGAGAATGTCCGTGAATTGCAGTCTGAGGAATCGGACGTTGTTGGCCGTGGCAAGCTCGATGATATCCTCAGCAGTAGCACCCGAAGTGTCGGGTAGGAGCGCGCGAGTTTGGGGCATGCCTCAACGTATGCTCTTACCGCCCTTTTTGCAATTTTAGCACGAACTGGAGTGCGTTTCTTGCATTTATTATCGAAAACTGGCAATTTGATCTCCGAAATCTGCATTTTCCGCACGATTTTACTTACACCTCCCAAACCGTGACCCCATGACCGCCGGCGCAACCCTTACTCCCCGCAAAGCTCTGCTGAGCGAAATCACCACCCGTGAACCCCGTGTCGCCCCAGGGTTCAATGAAGACGGAATCCCGGGGCCGACCTCTCAGTACTTCGGCATCAATACCCTCGGCGTTCGACAGCTGCACGACAAGCTTCCCCGAGAAGTGTTCGCCAGTCTGCTTGCCTCCATCCGCCACGGCAAGAAACTCGATCTCGCCGTTGCACCCGTTGTCGCGCAGGTGATCAAGGAGTGGGCGATCTCACGCGGCGTGACCCACTTCACCCACTGGTTCCAGCCACAGACAGGACTGACTGCCGAGAAACACGACGCGTTCTTCGCGTTCGATGAAGATCGGCAGCCAATGGAATCGTTCACCGGCGATCAGCTGATTCAGAGCGAGCCCGATGCTTCGAGCTTCCCATCCGGCGGACTCCGCGCGACCTGGGAGGCGCGCGGCTATACCGCCTGGAATCCAGCCAGCCCCGTCTTCATTGCCGAATCAACCGGCGCACGCACGCTCTGTATTCCGTCAGTCTTTATCGGCTACAACGGCGAAGCGCTCGATGAGATGACGCCGCTTCTCCGCAGCTCCGACGTTTTGTCCGAGAAAGCAATCGAGCTACTCGATCTCATTGGCGACAAAGGGGTGCAGCGCGTTTTCACGACGCTCGGCCCCGAGCAGGAATACTTCCTTATAGATCGCGCGCACTTCAGTCTCCGTCCCGATCTGGTGATGGGTGGACGCACTCTCATCGGCGCTCCACCTCCTCGCGGACAGCAGCTCGAGGATCACTACTTCGGCGGAATTCCCGAACGGATTCAGGGCTGCATCGCTGAAGTAGAGTTCGAGCTTTACAAGCTCGGCGTGCCGATCACCACGCGACACAACGAAGTCGCGCCATCACAATTCGAGATGGCCCCGTACTTCGAGGAAACGGACCTCGGCGTCGATCACAATCAACTGGTGATGGCGACATTGCGCCGCGTTGCACTGCGCCACGGATTACAAGCGGTGTTGCACGAGAAGCCGTTCGCCGGCATCAACGGCTCCGGCAAGCATTGCAATTGGTCGATGTCAGTAATCGCAGATACGCCTGAGCTAGATGGCTTGAATCTGCTCAAGCCGGGCAAGACTCCTCACCAGAACCTGCGCTTCCTCGTTTTCCTGGCCGCGGTTCTGCGCGGAGTTCACAAGCACTCCGGTTTACTCCGCGCGGGCATCGCCACCTCTGGCAACGAGCACCGGCTCGGCGCCAATGAAGCGCCGCCGGCGATCATCTCTGTTTTTATGGGAGATATGCTGACGAAAGTCATCGAGGCGATTGCTGAGGGAAAGAGCACCGAGACCGCCGAGCAGCAGATGATCAAGCTCGGCGTCGCCAAGCTGCCAGACGTTCGCCGCGACAACACCGATCGCAATCGCACCTCGCCATTCGCGTTCACCGGTCAGAAGTTCGAGTTCCGCGCCGTCGGCTCGTCGACGTCGATCGCATTTCCGATCACGCTTCTTCATACTGCAGTTGCGGACGCGATGAGTGAGATCGCCCAATCCCTCCGCGACACGCTCAAGAAGACCAAGGCGGTCGACGAGGCGGTGCTCAAAGTCGTGCGCGAAGTCTTCAAGGAGACCGCACCGATTCGCTTCGAGGGCAACAACTATTCGGAAGACTGGGTCAAGGAGGCAAAGAAGCGCGGTCTGCCGAACCTTCGCCGCACACCCGAAGCCCTGAAGGAGCTGATCTCGAAGCAATCGCGCAAAGTTTTCGCCGATCTCGGCATTCTCAGCAAAGAGGAGCTCGAGTCCCGCTATCACGTGCGAGTCGAACGTTACGTGAAGGACATGCTCATCGAGCTGTACACTCTCCGCGAAATGGTCGACACCATGGTGATTCCTGCGGCCTACAATTATCTCAACCAGCTCGCCGAAGCCGCCGCGCAGGCGAAGGCAGCCGGAATTGCCGTCGTTCCGCAGGTAGCCACGGCGAATCAGGTCGGCGAGCTCGTGCAGGAGCTGCAGGAGCATCGCGAGGATCTCATCGACATCCTGGCGCGAGTCGAAGCGAAGCACGACGACCCGGCGGCTCAGGCAGAAATGCTCACCACCGAAGGCGCCGATACGATGGCAGAGGTTCGCAAGGCCTGCGACGCGCTGGAGCTCAGCGTCAGTGACGATTGCTGGCCGCTGCCGAAGTATCGGGAGATGCTGTTCCCGGTTTGAACTACATAAAGAAGAACCACTAACCCGCTGCCGGCAGACCGCCCGCAGCGTGAGCCGCCGAAAAGGAAAACGGCCAGCGAAGTTTGCTGGCCGTTTTTTCAGGCTCAGGGCTGCGGGCCATGGGCTGCCGACTGCAGGCTGGTAGCTCTTCTTTTGTAGGTTCAAACCGGGCTGGTAGTTCTTCTTTTGCAGTTTCTCAGCTAGAATCCGCAACAATGTCTGAATCAACGATTTGCCCCTCATGCGGCAGTGAAGCATCCGGTCATTACTGCTCCAATTGTGGCGCCTCACTGCAAGGCGCCGCGTGCTCCTCATGCGGAACGGAGCTCAGCCCCGGCGCGAAGTTCTGCCACCGCTGCGGAACCTCCGTTGCCGCAAAGGCTCCCGCGACCGTCGACTCGCGCACCAATGCCCTCCCCTGGATCGTCGCCGCGCTCGCCTTCCTCGCACTGTTCGCCATGGCCGCCGGACGGGGGTTTAGCGCACGTCCCAGCAGCACCGTCGACGGATCCCAGAACGCCCTGCCGCAGGCCGGTCTCGATGACCGCGGCGGAGACGACGGTTCCGGGATGCGCGCGCCTGACATCTCCAACATGTCGCCCCAGGAAAGGGCTGATCGTCTTTACAACCGGGTGATGACCCTGGCGACCGAAGGCAAAGTCGACAGTGTGCAGTTCTTCGCGCCGATGGCGCTCATCGCATACCGCGATCTGGCTCCGTTCAACGCTGACGAGCGGTACGACATGGGCCGCATCGGTGAGGTGGCAGGTGCGCTGCCGTTCGCGAAGGCGCAGGCAGACAGCATTCTGCTGGCGAACCCAAATCACCTGCTCGGATTGATTTTGGAGGCACGTCTGGCAACCATCGCTGGCGACAGCACTCAGGTCCATGCGTACGAGCGCAAGCTTATCGCTGCCGAGAAGGCTGAATTGGCAACGCAGCGGGAAGAGTACGCCCGGCATCAGGACGACATCTCCAACGCGCTGCGTCAGGCGCGCAAAAGCCTCGGGTCCAAACCATGACCACCACTCAGGAAACCACCATCCATCTCGCCCACAGCCCTGACTCAGACGACGCATTCATGTTCTATGCGCTCGCCGACGGGCAGATCGATACCGAGGGCGTCAGCTATGTCCACGAGCTGCAGGACATCGAGACATTGAACGGACGCGCCTTACGGGGCGAGCTCGATGTTACCGCGGTCTCGATTCATGCATACGCGTACCTGTCCGATCGTTACGCACTGCTGCCACACGGCGCATCGATGGGCGACGGCTACGGCCCGATGCTCGTCGCAAAAAGTCCAATGACTCGCGAACAAGTCGCAGGCAAGCGAGTCGCCGTGCCGGGCTTGATGACGAGCGCGTATCTCGCTCTCAAGCTGTATCAACCCGATTTCGCGCCGGTGGTCACTCCGTTCGACAAAATCGAAGAGGCGGTGAAGGGAGGCGACGTCGACGCAGGGTTACTGATTCACGAAGGTCAGCTCACCTACAAGGATGAAGGCCTTCACCTCATCGCCGATATGGGCGCCTGGTGGAAAGAGAAAACCGGACTGCCGCTTCCGCTCGGCGGAAATGTCATTCGCAAAGACATGCCGCGCGATCTCCAGCGGAAAGTGTCGCGGCATTTGCGCGAGAGCATCGCGTTCGGTCTCGACCATCGGAAAAACGCGCTCGATCACGCGATGCGCTTCGCACGCGGACTCGAGCGCAGCAAAGCCGACACTTTCGTGGGCATGTACGTCAACGACTGGACGCTCGATTATGGTGATCGCGGGCGCAAAGCGATCAGACTCTTTCTCGACGAAGGAGTGAAGTCTGGTGTGATCACCCGCCCCGTTACGGTGGAGTTCGTTGACGACTGAGCTGGTCGCCGAGCTCCAGCGGCGGGCCGCCAGATTTGCCGCGGTCGCGACCGTTCAACAGGCCATCTCGGCCACCATCTCGCTCAAGGAAGCATACCGGGAGATCTACAAGGCAGTCTCGTCGGTGTTCGATGCGCCGTGCTTTGCCTTGATGATCGCGGATTCCAATTCCGATCAATTCCACGCCGATTGCGTGATCGTCGATGCGGAAGAGCGCGAAGGCGAAAGCATTCTCGATTTCCCCAATGGCACCGACACCATCAGTCGCGTTTTTCAGACTGGCGTGCCCGTGATCTCGTCAAAGCCTGAACGATGGTGGACCGGCACCATCTTCCAGGTCGCGTCGAAACGTGAAGTGCAGAGTGAGATAACCGCACCGCTGATTTATCACGATCGCAGCGTGGGTGTGATGCAGGTTCTCTCGTACAAGCAAAACGCCTATGACGCGCACGATCTGGACTTGATCATGCTCATCGCGCGTCAGGCAGCGGTCGCGATCGAGAATGCGCGTCTCTTTGACGGTCAGCGCAACGAGCAAAAGCAGGCAGAAGCTGCCGCTGAGATTGCGCGACTCGCTCTCCGCAAGGTCACCGTCAATCAGGCGTGTCACAACATTCTTCGTGTGCTCGAAGAGGTCGTTCCCTCCAGCGGCAAGGCAATCGGCATCATCGCGCCCGATGCACAGACGATCACCTGCGTTGCCGGCTCCGGCACCTGCGAAAGAATGGAAGGGATGATCGCTCCGATCGAGCGGAGTGCAGTGCGAGTGGCGTGGGCGAAAGAAGAGCCAACGTTCGTGGACAATCTTCGCGAGAAGGCGCACAATCCGGATCGGGTGCCGGCTGAACCGGCCATCACGATCCCACTGATCGCGAGCAATCGACGGCTCGGAATGCTCGTCGCCACATCACAACCTTCTCAGCTCCTCGCCGGTGCTCAGGTCGATGCACTGCTGCGCCTCGCTCCCGGCGTCGCGCTCGCCATTGATGTGCTGCTGCTCAGCGAAGACGAACAGCGAACGCACGCGCGTGAGCGCACCCTCGCCGCGGCGCTGGCCACGATGGACCAACCCGTCCTCATTCTTGGCGTTGACGCCAAGGTGCAATACGCCAACGCTGCCGCGATCAAGGAGTACGGCTACGAACCGCACGAGATCTCAGGACTCTCCGTTGACGATTTCGTGGTTGCTTCCTCTCCCACTGCGCGCAGGCAGACAATTCCTCCGGTTGCACACGAGATGGCGCTGTGGACCGGCGAGCACGTCCACCGGCGCAAAGACGGCAGCGAATTTCCCGCAGCAGTCACCCTGAGCCACATTCGCGACGCCGGCAACAACATTATCGGCCTGGTAATAGGCGTCCGAAATCTCACTGAAGAGCGAAAGGTCTCCGATTACCTGGGGCGGACCGAGAAGCTCGCTGCCATTGGCGAGCTTGTCGCCGGTGTCGCGCACGAGTTGAACAACCCGCTCACCGGCATCTCGACCTTCGCGCAGCTTCTGCTCGAGGACAAGCTGCAAGGCGAGCAGTTCGAGTCAGTGAGCCTGATCAAGCGCGAAGCAGATCGCGCGATCACCGTCATTCGCGATCTGTTGCTATTCGCGCGCAAAACCGACGCCCGCGACGTCGTCGTCGATGTAAATACGATCGTCAAGCACACGGTCCGACTGCGTGCGCTCGCTTCGCGCTCGAGCGGCATTGAAGTGCACATGCATCTCGACGACTGCAATCCGAAGGTCCGCGGTGACGAACAGAAGCTGCAGCAGGTTCTGCTCAATCTTCTCGTGAACGCCGAGTCGGCGATGGAAGACGCGGAGATCAGACATCTCAACGTCACGACGCAGAAAAAACAGGGAGCGGTCCAGATCGTGATATCCGATACCGGACGCGGCATGTCTGAATCCGTTCTGGAGCGAGTTTTCGAGCCGTTTTTCACCACCAAGCCGCCAGGCAAGGGAACCGGCCTCGGCTTGAGCGTCAGCTACGGCATCATCCAGCAACACGAAGGAACGATCACAGTCGACAGCACGCCTGAGATCGGCACCACCTTCACGATCCTGCTGCCGCTTTGCGCCGAGTCGAACAAATGACGCGCATACTGATCGTCGATGATGAAGAAACGATCCGGCTGGCACTGCGGAAGTTTCTGCGCTCCCGCGGATATGAGGTCGAGATCGCGGGATCCGGTGAACAGGCGCTGCAGATTCTCGACAAGCAATCGTTCTCGCTTATGCTCTGCGATGTTCGCATGCCGGGCATGACCGGCGTGCAGGTAGTTCCCGAGGCGCGTGGCAGGGATTCCGATCTGGCGATCATCATGCTGACCGCGGTGAACGATGCGGCAACCGCTACCGAAGTTCTGTCTGCAGGTGCGACCGATTACCTGATGAAGCCGGTCGAGCTCGCCGATCTGCAGCAGGCCGTCGATCGTGCTTTGCTCAAGCGAGGCGAGCTCATCGAAAAGCGCCGGTTCGACACCCTCATTCGCCAGGAAGTCGCACTGCGCACGGCGGAACTGGAGCAGGAGAAAGAAGCGTTGCGCCTGATGTCGATCAGCATCGCCGAGACGCTCATCAATGCGATGGAAGCGAAGGATCTCTACCTGAGAGGTCACTCACAGCGCGTCGCCGAGCTTGCTGGTCAGTTGGCGGAGCAAATGGGGCTGGATGAGGCAATGTGCGAAGATCTGCGGGTCGCCGGGCGGCTCCACGACGTCGGGAAAATCGGTATCAGGGAAGACATCCTGAACAAGCCGGGCCGGCTGACCACGGAAGAGTACGATCATGTCAAAAGACACGTTCAGATCGGTCTCGACATCCTGGCGCCGCTGTTCCACATCGCCAAGCCCCTCAAGTACATCGAGCACCATCACGAACACTGGAACGGCGCCGGATACCCACTCGGTCTGACAGGTGAAACCATCCCGCTTGGCGCCCGGATCCTCTGTGTGGCAGACACCTTCGACGCTTTGACATCGAAGCGCGCCTACCGTGCGCCACTCGAGCCGCTGGACGCGCTCGAACACCTCTCGGTGGACGTCGGCAAGCAGTTCGACCCGTGTGTTTATGACGCGCTCGTTCGCGTTATAACAAGACGTTTCAGTCCAGCCGCAACGCAATAAAAACCGAACTGCGTCTTGACGTGGTCGCACAAGGATTGTATTCGGTGTTTGCCTACGAGGCACGCGACGTGCAGCGGGCGAAACTCAGAAATTTGCGCGCTACTTCAGTGCGGGTGCTGACATTCTATGGGAGGACAAATGCCGAGCGGTGAATCAGTGGAGCCATTGCGTTTCGCGGACGACGATGACCCAGACGATCTCGGTGGCTTCAGTCGCGGCAAGCGGTCCTACGACGATGACGAAGACGAAGATGGCGGCTGGGCGATCAACGAAGATCACAGCGATCGCCTGTGGGACAGCGCTGAAGACGCGGACGATGATGACGAAGTCGACGCCGACGCCACTGTCGTAGGCGAAAGCGACGAGGAAGAAGAGGAAGAAGAGGAAGACATCTTTGGCGGCGGCGCACCTCGCGGCAGGCGGGGTCGCCCCAAAGGTTCGGGTAAGAAACAGGAATCATCGCTTGCCGGCACCGGTATGGGCGGCGGTGGCACCAGTGGATTCGGCGGCGGCACCACAGGCGGTGCTGGAAGTTCGGCCTTCGGCGGCGGCTCATCGACGTCCGGCACGAGCGGCTTCGGGTCCAGTTCCGGGGGAGTAGGCGGCGCAAGTACCTCGGGTATCGCGGGCGGAGGCGGAGGCAGTCGCAGTAGCGGCTCTTCCAGTACCCGGTCCGGTGGATCGTCGGCTGGCCGTACATCTTCCGGCAGTTCGCGCAGTTCCTCGGGAGCCTCGCGGAGCTCGTCGAGCGGAAGGAAGTCGAGCGGCCGAAAATCTTCCGGGGGCGGCAAAAAGAGTAGCCGCTCTGGCGGCCGCAAAGGCGGCGCGCGGAAGAGTGCCGGTCGTAAGGGTGGATCATCCGGACGCAGCGGTGGCAGGAAGTCCGGCGGCCGGAAATCAGCAACCCGGAAATCAGCAGGCCGGAAATCAGCAGGCCGGAAATCAGCAGGCCGGAAGTCAGGCGGCCGCAAGTCCTCGTCGCGGTCGGGCAGCAGCTCCCGCTCACGTGGGCGTTCCGGTGGACGTTCGGGAGGACGTAGCAAGTCCCGGTCAAGGGGCCGTTCGCGCCGCTAGAGTTTTTTACCCCGTGCGCGGTACCCCAGGCGCGGTTACTCTCAAGGTGACCGCGCTTTTGACTGTCCGCCCCTTTCTCGAGTGAGCTGAATGGCAGACGACTCGGAAGAACGCGAAACACCTTGGCGTAAGATTCTGCTCTCCGGTGGCGCACTGCTGGGTGTCGCCGCCGCATATAACGCATTTGCGCGAAAGGGCGTCGATCAACTCACCAATCTCATTGGCGGTGAAGAGGGCGGGTTCGATTGGCGCGAACGTCGGGTCTCGTTCACCAAGCGTGGCAGCGGGCCGCCAATTCTCCTGATCCACGGCATTCATTCCGCCGCCTGGTCCTACGAATGGCGGAACAATGTCGACGCACTAGCGCGCACGAATACCGTGTACACGATCGACCTGCTGGGTTTCGGCCTCTCCGAGCGACCGGCGATCCGTTACTCCGCTCGTCTCTACATCTCGCTCATTTCGGATTTCGTGAGCAGAGTCATCGATGAGCCCACCGTGCTCGTCGCATCGTCACTCTCAGCGGCCTACGCGATCGTTCTTGCTGCGCGAGATCCGCATCGCTTCCCGGCAGTTTGCCTGATCGCGCCGTCCGGTTTGGTGCGACTGAATGAGCCCGTCGGGATTGGCGGCGAAGCAGGTCGTCTCGCTGTCGACACGCCAATTGCCGGCACCGCGATGTTCAATGCTTTGGTCTCCCGGCCGCAGCTGCGTCGCTATCTGAAGAGCGCCTACTCGAACGATGCGCTCGTAACCAAAGAGCTCGTCGACATTTACTACGCCACGTCGCACCAGCATGGCGCGCGGCACGCGCCTGCGGCCTTCCTCTCCGGACATCTCAACATCGATGTGCGCCACGCCCTGCGTCGACTGAGCCAGCCGGCGCTCCTGGTGTGGGGCGAGCAGGGATCGATCGCGCCGGTCGAAGAATTTCGTGGCTTCCGCGAGATCAAACGCGATTTCGAGATTTCAGTTCTGGCACCTGCGGGTGATCTGCCGCACGACGAGCGGTCCGAAGACTTTAACGTTATCCTTTCCACATGGCTGAATCGCCTGTCGCTCTCCTCCGCGCGCACGCTCGACACGCTCCCTGGAACGCCCGAGGACTTGCGGCCCACGCAACAGCTCTTGTAGACGCAGCGGGAGTTCGACCGACGAACGCATCGGCGCGGGC
>DATFHK010000080.1:0-32448 GCA_035248505.1 Gemmatimonadaceae bacterium | reverse complement strand
GCGTGAGGATGCGCCAGCGCATCGAACGCGCGGTGAAAGGTTACCGGCACTCCGTCGGCGGCGGCCAGCAATCGCAACAAGTGCGAGGTGTGAAGCTGGCCATTGGCGGCGACCGCACCGGTGACGATTCCTGCCGGCCGGCGCGACCGGATCAGCTCGATATCCTTTGCCATCAGCGAGATCTCGTCTTCGCTATAGACGAACTCGCCGCCGCGCGCTCGAATCATCACGTGCACCGGTAACCCGACTTGCTCCAGCACTTTCTCGATCACTGATAACAGCGGCGTTGTACCGCCGAGGTCGAGCCTTCCGCACAACTCGATTCGATCGGCGCCGGCTCTCTCAGCGCCAGCAGCTGCGTCGACCGTTTCGACGGCGGCCTCGACCAGCACTGGCCTAGTGACTACGCTCGCGCCCATTCCGTGTAAGATCGCCTCGGTTCAGGTAGGCAGGATGATTGCAAACACCTACATTTTGCAACGACGAGCGGACGCCGCAGCCGGCTCTGCGGCAGTTTGATGCAGGAGGATCGATGAGACAGCACGTCAACATCGTTCTTAGCGCGTTCACCGCCATCGTCATTCTTTCTCCCATTGCGCAGACGCCTGCGCAGACCAACTGGCGCCAAGTGCGCTCCCTAAAAATGGGCCGGTTCTTCGCGAGAGTGGAGGTTAGCTCGCTCCACACCGTGCGGGTTTACGCGCAACTCGACACATCGCGACTGATGGGAGAGCAGCTAAACGCGGATTCGGTCGCTGCGTTCCAGCGCAGTTTGTTCAACGATCTCGACAAGCCCGCGCGCACAAGCTACGTCCTCGGCAACGCGATCATGGTGCAGCCGTTCGCCGCAGATTCGGCGTCGATCGGCTACGTGTTGATGGTCGCCGACACAATGGGCGCATCGCGCCAGGTGATCACTGACAAGGACGGGATGGAAGAATTTCTCGACATGCTCGCCAAAGGCGTTGCAGCGGCGAAGACGCTGACCGACGCCGAGTTGATGCGTAAGGGGCCGGTCGAGCAGACGCCGATCGCGCTGGCGAAGCACTTGAACTACGTCTATCCCCGTGAAGCAAAGCTGGCCAATCAGAGCGGATCGGCGCTGGTGCAGTTCATCGTCGACACGACGGGCAAAGCGAAACCGGAATCGATCGTGTGCATGGAAGCGACGTACAAGGACTTCGCGCTGGCGGCGATCGACGCAGTGAAGATGATGGAATTCACGCCGGCGACGCTCGAGGGGCACAAGATCGAGCAACTCGTGCAGTACCCGATCGATTTCAAGTTGAACGCGGTGCTGCCAGTGAAACCGTTCGAGGTGCCGACGCGCAGGCCGACGCGCAGACCTTCCAACTAGTGCTCGATTTAGCGCAACACAATCACTCAACGACTCCGGTCATGATTGTCGCGGCGAGGTCCAGTCTCCCCGTCCACCGACTCCGCTTGAAGATCCACGCGTACTGGCGCCGGCTCCAGCCAGTCGGTCCGGCGACGTTTTCCTCGACCAGTGTCGTCCAGGCGTCGTCACCGGCGTCGACGTAATGACCACGCGTGTCGCGCATCCTTTTCAGACCTTCCGGCTGGCCGCGCAAAGGCAGTCCGACGGTCACGTAACTCTCCATTTGCTTCGGACAACCCGCGTGCACGTTCGTTGTGCGAGAGCGTGTGCTTGACCGGTGCACCGGTGGTGGACGCGGAACGTTGATCCCCGCGCACTGCGGATAATTGAACGGCGTTCCTTCAGGAATGTTGTACTGGTCGAGAATTTTGCGGCGATTGGCGGCGATATCGTCTATCGCATCCTGACTCGCGCGGGGGAATGACAGCTCCGGCGCGGCTCCCTGCACTCCCGCGCCCAGCAGGGGATAGCCGTCGCGCGAGCCATACGGTCGCGGGTCGTAGCGCAATTCGTCGATGTGAAGGGGATATCCATCGCTCCCCGCGCGCAACTGGGCGCGCACGACCGCGGCGAACAGCTCCGAATCCGCGCGAATGAGCGTCACCTCTTCTTCGTGCGTGGCCGGGCGATTCGGCAGTGTTGGAATCGGCGTGGTTTCGACTGCCGGCGGCGACGACCCGCAGGCGCCAACGGCCGCCGCAAATAGAATTACCAGTACGCAGAACGTCGAACGGTTTGCAATCATCGCCGCGAGGAGTTTGCACAAATAAGGCCGCCCGCTTTTCAGCCCGCGAGGCCGGGAAGCATAATTTCACCAGTGTATTCGACCTGCATCTTCTGCCACTCGCCGCTCGGCGCTAACGAGGCGATCGAGAACTTCCCCGTCGGGCGGAGACTCGCTTTCGACGCAGCGAAAGGAAGGCTGTGGGCGGTCTGCCGCAAGTGCGAGCGCTGGAATCTCACGCCGCTCGAGGAGCGCTGGGAAGCAATCGAAGAGTGCGAGAAAGGCTTCCGTGAAACGAGATTGCGCGTCTCGACGGGCGAGATTGGTCTGGCAAGATTGGGCGAAGGCACCGAGCTCGTGCGCATCGGCAAACCGTTGCGACCGGAGTTCGCCGCCTGGCGCTATGGCGATCAGTTTGGCAAGCGTCGCCGCAATGCGATGATTCAGACGGGCGTCTTCATCGTCGCCGGTGCATCGATACCGTTTCTCGGTCCAGTCGTAGGATTGTCGTTGGGCGGACTCGGCGGTTACGGCTGGCAAATCTTGAGGACGGGCCGAGACGCTTACGACCGACTAAAAGTGGTGACCCACGTCCGGGACGAACGAGGTCGGCCACTCGCTGTTCGGGCACACGACGTTTCTGAGACGGTTCTCCTCCCACCAAGGCCTGGAGATGAGTGGGGCTTGAGCATCACCCATCGTGCGCTCGCTGGAGAAGGCAAGTGGTGGCAGCTTAGACAGAACGCAGCAGTTACTGATCTCCGTGGCGAAACGGCATTACGGGCAGCCGCGAAGATTCTTCCGCATGTGAATCGGCGCGGGGCCAAGGCCTCAGAAGTCCAGGCGGCGGTCACGTTCGCCACCCAACGCGACGATCCCATGAAATCGTTCGAGGAAGCGGCGAAATTCACCAAGCGCGGGTGGTACCGGCGAGAAGAGAAAGCCAGCTTGAATCTCCTGCCCGTAGAGATGCGCCTGGCTCTCGAGATGGCCTCCCACGAAGACGCCGAACGCCGCGCCATGCAAGGCGAGCTCAAACAACTCGAGGACGCATGGCGCGAAGCAGAGGAGATCGCAAACATCTCGGACAACCTCTTTTTGCCCGAGGCAATCAGCGAGCGACTCGGCGAATTGAAGAACCGCTCTACTAGTTCGCCTGAGTAGGCCGCGCCAGAGAATCCTTCAGCGACTCGGTGCCCGGGTGTGCACCACCGAAATACAACACCGCATCGGCGCCGAATATCAGCTGCTGCAGCTCACCCGTCATGTCGCGGATGCGCCTGCCGCGCGCATACGGTCGCAACGCGCGCAGATCGACCAGCGTCCAATCATTGGGTGGAACCGACCTGGCGATTGGGTTCGAGTACTGTCGCCACTGACCCGGCGGGCCGGTGATTCCCGTCGAGATAACGTACGACTGCCTGCCGTTGAACTGCGCCAGCTCCGACACGAAGGTGCCGAAGGTCAACGCCAAAGACTGCGGAAATAGCCCGCGGTGAATGTGCCAGTGACCGGCCTTCACCAGCACCCTCGGTAGTGAATCACCGCGCGACGTCGCGATATGATATTCCTCGCTGAACCGCTCCTTCATATACCGCTCGCGCGACCATGTATTCTCCCAGCCGGTCGGCTTGTTTTGATTGGCTGCCAGCGTGTACGCAGTGTAGATGTGCGCCGAGCGCTCGAGCGCGGTGATCAGCCAATCGGCTTCACTGCCAGCGGCAGGTTTGAAAAGCACACGCAGCCTCGCGAAGTCATCCTCCGTCGCAATCCGGGCCATGAAGTGCGTCCATGTTGAATCGTAGCGTTGCCGGTCCGCCGCCTCCGCGACACGCGCCAACGAATCGATCTTCGCCGTTGCTGCCGCCGACGGAGAGAGCTCGCGCAGCCGCGCCAGGTAATGGTTGGCGCCGAACGCCTGATCGACTCCCCACAACGCGTTGCCGCGACCAGTCGACAGTCGCGCAACCTTGTACAGCATGTCGATCTCTTCGTCGGTCGCAAACGTCAGCGCCGTCGGCCACCGGCGAGCGAGCGACTTTATGGAATCCTCGCTCACCCGGCGCGCCAGCGACGATATCAACCTCAACGCATACGGATCCTGCTCGTCCGCCAGATAATTGAAGCCGAGCTCGTTGTGCAGGCGCGCGAACAACATCGTCAGGAAATGCGGGATTTCCTGGACGTTGTGCTCCTCAGCGATAGCCACGATCTGCGCGTCGCCGATTTCGTGCATCATGAAAGCCCAGCCTTCATCGTTGATTTTGCCCGACGAATTGCGCAACTGGTAAGAGTGGGCTTTGACTATCGAATCGAGATCGAGTTGTGGTGGTGGAGTTGGCGGTGGTTGCTGCGCGGCAGCGAATTGTCCAGCAAGAATCGGGAGGAGGAAGGCGAGACGGGTGCGCAAATTTCTTCTCCGCTTTGTCGTTTATTCCTTCGACAGACGCATCACACCGCAGAGTTTGAACGCGCCACGATTCGAGATTGATCCAGCACCGTGATAATTTTTCCAGACTCATTTCTTCGATACGACAGTGCCAAAGACCAAAGTTCGTTCACGCAAATCCAGCGGCGGCCGCAAAGCGTCTTCCAAATCAGCGCACGCCAAGGCGGCGCCGCTCAACAAGCGAGTCGCGCCGTCAGACATGTCGCCGCAGAAATTCCGCGCGCTCGGCCATCGCCTGATCGACGGCATCGCCGATTTCTACGAGCAGCTTCCGAATCTTCCCACCGCGTCACCTCTGCTGCCCAACGCGCTGCGCAGAAAGCTCGGCAAGCGTGATCTGCCGGAGAAAGGGACGGAGATCGGGCCAGTCCTTTCAAAATTCGCGGATCTGTTTTTCCAGGAATCGACCCACAACGGCAGCCCGCGGTTCTGGGGTTATATCACTTCGTCAGCGGCGCCAATTGGCGCGCTCGCCGACCTGCTCGCGTCCGCCGTCAACCCGAATTGCGGTGCGTGGGCCCTGTCGCCAGTGGCGACCGAAATCGAGAACGAGTGCATCCGCTGGCTGGCGAAGTTCCTGGGGCTTGGCGGCAAGTGGGACGGCATCATCGTCAGCGGCGGCAACATGGCGAATATCGTCGGTTTCATCGTCGGCCGCCGAGCAAAGGCGACGTGGGACCTTCGCACCAGGGGATTGACCGACCCCACCGCACGTCAGCTCGTGGTGTACGGGTCAACCGAGATGCACACCTGGATCAACAAGGCAGCCGATGTGTGCGGGCTCGGCACCGCCGCCATTCGCTGGATCCCTACCGATGACAATCATCAGCTCATTCCCGGAGAGCTGCGCCGGCAGGTAGCCGCAGATCTCGCACTGGGAATGTTGCCGTGTATGGCGATCGGCACGGCCGGAACGGTCGGCACCGGCGCGATCGATCCGCTCCCTGAGATCGCGAAGATTTGCGGCGACTATGGATTGTGGTTTCATGTCGATGGTGCGTACGGCGCGCCGGCGGTGGCGCTCGACCATGTCCCCGCGAATCTCAACGGACTTCGACTCGCCGACTCCATCGCCATCGATCCCCACAAGTGGCTGTACGCGCCGCTCGAGGCAGGCTGCGTTCTGGTGCGACAGCGCGCCGATTTGCACGACGCCTTCGCGTTCAAGCCTACGTACTACCAGTTCGACGACAACGAAGGCCAGGAAGTGAAAAACTACTTCGAGTACGGCCCGCAGAACTCACGCGGTTTTCGCGCGCTCAAGATCTGGCTCGGATTTCAGCAGGCGGGTGCGAGCGGTTATCGCCGGATGATCGCTGACGACATCGAGCTCGCACGGCGGTTACACGACTTCGTCGGCGAGGAAGCACTGCTCGAGCAGGGCACCTGCAACCTCAGCATCACCACGTTCCGTTACGTGCCGGCTGATTTGCGTAACCGCGCCACGGAAACGGGACCGGTGACTTCGTACCTGAATGAGCTCAACGCCCGCATCGCGACAGCGCTTCGCCGCAGCGGACGCGCGCTCGTCTCCAATGCGCACCTCGGCGAGCGGTATGTGCTGCGCGCCTGCATCGTGAACTTCCGCACCACTCTCGAGGATGTGCGCGCTTTACCTGGCGCTGTCGTCGAGATTGGGCGCGAGCTCGATTACCGGATCAGGCCGGACATGCTGCGCGCCTGATCGCTATTCCGCCCACGACAACAGGTATTTCTCGACGACGCCGAGTCGGCCTGACGTCGTGTCGCGTCGAAAGAGCCACGCAAACTGACGCCACTGCTGCCCGCCTGGACCGACGGAGCTTTCGGTCACGAGAACGGTCCACAGCTCTCCGGTAGTATCGGGCGCCGGCACCTCGGGCCGCCGAGCCTTTGCAATGATCGGCGCGGCGCCACGCGTCGGCACGCCGACGGTGACGTAGCGGCGATATGTTCTCGGACATTCCGGATCGGGATGCACGACATTGGAATCGCGGAAGCGACGAGTGCGAAATCCACCGCATTCCGGATAGACGAATGGCCCGCCCTCCTCGACGTGCAGATCATGCAGGATGTCCTTGCGCTGCGAGGCGATCATTCCCGGATCGGCTTCCGTTGCGGTATCAGCAGACGAATCCTGGTCGAAGCCTGCCGAAGTCGGCGGCGCCGGTGCGAGCAAATCCTTGTCGCCCGCCGGCCGGGCGTCCACGCGCAGGAATCCAGTGCTAGCGCTATCGCCCAGTTGTGAGCGCACGATTGCCTGAAAAGTCTCAGCGTCGGCAGCGGCGATGTCACGCTGTGCGCGCGGCTCGGCGCATGCGATCGAGATGATCGACGCAGCAAGCAGCGCGTTAAGCGCTGATAGGCGCTTTGCTTGAATACTTTTCACGATACCGTGAGTTGCACGTTCAGGACCTCTTCAATCTGATCGCTTGAATCGCAACGGATCGCGCACGTCTCATTACGATTTTGATTTGCCGGCCGATCGGATCGCCCAGTTTCCGACCGAGCGTCGCGGCGAGAGCAGGCTGATGGTACTGCATCGGTCGAGCGGAGAGATCTCGCACAAGCGCTTTGCCGATCTGGTCGACTTGATCCCAGCGGGGGATGCGCTGGTTCTCAACACCACTCGGGTCTTTCGCGCACGCCTGCTGGGCGTGCGCGACAACGCAACTCAAGCTGAAGTGCTTTTGCTGCGATCACTGGGCGGGTTGGAGTGGGAAGCGATGGTGCACCCCGGCGGCAAGCTCAAGCCCGGCCGAATCGTGAAGTTCGCCGAAGACTTCAACGCCGAGATCGTAGCGACGACGGAGCGAAGGACTCGAGTGGTGAGGCTGAACACGCCACTCGACGTCGAAGAGGCGATCGAGAAGTACGGCCATGTGCCGCTCCCTCCCTACATCACGCGTGCAGATCAACCGGCAGACGCGGAGAGATATCAGACTGTGTACGCAAAGGAGTCGGGATCGGTGGCGGCGCCGACGGCGGGACTGCACTTCACGCCGGAGCTGCTCGATCGCTTGGCGGCGAATGGTGTGCGTCGCGCTGACGTCATCCTTCATGTCGGGGCCGGAACATTCAGGCCGGTCGAGACTGAACATCCGGCTGATCACGTGATGCACGAGGAATCGTACATCCTGCCGGCACGGACAGCGTCGATCTTGAACGAAACGCGTGCGGGCGGGGCGAAAATCTGGGCAGTAGGAACGACCAGTGTGCGTACGCTCGAGAGCGCGGTCGGAGACGACGGACTCTTTCGGGAGAAGTCCTCCGACACGCGAATCTTTATTCGTCCGCCGTACGAGTTTCGCGCCGTCGATCGACTGATTACGAACTTTCATCTGCCGCGATCGACGTTGATCATGTTGGTGGCCGCGTTCGCCGGGTTTGAGTTGACGATGCGGGCATACCGTGAGGCGATAGAAGCCGGATACCGGTTCTACTCCTACGGCGACGCAATGGCGGTTGTCGACTAGTTGCTTCCTTCTTGTGGATAAGCGCACCTTGCACAATACTGCGAGCATCTACGCCACGGAGGCACGTATGCGTTCTGTGTTGTCAGCAGCAGTTGTTGCATTGGTGGTCGGTGGGTGCTCGTCAGCTTCAGACGTGAACTTGATCGCCGGCACTTGGCATCAGGACTTCGGCAACATCCCGGGCAATTCCTTTCAGATGACATTGTTCTCGACGTCATCCGGGGTTGCCGGTACGGGTTACGGGTGCGGTGAGGCGGGAACGTGTGGCGCATCCAACATCACAGGCACAGTCGAAGGACGTTTGGTCCACCTGACGATCATTGCAACTGAGAACTTGCCGGGCGGTGGCTACCGAAATTTCACCGAGAAGTTTGATGGTATGCTTCTGTCGGGCAACGTGCTGAGCGGAAAACTGACATCGGTCGACGAAGTCGGACTCTCGTACGATGTGACGTTCCATCGAGGTAGCGAGGGCGGAGCATTCGTTCTGGACTGAGGACCAGCTAAAGTCGGCAGTTGGCAGAGGCAGAGATTGGAATTGTGAGTTTCATACTCGCATTGAGAGTGAATTCCGCCTTCACCAGTATGACAACTCCAAACCGCTAACCGCGAAATCTGCGGACTGCCGACTTTGGTTTTGTGTGCCTCGACTGCGCGCGACGATTCCTACTTGACAATCTCGCCGGAAACCGCGCCGTTCTGTTCGCCGAGTTGCCACGTGCCGGTGATCTGGGAACCGCGATGCTCCAGCGTCAAACCCAGTACGCCGTGCTCCGTGGTGCCGCTTATTACGAGCTGAGTTCCTTTCAGGGTGGCATCGAAGTCGCGGCCGTCGATATCGCCGACAGGCCAGATGTTGGCGATCAGCTTTCCGGCCTCTTCGCGCACAGTCACATCGGCGGTCATGTTGTGGCTCGGCATGACGAGTGTGATACGGGACTTCCCGACACCGTTGGCCGTCCACGACTCCGCGGGTCCGGCGACGGTCGGCGCCGGGGCGGGCGCTGCGGACGCGTTCGCCGCCGTACTTGAGGAAACTTGAGCGGACGCCGAGCTGGCCGCGGCAAAGACGAGCACAGACAACAAAACAGTCTGAGACGATTTCATTCGGATCTCCTGACGATTTTTCGAGGTGGACGGCCAAAATGCGACCGTATCACGCTCTACGGAGCCCGTGTTCAGACGGTTTCGGGCCGCGCGTCCGGCGTATCAGCGCTGATCGTCGTCTGCTCCCAGGCATCGAAGTCGCGCTTCAGCATGTCGAGCTTGATGCGCGCGCCTTTGAGCGCTGCCTTGCCGAGCAATAAACGCAGCGGTGGATTCGGCGATTCGACGGCATCGATGATTGCCGCCGCCGCTCGCACCGGATCGCCGGGCTGCTTGCCGCTCATCCCCCGCAGATTCTCAATGTTCTTCCACGCGGTGTCGGCGTACTCGGCGATTCCCGAGCGCGTCTCGTTTGCCGAGCGCCCCGCCCAATCGGTGCGGAATCCACTGGGCTCGACGATCGTTACCTTGACCCCGAGCGGCGCAACTTCGAGCGACAATGATTCAGAGAATCCTTCAACGGCATACTTTGTCGCGTTGTAGTACGCGAGCGCGGGAAAGCTGCGCAATCCGCCGATCGAAGAGATGTTGACGATGTGACCGCTCCGCTGCTTGCGCATGATCGGCAACACCGCGCGGGTCATCGCCGACAGCCCGAAAAAGTTGATCTCGAACATTTCGCGAAACTGGGCTTCGTCGCTCTCCTCGACCGAGCTGAAGTAGCCGATGCCGGCGTTGTTGACGAGCACGTCGATTCTGCCGAAGTGAGTGACGGCGCTGTATGCGGCTGCCTCGATCTCGAACGGATCGGTGACATCGAGCTCGAGGACGAGCGCGTGATCCTGCCGCCCTTTGGCGATATCCTCCGCTTTCGCAGGATCGCGCGCCGTGACGACGCAGCGGTAGCCGCGATCGAGCACCATCTTCGCGAGCTCGCGGCCGAACCCGGTGGAGCAGCCGGTGATGAACCACACTTTGTCAGACATCTTCTACCTTTAGTTCATGTTTGCCTTCGATATACTGGCTAAATCAGGATCAGCAAGAGCAGGAGCCTTCAAGACGCCACACGGTGTCGTCGAGACTCCAGCTTTCATGCCAGTTGGCACGCTCGCCACCGTAAAGTCGCTCGATCCGGACGACCTCGTGCAAATGGGCGCGTCGATGATCCTCGGCAACGCGTACCACCTGCATCTGCGGCCGGGCGACGATGTCGTACGCGAACTGGGGGGACTCCACGAGTTCATGCGCTGGCAGCGGCCGATTCTCACCGACTCCGGCGGCTTTCAGGTTTTCTCGCTGGCGCAGCTCCGCACGGTGAACGAGGAAGGCGTCGAGTTTCAGTCTCATCTCGACGGCTCGCGACGATTCTTCACTCCGGAAATCGTGATGCAGATCGAGCGCAACCTCGGCGCTGACGTCATCATGCAGTTCGATCACGTCATCCCCGGCCAGTCCGACGAAGCTACCGCTCGCGACGCCAGTGACCGCAGCATCCGCTGGCTCGAGCGCTGCCTGAGAGAATTACAGCAGCTGGACGAAGTCGGCCAGACGGATCTTGCGTCCCCCTCCCCGCTTCCCGCTTCGCACATCCCCGATCCCTCATCCCCCATCCCGCCCCACCAGGCGCTATTCCCCATCGTCCAGGGCGGCATCCACCCGCACCTGCGTCGTGAGGCCGCGGAACACATTTCCGACCTCCGTGACTGGCCCGGTTTCGGAATCGGCGGCCTCTCCGTTGGCGAAGACAAGGAAGCGATGTACACGACCATCGAAGTCGTCGACGAAGCGCTTCCCAAAACCCATCCCCGCTATCTGATGGGGGTCGGCTTCCCCGAAGACCTGATCGAATCCATCGGCCGCGGCGTCGATCTCTTCGACTGCGTGGCACCGACGCGGATGGGTCGCAACGGAGCGGTCTTTACGCGGGATGGACGCCTCAACATCAAGCGCAGCGAGTTCCGGCTCGATCCGCGTCCGCTCGACTCCGATTGCGACTGCTCCGCCTGCACGCGATTCAGTCGCGCGTACATCCGCCACCTGTTCGTATCGGATGAAATACTCGGGCTGCGCCTGTTGTCCCTGCACAATGTACATTTCCTGCTGTCGATCGCCCGCGGCGCACGCCAGGCAATCATGAATGGTGATTACGATAAATGGTCGCGCGAGTGGTTGTCTCGCTACCATACGTCATCGCCGCTCGCCGTCTAATCCATCTCGTACTGACTCTGCAATGAACGGCAATCCAATCATCGGCTCCATTTTCATGTATGGAGCAATCTTCGCGATCTTCTACTTCGTTCTGATTCGTCCGCAGCAAACGCAGCGCAAGAAGCACGACGAGATGGTGCGGACACTGAAAAAGGGCGATGAGATCGTGACGACTGGGGGGCTCGTCGGAGAGGTCGTCTTCATCAAGGAACGCGGCGGCGACGATCGGAACAGCGCGCTCGAAGATCGTGTCACTATCAAGACGGGCGATACGCGAGTCGTGATCGAGCGCGGGCGCATCGCCAAGATCAATCGGCCAGTGTCAGGAACCTCCACCGCGGCGACTGGGTGAGCATCCTCGACATCCGGGTGCTGGGCGACCCGGTTCTGCGCAAACCAACGAAGCGCGTCACCGAAGTCACCGACGAGCTGCGCCAACTCGTTGCCGACATGTTCGAGACGATGTACGCGGCGGAGGGCATCGGACTCGCCGCGCCCCAGGTAGGGCGCACCGAACGAATCGCCGTCGTCGATGTCGAAGGTCAGAAATTCACGCTCATCAATCCGGAAGTGATCGAGCGCACTGCCGATATCGAGAAGGCGGAGGAAGGCTGCCTCTCGATCCCCGACATCTACGGCGACGTCGAGCGCCCATTCACCGTGACCATCCGCGCCACCAACGAGAATGGAGAGGAGTACGAAGCAACTGGATCCGAGCTGCTCGGCCGCTGCTTCCAGCACGAGATCGATCATCTCGATGGCAAACTTTTCATCGACTATCTCAGCCCGCTCAAGCGCAAATCAGCGATGGCCAAATGGGAGAAGGCCAAAACTGAGTATCCAGGATTCATCAGAAAGGTCAAAGCAGAGGTCCCCGGCGAGCACCATCACGAAACGGAGATGTAGTGCGCGTTGTTTTCTGGGGGACCCCCGACTTCGCAGCGCCTTCTCTGCGGGCTCTGCTCGGAGAGGGGTTTGATGTCATCGCCGTCGTCACTCAGCCGGACAAGCCGCAGGGTCGCGCGCGCCAGATAATACCGTCGCCGATCAAACAGATCGCGCTCGAGGAAGAAATCGAGATCCTCCAGCCAAAAAACGCGCGCGATGTCGAGCTCTACAAAACGCTGGAGAAACTGGAGCCCGACGTCTCGGTCGTGGTCGCCTACGGACACATCCTGCCGCAAAAGATCATCGACGTGCCGAAGCTTGGAACGCTCAACGTCCACGCCTCGCTGCTGCCGCTACTGCGCGGTGCTGCGCCAATTCAGGCGGCGATTCTCGACGGCTTCACCGAAACGGGAGTCACGGTGATGCGCGTCGTGCAGCAGCTCGACGCTGGTCCGATGATTTTGCAGTCGGAGACTCCAATCGTCGATGACGAGACCTATGGCGAACTCCAGAATCGACTGTCGGAGCTCGGCGCGCTCACCCTGGTGGAAGCTCTGACTCTGTTCTCGCTCGGCAAGGTGAAGGAGCGTCCGCAGGACGACGAGCGGGCGACCTTTGCGCCCAAGATCACCCGAGATTCAGCGCGGATCGACTGGCGCAACAGTGCATTGGAGATCTCCCGGCAGATACGCGCGTTCGATCCAAAGCCGGGCGCGTTCACCCGAACCTCCAAGGGCGACCTGAAGATGTTCGGCCCGCGAGTGATGGATGGCATCAAGGCAAAACCGGGCGAGGTCCTCAAAACGAAAGCCGAGCTGATCGTCGCATGCGGCCTCGATGCCCTGCGGGTCACTGAGGTGCAGCCGTCCGGAAAAAGCCGCATGGCCGCTCACGAGTGGACTCGCGGACGAGCGGTCGAAGTGGGAGAGATGCTGGGAGACAGCGCTTGACTGCCACCGCGGCGCCGCCGGTCAAAGCGTCGATCGAGGAGCTGCCGGTCGTACACGCCGTCACCAATGACGAGATCATGTTGCGACCGGGCTTCCTGAGGAAGGCGATGGGGATCATGCGCGTGCTGGAGGCCAAAGGCGCAATTCACGTCCGGTCTCAGCTGCTCGATACGCCAACGCTCTTTTCCATCACGCTGGCGCTGCTCGAGCTTCACGAGCAGACCAGGTGCTGGTGCATCGTCAACGACCGCGTGGATGTCGGGCTGGCGTGTGGAGTACAGGCAGTGCAGCTCACCCACCGGTCGATTGCCGTGGCTGACGTGCAGCGCATCGCCCCCGCGCTGCTCATCGGCGCCAGCGTCCACTCGGCTGATGAAGCACGCGATGCGGAGCAGGCGGGCGCGGACTGGTGCGTCGCCGGGCACGTCTTCGAGACACCGTCGCATCCGGGAGAACCACGGCGGGAGAACGACTTCATTCCGGATGTCGTTGCCGCGGTTCGAGTTCCGGTGATCGCCATCGGCGGAATTCGACCAGAGCACGTCCGCTCCCTGGTCCACCGCGGAGCGCACGGCGTCGCCGCGATTCGCGGAATCTGGAACGACGAGAATTCCGAACTCGCTGCAAGCCGCTATCTTTCACAAGTATGACTGAGTCACTGAGTTTCGTGACCGAAGCACCTTTGGCGGCGGTCTCTATTACCGTGAACGGTAAAGAACGCCGCGTGCCCTCCGGTTGGACCCTTTCCGAGCTTCTTTCCTCGCTCGGCCTCGATGCGCGAACTGTCGTGATCGAGCGCAATGGAACTATCCTGCGCGATCGCGCTTCCTTCGCGACGATCGAGCTCGGGCCCGACGACAACATTGAGATCGTCCACTTCGTGGGCGGGGGCTGATGGTGGCACACGCTGATCTGATCGCACCTGCGTTTGCGACGCTTCCGGATCCACAGCCGCTCAAGATCGCCGGCCGCGAGTTTCACTCGCGCCTGATGGTCGGAACCGGCAAGTATTCGTCGAACTCCGTCATGATCGACGCCATCGAGGCGTCGGGCGCCGAAGTCGTGACGGTCGCGGTTCGACGCGTGGATCTGGACCGGTCTAAAGAAGAAGGAATACTCCATCACCTCGATCCCAATCATTATTTCCTGCTGTCGAATACCGCCGGTTGCTACAATGCCACCGATGCGATTCGATATGCCCGCTTGGCACGTGCGGCGGGATTCAACGAATGGGTCAAGCTCGAGGTGATCGGCGATCAGCAGACGCTGCTTCCCGACACCGACGGACTCTTGCAGGCAACGAGGACACTGGTCGGTGAGGGATTCAAGGTCTTGGCGTACACGAATGAAGATCTCGTGACGGCACTCAAGCTCGAGGATGCCGGCGCGGTGGCAGTGATGCCGCTCGCATCGCCGATCGGCTCAGGTCTCGGCATGCTGAATCCTTACGCAATTCGCACGATCAAGCAGAGACTTGGTGTGCCAGTCATCGTCGACGCCGGAGTTGGCACGGCGTCTGATGCGTGCATCGTCATGGAACAGGGCGTTGATGGAATTCTCATGAATACGGGAATTGCGGCGGCGCAGGATCCGGTGCGGATGGCGGCGGCGATGAGAGCAGCGGTCGAGTCGGGTCGCAACGCCTATCTCGCCGGCCGCATGCCGAAGCGCGAAGTCGCGGTTCCGTCTTCACCAACAACCGGGATGCTCGGCTCATGAACGCCACTATTGCGTCGACCAGCGGAGTTACTGCTGCACGGGCAGTAGCAGCCGAGGTTTGTGTCGACCTGCGTCGCGGTGAATTTCTCGATCAATCGTTCGATCGTCGCATCGTTCCGCTCGACGCGCGTGATCGTCGCTGGACTCGGGAGCTCGTTTATGGAATGCTGCGGCACCGCGCGGCCATCGATGCGATTCTCTCCGAGCGCGTGCGGGGCGGACTGGTTCGGCTCGATCCGGATGTCATCGACCTGCTGCGACTCGGTGTGTACCAGCTGCTGTTCATGGGAAGCGTTCCCGCGTACGCTGCGATCGCGCAGACGGTGGAGCTGGCGAAGCGCCGGCACGGACTGGGCGCGAGCAAGCTGGTGAACGCAGTGCTGCGCCGCACCGATCGCGAGCGCGAGAACCTGTTCGCCGCGCAGCCGACGGACGCCGTCGATGCGCTGGCGCTCAAGTATTCGCATCCGCGCTGGCTGATCGCGCGCTGGATCGAGCGGTTCGGAGAACAGGATACCGAGCGATTGCTGACGCTCAACAACGCGGAAGCGCCGATCGTGATTCGCCCGTACGGAATCGTGCGCGAGCAGCTCGAGGCAACCATGGAAGCCGCGGGCGTGCACGTCGCCGAAGCGCCTTACGCGCGCGACAGCATCGCGATCTCGGGCGGGACTACCTTCACCGAGCTGGGCGCATTCAAGAAAGGATTGTTCTTCGTTCAGGATCCGGCGGCGACACTGGTGACTGCCTACGCTTCCGTTCCGACTGGCGCGACGGTCGCTGACCTGTGCGCCGCACCGGGTGGCAAGGCGCTCGAGCTGTCACGCACGGCCGGAACTGTAATCGGCTCCGACAAATCCTTCGCGCGGTTGCAGCGGTTACTGGCGAATCAAAATCGACTGGAGAGTCCAAATATTCTTCCATTCGTGGGCGACGCCCGGCAGCCGGCAATCAAGCCGGTCGATGTGGTGTTGATCGACGTTCCCTGTACCGGCACCGGCACGTTCCGTCGTCATCCGGATGCACGCTGGCGAATCAAGATCTCCGACTTCGCGGTGATGTCGCAGCTCCAGCGATCGATCATGCGCACCGCGGCAGAAATCGTGAAGCCGGGCGGGTTGCTCATCTACAGCACGTGCTCGCTGGAGCCCGAAGAGAACGACGCGCAGGTCGATTGGTTCCTGTCGGAGAATCTGAATTTCGTGCTCGAGCCACCACCAGAGGGGGTCGTTGCCCCAGAGCTGCTCGACAACGGACGCCTGCGCGTGCTACCACAACGTCACGGTACCGATGGAGCGTTTGCTGCCAGGCTGCGCAGGGTCAACTAAATGAACTGGCGCGCCGCACCTCGGCGTGCGTTGCCTTATCTGATCGCCGCGGCTGGTGGATTCCTCCTCTCCTACGCCGCGGTTTTTCTGTTCGCGTTCCCCGCGGAAGTGCTGCCCGACGATGGAATTCTTCCCAACGTCGTCGGCAAAACCTTCGCGGACGCATCGGCGATTTTGCAGAAGGCCGGCTTCCCCGCTCAGCAGGGTGAATCGCGCTATCACAAGACCATTCCTGCGAACGTCGTGCTTCAGGAAGATCCGCCTGCCGGGAGCAGGCAGAAACGCGGCACAACAGTCGTGCTCGCGCTCAGCGCCGGCCAGAAGACCGCTGAAGTGCCGGTGACGACCAACATGTCGCAGCAACAGGCACGCATCGCGATCGAGAATACCGGACTCACGATGGGCAACGTGACCGAACAACTCTCCGATGCACCGCGCGGCCTCGTGATTTCAACGTCACCCGCGGCCGGCACCCAGGTGCAACTGCCCGGCACCGTCGACATCGTGCTGAGCAAAGGACCGGCAACAGTCCAGATGCCCGATCTCTATGGACGCAGCGTCGGCGAAGCGCGGTCGATGGTCGAGCAATTGGGTCTCCGCATCGCGGGCGTGTCACGAGACACCAGCTCGCTACAACCGGAGAACACAGTCATCAGACAGATTCCACAAGCGGGCCAGACGATTTCCGCAGGGGGTCCGGTAAGCCTGACGGTTTCACACTTCCCGCCCCCGCCAACAATTCACATCGACACCGGCGTATCCGCCCCCCCGCTGGTGCCAACCGTTTTTCGCGCGCCGCTTCCCGCTTCCCGCATCCCGCTTCCCGCTTCCCGCGAATGACCGTTCGGATCGCGCCGTCCATTCTCAGCGCCGATCTCGCGAAACTCGCGGATGAAATCGCGATGCTCGAGGAGGGCGGCGCGGACTGGATTCACATCGACGTCATGGATGGTCGCTTCGTGCCAAATCTCACGTTTGGCGCGAAAGTGATCGAGTCGGTGCGCAAGCTCACCAAACTCCCGCTCGACGTCCACCTGATGGTCGTCCAGCCCGAGAACTACTTCGACGACTTCGCGGCCGCGGGCGCGAACGGGATGTCGATTCACACGGAGGTGTCGCCCCATCTGCAACGCCAACTGCATCGCATCCGTGAGCTCGGCTGCCGAGCGGGCGCTGTCGTCAATCCGGGAACGCCGTTGAGCGCGGTGACTGAAGTAATCGCCGATATCGATCTGTTGCTGGTGATGACCGTGAACCCTGGTTTCGGCGGGCAGGAATTCATCAAAGGCTCCGTCGACAAAGTCCGGCGAGCGCGCGAGATGCTCGGCGTCAACGGCAGCAAAGCGTTTCTGGAGGTCGACGGCGGCATCGATCGAAAGACAATCAAATCCGTCTGGGAAGCCGGCGCCGACACCTTTGTCGCCGGCAACGCGATTTTCTCGGCGAAGGATCCGCGCACGGAGATCGTCGAGCTGCGCAAGCGCTGCACGACACAGGTATGACGAGCAGGAGGCAATTTGCGATCGCCGCAGTGGTGATCGGCATCGCCGGCGCTATCGCCTGGAGCGCCACCCACTACCTGCGTCACGAGCTCTTTCCGGTCGAGTTGGGCAGCAAGGCGCCGGATTTCACCGCGTACACACTCGACTCGACACCAAAGCAGAAGAAGCTGGCGGATTATCGCGGGCAGGTTCTGATGATCAATGTCTGGGCGACGTGGTGTCTGCCCTGCCGCGTGGAAATGCCGAGCATCGAGGCGCTGCAGAAGGATTATGCGCCGAAGGGACTGAAGATCGTTGCAGTCAGCATCGACGATCCGGGAACGGATGACGCAATTCGCTCGTTTGCCCGACAGTACAAGCTGACCTTCGAGATTCTCCACGATCCGAGCAAACAGATCGTCGAGGCGTACGACATCAGCGGTTATCCCGAAACGTTCATCGTCGGGCGCGACGGCATTATCAGAAAAAAGCTGATGCAGGCTACAGACTGGAATTCGCCGGACGCGCGCGCGCTGATGGATCGGCTGCTTGCGGAATAAAGAAGGCGGAAAGGGGAAGCGGTGACACGAATTCTGGGGATTGAGACATCCTGCGACGAAACCTCGGCGGCAGTGCTTGAGGGAAAGGGCGATGACGTCGTACAAAAATCGCTGGTGATTCTTTCGCAGGACGTGCATCGCGTTTTTGGCGGCGTGGTGCCGGAGATTGCCTCGCGCGCGCATCTGACCAGCATCGTCCCGGTGGTCGATCGCGCACTCGAGGAAGCGGGAATTGGCTTGGATGATCTCGATGCAGTGGCGGTCACCAACACTCCCGGACTGGTTGGTGCGCTGCTGGTTGGCATGAGCTACGGAAAAGCACTGGCATTCTCGCGCGGCATTCCGTTGATCGGCGTTCACCACATGGAAGGCCATCTCTTCGCGGCTGCCCTCGAGCATCGCGACGCAGTGCCACCGTTCACCGCGTTGCTGATCTCGGGTGGACACACGCTGCTACTCGACGTCGAGCAGTGGGGCAAATACCGGCTGCTCGGCGCGACGCGCGACGACGCCGCCGGCGAAGCTTTCGATAAAGTTGCCAAGCTGCTCGGACTACCCTATCCCGGTGGCCGCTACGTCGAGCAGCTCGCGCGCGACGGCAATCCCGATCGGTTCCGATTCGCCAGGCCGATGGTGCGACGAAATTCCCAGCCCGGCGATGATGACTATTACGCGTTCTCCTTCAGCGGGTTGAAGACGGCCGTGCTGAACGCCGTTCGAGCGTCAACCGATATCGATGCCGAGAAAGCCGACATTGCGCGCGGATTTCAGGACTCCCTGATCGATACGCTCGTCGAGAAAACGTGGCGCGGCGCCAACGCGTACGACCGTACTCGAGTCGTGCTCGGCGGCGGCGTCGCCTGCAATCGCACTCTGGCCGCGGCGATGCGCGCGCGTCTCGAGCCAGAGGGCATCACTGTGTTTTCACCGACGCCGAGGCTGGCGACGGATAACGCGGCGATGATCGCGCGCGCGGGACTGTTCCGCTTCGAGCACGGTGAAATTTCCGGGCTCGATCTCAACGCTTACGCCAGCAGCACTATCCCGGGGCTCGTCGCCGCCTAGATTCATTCGCATGCACAACATCTTTGCTTCGATCGTTCAACAACCGCTCTCGTATCAGGTCGGTCCGTTGCAGCTCACCGGATTCGGACTGGCTGTATTGCTCGCATTCGTCATCGCGCAGATCATCGGCCAGCGCGAGCTCGCGCGCCGCGGTCACGATCCTGAGCCAATCGGCGATCTGATCTTCGCCGCTGTTATCGGCGGGCTGCTTGGCGGCAAAATCTATTACGCGATTTTGATGCACGACGCGAGTGCGATGCTGAGCCGGGCGGGATTCGTCTTCTGGGGCGGCTTGATCGGCGGCATTCTCGCCTGTTGGCTGGTCATCCGGGTGAAGAGAATGAGCTTCACTCGCATCAGCGACGTCGCCGCGCCAGCGATCGCGGCCGCCTACAGCATTGGTCGGACTGGCTGCTGGGCAGTCGGAGACGATTACGGCAGGCCGTGGAACGGCCCGTGGGCGGTGAGTTTCCCCAACGGTGCGCCGCCATCCACGGTGGCGAATATGCAGCAGCTGTTTCACATCACTCCACCCCCGGGTTCCCTGCCCAACCAGGTGCTCTCCGTGCACCCCACTCAGCTCTACGAAGTCGCACTCGGGTTCGTGATGTTCCTCATCCTCTGGCGCTTCCGCGATCACAAGCACGCCGAGGGATGGCTGTTCGGATTTTATTGCGTGCTGGCGGGGATCGAGCGTTTCATCATCGAGTTCGTGCGCGCCAAGGACGACCGCTTCATTCTCGGCACGTTCACGATGGCGCAGGTGATCGCTCTTCTGTTCGCGATTGGCGGCGGCATCTGGATGTATACGAGACGAAATCCACGTGACCACGCTCCTGGTATCTACGCGCCGCAGACAGTCTGAGCATCTCGCGCGGCGATTACTTGCCGGAGCCCTCGCGTGCGCGGTCGGCTGCGCGACGGTTGACACTGCGGTCGTCGCCAACCCTGGTGCCGAGTTCAATCTCGCACTTGGCAAGACCGCCGCGTTGAGCGGCACCGCTTATCGAATCACCTTCAATCGCGTGACGGAAGATTCGCGCTGCGCAGTCGACGTTCAGTGCGTATGGGCGGGAGACGCAAAGATCGAGTTGATCGTGTCCCGCAGCACCGCACCTGCGAATATCGTGTTAGTCGGCCTCACACCACCCAACAACGAAGTCACCAGCGGGGATGTGAGGATTCGATTTGTCGCTCTTGCACCCGCCGCCCGTTCAACGGAACCGCCGGCGTCGCGCGCCTACGTCGCGCGGCTGACGGTGCTAAATCCCTAGCGTCGCGCGCTATCTCCCAGCCAATCGTTTGATCCACGCGGCAGGTGCGACCGGCGTCGCCGTCATTCCAATCGGCTGGACCTCCGTAATCGCCACCCACAACCCGTGCAGCGTCTGATGAGGAATCGTCAGCGTCTTCGTTGGACCGGACGGATCGCTGACGTCGGCCGCGTCGAGTGCGCCGAGCACGATTGACCCTTGCTCGTCGAAAGTCGCGATGCTGCACTGACCGCTCCTGGCGTACGGCGGCAGTGGGATGTTACAGCTCACCGGAGTGGAGCTGACCACACTCGTCAGCGTTCCCGACTCCGATACCCAGAGACTGTTCTGACCCTCAGCGTAGAGCGCGACCGCGGGCAGACTCAGGCTCTCTGTGCCAAAGGAGAAGTCGCTCGTTCCGACATCGCCGGCGAGGATCGCCATCCGATCCGGCGGCGCTGATGGTGAATGCGACTGCCAGAGGAGGACCATCAGTCCGAGCGGAGGCGGCGTACACGAAGTCGGATCGGCGGGAATGACGTTCTGGAAGATGGTCTCCCAGCACGTTCCATCGGGAAAGCTCTCGCGCAGGGCGAGGGCGAACATTGCCTGCGACGAGCCATTAATGTCGATGGTGGCCTGATTGAGAAATGGCGCAATGCCGCCAAAAGAGTCGTCGGTCTCCAGCGTCGCTGCAGTGCCGGGAGCGCCGAAGAGTTGAAGGCCAATGGAAAGACTCTTTAGCGCCGAAGCTGCGTCGAGATTCGAAGGTCCGGTCGAATCGCTCCCGCACGCAGTCAAAGTCAACGACGCGAACGCGGTCAACAAAAGTTTTGACTTAAAGTATTTCATGGAAGTAGCTCCATCTATTCGCGACGCTCTCCGTGAGTATCAGGACGAGTGATCGTGCACCATTCGCCAACCCTTCGCCGTGCGAACCCAGATCGTCGAAAACCATCCCGTGCGATCGGGCCGGCCACCACCGGTGAGAATGTACTGACCGGTCGCGATTGCCTGGTCCGGTCCGATCGGCCGAATCTCGAGGTGATCGTAACTCAAATTCTGCAGTGGACGACCTGTGCGCCAGAATCCGCCGCGCATCTGCCCTTCGATTCCCGCGACGCCACGAACGAGTCCAGTCGATCCCATCGCCGTCGCTGAATCCACATACGCCGAGAGATAAACCGGCAGCTCACCACGATTCCAGCCCGCGGCGGTGCTGTCGAACATTGCCTTGATCGACGCTGCATCTGACGGCGAACGAAATCCGCCGATCGAGCCCATTTGACTCGCGCATGCCGCGAGCGCCAACGAAGCAGCGACGCCAATGACTCGACGCACTCGTCTCACCGCTCCGCCATCAACCGAAGACTCGTTCCCCACGGATCGGTCAGAATCCATTCGCCGTTCTCCTCTTTCACCGGATAGCCCTTCGCCCGCACGTGCTCGGCAGCCGCCCTGGCATCGTCGCGCGTCGGCACGATGATCTCCCACTCGAGCAATCGCGCATCGGCATCGGTGGCCGCCGGTGCGCCACGCGCCCAGGTGTTGGTGCCAAGATGGTGGTGATACCCGCCCGCGGACAGGAACAGCGCGCCGGGATAGCTCCAGACGACTTTATCGAAGCCCAGCGCGTCGTGGTAGAAAGCTTCTGCCTTGTCGATGTCCCCGACGTAGAGATGCACGTGCCCGAGTACAGTTCCGGCCGGCATTCCGCTCCACTTCTCGTCATGTGCGGCAGCGATCAGATCGTTTACGTCGAGATGATTGGTCGTCATGTAGATCTGTCGCTCGTCGTAACGCCACGCGTCGCGTGGGCGGTCGGCGTAGACCTCGATCCCGAGGCCGTCCGGATCGGTGAGGTAGACCGCTTCACTGACGAAGTGATCCGACATGCCGGCGTACGCGCCGATCTCTCCGAGGTGCGCCAGAAAGCGTCCCAGCGAGGCGCGATCCGGCAGCAATATCGCGAAGTGGTAGAGTCCGAGCAGTCCGCGTCGCGGAACCGGACGGGCGCTGCGCAGCTGCCGCAGATGAACGATCTCGCGATCCTCGCCGTGCGGACCGAGACTGGCGCTGTCATCGGTGCGGCGTATCACTCTCATGCCGAGGACGTTCTCATAAAACATGAGCGAGCGATCCAGATCGGCGACCTGCAAACGGACGCGACCGAGATGAGTCGCTTCGGGTAGACGGTACTCTTGCGGGCGAATGCCGTGCTCAACTGTCGTCGTCATGCTGCCTCCTCCGCGCCCTGCTGTCTCGGCCAGAACGTCTTCACGATCGCAAACAGCAACAACACTATAAGAATCGCCTGCGCCGTGAGTGTCTGCACGCTCGGATAGATGCCCATTGCCTCCACGTGCGGTCCACCAGGGATGACCGTGATCGGCATGATGTTCCCCTCCTGCAGCTCGCGGATTCCCTTCCCCATGAAGACGAACGCCATGTAGTAGAGGAGCAGGCTCGTCACCGTGAAGAATGGACGCATCGGAATCTTCACACCGTATCGATAGAACAGCGTGAAGATGATCGCCAGCACGCCGAGCCCGACCACTATTCCCAGCGCAAGTGGAACGCCGACGTTTGGCCCTTCATTAAACAGCGCCTGATAAAACAGCGCCGTCTCGGCGCCTTCCCGATAAACCGCGAGGAATGACACCAGCGCCAGTGCTTTGCCGCCGCCGTGCTCCAGCGCCATCGTCACCTTCTCACGGATGAACTTCTGCCACTTGGCCGCTTCGACCTTGGAGATCAACCAGTAGCTGACCGAAAATAGAACGACGACTGCGACGAGCATCGTCGCTGCTTCGACGATTTCTCTGCTCGCCGGCATCGCGCCAAGGAGTGTTTTCAGGACGACTGCGGTCGCCAGACTGGCAACGACGCCGAGTACGATGCCGAGCCAGATCGAATGCAGTCGCTCGCGGTGACCCATCTTGATCAGAAACGCGACGACGGCGCCAATCACGAGGATCGCCTCGAATCCTTCGCGCAGGATGATGAGGAAGGATTGGAAGAAAGCTTCCCACGCGCTCGACGGATTTTGCGTCAGGTCAATGATCGACGGCAGTCCGTCGGCGATTGCATCGCGCGATTGCTTTGCCGCGCTGAGATCGCTGCGTCGCACCGCACCTTTGAAGTCGGCGAAGTGTTTCTCCATCGTCGCGACGAGCCCGGGCTTCTTGGCGCGCGCCGACGTCTCGAGCGGCTCGAAGGCGATGTACGCATCGAAGGCACGATCGCCCGCCTCGGCGGCTTTGCCGCTGCGCGCGAAATCGAGCGCGCTGTCGAGCAGAGCCATGATGACTGGCGAGGCCGTGTCGCCGGGAATCGCTGTCGCGTCAGCGCGGGCAACGGGAAGGGTGAGCTGCTCGTGGCGCAGCGAGTAGATGTAGTTGATGACGTTCCAGCGCTGTTGCGGCGTAAGTGTCGACGCGAATGCCGGCATCGATGTTCCACGCACACCGACCGAGATGACGTTGTAGGCAAGCGTGGGTGTGAGCTCGGGCGATTGTGAGCGAACCCCAATCGGCGGCGGAGCGGTGCTGAGCGTGTGGGCGGCAGGTCCGTCACCGGCGCCCGTCATGCCGTGACATGAAGCGCAGTTGGCGGCGAAGAGCTGGTGCCCCTCCGCGATATCGAGCGGTCCTTTGGGCAGATCCATCGCGCCGGCCGTTCCAAGCGCGGCGGCAAAATGTCGATAGAGCTCGCGCGCCGCTGCCGGCGGTTTTCGCGCACTGACAACGCTAATGATGCTGTCGAGAACGGCTTGCGCTGCCGGCGCGTTGTAGCTGTTGAGACGCGTGGCAATCTCGCGGGCATCGCTAAGAAAGCCCGTGGTTTCGTCGAATTCGTCTTTTGAGATGACCTTGCCGTTGTCGTCGACGGCTTTGGCATACTCTTCAACAGCGACGCCGACGATGCTCGCCAATCGTTTTGCTGGATTTTCCTGGGCGGACACAGTGTTGGCCGCCAAAAGCGACAGGATCGCGACACCAATCCCGCCCAAAAATCGACAATTCATTGCAGAGTGAATCTATCGGGATAACGCTTATATGCAATTCGTGCTGGTACTTACAACCGAGGTCTCCGGACAGATGCATTGCTGACTGCTGACTGATTGAGGACGCAGACTGTCCGAGTCCTCGCTGGGTCAGCAATCATCAATGCCGCTGGTCCTGAGACCTCGGTCCGAAGTCCCGTTCGCAAATTGCCGCTGCCACCCCAGTACGTCGCTCGAAATCAATAACAAAATCCGCCAGCCGCCGATTGCTGAACGTCCCTCGGGGAATCCCAATCGCCTCGATCGCCGCCTCGATTGCAGCGGGCTCTCCTTCCACCTCCACCAATGCATCCATCCGCGGGTAGATCTCGAACCTGATCGTCGCCCCTCCCAACTGATATTGCGCAATCTCCCGGTCGATCTCGGCAACTACCTCCAGGCCCAGCTTTTCCAGAATTGTCTGAAGTGAACCGAGCTCCTCGACGGGGGTCGCGATTTCCTCGCGCACTTTGTAGACGTCGCGAAATTCGGTTGGGCCCTTCCAATCGAGATAGGTTTTGGCCGGAGCCGTCTTGCTGATGTAAGTGCGTAAGCGCACGACTTCATCGCGCGAAGAAAGTTCGCCCGATGCAAAATCGTAGCGACGATCCGAGATCTTTCCTTCGAAGGACAACTTCGCGCCGGCTTGCTCAACTGTCTTGCGTCGCGCCGCGACATCGTCGACGACTGCTTTTAGCTCGACCTCACGCATAGAGAATCGTTTCGAGCACTTTGTCGGTGTCGGCGAGCGACGAAAAAACCGCGTATGGTCGGTGCGCCTGCAGCTGCTCGACGGTGTAATGCCCGCTCGCCACGCCGATCGCTCGCGCACCGAGCGATCGCCCGCACTCGATGTCGGCAGGCGTGTCGCCGATCACGACCAGTCTGTCGCCGGCGATGTCGAGCCCGAGGGTCTCCCCCGCCCTCCTTTGCGCGATCGCGGGCAGCTCTGGCCGATGCTCGTGATCCGATCCGAACGCGTTGATTTTGAATCGATCGGGATCGATTCCCGCCGCTTTGAGTTTGATGCGCGCGCCTGGTTCGACGTTGCCAGTCAGCAGACCAAGAACCACGTCATCGCGCTGCTCCAGGGCATCGAGAATTTCCGGAATGCCGTCGAGCGGACGCACGTTGAACCTGCCGCTGTTCGCGCCCTCACGCAGACCTTCGAGGTAAAGGCCGACGAGTTTCTCCATGCGCGAATCGATGTGCTCGTCGGTATGGCCTTCCATCCGCATCACTTCGCGCACGATCTGCTTGTCCGTTTTGCCGTCGTAGCGATACGATGGATTTCCCGGCGACCCGAACACCAATCCCAGCGCACGTTGCATCGCTGCTCGACCCATTCCGCCGGAATTGAGCAGTGTGCCGTCGATGTCAAATAGGACGAGTCTCATTTCCTATGCGGACAGAAATCGTCGTGCGACATCACGCCCTGGTCATGAACACGCCGGCGACAATCGTTATCGCACCGACCACTTGAAACGCAGTTGGGTTCTCGCCGAGCAGCGGCCACGCGACAAGCAGCGCAATGATCGGCTGAAGATTCGAGTAGACCGCGGTGCGCGTCGGGCCAAGTACTCTCAAGCCTCTATAATAAAAGAGATAAGCAATCCCCATCGAGACGATGCTCGAGTACAGCAGCGCAAGCCAGCCGCCGACGCCAATCCGCGACCAGTCAGTTGCAACGATTGCCGCGCCGGATACAATCCAGAGCGGCACCGCACCACCGCACAGAGTCAGCGCGGACAGCGTAATGACATCCACGCGTTTGGTGTACGGTTGGAGCCAGACCGTGTAAAATGTCCAGCAAACCACACCAAGGAATACGAGCACGGCCCCCAGGAATGTGGTTTGCACCGCTCCCGAGTTCGCGCTGCCGAGCATGACGAGTCCGACACCAACGATCGACAGCGCGATTCCCAACATTGTCATCCGTTGGATTCGCTCCAGCCCTTTCGCGCTCGCCGCGAGCGCGATGAACGCCGGCGCCGCTCCGACAATGAGCGCTGCGTTCCCGGCGCGCGTGCGCGCCACGCCGAGTACGAAGAAAAGCTGATAAAGCCCATTGCCGAGCACCCCGAGCAGAAGCAATCGGGCAATCACGTGGCGGCTGAGCGCCTGTCCCTGCGCCCGGCGTGATGTTGCGCCCTCTCCGCGGCCGGCCCGGCGCAACATGGCAAACAGAATCATGAAGATGGCGACGCTACCGACGCGCAGTCCCGTGAAAGCGAGAGGGGTGAAGATACTGGTCGCGTATTTGACGACGACGAAATTCGATCCCCAGATCGTCGCCATCAGGAATAACAGCAGATCCGTCATCCCGAAGCCCGGGTGCGACGAAGATTCTGAAACTGCGATCGGGTGGCCAATCGGTTCTGCCATCGCTGAAAACTAGCTACCGCCTGAAGCCACAGCGGGGCTACTTTGTTTTAATGCACATCTCATTCGCCGTCTTCGCCGACGCCGCCAATCTTTCCCAGGAGGGAAAGCTCAACGTCCTCGGCGTTTTCGATGCCGTGCAGGTTGCGGGGCTGCCGACACTTCATCCGCGCACTCACTTCATCGTAAGGGTGAAGGCGGACAACAGCGATGTCGGCACTCACAAGCTCACGTTTCGCTGGCTGAGTCCGCACGAGGAGGAGCTGTGGTCATCCTCCGGTGAGATGAACGTCGCGCAGGCGCCGAACCCGATGTTCGAGGTCGATCTTCCCATCATCGCCGTCATCGACTTGCCGCTCAACATGGCCGGCCAATACACGATGCAAGTGACTCTGGACGAAAAGGTCGGTGCAGCCGCGCGGCTATTCGTGAATGGACCAATTCAGGCGCCGATCATGGGAGGCGCGCCGAACGGAATGGTCTCTTAGTCGTACTGGTGCGAGTCAGTCAACCAGAAATCTTCTCGCGAACCGAAATCTTTTCATGAGGAGATCTGTGTATTCATCTCCCGAAGTGAGATCATCGACGGCATAGCCTCCGCGGCCCAGCGCGAGATGAACCACGCGAGTGCCACCGAGGGAGATCGCGACGTGCGTGATCTTGCCTTCGGGTTCATCCGAAAAAAAGAGCAAATCCGCAGGCTGCAATTCCTTCATCGACGCGACCGGCGCACCGGTCATCGCCTGCATCCAGGCGTCGCGCGGGACGTGCACTCCGTGCAGATGAAACGAGCTCGACACCAGGCCGGAGCAATCGCATCCCCACGGCGTGACTCCGCCCCACTCGTATGATGTTCCCTCGAAGAATGTCATCGCCGACGCCGTGATCGAATCAGCGGCAGGCGGAAATGCGTGACGACGCTCGTCGTACGTCATCGCCAATCCGCCGAAACGCTCCTGCCCTTCGGTGATCAACGCGCCGAGCGGCAGCTTGCGCGTCGCGCCGTGCTCATCGCGCACGGTGCAGCCGAGCGAGAGTGGACGGGGATCATTCCAGCCGGTTTGCTCGAGTGGCGGTACCGGTTGCGGCACTATCACGACGTAGCCTTGATGCACCCAACCCGGATAGCCGTCGGCGCCTTTGACGTGCAGCCACAATCCATTGCGCTCGATCACCTGAGCGATGTGGCCGTGCAGCAGTTGTGAGACTTGCGTCGTTTTGACATCGGGCTCGCACAACATCGGCGCGATTGCCGCGATGGCTGTTACACTTTCGCTCAATGCTCCGGCCAGTCGACCTTCGGCGGAACTGTCAGAGGCGGCTCGGGACGTTTTTGTCGGCATGATTTGCAAAGCGTGACGCCGCGGAAACTGCAGATGACGCAGATGAACGTCCCGCAGTCGGTGCACGGGTAGCCTTCGGATGCACGCTCCTCGTTACCGCAGGAGCGGCAAACCATCGAATCCTTTTCGCGCAGGTTCTTAGCCATCACACTCACGGTTGATGCCGGACTTCAGGCCTCAGGAATAACGCCGAGGCTTGATAAGTGACGAATCAACCGTGGTTTAGAAACGCCAGTTGCGAAACAGGTCGAAGCCAACCTGAGTCGGCGCCTGGATCGGAGAGAAGGTCGCGGTCGTGCCGTTTCGAACGCACAGGCTGCTGCTCGAGCCCGGCTCGACCGCTGCCTGGGCGCTGTATATCGGACTGATTCGATACTCCAGCTGAAGTCCGAGGTTTTCCTTGAAAGCCGTGCTGTTCACAAAACACAGACCGGTGCTCAGACCAACGAACCATCTGGTGCCAACCTGCTTGCCAAGCACCGCGCGCGTGTTCAACAAGCCGTAGTAAGCCGGCGTCGCCGCCAGCGTCGGATCGTTGCTGGGTGCTGCCGTCTGGATCTCCAAATAGTCAACCACGTTCTTGGGCAGCGCGCTCTGGAGCAGATTCGCTGCAGTCCGAACACCAATTGCGGCAACCTGATTACTGGTGTTGTCGAGCCCGACCGCGGGCTCGCCGGTGACGAGGTAACTGAGCAAGTCGCTCTCTGACAGCGGCAGATTGTCAGGATTCTTGAGCGCCAGCTGTGGACGCGCCAGCGTTCCGGTAATATCGACTTCGACTCGCACATCGCGGCCGTTGGTACTCAGCCGCGGCTGACGAACCGTGTGGATTGCCGCGATGTCGAGTAACGGATTGAGCTCGGTATCACCAAAGAAGGTAAGAGTTCCGCGTTGCACGTCGAACGTCGGTTGCACGAACGGGTCGACCAGGTTCAGTCGATACGTGCCCTTGTCCGCGTTGAGCGTTCCCTGCAACGCGAGGCTCGGCGGCTGTGCGGGTCCACTTGGCGCGAGCGTCACGTTCAGCGATCCGCCGAGCTTGATGTTCGCTTCCGACGACCGCAGCCAAACGTCATTGCCGATGTCGATGTTCACGCCCTCGAGGCGCAGATTGCGCGCGACTGCTTTTGGTGCGTGCGGCATGACCTCGCGATTCTGCGACAGCAGCGTGTCGACCGTCATCTGCAGATCCGGATCGTTCAGATCGATGACGTTCTTCTTGATGACCTCGGGGATGTAGATCGAGCCGCGCTCGACGCGGATCGAGCCGCGCATCACTGCATCCTGCGTCGAGCCCGTGAGTGTCACCGGCGGACCAGTCGAGATGTCGAGCGCCGCCAGCCCAGCCTTGTCGATGGCGTGGAAGTTCGACGCATTCGCAGTGATCGCGAATGACGGATTGTCGTAGTGCTCGAAGCTCACCGAACCAGTCACGTTAACCGATCCACGGCGATCCTTGTTCGTCTCGGCGGAGAGCTGGTTGATGTGAACGGAGTCGCCATCCAGTTGGATGTTGGCCCGAATGCGATTGAAGCGAGTCCCCAGATTCGAGAATGCCGCCGTTCCATCCGCGAGAGTGATCTGTCCAAACAGCCTCGGCTGCTTCACTGCGCCACGCACATCGACGTCGGCGACGATTGCACCGCGCGCATCGACCAGACCCGGCACGAAGGCCCGGAACAGCCGCATGTCGACGCTGTCCGTACGAACGTGACCGGCGATCGAATCTCCGGTGAAGCGAATGTTCTGAACGATCAGCTTCGCATTGCTACTGTGCTGCAGAATCAGCGAATCGAGAGAAACGAATCCTTTCGAGATCACCGCTCGGCTGGGGGCCACGAGCCGGTACCTGTTGTCTGCATCCACGTCGACGGCAGCGCTGTCGAGCCGTACGATCGTCGTGTCCTTGCCGCGAGTGAGATTTCCGGTCAGCTCAGTCTGTACTCCACTCTGACTGAACATCGACGCGCTGAAGTGTCCTGACGTCGGCGTCGTCAGCGCGATCGTGGCGCGCATGCTGTTGAAGCCGACCGGCCCAAGCGCAACCGTGTCGGCGCCAAAAAGGAAGGAACCCGTTGGCTGCTTCGTTACATCAGCGAGCAACAACGTGCCGCGAATGCTCTCGACGCTCTGGCGCCCAAGGCGAACATCGTTGGCGTGCAGAATACCGTTGAGTGCCAGATGCTCCATGCTGCCGGTGAGCTCTCCAGTCAGTTCACCGCTCCCGTGCAGTGAGTCGAGCTGGGGACTGTTCGCGAGAGCGGGCACGAGCGCGCGCAGCCTGGACAGCGAATCCATCTGCGCCGAGAACTTCAGTGCACCGCTGTGCGATCCGCTGAGCGAGAACGTTCCCGAGGCGTGCGCCTCCAGACCCGATGCGTGGACAGCGAGTGTATCGACCGTGGCAACGCCATCCGCAAAATGCAGTCGAGCCACCGATGGATCGACGCGGAATCCGCCAAGCGTCGACTTCTCGATCTGCGCGACCGCGGTGCCTGCGAGCGACCCGAGATCGGCGCCGCGCATGTCGACATCGTAGCGCCCTGTAAGCTCGGTACGCGGAAGCTGGTTGTTCTCCAACAGCGCGCGCAGATCGAGCGACGTCGACGTGATCCGTCCACGCGCACCGTAAACCTCCGGATCCGCGTCAACCAATCCATTATAGCTGAAGCTCCCGGCAGGTCCCGTCAGCGTCGTATTCACCAGCAGATTCGGCGATTGCCCCTTGACCTGCACCGGACCCGCGTAGTTCCCACGCAACGGCAGCATTGGATATGAGTGACCAAGCGCCGTGAACGAAAGTGGCTCCGCGCGCAGGTTCAGGTCGTACGTCAGATATTTGTCGCCCCATGTCACGCGACCATTTCCCGTCGCGTGCGATACGGGAAGATTGCCGTCGTGATGGAACAGGCTGGCGTTGCTGAATCGAACGTCGAGCCACGACGAATCGAGCGTCGCAGTTCCGGAAATGGTGCCTTTGATACGCGGGAACTGTGGATTCAGAAACTGCAGCGTGCGCAAATCGAGGGTCGCGACATCGACGTTGAATCCGTGGAAAGCGGTGAAGGCTGGAAACAGGATGTCGAGCTCACCATTGCCGCGCGCCTCGGTCTCGGCGCCAGGCACGTTAGCATCGTCGAAGATCAGTGCTGCCTCTTCGACTTTGAAATGATTGAGCGGGCCGCCCGACGCGCGCACGGTTCCAGTGATGTTTCCCTGCCAGTTGTACGGAAATGGCTTGCCGTTGAGCGTGCGCAGCAGATCGAAGTTCACCGGCGCTGCCTGGAGGTCCACGTTCTTCACCGCGAGCACACTGCCGCCGGTGCCGAAGGTCATGTTCCCCAACAAATGCGAGCGGGTTGAGCGGACATCCATGTTGGTGATGATGTAGTCGAGGAACTTCGGATTGCGCTCGCTGCGGATGTCGAGCTCCATCTTGCCGCTGCCGGTTCTGGGCAGCGTCGGATACACCCAGGCGACGTCAGCCAGCGACACTGAGTCGCCTACTATATGTAGGTAGTAGCGTACGGGCAGATCGCTGCCCCAGACGATGCTTCCATGCGCGCGGCCGGTCGACCCGGGTAGATCGAAATGATCGGCGTCGACAAAGACCGAGTCACCGAGATTCAGGAAAGTGCCGACGACGTTGCGGAACTTGAACGGCGGATCCGTTTCGAGCAGGCTGAGATTGCGAATACGAATCAATCGGCCGACGGTGTCGGGGTCGGCGATGCGAGCGTAGCCGAGGTCGGCGTCGATATCGCTCCACCGCCACGTCCGCGCGTAGCCCTCGCGAGTTCTACGAACCTCGTGATCCTGCCGCGTCAGCTCGTAGCGGAGCGCACTGTCGCGTTGATACCCGCGCAGCGTGTCTGACAGGTGCCACGGCATCGTCAGCACCAGCCGCGCGTCGCGGATGATCGAGGTGTCGGCCACGATATACTGGCCGAATCCGCGCTTGTTTCTTTGCTCTTTCTCGACGCTCGCCGGAAAGATGCGGCGGAAATTCCAGTCGCCGTTCGCGTGCTGACGCAGGTGCACGTACGGATGCTCCGCTTCGAGCCGACTGAACAGAATGCGGCGATCGAGCAGGTCGCGCGGATCGTATTCCACTGTGATCGGTCCCGACGCGAAGAACACCGAATCTTCGTC
>DATFHK010000079.1:0-5192 GCA_035248505.1 Gemmatimonadaceae bacterium | reverse complement strand
ATCGGGGTGATGTTGAGGCCGGCGCGAATCTGACTGATGCGACGTGTCCTGCCCGTCCTCACGTCGAGCTCCTGGACCTGCGTCCCGGTATTGCCGAGTACCGTGAACACGACAGCCTCACCCGTCGGCGACCATGCGGGCGACAGTGCGCCACGTCCGGTTGTAATTGCGCGTGTCTCAGCGCCGTCGCTATCGACGATTTTCAATTCACCGTTCACTACGTAGGCGATGCGCGTCTGGGCGATGCCGCGCTTCCCGAACACCCACTCCTCGATCTGATCCGAGATGCCGTGCAACGCGAATCGCCAGTCGCGATCGCGGCGATCGAACAAGAAGTGTTCCGACTGCAACAGCTCGCCCTTTTCGACATCGTATGCAGCGACGTGCAATCCTTGCGTCGTCGGGGTCATGCGAACGAGCAGCGCCGCACCAAGCTTGGCGAACAGCGCGAAATTGAGCTTTTGCCCAGCTGCGGGCACCATCTTCCGCAGCGCGTCGGCGTCGAGATCGATGACGTTCATTCGATCGCCGTAGTCGAGATCGCGCTGCACGATGGTGCGCAGCGAATCGCGGTCATCGTCGACGACCGGAAGCACGATCACGCCGGGCTTGGCGCCAGTCTGGTAATTGAGACCGAGACGAACACCCGGAGTTGTAGTCGTGTCCTGGGCGCGCACGACGGAGGTGACGCCAATCAACGCACCGAGAATCAGCGCGCTAAATCGGAACCTCATTTGAGAAACTCGGGGTCGAAGCTGAACACGACGGGCAAAACATCGTCGGGGAAGCCCGTCGGCAGCGGTCCGAATGCGCGCATGCTCGACGCCGCTTCGACTGCGCCCTGCGCTTCGAGATCGAATGAGTAGTTGCCCGACTTCGTGATGAACTCGATGTTCGACACGGATCCGTCGCGATGAATTAGAAACCGTACCACCGCTCTCAGGCGAGCGGAGGCATTCCTTGGTTTGAAGTTGAGCGCAATCTGACGAACGATGTTGTTGAGATACCCTGGAAACGGAAACTCGATCCCCTCAGCGCGCACCGTAGCGACGTCGGTCCCCTTGCCACCGGTCGGGCCGCCACCAGCCTTGGGCGCCGCAGTTTTGGGCTGAGTCGCCGTCTTCGTCTCGCTGGGAGTACTGGCCTTCGCTTTTGTCGGTGCCGCCTTGGTGTCCGTTGCCGTTGTTCGCGCTTTTCGAGGTGCGGGCTTTGGTTGTAGAACTGGGGCTTCCTTGATCGTTGACGGAGCAGGCGTCGGCTGGGTAACAGGTGTTCTCGTCGCCGGTGTCTGGGGCTGCACCTCACCAATAGCTCTCTCCCCGGGCGGGGCGGCCACGATGTTCACTCGATACATCGGCGGCAACGCGACCGGCTTGCGCTCCTTGAGGCTGTTGAAGAGCAGGGTTGCAACCGCCGCGTGCAGCAATGCTGACAGCGTCAGCGGAGCAGCGAGCCCTGACCCCTGGCGCGCTCCTCTCGGCATTACCTGCCCTCTGGCGGCTCGGCGACTAGTCCGATATCACCAACGCCCGCCGCTCTCATGATCGCCAGCACTCTCACGACACTGCCATAAGGAACACCATCATCGGCGCGCAAGTAGACTCCGCCGCTGCCACGTCGATTAGCCAGCGCTTTGAAGCTCGCCGAGAACTGATTGAATGTAAGACGCGTATCATCAACGAAGACTGCACCGCTGCGATCGATCGTCACCGTCAGTCCGGATTTCGACTCCAGTGGCCTCGCTTCTGCCTTCGGGAGATTGATGTCCACGCCGCCCTGCATCATCGGCGCGGTGATCATGAAGATGATCATCAGCAGCATCATCACGTCGATCAGGCTGACGACGTTGATTTCCGCATTCAACGAAAGTCGATCGCGACCGCGGCGGCGCGGCACTAGATCATTCCCTCGCGCACCATCAGCGCGATCAACTCGGATCCAAAGCTGTCGAGCTCTCCCTCGATTCGATTGAGCCGAGCAGCGAAAATGTTGTACGCGAACACCGCTGGAATGGCGACGCTGAGCGCGGCCGCCGTCGCGATCAATGCCTCGGCGACACCGGGAGCGACGGCGCCGATGTTCCCCGAACCCTTCGAGGCGATTCCGATGAACGCATCGATGACGCCGAGCACCGTGCCGAGCAGGCCGATCAGAGGGCTCACCGATCCGATTGTCGCCAGCGATGGGACGAAGCGCGCGAGCCGATCTCGTTCAGTCGACGTCTCCGCATCGAGCACCAGTTGCAGCGCTTCCACCTGCGCCCCGCTGAATCGCGCGGATCGCTCGGCGGTGCCCGCCAAAGCAGGCCGGGTCTCCTCGATGAAGCGTGTTGCGCGCTCCATGACTTTCGCAGGCGGGCCGCCAGTCTCGCTCGCCATCTGCTGCGCCCGCGCCAGCGTCGGCATTCCCGCGAACTCGCGCTCGAAACTCTGAGTGATGCGGAGCGCGCGGCGCAGCTCGTACGACTTTGCGAAAATGATCATCCAGCTGATGAACGACAGAATGATCAGAATGAACAGAACGACTTTGGTGGCGGTCGTTGAATTGGTGACGAGCTCCGCCGGCGAGCTCGGGATCGACTGCCCGACCTGGAGCAGCAGCAATCCGATCAAGTCGCCGCCTCGCTCATTTGTGCGGCAAACCACTTGTACGACCTGGCGAGGCCTTCCTCGAGCTTCACCTGCGGTGTCCAGCCGAGCAGCTGCTTCGCCTTCTCGACGTTGACGAAGGATTCCTGCTGTTCGCCGGGCCGGTGCGGCGCGAACTCGATTGGAACGTTGCTGCCCGCTGCCGCCTGCAATTTTTTCGCGACGTCGATGACGCTGGTACCAACTCCGGTTCCGATGTTGAAAGCGCGCGCATCCATTCGGCCCTTCTCCGGCAGCGGCTTGGTCGCCGCCATCAGCACCGCGCGTGCGACATCACCGACGTAGACATAGTCGCGCGTCTGCAGTCCATCGCCAAAAATCGTCAGCGGGCGATTGTTGAGAATGCGGCCGCAGAAGATCGCCACCACCCCTGCCTCGCCGTGCGGATCCTGGCGCGGTCCGTACACATTGCCAAACCTGAGCGCGACAACCTCCTGACCGTGCACCCGACCGTAGTACGCCAGATACAGCTCGACACTCAGCTTCGAGATCGCATACGGCGACTCGGGATCTTTCGGGTAAGTCTCCACATTCGGTGGCGTGTTGAACTCGCCGTACAAGACGCCCCCAGTCGAAGTGAACACTACCCGGCTCTTGAACTCCGCTTTGCGCAACGCCTCCATCAAGTTGAGCGTGCCGAGGATGTTGATCCTCCCATCGTTGATCGGATCGGCGACGCTTTTCCTGACGTCGATCTGGCTCGCGAGATGCGCAATCACATCGTAGCGACCGACGCGAACCAGATCTGCAAACTCGCGCGAGTTTACTCCGACCTCGTGGAACCGGGCCTTTTCTGGAAGGTTCTGGCGCTTGCCGCTCGACAGGTCATCGACGATGTCAACCGAGTAGCCGTTCTCGAGAAAGAGATCGGCCACGTGCGATCCGATGAACCCAGCGCCGCCCGTGACGAGCGCTTTAGGCAATGTCCCTGGCGTCCTCTGGTTTTACATCGTGAATCTCATCGCGCTCGAGCGCAAAGAGATAACGGGCAGCATCGACGACGCCGAGTCCGCGACCGTTGGCAGCGGCCGCTTTCAGTCTAACGCTTGGCTCGTGCAGGAATTTATTCATGAGTGATTTGGAGAATTGCTCGATTGCATCCGCCTGCTCGGGTGAGAGCGGACCGATGCGCTTGAGCGCTGCCGCAAGCTCCGTGCTTCGCAGCCGATCCATTTCATCGCGGAACTCACGCACGACTGGAACAGCGGCGAGTCCCGCGACCCAGTCCCAGAACTTTTGAACCTCTTCAGCGATGATTGCGCGCGCCGCCGGGACATCTTCTTCCCTTCTCTCGAGATTCGCCGCGGCCGCGGCGCGCAAATCATCCAGATCGTACAGAAAAACGTTCTCGATTGATCCAACCGCCGGATCTACGTCACGCGGAAGTGCGATATCCAGAATGCAAAGCGGCCGGTCGCCGCGCGCCTCGATCGCAGCTCTGACACGATTCAACGTTACCACCGGCACCGGCGCTGCCGTGGAGCAAATCAGTACGTCGACATCGCGCAGTGAATCCCAGCACTGGTCATAGTGCATCGCCGTCGCTCCATGTCGCTCGGCGAGCGCATGCGCTCGTTCGTGGGTGCGATTGGCAACTATCGCAACACGAACGCCCTCGCTCAACAAGCACTCGAGCGCGAGCTCGGCGACGTCGCCCGCGCCAAGCACCATCGCGCGCCGGCCTGCGAGTCCGCCGAAGATTTTTTTCGCCAGTTGAACTGCGGCGGAGCTCACGGAAGCAGCGCCGCGGCCGATTCCAGTTTCCTCGCGCGCACGCGATGCTGCCAGCAGAGCGGTCTGGAACATTCGATTGAGAATCGGCCCCGATTCAGCGCGCGATTGCTCCCACGCCTCCTTCACCTGACCGTGAATCTGAGCTTCGCCAAGTATCATCGACTCAAGCCCGGCTGTAACCGCGAACAAATGCGCCGCTGCGTCACGCTCGTGCCGAACGTACATGTACTGCGCGACATCTTCGCCCAGCCGATCGCTGTACAGCGCAGAGATGCGCGGAATTACGTCGTCACCATCCGCGACGGCGTAGATCTCGGTACGGTTGCACGTCGAGAGCACCACACCTTCGCGCATCGCCTGCTCGCTCTTGAGCGACGACAGTGCGTGGAGAGCCTCGCGTGCATTGAGGGCAAGTTTTTCACGCACCTCGATTGGCGCGGTGGCGTGGCTCACCCCGGCAACGACTAGCGCCACGAATCCACCTTCTCCGCAAAAGTGCCGTCCTCGACAGAAGCGCAGAAATCGCCATCGAGAAGCTTGGACGCTGCATCGCGCCAGCGGTCATCGCGGCCACCGAGTGAACGCGCACGCAGCTCACGGAGAACTGATACTGCACGCTCGTAGCGACTGTCGAAGCGCTCGGCGATTGCATCGCGAATGCGGGTCGCCGCGCCGGGCACGCCGCCTGACGAAACGGCAATGGTGATGTCGCCCGAGCGATGCACTGCCATGGTGTGAAAGTTTCCCTCGTCGGGATAATCAGTGATGTTCACCAACTGTCCGTTGTGCTGTGCGTCGACAGCAATCTGA
>DATFHK010000078.1:0-19692 GCA_035248505.1 Gemmatimonadaceae bacterium | reverse complement strand
GAGAGCGTGCACGGACCGGCGAATTATTCCACGTTTGCCTCTCAAGGAGATCGTAAATGAAGCGCCTGGCCCTTGTCGCCGCAGTTCTGGTTCTCGCTGCATGCACGTCGAAGAAGGACGAAGCTGCGACCGCTGACACCTCCGCTCCCGCAATGGCTCCGGCCCCGGCAGCGATGGACACCGGCATGAAGATGGACACGACTGCCAGCACGACTCCGTCGGCTTCGACGACTACCACGACCAAGACGACCACCAAGAAGAAGTAGTCGTCTCGACCGGTCAAACGAGAGGCGCCACTAGACAGTGGCGCCTTTTTCGTTTTGTTCGACTTGTACGCTGCACTCTCCGTCCGGCCATCGCGCCTGCAGCGTAGTTCCAGGTTGGATCTCGCGACGCACCATGCCGATCGCGATGCCGCCGAAGCGCGGCGACAGTGCCGAGCTTTTTATTTCGCCGATCACTTTGCCAGTCTCGTCGACGAGCTCGGCTCCCTTCGGCGGCGCCGGCCGCGTCACGAAACGCAGCCGCCGCAGAAAGCGATTGACGTGTCCGCGGAAGTGCACTCGCGCCACAGTCTCCTGACCGATGTAGCAACCCTTGGTGTACGAGATCGCGCCGAGCTCGTCGAAGTTTGCTTCCTGTGGCAACGTCGACTCGTCCATGTCGACGCCGTACTCCGGCCGACCACTTTCGATGCGCCCGATCTCCCAGGTTTCTCTGGTTCCCGCATTCACGCCCGCCGAATGGAATCGGCTTTTGAGCGCGCCGACGGCTTCGACCGGGATGAACAAATCGAAACCATCGAGATCCAGATCGGGCACACGCGCAATGACGACGCTCACGTCTGCGAAGGGGCGCGTGATGTGACTATAAGGGGATAGGTCGATGAGATCCTTGTCGTCGACGTCCATCACTTTCGCAACAACGGAGCGCGCCGAGCGACCGAACACCCCAAAGTCGCTCAGCTCCGAAGTGACATCGCGATACGGAGCGAGCCGCGGATTGATGTACTTGCGAGCCATCTCGGTCCATCCGGCTGCCGCTGCCGCTGGCGTATCGATGAGCAACGAATCCTCGAACGCAAAGATCCGGAGATCCGCGATGATTTTTCCTTTCGGGGTGAGCGCGGCCGCGTATTGGCCTTCGCCAGGCGCCAGCGCCGACACATCGTTCGTCACCATGCCGGTGACGAGCTCCGCGGCCTTGGGTCCGGACACCCGCATGCGCATCCGATCGGAGCGATCAAAGAAAAGCGCACCGTTGTGCAGTGCGGAGTACTCGTTCAGCTCTGCCATTATTTGCAATTAAGTCAGTGCGCGCAGGGTGCGCTACTGCCCGATAGTCGCGTAGGATGCGTCCAGCAAATCCACCGGATGAATCGATCGCGCATTGATGTCGGACCGAATCAAACCGGCGCCGATCTGCATCAGGCACCCGGGATTTCCGGTCGCCACCCACGGTGCCCGCGTGGCGCGAATGTTATCGAGCTTGGGTTTCAGCACTGCGTCCGAAGTATCGGGCTCGATGAGGTTGTAGATGCCGGCGCTGCCACAGCATTGATCGGTGTCGTGGAGCGGAACGAGCTCGAGACCTGGTATCGCGGCGAGTACGGACAACGGAGCCTGCGTCACTCTCTGTGCGTGCTGAAGGTGACACGGCGCATCGTAGGTGACTCGCAGTGGCAGCGCGCCGCCAGGGCGCGGACCAGCATCGGCCAGCAGCTCGCTCACATCCCGGACGCGCGATGAAATCTCGACTGCCCGCGCATGCCACTCCGGATCGTCGTGCAGCAGATGGCCGTACTCCTTCATGATCGCGCCGCACCCGGCAGCATTGGCGACGACGAACGTGGCACCGGACCGCTCGAACGCGGCGATGTTTTTTCTGGCGAGTGCACGTGCACCCTCGAGATCGCCGGCGTGCGCGTGCAAGGCTCCGCAACACCGCTGCCCGTTGGCGGGCACCGTCGAATAGCCGTTCACCTTGAGCACCCGCTCAGTGGCGCGGTTGGTGGAACCGAACAAGCCATCCATCACGCAGCCGCGCAAAAGCGCCGCTGTCCCGCGGTCGCCTCGCGTCACCGGATTGTACGACGACCTTTCGATCGATCGACCAGTCGAAGCGAGCATCGCCATCGCGAAACCGAGCCTGCCCTTGAGACCCGACATCAGGGTGGGAATCGGCGTCGCTGCGAGCAGTCGTGAGAAGAACATCGCCGGCCGCAGCAACCACTCGCGCCCAAAGACGAATAGAATCATGCGCGCGATGAACGGCATCCGCTCATATCCGTTGAGCGTCGCACGCGTTGCCTCGAGCAATTGCCCGTACGGGACGCCGCTCGGGCACACCGGCTCGCAGGCGCGACACCCAAGACACTGATCGATGTGCTGCTTCACCGTCGCGTCCGTTGGCGCGACAGTGCCCTCGAGCATCGACCGCATCAGGAAGATGCGCCCGCGCGGACTGTCGTTTTCGTCTTCGAGATTGAGATAAGTCGGACAGGCCTGCAGACAAAATCCGCAATGGACGCAGGCGTTGATGCCGGGCAGCGCGTCAGCGAGAGGAGTACCCGGAAGAGCGCATCCCGGCATTGAATCCGGCGGCAGTGGATCGCGCGGAGGTGGAACTACTGGAAGCGCCGTCAATTCAAATTGCCCAGAATGCCGGGATTCAAAATGTTGTGCGGGTCGTACGCGCGCTTGATACCCTGCGACAATGGATCCGCAACCACACTCGGCGACACCACCGACCACAAATCAGCAGGCAGCTTCTCGAAGACGATCTCGCTCGAGTCAGTCTGTACAACACCTGCTGCAATCTGATTGCTGGAGTCCGCGCCATCGACTGCGCCGGCAACGACGCGGATCACGCCACGCCGCGGATCTATCGACGTGAAAACACCAGGCACATTGTCACTGAGAATCCGTGAGGCGGTGCCGACGATGCGCTGCGGCAGACTGGAGATGCGGAGGGCGGTGTGGGCTCCGGATTCCAGCTGCCGCAACCGCGTCCAGACGCCGATGTCGACTTCCTCCGCGTTGGCAATCTGCGCCAACGCACTCGCCTGCGTTTTCACGGCGGCGGAATTGCCGCCAAAACGAATCAAGCCGACGGGCTGGTCGCCAAGCTGCAATGCGTGCGTGATGGATCCACTGATCAACTGAAACGCATAAGGAGTCAACGGCACAGTCGACATCGTTTGCAGGACTGCAGTGACGCGTTGCTCCGGCCCGCTCAAGTCAACCAAAAAAGTTCGATCGATTTCCGGAAGCGCATAGAGACGCAGCGTCGCTTCGGTGATTACGCCCAGTGAGCCCCAGGAGCCGGTGAGCAATCTGGAGAGATCGAACCCGGCGACGTTCTTCACGACTTTGCCGCCCGCGCGCACGATCTCACCGCGGCCGTTGACGAATTCGAGACCGAGCACGAGATCGCGCGCCAAGCCGAAGTTGGACGACAGTGGGCCCGCAGACGCAGTCGCAATCGTCGCGCCGATGGTTCCCTCGCTCGATCCGTAGGGATCGAGCGGCAGCCACTGCTTGCGCTCTTTCGTAGTTGCCTCGATCGCAGCGAGCGATGTTCCTCCGCGGACCGTAATCGTAAGATCCGCGGGCACGTAGGACGTCACGCCCGACTCGTCGCGCAGAGACAATTTGCTCTCTGCGCGCACCGGACGGCCCGCATCGAGCCAGGAACCAGCGGCGGCAATCCGCAGCGGTGTGCGAGCCGCAAAACTCTCCCTTACCGATGCGGATATTGTTTCGCTGCTCACGCGACAGGACGCGAAGGTTGGGCCTCGAGCGGCGGCGGCTCTTTCTCGGCGCGGCGCGACGCCGGAACCGCCAGCCACTCGCGACAGGAGTGAACGGGAACGACCTTGCCCGGATTGGAACGACGCTCGGGATCGAACACCGACCTCAGCTCGCACATCGCGTTGAGCGATGTCTCGGGAAAGATCGACTCCATGTAACCCATTTTGTCGAGACCGACGCCGTGCTCACCGGTGATGCTGCCGCCGGCAGCGATGCACGCCTGCATGATCTCCCGCATCGCCTTGTGCACGCGCTCGCTTTCGGCAGGGTCGTCAGCACTGTAGGCGATGTTCGGGTGAAGATTGCCGTCGCCGGCGTGAAAGACGTTGCACACCAGGACGTGATGCTTCTCGCTGATCTGGTGGATCGTTTCGAGAATTTCGGGAAGCTTGGTGCGCGGAATGACCGCGTCCTGGACGATGAGGTGCGGAGCCAATCGCCCCATCGCTCCAAACGCCTTCTTCCGGCCTTGCCATAACTTCATGCGCTCGGCTTCGTCGCGCGCGACACGGACATTGCGCGCGCCACCATCGATGCAGATCCGACGCACCGTCTCGAGATCGGCGACGACTCCCGCCTCGAGACCATCGAGCTCGATCAACAGAATTGCTTGCGCGTCACGTGGATAACCGGCGGCGTAGATCGAGTCCTCTACGACACGGATTGTCGCGCCGTCCATGAACTCCAACGCAGCGGGCACGATGCCGGACGCAATTACAGCTGATGTCACCTGCGCGGCGTCATTCACCGACATGAAATCGGCGAGCAGCGTGCGGACCGCTTGTGGCTTTGGCGTGAGCTTGACGGTTACGTCGAGCGCGAGGCCAAAGCATCCCTCGGACCCGATGAACGCGCCGCGCAGATCGTAACCGTCCTTCTCCCCGACTTTGCTTCCCAGCTCGACGACTTCTCCACTAGGCAACACCACGGTAAGACCGAGCACGTGATTCAATGTGACGCCGTACTTGAGGCAGTGCGGTCCGCCGGCGTTCTCGGCGACGTTGCCGCCGATGGTGCACGCGGATTCGCTCGATGGGTCCGGCGCGTAAAGCAATCCGAGAGCGGCGACGTGCCGATTGAGCTTGAGATTGACGACGCCGGGCTCGACTGTCGCGCGTCGATTGTCTACGTCGACGGAAATGATTTTCCGGAGTCGATGGATGCCGATGATGACGATATCGTCGGCCAGGGCTCCTCCGGAAAGGCCAGTGCCGGCGCCACGAGGAACGAATGGAATCTTTTCAGCGGCAAGCAGTCGCACGACGGCGATCGCCTGGTCGCGCGTTCCCGGAAAGACGGCGAGCCGCGGCTGTCGACGGTAGCCTGGGAGCCCATCGGAATTGTAGACGAGGAGCTCGCTCGGCCGATTGAGGACAAACTGCTCGCCCACGATCTCTGCGAGCCTGGCGGCGAGATCGGGGGGATAGTCAACAGCTGACGTTTCCGCGCGAACAGCGGTCTGAGTCATCTGTTGAATTTAGCTATTCGTTCTCCCCCGGCGCGGCAACGACCAGCCGCAGCGCATCACGTTCGACGTGGTATTCAAGCGGCGTCTGCATCCGCTTCAGCTCTCCGTCGAGGCCAATGGTTGCGTGCCGGCGCGTGAGATCGATACGACAGCTGTCGACGATGAAGTTGTCGAACTCGGGGAGTTTCGCCGCCTCTTTCGTACCGCGCGCGATGGCATTGAGTGCGATCGTGAAAAGTCGGGCGCGCCCGCGTCCCTTTACGATCATCACGTGGAGTCCACGCCTGCCGTTTCGCACGCGACTTCCGAGCGTCGGCATCTTGAGCTCGCGCTCGCCGACGCCAATGAACACGAGCGAAGAGCGGTAGGTTCTCGCTTTTCCCTCGACTTCGAGGGTCACCTGAAAAGTTCTGAGATCAGTCAGCGTGCGAACGAACGCGAACATACTGGCGACGGTATACCCCAGACGCTTCTCGAAACGTTCACGGTCGCGAACGAAACCCACGTAAGCGCCAATCGAGCTGGTATTGAGAAACACGCAATCGTTGACGTAACCGATGTCCGCGCCGAGCACGGTTCCGTTACCCGCCGCGATCGCGGCTTCGCCGAGGTCGGTCGGGATGTTGTGATCTTTGGCGAAGTGATTGAGGGTGCCGCCGGGAAGAATGGCGAGCTCGACATCTTTCTTCGCAACGAGCGAGGCAGCGGTTGCAATCGTCCCGTCGCCACCGGCGACGAGAATGCGTTTAGTGCCGTCTTCTATGGCTTGCTGGAGATGCCGCTCCATGTCTGCCGGCTCGACGACCTCCAGATCATAGCCAATGCTTTCGAGTGCCTCGCGTGCTTTGTCGGCGTTTCCGCATTGGCGGTTTAGGAAAGCCTTGAGCGGCGGCATCGTGAGAAGGGAAGCGGGGAGCGGGAAGAGGGAAGAGGGAAGGGGGAAGCGGAAAGGGGGAAGGGTTTGCGAATCGTGTACACGAAGATCTATACAAGAACGACGCCGACCCAAATTTGAGTCGGCGTCAGTTTCTCAGCGGTTTCCCGCTTCCCGCTTCCTTTTCCCTTTTGCCTCTTCCCGCTTCCCTCTTTCCGCCTAGCTCCAAAATCCCGCTAGCGCCGACCCATCCGGCGATTCGCGGAGCTTCTCGAAGGCGCGCTCGCGGATTTGTCTGATTCGCTCGCGGGTGACGCCCATCAGTGCGCCGATCTTTTCGAGGGTCATGGCGTCGGAGCCCTGCTCGAGACCGTAGTAGAGATGAAGAATCTTCCGCTCGCGTGGCGTCAGGTACTTCCGGAAGACGCGGTCGATGAACTCGCGCATCAGGTGGAAGTCGGTGACGTCTTCAATCTCGCCGCCGTCCACACCGGCGAAGCGCTCGCCGAGTGTGCAGGCCTCGCGATCGGAGCGATCGATCGGGGCATCGAGCGAGATCTCGGTCGCCGACATCTGCTTGGCGGAACGGACAGCGTCGGGAGTCTCCTCCAGCAGTCGGCCGATTTCGTTGTCAGTTGGATCGCGCTTGAGAACCTGGGAGAGAACCGTCTGTGCGCGGGCGAGTCTGATTAGCTGGGAATTCTGGTTGAGCGGGATCCTCACGCTCCGAGTCTGCTCTGCCAATGCCTTCAGTACTGCTTGCCGGACCCACCACACTGCGTAACTGATGAATTTGACGCCCTGATCCGGATCGAACTTTCTAACCGCTTTAAGCAACCCTTCGTTACCGATCGCTACGAGCTCACCGAGGTCGAGTCCGTGGCCCTGGTACTTCTTCACATACGAGATAACGAATCGAAGGTTCGCGGTGACCAGCCGCTCTGCTGCTTTTTCGTCTCCAGCCTGCGCGCGGCGCGCAAGTCGACGCTCCTCTTCAGCGTCAGTAATGAGAGGGAGTTTCTGAATATCCTGGAGGTATTGGTCGAAAGCGGTGGAGGGGGAGGAACGGAAGAAACCTTTGGATCTACTCTCGCCCGTAGTCTGCATAAGGCCCTTGGTAGAGACATTGCCGACGGGCGTACCAGAGGTGGCGCGCCCGGCTTCCGATGGACGCGCACGTTAATAATGCGTGTGCTCAGCAGTCAACAGCCACGTTTCATGCCAGCGCGTGGCTTTGTGATTTTCGGGGTTTCTCTGGTAGGTCTCGATCAGGCGGGCGGAGCCGGTGGGTCCTTCGTCTTCGTGCGCGTGGTGGCAGTAACGATGGCGATTCCGATGAGGATGATCGCGCCCACGATGACCCACGTCTGTGAAACGCCGACCAGAATTGCGGCGATCGCCAGACCGATGATGAGGACGATGAATCCGATCAGGTAGGTACTGAAAGACGACATTTTCGTCTCGGGTTTGATTGCGCCAATCGCGGTCGCAATCACTGTACCATCTAACGACTTCTCAATAGCTGCGGGCTGGTTGAGGGATGCGGGCTAACTAATCGGTACGGGCTACGCGCTGGTTGAGGGATGCGGGCTAATTGCGAGATACGAGCTAGAAACTGCGAGATGCGGGCGAACTGCGGTGTGCGGGCTGGCCAACGCAAAACTGTGAATGGCAGCTCTCTCGCAGCCCGCAGTTCGCCCGCATCCCGTAGCTAGCCCGCATCCCGTAGCTAGCCCGCATCCCTCAACTAGCCCGCACCTAGCAACGATCAGTTAGCCCGCAACCCGCAGCCCTTACCGCTTGGCTAGACCATCCCAGCGAGTTGGAACAAGGGTGTCATTGGGCACGCTCTCGACTGCGCGCGCGACGAGGATCGCGCTGCCCCAATGCCGTCCGAAGCGAGCGGCTTCCTTGCAGTCCGGATTCCAGATGTCGAGTGTGGCGCCAAGCACGTTGCCGCCGGTGTCGTCGACGAGGTAGCGGCCGAGATATTCGTTGCCGAGGAACACTTCGACGTAGCGAGAGAGCGGGAAGATGCGCGGATCGGCGGCGACGATGCCGTGACGGGTCTGACGCCCGCGACGAGTTTCACCCTGGACGCAGTACTGGGTCAGGGAGACAGGAATCACGACGCCATCCTGAGCGCGGGCGAACTTGGAAGGAATCAAGGGAAGAAGTCCTCTCTTCATCTTGATCGCTTCGTGCGCGGTGGCGCGAACAACACTGCGCGGAATCGATTCGACACCTTTGGCGATCGGCTTGGTTACCGACGACGTGGCGCGGGCGACTTTGACGGCTTTCGACGGCACCGATTTGGCGAGAGACGCAACATCGCGCAGCGGCGTCGTCAGCATTCCGGCTTCCTGATGGACATCCTCGATGTCGGCGAGGAGCTGCGGTTCGAGCGGCGCAATCGTCGCGGGAGCAAGGTCGGTGCTGCCGTCAGGCGACAAGGACGGCAACGCGATCGCGCCCGTAGCGAGTAGGGCGACGGCGAGGGTCACCGCGGCGACGGTACGGATGATCTCCGCGCGCGAGCGCGCCGGATCTCCGGCCACAGATTCTGTATAAGTACCGCGAGAGACATTGCTTTTTTTCATGCAAGCACCTCCCGTAGCTGATCGTTAGTTACTGCAACGGTCCAACCTGTCTTTTCACCTGCCATGCTGCCGATCCGGCTCGGCAGAGCAAACATCGTCTTGCCGCCCCGCGCCTTCTTGTCCGACCCCATCGCTGCTATCACAGCGTCCGACTCAAACGAGTCGGGTAAGGTCGTCGGGAGGCTGAAGGCCCGCAGCGCGCCGATCACGGCGTCGGCTGTCCCGGGTTCGGCGACTCCAGCCCGCTCGGCGAGTCGCCCTTCCAGCGCCATCCCTATCGCGATCGCCTCCCCATGGAGAAGGGAATAGCCGCTAACCAGCTCGATCGCGTGGCCGATGGTATGGCCAAAATTCAGAGTTTTTCGAAGGCCATCCTCCCGTTCATCACGTGAGACAATTTCGGCCTTGATCTCAATGCTACGGACGATGGCGGCGAGCATCGTGTCACTCGTCGGACCGTCTTTCGCCAACAGCTTTTTGGCGCTGCCGGAGACCCTACGAAGATAAGGCTCGTCCGCAATTACGCCATGCTTGACAACTTCTGCAAATCCCGCACGCAACTCATTAAGTGGAAGCGTGGCAAGGACTTGCGGGTCTACAACGATCGCAGCCGGCGCGTGAAAAACGCCCACCAGATTCTTCCCCGCCGGGGTATCGACGGCGGTCTTCCCGCCGATCGAGGCGTCGACCATCGCCATTAGAGTCGTGGGTGCCTGGACGACTGGAATTCCCCTCATGAAAGTCCCGGCGACGAACCCGCCCAGGTCGCCGACGACCCCGCCGCCGAGGGCGATCACGGCGGAGTCTCGACCGAAGCCGTGGGCCAGCATCTGGTCGGTTATCCTTGCCCAGGTCTCACGGGTCTTGTTGGATTCGCCGGGAGGGATCGTCAGGACCTGGACCGCGTCGGCGTCGCTGAATTCTTTCGCGAGCCGGTCGGCGTAAAGGCGCCCGACGTTGGAGTCGGTGATGATGGCGTAGCGATGGGCGGGGGCGACCTCCCTGGCTATTGCCGCGACCTGGGAGATAAGGCCGGGGGCGACACGGATTGAAGACGCGCCCAACCCAATCGTTTTGGATCCAGTCGGCACGGACTTGGATCGAGACCGAGCTACCAGGTTACTTCACCCATACCGGTGAGCACGTTGGCGAGTCGCGCCAGCGTGAACAGCAAATCCGAGAGCCGGTTGAGATAGATCACAACCAGCTCGGGGATCTCGACCTCGCGCTGGAGATGCACGACCCGCCGTTCGGCCCGGCGGCACACTGTGCGCGCGACGTGGAGCATGGCGCCCTTGCGACTCCCGCCAGGGATGATAAATGCCTTAAGGGGCTCGAGATCACGGTCGCAATTGTCGATTGCCTGTTCGAGCTCGCGAATTCGCCGGTCGTCGATATTCGCCTTGGCGAGATGCCTGTGCATTTTGTCGAGATCCGGCGTCGCGAGCAGCGCTCCGATGCTGAAGAGATCGCGCTGCATCGGAACGAGAATCTCATCGATGCGGGGGAGCGGCTCGACCGCGCGCGCCATTCCGATTACCGCGTTGAGCTCATCGACGTCACCGTAGGCTTCGACGCGCGGATCATCTTTCGGGACGCGGCCGCCGCCAAATAGTCCAGTGTCGCCCTTGTCGCCCGTTTTGGTGTAGATCTTCATTGCGACCAAATCTACGCTGTTCGACCGCCGCGCATTAACGCACTATTGGGTGTGGTCGATTTCAACAATGGTCTCTCCAGCGACGACGTGGACGATGAATTTCCCCTCGGCGACGGCACCGCCGAGACGGGGGCGAGCGTGTATTGCCCGTACTGCAACGAGACGGTTGAGATCGCGATCGATCCTGGCGGCGGAGCATCGCAGGAATACGTCGAGGATTGCGAGGTATGCTGCCAGCCGTGGACCGTTAGCGTTCACTACAACGGCGACGGGACCGCGAAGGTCAGCGTGACACCGCTCGACCAGTAGGTTCGGCTTGTGGCGGACCGATAAACTCGGGATTCGGAGGAAATTCGAGGGAATAGCAGCCTACTATATATTTCGGTAGGAAATGACTCACGAAATCGTCGATATCACCATCATCGGCGGCGGTCCTACCGGGCTGTTCGCCGCTTTTTATGCCGGCATGCGAGGCGCTACTTCGCAAATCGTAGACGCATTGCCGCAGCTCGGCGGACAGCTGACCGCGCTTTATCCGGAGAAATACATCTTCGATGTGGGCGGGTTCTCCAAGATCCTGGCGAAGGACCTGGTCACCGCGCTGGTCGAGCAGGCCGGACAATTCCACTTCAAGTCTCACCTCAACCAGAACGTCGTGGCGCTCGACCAGAACGGCGATCACTTCGTGCTGGTTACCGAGACCGATCGCTTTCCAACGCGCGCGATCGTTATCGCTGCCGGGATCGGCGCCTTCTCACCCCGCCGCCTGCCGCAGTCCTGCGCCGAGCCGTGGTATGGTCGCGGGATCTTCGACCGCGTCAACAATCCTGAAGAGTTTCGCGGGCAGCGAATCGTAATTATCGGCGGCGGCGACTCGGCGTTCGACTGGGCGCAGCAGCTGCGCGATCGAGCGCGAGCCGTGACGCTCGTTCATCGCAGCGACAAATACCGCGCGCACGGAGCGACGGTGGCAGATGTTGTGGCGGCGGCAAGTGCGGGACGCACGACGTTGTTGCCGTTCCATGAGCTGCAGGATGTTCTGTCGGAAGACGATCGACTGATTGGCGTCACTCTACGGGATGTGAAAGCGAAAACCACGCGCGATGTCGAAGCTGATGCAATCCTCCCGATGCTTGGCTTCCACAGTGACATCGGCGCGCTGGCGGAGTGGGGCCTGAGCTGCGAGAACGACGAGATCGTCGTCAACAGCACGATGGAAACCGGGCGACCCGGGATCTATGCCGCCGGCGACATCACGACCTATCCAGGGAAACTAAAGCTGATTGCGACCGGGTTCGGCGAAGCAGCGACAGCCATCAATCAGGCGGTGCACTGGATCTACCCGGAGAAGAAGGTCAACCCGGGCCACAGCTCCAACATGGCCATCTTCGGCCAGAAGGACGACTAATTCGGCTCGTCGAGTCTGGGTCGGGTCAGGGCGGGCGCCGGTGTCGAGGCTGATGCGGCGGCAGTCACGGCTGGTTGTTCGCGCGACGCACGGATGCAGAGGATCCACGTCAGGATCGCGGTGCCGAGCGTGACGCCAAGGTCGGCGAAGTTGAAGGTCCAGAAGCGGTGCGAGCCGATGCCGATATCGATGAAGTCGACGACCCCACGCGGCGACTTGATGCGGTCGAGCAGATTGCCAACGGCGCCGCCGCAGATGAGCGCAATCGAAGCGATCTGAATGCGATCTTCACGCGGAGTTTGTCGATACATATAGAGAAGAACGACCAGCGTGGCGATCGAGAGGAGCACGAACCACCAGCGTGACGACGGGCCGAGCGAAAAGCTCATCGCGCCTTCGGGATTGTAGGCGAGGGTAAAGCGCAGGATATCGTCGATGATGTTGTGCGGGACGTAGGCAGGAGAGAGGTAGCTCACCGCGAGTCTTTTGCTGACGACGTCGACCAGCACGGTCATCAGGAAGATCGTCCAGAATCTATTGGCTCTTTGCATGAATCTCGTTAGGGTGTGTTCCCCTTACGGCGGAGTGCACGGAGGCGTTTCGCCGTCGAGGGCTGAGTCCAGAGTATTAGACAGCGCATTATAGATTCCAGTGCACTGGGCGGGATGCGGGATGGATGGGGGACGCGCTATCGAGGACTGAGCTTCTGACAAACCTGACGAAGAAATCATTGCATTATCACCTGATCGGGATTGCCGGGACGGCGATGGCGTCGCTGGCCGGGCTGCTCAAGGCGGCGGGGCATAAGGTCACCGGGTCTGACGAGAACGTTTATCCGCCGATGTCGACGAATCTCGAGCGGATGGGGATTGCATACGCGCAGGGATATAAGCCGCAAAACCTTTCGCCGACCCCAGACATTGTAGTGGTCGGCAACGTCATCTCGCGGGGCAATCCGGAGCTCGAGGAAGTCCTCATTCGCAAGCTCCGCTACACTTCGGCGGCGGCGACAATAAAGGAAGAGTTCATCTGGGGTCATCACTCGTTCGCCGTCGCCGGCACCCACGGCAAGACGACGACGACGTCACTGTTGGCGTGGGTGCTGGAGTCGGCGGGTCTCAATCCGGGTTTTCTGATCGGAGGCGTTGCCGAGAATTTTGGGAGCTCGTATCGACTGACTGATTCGAAGTACTTCGTGATCGAGGCAGACGAATATGACACCGCGTACTTCGATAAGGGTCCCAAGATGTGGCACTACCTCCCGGACACCGCGATCGTCAACAACATCGAGTACGACCACGCCGACATCTACCGGGACGAAGAGGCGTACAAGTTTGCATTCGCGCGCTTCATCAATCTCGTGCCCAAAAACGGAGTAGTCGTCGCGGGCTGGGACTCGCCGATCGTGCGCGAGCTGACGCCGAAATCGCCGGCGCCGGTTGAGTCGTTCGGGTACGGCGACGATTCGCTGAAAGTGCCGGAGGGCCAGCGGCATTGGCACGCTCGCGACGTGGAGTTCACCGAAGAAGGCACGCGATTCCGCGCTTTCCGGTCGAGCGAAGAGTGGGGAAGGGTAGACACTCCGCTCGCAGGTGCGTTCAACGTCCGCAACGCGTTAGCCGTGATTGCCGCGGCGGAATCGGTGAACGCAGATCGGGATGGTGTGCGGCAGGGACTGAAAACTTTCACCAGCGTCAAGCGGCGGATGGAAGTGCGCGGAGAAGTGCGCGGCGTGACAGTCATCGATGACTTCGCGCACCATCCGACGGCAATTCGCGAGACCATTGATGCCGTTCGGCAGAAGTACAAGGGACGGCGGATCGTTGCGGTCTATGAGCCGCGCAGCTACACCGCGCAGCGGCGCGAATTTCAGGATGACTACGCGCGTGCGTTCGGGGGCGCGGATGAGATCGTCTTTGCTTCATTGTACCGACCGGACCGATACACCAGGGAAACCGCGCTGGATCTTGGTCAGCTCGTCCGCGAGCTGGGCGGCGATGGCAAAACGGCGAAAGAGCTGAAGGATGCCGACGCGATCGTCCGCGATCTCTCTCCTCGGCTTCGAGAGAGGGACGTGGTGTTGATTATGTCGAATGGGGGGTTTGGCGGCATCCATCAAAAGCTTTTGGACGCGCTTGGCTCGCGGTGAACTGCGGACTGCGGGGTAACTGATTGATTGAGTAGTGCGAACTAACTGATCATTGCGGGCTGCTGGCTAGTTGAGGGCTGCGGGCTAACTGCGAGGTGCGGGCTAGCTGCGAGGTGCGGGCTAACTGCGAGGTGCGGGCTAACTGCGAGGTGCGGGTTAGCGGACGCTTTCGTTCGCAGCAAGGCGTCTGTTAGATCTTTCGCCGCGGAGCGATGGGGGTCAGCCGAGTTGAGCCCGCTTTCGCCATCAGTCCGAGCTTCAGGACTGTATTCCAGTTTCGTCCGGTTCCGCGACCGAGCCTCTTCTCGAGAATGGTGTGCGTGAGCTTGGACCGACCTTGTCCGTCGGGAAAGTAGATGTAAGCCTGCTTTCCCTTCGCGCGGACGACTTCGCGGCCGCGAATGTCGCCCTGGAGTGCGACGAGGTCGGCGACTTCCGGCTCGCTCTTCAGGAACATTACGACCAGGTGGCCAGGATCCTTTTCCGCTTCCTTGCGAAATGGATTCTGGCGGATGATGGTCTTCCACTCGTTGGGAGTGCGGACGATGAAGTCGGCTTCGAGCGACATCCGCTCCATCGCTTCCGTCTCGAGGAATCGCTCCAACTCGGAACCCGTTCTGACTTTGCTGTTGAAGACGAGATTACCGCTCTGCAACAGTGAGCGCACATCCTCCATGCCGAGCGCGGTCAGGAAGTTTCGGAGGTCGGTCATGCCGACCTGGCGATGCCCGCCGACGTTGATGCCGCGGATAAGAGCGATATGAGTTGTCAGAACCGGCTTCGTGAGAGGGGACGCTACAAAGTAAGGGGAGAGAAGGAAGCGGTCGACGGTGCGGACTGAGGACTCGGACCAACGGCATCGACAATTGCGAACTAGCTGAGGACGCGGACTGCGAACAAGCAGGACCGAGGACGTCCGGGTTCCCAGTCCTGCTGGCGGTCCGGGTCCGCGTCCTCAATCAGTCCGAACTTGTCGATGCCGTTGGTCCGAGTCCTCAGTCCGCATCGACTACCGCGCCTCGCTCCCCTCCTCGCGCAACCGCCGTTTGGCGCGCCCCGCATCCCTCATCCCTCGTCCGGCATCCCGCTTTGCCGTCCGATACGGCCGCTCCCACTCCCTCAAATGATCCAGCAGATAGTCGAGCGAGAAAACGTGGCGGGAGTTGTCGGCCTTGCGGCGGAAGATGACGCGTGACCAGCCGCGCATCCCGGTTGGAGTGTACCACTCTCCGTTCATGTGCAGCTTGTCGCCGTTGATGGCGCGAATGAGGACGCGCTCGTACTGCGAGCGGGGGAGCACTCGCTCGGGGAAGAGATTGTCCCACGTGCAGAGGCGACCGACATCTTCGTAACCGGCAGGACGATCGTCGAGATCGAGGAGCGATGGGGCGCGTCCTTTCATCACCGATCCGATCAATCGCAGGGTGAACGGATCGGAATAGCGACGGATGTACGGCCAGAAATGCTTGGTGATCTGACCGGCCATGTCGCGCAGCGTCATCGAGCGGCCGTCCGTGGTCTGCCATTTGTCGACATCGATGTCGCTCACGAACGGATTCATCGGATAGCAGTCGAAGCGAGCCAGCCATCCTTTGCGCGTGGTGTGCGGCATTGGCCTGAATCCCTTGATCACCGGGATGTCGGTGTCGTCCAACACGCCGATCTCATAGCTCGGCCAGCGCATCACCTCGCGGACGATGCCGACGATGAGAGTCGCGGTCGCGATCATGAGCGGCGCGTCGGGAGTGAAATCGGCGGTGACTTCGATGCGATCGCCCCGGGGACGTACGCCGATGCCGGTGGAGCGACGGTTTGCCGCCAGCAGCATCACCGGAATTGGCAGGATGTGCGCGAGCAGATACGCGAGCTGCTCGACGGTGCGCCTGGTTCCCTGCTCGAATCGCGGCAGCTCGAACGAGATGTTGTAGTGGGTGCTGAAGCCGGCGAGCTGGACGTCGGTGTCATGCGCCTGCTCCCAGGCGTCGAGCTCCTGTCGCACGAACAGAATCGCTTCCCACAGCGAGCGTCCGGCGCGTGCGGCGCAGCCACGCTCGATCTCGATCACCGGAGTCGCCACTTCGATCACTCCGGTGTCGAAGTAGACCGCACCGCCTGTCGGCAGATGATACGAGCGGCCTTTGCGGTGCATCATCTTCTCGCGGATGATTTTGCGCGGGCTGCCAAAGAGATTCTCGGGCTTCACCTGCACGCCATCCTGGATCACCGCGAATTCGGCTTCCATGCCGATCGCGGCGAGCTGGATGCGCTCGTGCGTCGATGACTTATTCTCCGGCCCTTTCTTTTTCTTCAGCTCCGCCATTCTGCCTTCTACTCCGCTGCTCCAATCTTCCTGACTCTTTTTCGAAACGAAATCGTCAACTTTTCACATCTCTTGGCACCGAGATCACGTAACCAAGGTCGAGATGAAGATGATCCTCTGCGTAGCCCGTTGGAGTTCCGTAAGGACGCGTCCAGACGCCGGGTAGCGTCTCGCGCGCGATCAAGCTGAAGCGCTCGACCGCGCTGCGGTTGTCCAGGTAAGTGTCGCCAATCCGATAGATGTTGGCGGCGGTTCCCCAGGCATGCGGAGTCGCGTTCTTGGAGAAACGGTGGGACGGCGACCGGTAGCCGCCATTCGCCGAAATGTGAACCAGCGTCCCGACTGCCTCCCGGAACCTCTCCAGGCACACGGCAAGTAGCGTTATTGCGCACGGAACGTACCGGGGGAACGTCCTCAACGGAGCGGCTTCCCTGACATCGACCTGGATGAACTCCCAAAGCAGGAAATGGGTCGATAGCTCGACCTTCATCGCCGAATCCCAGGACGGAATCTCATAGAAATATCGGGGTAACTGGCGAGGAAAGCCGTTGGCGTCCTTCCAATCCTCACCCGGCCTCAGGGCTTTACGGTAGTCCGGGGGCAAGGTCAGCCCGTCAACCACCCGAAGCGGAAAATTGGGAGACTCGTGCCGGACTTCAGCAAAGGAAGCAGTCATTCGTCGGCCGGCCCCTTGGTCAGAGCCTCGTAAATGGTATGCGATATCCCGGCGATCGTCCGCGACCGACCTGAGGTGCTCGGATCCCACTCCGTCAGAATCACCAACGCGTAAGGTTTGCGCTTCGGCAGGTAGACCACTCCGGCATCGTGTGCGACGGTCGATATCTCGCCAGTTTTGTGCGCAACGCGGGCGCCCTTGGGCAGCCGCGCCGGAATTCCCTGATTGAATTCCTGCCCGTGCAGAATGTCCATCATTCGTCGCGACAGGGCCGGCGAAAACGCTTTTCCCTCCGCCAGCATTACGAGGATCTTCAGCAGCCCGTTCGCAGTCACCATGTTGTTGATGCCCTTGTCGAATGCGAGCTCGTCCTCGACGCCGCGCTTCAGATCGATTCCGTCCTCGAGATGCAGCTCGCGCAAAGCCTCGTTGACCGACTGTGGCCCGATCACGCCGAGCAGGAGGTTCGTTGCCAGATTGCTGGACGTCGTGATCATGTGATACGCGAGCTCGTCGACGCGCATCATCTTGCCAATTGCGTTGTGCACCGCGGAGTTGGCGTCGCGACCCGATTCGACGCGGAATGGAATCTCCTCGACGACGCTGAGGAATCGATTGCGCACGTGCACGCGCGAGTGCGGCAAGAGATCCCCGCGATCGATCGCCGCGAAAACGCCCAGTAAAATCGGGACCTTGATCGTGCTGGCGGCGTGAAACCAGCGGTCTGCCTGATAGTGCAGCTCGAATCCGCTCTCGAAATCGTGCAGCGCGACGGCGACGGCCTTGGCGCCGGATTCCTTTTCGATGCGCTCGATTTCCTTCGTCAGCGCGGATTCGTTGGGCGCGGTGGCGGTGGCGCCGGCTCGCGCCGGAGAAGTCGTTTCCTTGTTCGTCATCTCCGGCTTACGAGTATGCTACGCGGGGGTCGGCTTTGGCGTAGGCAAGGTCGGTGAGAAGATTCACCAGCACGAAGATTACGCTGAGGAACAACACTGAACCCTGAATCGCGGGCAAGTCACGCCGCGTAATGGCGTTGACGACGTAGCGACCAAGACCGGGCCAGCTGAAAATCGTTTCGGTGAGAATGCTGCCGGTGAGATAATACCCGAAGTCGAGACCGAGCACCGTAATGACGGGAATCAACGCGTTGCGCAGAGCGTGGCGGACGACCACCACTCGCTCTCTCAGTCCTTTTGCGCGCGCCGTTCGAACATAGTCGCCACCCAGAACATCGAGCATTGCCGAGCGGGTGATGCGCGCGAGAAAAGCGATCGAGCGCGAGCCGAGTGCGAAAGCGGGGAGGATCAGATACTTGATGCCGCCGTAACCCGAGGGCGGCAGCCAGCGCAGCATCACTGCGAAGACAAGGATCAGAATCAGTCCAACCCAATACACCGGGAAGGAGATGCCGAGATATGCGACGCCGAGTGCGAGACGATCGAACCAGCCGCCCGGCGCCCGCGCGCTCAGCACGCCGAGGGTGATGCCGATGATCGAGGCGAGCAGCATCGCGGATCCGGCGAGCAGCAGGGTCTTGGGAAAACGCTCGAGGATGTCGCTGATGATCGGACGCTGAGTGATGTAGGAGTTGCCCAGATCGCCCTTGAGGGCGCCGCCGGCGTAGAGGGTGAACTGCTTCAGTCGCGGCTCGTCGAGATGCAGATCCTTTCTGAGACGCGCGATCGTCGCTGAATCCGCGCGTTCGCCAACCATCTCCTGCACGGGATCACCGGGAGCGACGTTGAGCAGGAGGAATGTCACCACCAGCACCCCGAACAGCGTCGGGATGGCGAGCAGCAGTCGGCGAAGGATGAAAGCGATCACGAGCTACTTGCTGATCGTCACGTCGGTCCAGCGCTGACCGTTGAAGACAGCGGGAACAGTGAAGCCGTGAATCCAGGGCTGCACCGCGTACATGTCCTTGTAGAAGAAGAGATACACCACAGGCGCATCTGCAAACTCGACGGAATCCGCCTGCGTGTAGAGCGCGTTTCGTTTGCCTTCGTCCTGTTCCCGGTGCGCCTGATCGACCAGCGCGTCGAACTTCGGGCTCGAGTAGAAGGAGACATTGCCACCCGCTCCCTTGTTTTTGCTGTGCAAGAGCGGGAACAGGAAGTTCTCGGCGTCGGGATAATCGGCCCACCATTCCTTGACGTACAGATCGGCGGTGCCGGCGCGCGCTGCTTCGCGCACCGACGACGCGTCGCGCTGGACGATCTTGGCGCGGATTCCAGCCTCGGCGAGATTGGCCTGAATTGCCTGCGACAATCTCGGTGATTGATCGGTGGTGGCTGCCCACAGCTCGACGTCGATGCCGTTGGGATGGCCGGCGGCGGCAAGCAGCTGCTTCGCTTTCGCAACGTCGTGGCCGTACGGCTTCCGATTCGCATCGTAGCCGGGCAGACTGGGCGGGATCACTCCGTTGGCGACGGTGCCGCGACCAGCCATCACTGCGCTAAGAATCGTGTTGACATCGATGGCGTAGTTGAGTGCCTGCCGGACACGGACATCGGAGAGGGGACCGCGCGTGGTGTTGATCGCGACGTACCAGAATCTGAGCGCGGGCGCCGATTGCAGAAGTTTTTTCTTGTCGGGATCCGCTTCCCAGGATTTACCCGTTTCATCCGGAACCGTGAGCACGTCGACGTTGCCCGCCTCGAACTCGGCGGTGGCAGTGCTCATCTCGGGGATGATGCGTGCCATCAGAGAATCTGATTTTGGCGCACCG
>DATFHK010000077.1:0-39048 GCA_035248505.1 Gemmatimonadaceae bacterium | reverse complement strand
GTCGTGATGGGTGTCGGCCTGTACGCATCGGTGTTCACGCTGCCGGTATTCCTGCAGGGAAATCTGCGCATGACGGCGCAGCAGACTGGGATCATTTTGCTGCCCGGTGCACTCGCGACGGCAGTCTCGATGGCAGTGGTTGGGCGACTTACCAATCGCTTCGATCCGCGCATTCTGATCACCATCGGTGCGCTATTGTTCGCGGGCGCGATGATTCGGTTATCGCGAATCACCGGCGAAAGCGGCAGCAGTGACTTCTTCGCCGCTCTCATCATGCGTGGTGTCGGACTCGGTATGATGTTCGTGCCGTTGACCACAGTGACGCTCGCCGAGCTCGATCACCGTGAGCTCGCGCAGGGCACCGGTCTCTACAACTTCTTTCGTCAGCTCGGTGGCTCGCTCGGAATCGCCGCGATCGCGACGTTGTTGTCGCACTATACCGCGCAATTTCGGGCGATCCTCTCCGAGCACATCGCTTACGGCGATCCAACCACGATGTCACGCGTCGACATGCTGACTCGCGGCATGATGGCGAGAGGCGCGGACCTGATGACAGCGCGTGCGAGAGCCCTGGAGATTCTGGATCGGGAGTTGATGGGGCAGGCGAGTGTCGTCGCATACAGCCGCATTTACGTGCTCAGTGCAGCGCTGATTCTGGGGCTGATTCCCCTGCTGTTGTTGGTGAGGCAGACGAAGGGAGCCTCCGGTGCCCAGCACATTATGGAGTGAGTTAACTACAGGGAAGAACTACCAGCCGGCAGCCGGCAGGCGTCAGCCGGAAGCCCCGAGCTTAAAACGTTGGAGTCGGAATGCCAGTCAAGAGTCTGCGGTTCGGAAAGGGATTTTCAGTTGCCCTCACCAACAAGCGCGCACAAGTCGCGACGATGGTGATCGCACCTGGAGATTGTGAAGGTGGGCCTGACAACCGCCATCGCGGCGCAGATCAATGGCTGTTCGTTTTGTCGGGCAAAGGCAGCGCGACGGTGGGCCGACGTACTCACGCACTGCGCGCGAACTCGGTGTTGCTGATAGAGAAGGGAACGACGCACGAGATCCGCAACACTGGACGAACGGCACTCAAAACTCTAAACCTCTACGTCCCACCCGCCTACACAAAAGGCGGTGACGAGCTACCCCGCGGAAAAAGCTAGCTCTTAACTCGCAGTAGGTTCGTATTTCGGACTTGGCTCGTAATTCGGACTTGGCTCGTAATTCGGACTTAGCTCGCAGCTGGGACTGATTTGTTAACTCGCAGTACGCAGCCGAGTCCGCAGTTATCGTTTCGCAGTCTTGGCCGCCGGCGCTTCCGCCGTCGCTCCCGCCGCTCTCGCATCATCCGGATCCGCAAAGCTGATATCCTTTCCGCGCTGCTTGAGCATGTTGATGATGCCGCTCTTGTCGGTCGCCTTCAGATAAGCTTCCTGCGCCTCGACCTGCTTCGAATCGACGAGCTCGATCAGGGCATCGTTCATCGTCACCATTCCCAGGCGACGTGAAGTCTGCAGCACTGACGGAATCTGGAAGGTCTTACCTTCACGAATCAGGTTCGATATCGACGGCGTCGACAACATGATCTCGCGCGCGGCGACTCGCCCGCCGCCAATCCTCTTGCAGAGAACCTGCGAGATGACGCCCTTGAGCGATTCAGACAGCATGACGCGAATCTGCGCCTGGCGATCGGGTGGGAACTGGTCGATGACGCGGTCGACGGTGCTGACGGCGGTCGACGTGTGCAGCGTGCCGAACACGAGGTGACCCGTCTCCGCGGTCTCGATCGCCATCGAGACAGTCTCGAGGTCGCGCAGCTCACCAACCAGCACGATGTCCGGGTCTTCGCGCAGCGCCGCACGCAGCGCGTGTCTGAACGAAGAAGTATGTACACCGACGTGGCGCTGGGTGATCAGGCACTTCTTGCTCTCGTGCACGAACTCGATCGGATCTTCGATCGTGATGACGTGATCCGAGCGGGTGCGGTTGATCAGATCGATCAGCGCGCACAGCGTCGTAGATTTGCCGGATCCGGTCGGTCCGGTCACGAGCACCAGACCCTTCGTCAGATGGCAAAGCCGCTGAACCTCGGGCGAGATTCCCATCTGTTCGACCGTGACGACTGATGCAGGAATGGCGCGGAACACCGCCCCGATTCCCTTACGATCCCGCAGCGCATTGCCACGGAAGCGCGCCACCCCCGCAATCTCGTGTGCGAAGTCGCTGTCGTTCAGCTCTTTGAACTCGGCGCGGTTGTGTTCCAGCATCACCGCCATCAGCATCGCCTCGATGTCATCCGACGAGAGAACGGGCTCGTTTGCGATCGGTGCGATGTCGCCGCTCGCGCGCAGCAACGGCGGCGACCCAGCGCGGAGATGGAGGTCAGACGCTTTATTGCTGACCAGAACGCGCAGCAGGCTCTCCATCTTCTCCAGAGCGCGGCCGCCAAGCGCTGATCCGCGTGGAACATCAGCGGTTGCGGGTGCAACTGCCGGTGTCGGGCGTGCTTCCACGATTGGGGCAGCGACCGCCGTCGCCGCTACTGCCGGTGTCCCGGTCACCGGCGCCGCAGTCGGCGTAAAACCAACCGGCGGCACGGGCGAAGGATTCGTCCTCGCCGTTCCCGGAACGGACGGAGCGATACGCGCCGTGATCTTCCCATTTTGCGTCAGGAGGACCTCGAAGGTCCCATCGGCGCACGTGTACTCGAAGCGTACGCTGCCCTGCGCGTCGAGTTGATGCGGCTGATTCTGAGGCGCGATCTCACGAACAAGCGTAAGGATCTGCGCGCTCGTCAGCGCTTGCTTCATCACCGGCCGCGGCACGTCCTTGATGGTGAGCGTCGCGATCTCTCCTTCGGAGAGAGCCAGGACGCTGGCGTTGTTGGTGATGAGCAGATTGAGGAAACGATCTAGCTGGGCCATATCAGTCCAGAGGACGAACGCGATCGATCAACGAGCGATTGATCAAACGCGCTTCGTTCGATGTATAGAGTGTGAGGAAGCGCGACGTCAGCGCGTTCAGGTAATCCAGGACACGCGCGCGGTCGGGTCGTGCTTCCAGGCGAATCGATCCAAGCCGAACTTCGCCGCCGATCAGAATGATCTGCAGCAAAGCGGTCGGAATCGGTCCTTCGCTTGGGTTCTGGTCCGAGGCGTCTTCGCCGCGATTTGCCGCCACTTCCGCGACGCGCTCCTTCGAAACCAGAATTACTTCGCCCGTCTCGAGCTCCAACGGAAAAAAAGTCGTCGAATCGTTGAAAAGCTCCGAGACATCGGCGAGCTCGAACGGACGGAACGAGGAAAGGTGAATGAACACGTTTCCGCGAAGCTCTTCGCCGTTCAGCATTGTGAGAATGACCGCCTTTCGAGTGGTCTCGATGCGGTACACATTCGCGGTGTCACTTGTATAAGGCATCTGCACGCGCGAAGTGGGTTAGGCGTGGGTACTGCATTGCCTAAAAGACGGTTTTCTTACCTCAGCCGTCACGTTCTTTCCCTCGAAATTCCCTCTGAAAACGACGGAAATTGCCGCACGGGTGAACACAAAAGTGATGTGCGCGCTACCCTAGTGCCTGGCGCGGTTAACTCGTACTTTCCCGTGTCTTTTTCAGCCCGGGATGGCGATGACTACTGGTTTTGCGCTTCCGTTCATTCAACCGCAACGACCGACGTATGACGTTGTCATAGTAGGTTCCGGCGCCGGCGGCGGTATGACCGCCTACATGCTCAGTCGGGCCGGCGCAAACGTCCTCCTGCTCGAGGCCGGCGCGCCCTGGGACAACCTCAAGGATTCGCAGATGCTGCGCTGGCCGTACACCTCGCCGCGGCGTGGCGCTTCTACTCCTGATCGTCCGTTCGGCGAGTTCGATGCCTGCATCGGTGGATGGGAGCTGCAAGGCGAGCCGTTCACCGTTGCAGAAGGAACCGAGTTCAGGTGGTGGCGCGCGCGCATGGTCGGCGGCCGCACCAATCACTGGGGCCGCATCTCACTCCGATTTGGTCCCCAGGATTTCAAGGCGAAGACCCGTGACGGCCTCGGCGACGACTGGCCAATTTCGTATGAAGACGTTGCGCCGTACTACGACCGACTCGACAAACTGGTCGGCGTCTTCGGCAACAACGACAATCTGCCAAACCATCCCGGCGGATATTTTCTGCCGCCGCCGGCGCCGCGCTGCTATGAGCTGATGGTGAAGGACGCCGCCGATCGACTCAATATCACCTGCGTCCCGGCCCGGTTATCGATCATCACCAGGAACCACAACGGGCGCATGGCGTGTCACTACTGCGGCCAGTGCAATCGTGGTTGTCGCACGAACTCGAACTTCACTGCCACGAACGTTCTCATCGGACCCGCGTTACAGACTGGACGTTTGACACTTCGCACCAACTCCATGGTGCGTGAGGTGACCGTCAACGATCGCGGCCTGGCAAGCGGTGTCACCTACATCGATACCAAGACCGGAGCAGAGAATCACGCCAACGCGCGCGTCGTAGTGCTCGCGGCAAGCGCTTGTGAAACTGCCAGACTCCTGCTCAACTCGAAGTCGTCCAGATTCCCGAACGGCCTTGCCAACACCAGCGGCGTCGTCGGGAAGTACTTGACCGACACCACCGGCACCGACGTCGGCGGATTCATCCCGAAGATGATGAACCACGTTCCGCACAACGAAGACGGCGTTGGCGGCATGCACATCTACATGCCGTGGTGGCTGGACAACCGTAAGCTCGATTTCCCGCGCGGCTATCACATCGAAACGGGTGGCGGCATAACGGGACCGCCGCAATACGGATTCCTGAACGGCATTCAGAACTATCCGGCCGGCGGTGGCTACGGCAAGAAACTCAAGGATGATTATCGCCGCTACGCGGGCGCGCAGATCTACTTCTCCGGCCGCGGCGAGATGATTCCAAACGACAAGAGCTATTGCGAGATCGATCCGACAATGAAGGACAAGTACGGCATTCCCGTGCTCCGCTTCCACTGGGAGTGGTCAGACTACGAGTACAATCAGGTTCGCCACATGCAGCAGACTTTCCGCTCACTGATCGATGAACTGGGTGGCCAGGTTTTCAGCGCGATGCCAGACCGCCAGAAGGGTTATGGGATCGCGCGCGGTGGCGAGATCATTCACGAGCTGGGCACGACGCGCATGGGCGCTGATCCCTCGAAGTCGGTGGTCGATCCCAATTGCCGTGCCCACGACGTGAAGAACCTCTTCATCACTGACGGTGGTCCGTTCGTGTCGCAGGCTGACAAGAACCCGACGTGGACGATCATGGCGCTTGCGATGCGCACGAGCGATTTCATAACTGCCGAGCGCAAGCGGGGGACACTGTAATGTCATCGAAGAAAGACATGAGCCGCCGCGAGGCGGTGCAGACATTGGCGGCAGTGCCGGCTGCGATTTTTTTCTCGACTGCGGAACTGGAGAAGGCGCGCAAGTTCGTCGATCATGCTCTGAATGCCGTCGCACAAGGCAAAGCCTACGCACCAAAATTCTTCACCCCTGCTGAATGGAAGACGGTGCGCGTGCTCGCCGATATGGTGATTCCGCGCGACGAGCGATCGGGTGGCGCCATCGACGCCGGCGTCCCGGAGTTCATGGACTTCACCATGAGCGACCGGCCAAACGGTCAGAAGTGGATGCGCGACGGTCTGGCGTGGATCAATGCCGAATCGAATAAACGTTTTGGCAAAGTGTTCGCCGATGCTGCCGTCACGCAGCGCGAAGCAATTTTGAACGACATCGCCTGGCCTGCTCGCGCGCAGCAGTCGATGGCTAACGGTGTCGGTTTCTTCAATCGCTTCCGCGATCTGACATCTTCCGGCTTCTGGTCGAGCGAGATCGGCGTCAAGGATCTCCGCTACATGGGCAACGTCTTCAATCCGAACTGGAAAGGCTGTCCACCGGCGGCGCTCAACAAGCTGGGCGTCAGCTATGCGAAATTTGACCCAACCAAGCTCAAGCTCACTCCGGAATAACGACCCTTACCAACCGCACTGACTGACATGGCAGAAAGACTTGGCATCGGTTTCATCGGCAGCGGCTTCAACGCCCGATTTCACATTTTGTCGCTGACTTCTGTTCGCGAGATAGACGTTCGTGGAGTCTACAGTCCCAACGAAAAAAACGCGGCGTCGACGGCAGCGATGGCGCGCGATCTGGACGTGGGCGATGCGAGGCCGTACAAGTCCATTCGCGACATGGTTGCGGACCCCGCGATCAATGCTGTCTGGTTGTGCGGCCCCAACCACGCGCGCATCCAGAACATCACCGAGATCGTAGACGCGATCAAATCCGGCGCCGGCACTTTGCGCGGACTCGCATGCGAGAAGCCGCTGGCGCGCAACGTCGCCGAAGCGAAGAAAGTCGTCGACATGGTGAAGAGTGTCGGCCTCAACACCAGCTATCTCGAGAACCAGCTCTACTCGCCGGACATCACTCGCGGTAAGGAATTGGTGTGGGCGCGTGGCGCGTCGTTAACTGGTCGTCCATACCTCGCGCGCGCCGCCGAGGAACACAGCGGTCCCCACATGCCCTGGTTCTGGCAGGGGAACATGCAGGGTGGGGGAGTGCTCAACGACATGATGTGTCATTCCGTTGAGGTTGTGCGACACCTTCTCACCAAGCCGGGCGCACCCCGTTCGTCGATCAAGCCGGTGCGCATCAGCGGACACATCGCGTCCCTCAAATGGTCCCGACCGCATTACGCCAAACAATTGGCGGAGACCATGAGTAAAGACATCGACTACACCAAGCGGCCGTCGGAAGACTTCGCACGCGCGACGATCGAGTACGAGTCGGAAGATGGTGAGCCGCTGGTGGGTGAAGTGACGACTTCATGGAGCTTCGTCGGTGCCGGACTGCGCCTGTCCGCCGAGCTGCTCGGCCCTGAGTACTCGATGTCCTGGAACACCCTCGATACGAGTCTGAAGCTGTTTTTCAGTCGCGAAGTGAGGGGCAAAGCCGGCGAAGACCTCGTCGAGAAGCAGAACGCGGAGATGGGCCTGATGCCGGTGGTCGCCGAGGAAGCCTCCGTCTACGGTTACAGCGCCGAGAACCGGCAGACGGCGCGCGCGTTCCTGGCCGGCAACCAGCCGATGCTGACCTTCGAGGATGGCTTTGAGGTCGTGAAGATCCTTATGACCGCCTACATGAGCGCCCAGACCGGCCGGACCCTCGAGTTCCCACCGCAGGACCTCGATTCCTTTGTGCCAGCGGTGGCGCAAGGGAAGTGGAATCCGAGACGGTAGCGAGAGCACTGGCACGGCCAATGCTATTGATGAGCTGTGCCACCAATTAGGATTAGTCGAATGAAACTCGCTCATCTGACTCTCGCCCTCGCCGCCGCAGCCGTCACCGCCGCCTGCGCGTCCGAGAGGACGCTATCGCCGACTGCCAGTGCGTCAGCGCCACCACTCGGCGTATCGTCCCATGCAACCGAAGTCCCGCTGCTCTATGTGGTCGACGGGGTTCGCCTGCAAAGGGATCAGATTCCCGCGCTCAGCTCCGATCAGATTCTCTCGGTGAGCGTGATGAAAGGGCACCTCGCGCTCCAGAAATACGGTCCCGACGCGGCGTACGGCGTCGTTGTCATCAGAACGAAAGCATCCAACGTCCCGCAGACCTGAGTTCGCTATCAACCGCTAAAACAAGAAAGGGCACCTTGAAGGTGCCCTTTTTGTTGTCTTCGGATCGGTAGGGGTTCTAGCAGATTCCTCATCCCCCGTCCCGCATCCCTTTAGGACCGTCCCCGATGCGAGTTTCTCCCGCCCTTCCGCATCGACTCGTGGTTTTCCTCTTTCCCGTATCCACCACCGCCGGGTTTTTCACCGCCGCCGTGGACCTTGTTCACCGTCGCCCACGCCCTGCGTTCGGCTTCTTTGTCTGGCACGCCTCTGCTTTCGTAGCCTTCTTCTATGTGCTCAGCCTGGCGTTTCTCTTTGTCCGTGTATTTCGATTTGTCACCGCGTGGCATTTCATCCTCCTGATTAGCTGATTTCTCTTCGTGCAGATGGCGTACCGCGAGTGCGTCTGGCACCGGGTTGCTACCGATAGCATTTTCTCCAACGAATGACCTCACCATTTGAGCGTCCCGGCCCCGCAGCGCTGCCTCCATTCCCGCGCTCGTTGCGGCGTGTGTTCATCGTGCTCCTCGGCGCGATCTTCATCGCCCTCGTCCTCGTCCCGTGGCTGGCAACTTTTTTCACCGATTGGCTGTGGTTCAAGGAACTTGGGTTCCAGATAGTTTTCTCGACCTCGCTCATCGCGCGGATCGCCCTCTTCATAATTGGCGGAGCGCTCGCCTTCGCCTGGTTCTACGGGAATGTCCGCATCGCGCGCGGATCGGGTACAGGTTTCCCTGTGCTTTACATCAACCGTGGTGATGGCGTTTCTGTCGATATCTCGCGCGCTTTCACACGGCTCTTCTTTCCCGCGGCGATCATCATTGCGTTCGTAACCGCTGTCTCGTTCTCGAGCGCGTGGCTGACTGTGCTCAAGGCATTGAACGCGGTGCCGCTCGGGCAACACGATCCGCTGTTCAATCGCGATATCTCATTCTACCTCTTCCGGCTGCCACTCATCTCGGGCGTGCTCGGCACGCTCATCACGCTGACGTTGCTGTCGCTGATCGCGGCAACCGCAATGCATTGGCTGCGCAAGGACATCACGCTGCCGCCAAAGCGTGCCCTAGCCAAGCCGCGCGCGGCCCGACACCTCGGCGGATTGCTGGCGCTACTGTTCGTCCTGCTCGCCGTGCGACTCTGGATTGTCGGCACCGCCGATCTGCTCTTTTCGACGACGAGCCCGGCGTTGGTCGGAGCGAGCTACACGGACGTAAATGTCGGTCTTCCCGGCATCTACGTCAGCGCGGTCGCCGCGCTCATCGCGGCAGCATGGGTCATCTATGGAGTATTGCGCGATAGACTCGTCTGGTCGGCCGTATCGGGCGCCGTCTTCTACATCGTGATCAGCATCTTTGCGCGCGGCATCGTCCCCGCTGCGTTTCAGCAATGGGTCGTATCTCCCAACGAGCTCGTTCGTGAGACGCCGTACCTTCGGTCTCACATTAACGCCACACGCCAGGCGTGGGGACTCGAGCACGTTGAGACGCGTGATCTCTCCGGCGAAGTGCAGTTGAGCATGGCTGACATCAAAGCCAACGGCCCGACGGTCGACAACGTCCGTCTGTGGGAGCGCGATCTGTTGATGCAGACCTTCAAGCAGCTGCAGGAAATCCGGACTTACTACGACTTCGTTTCCGTCGATGACGACCGCTACGTGATCGACGGTCGCTACCGCCAGGTCCACATCGCGGCGCGAGAGCTGAACTCCGCATCGCTGCCGACGCGAACTTTCATCAACGAGCGCTTGACGTTCACTCACGGCATGGGCGTGACGATGGCGCCGGTGAACCAGGTGACCGACGAAGGCCTGCCTGTCCTGTTCGTCAAGGATCTGCCGCCGGTTTCCACGGTGTCGATCAAGCTGACGCGACCACAGATCTACTTTGGCGAGCTCACCGACCAATACGTGTTCGTGGGCACGCGACAACAGGAGTTCGATTATCCGGCCGGAGACACCAACATCTATACGACCTACAAGGGCACTGGTGGAGTGCCGGTTGGATCGTTCTGGCGCCGACTGCTCTACGCTTTCCAGTTCGGCTCGTTGAAAATCCTGCTCTCGAACGACATCCAGGACGACGCCAGAATTCTCTATCGCCGCAACGTCATCGATCGCGCGACGACCGCCCTGCCATTCCTCGACTTCGACCGTGATCCATATCTGATGGTCACCGACGCCGGCCAGCTGAAATGGATTCTCGACGCCTATACGCGCAGCGATTCTTATCCGTATTCGCAACGGACGTCGAACGGCACCAGTTACATGCGCAACAGCGTCAAGGTTGTCATTGACGCGTACGACGGCAGTGTCGACGCGTACATCGCCGATCCGGCCGATCCGGTTATTCGAACCTACGCCAACATTTTCACTGGGGTCTTCAAACCGTTCAGCGAGATGCCCGCGGACGAACGCCGGCACATTCGCGTGCCCGGAGATTTGTTCAGACTGCAGACAGCGCTGTACGCGACGTACCACATGACCCAGCCGGAAGCTTTCTACCATCGCGAAGACCAGTGGCAGATTCCCGGTGCGTCGACAACCGAGAACGCGAATCCGTTCATGCGTCACATCATCATGCGCCTGCCGGGTGAGAAGTCGCCCGAGTTCATCTTCATGACGCCGTTCACACCGCGAGGGAAGGACAACCTCGCCGCCTGGATGGTGGCGCGCATGGATGGGCAGAACTACGGCAAGCTCTCGGTCTATCGATTCCCGCGGCAGAGTCTGGTTTACGGGCCGCGCCAGATCGCCAATCGCATCAATCAGGACACCGACATCTCGCGGCAGCTGACACTGTGGGATCAGCGCGGCTCACAGGTCATTCGCGGTGAGCTGCTGGTGATCCCGATCGAGGAGTCACTCATCTACGTCGAGCCGATTTATTTGAGAGCAGAGGGTGGCAACATCCCGGAGCTCAAGCGCGTGGTCGTCGCCCACGAGAACAGAGTGGTGATGGGCGAAACGCTCGAGGAAGGCTTGAACGCGTTGTTTGGTCCAGGAGCGGCAACTACCCCGCGTCAGACCTTGACGGGCGTCGAAGATTCTCTGAGCACTCTGGGCGGTACTCAGCCGACGGTGGTGGGCGGAGGAGTCACGCCGCCCGCGGGAACACCCGCGTCAGCGGATGTCAGCGAACTGCTTCGCCAGGCGCAGACCCACTACGACCGGGCGATCGCCGCCCAGCGTGCGGGCAACTGGGCGGAGTACGGGCGGGAGATAGACCAGCTCGGCGCTACGATCCGCGCTCTGCGGGCCCGTCAGCACTAGCGGCATTCCGCTCTCTTCTGTCGCGAGCAGAAATCTCATGTCGCACGCTTCAGGAATTCCTGGACCGCTTTGCGATAGCTGCGGCCAGTCGTGATGCGCTTGCCGTTGCGCAAGATCAGTAGCTGATCTCCCTGGTCGAACGGCTGCGCCTCGCGTACCTGCGCTGTGTTCACAATCGTAGAGCGATGTACGCGCAGGAAGCGATTGTGTGGCAAACGCGCTTCCAGTCTGCTGAGCGGCTCACGGACGTCGTAGGCGACTTCCGCCAGGTGGATGCGGGCGAGATCGTCGCGCGCCTGAATCCAATAGATCTCGTCCGGATCCAGGAAGAGGATCTTCCCGTTCACCTTTACGCCAATCCGATTTTTCGGTGCGTCGAGCTGTCCGACGTACTTGAGTAGTGCGCTCAACTGCGACGAGACGCTCGATTGCGGTGATTCGCGGATGCGTTTCTTGGCGCGATCCAGCGTCTGATGAAAGCGGACGTGATCGACTGGCTTGAGCAGATAGTCGAATGCGCCGAACTCGAATGCCGACACGGCGTAGTCGTCGAACGCCGTCACGAAAATCACCGGCGGCATTTTGTCGGTGCCGACTTCGGTGATCACGTCGAAGCCATCGAGCTCCGGCATCTGCACATCGAGGAAGACGAGGTCGGGCGCGTGAGCACGAATTCCCGCGACCGCCTCCAGACCGTTCTGGCATTCGCCGACGATCTGCACGTCGGGAACGCGGGAAAGAAGAGTAGTGAGTCGCTGACGCGCCAATGCTTCGTCATCGATCACGAGAACACGCAATGGTTGATCGATCATGACTGTACCGCCGTTACCAATTTGTTGTCCGTCCGCGGCTCGGCTCCCGCACGAACGGGTGAAACTCTGCCGAGCTTGAACGGAATGCTGATGCGCACCGCGTAGCCGCCTTCTGCGCGGGGACCACTCTCGAACTCGTGATGCTCCCCGTACAGGTGCATCAGACGCGTGGTGGTGTTGGTGAGACCAAGCCCGCTGCCACGCGACCGCTCCCGAGAACGGCGCGCACGTACTCCAACTCCGTCATCGAGGATCGTGATCGCGAGCTTGTCGCCGACGCGACGCGCAGTGACCTGCACGTAGCCGGCACCGGCACGTGGACTGATGCCGTGACGAATCGCATTTTCGACGAGTGGCTGAAGAATAAGGCTGGGCACCAGCGCGCCACGCACTCCGTCCTCGATGTTGCAATTGACGGTGAGCCGGTCCTGGAATCGCACGCGCTGGATCGCCACGTAGCGATCGAGAAGTCCGAGCTCGCGCTCGAGCGGTACTTCCTGCTCGCTCGAGGTTGACAGGACCAGTCGCAGGAAGTCGCTCAGCTCGGAGACCATTCTCTCCGCCGCCGGCGGATCCGACGCAATCAACGCGATGGCGCTGTTCAATGCATTGAACAGGAAGTGCGGATTGAGCTGTAGCTTGAGCGTGTCGAGCTCGGACTGCACCAGTCTTGTCACGACGCGCTGACGCTCTGCGGACTCCTTGCTCGCCTCGCGCACGAGGTGCTCTACCCACTGCGTCGCATAAGTAGAGACGATGCCGAATACGCCGAGCAGGATCAGCTTTGCGACTTCATCGAGCGGTGTTACCCGCGCGCTCTGCACGGCGGCGATCGGATCGATACTCAGTGGAACGCGATTCGTGCCCCACAGCCACAGCAAGAGCAGCGAGTACTCGAGAAACGCGAGCACCGAGATCAAGGCCGCCTTTCGTACCGAGGACGCAACCGGTCGCCCGGCCAGTACGACGAAGTACATCAGAAAAATGGGCGAGCGAAGCGCCAGCACTCCGGACTGTGCGACCGCGTAGCCGCCAATGATTGCGGTCACCGCCGTCACGTCTACGATCGGGTTGACCGCTGACAGCCAGTTCGGGAGCTCGGATCGCTTGTACCAGATGACGTACTGCGCGACTGTCCACAACAGCGTCGGCACGAGAACCGACACGTTGGCGATGTTGAGTGCATGGGACAGGTGCGGCGCGTACATCAGGGCGGCCGCCGTAAGCAGGAAAACGACAGCTGCGCGCAACCCGTTGAGAATTCGTTCAGCGCGGTCGCGTCTCAGGCGAAGGCTTTGTGGTGGCGCGAACGCGGAGGTTGCGAATAGCTGCATTAATTGAATTTGATTTCGTCGAGGTGGCTGGGGTAGCAGGCCGACGAGGTACCTACTACCCCCGACGCCGGCTGGGTGTGCTCACCGACGTCGTTGCCGTGATAACCCTCATCATGGTTCTTCGCACGCATCTCGTCGCCTTCAATCGCGCGAAAGAATTTTCTGCGGTTGTTGTCGATACAAACTAGGACCATCAGAGTATTGGACGAGCCGCCGGCGGTGGAGGAACGCGCAGCGAAGGCGAGCGACGAATTGCAGGCGGTGAAGGAATTCTTGCGTGCGATCCAGGTCGCTGGCGCGCTGCCTGCGACTGCCTCGAAGGTGCCTCAATTTGACATTTTGGCCGACGTGAGGACCACCCTGCCAACTGAAGCCGAAAGCGAAGAAGCTCGGCGCCTTGTACTTGCGCACGGCTGGAATGCGACCGCGTATCAGATCCTAAATCCGGGGATCGATCTCTGGTTTCCTCCCGATCGCTCGGGCGTGATCGGCTACGTTCGCTACGGCGCAACCAGAGTTGTCGCGGGCGCTCCCGTGTGCGAGCTGGACAAGCTCGATTCGATCGCCGCGCGTTTTCTGGATGAATCGCACCAGCATGGCGAGAGCGTCTGCTACTTCGGTGCCGGCGAGCGGCTCGATGCCAAATACAGTGCCAAGCCCACCTGGTCGCGCGTGTTGCTGGGTGCGCAACCGTCCTGGAATCCGAAGGCTTGGTCGGCCGCAGTTGCCCGCCGGGCGTCTTTGCGCGCCCAGTTCAACCGCGCGCGAAACAAGAGCGTCAAGGTTTCGGAGTGGCCGTCCGCGCAAGCCGAGAATCATCCCGCGCTCAGGCGCTGTCTCGCTGAGTGGTTGGCGACGCGTGGCTTGCCGCCGCTTCACTTTCTGGTCGAGCCGGAAACTCTGAGCAACCTCGCCGATCGGCGGGTGTTCGTCGCAACCTGCGGCACCCGCGACGTTGTCGCGTTCACCGTTTTGTCACCGGTTCCGGCGAGGAACGGCTGGCTCGTCGAGCAGATTGTGCGCGGTCGCAGCGCACCGAATGGCACCTCGGAGCTGCTTCTCGATTCGGCAGTGAACGCAGTTGCGGCGTCGGGAGCGCAGTACATCACGCTCGGCCTCTCGCCTCTCTCTCAGCGCGCGAACGCCGACGTCGGCAAGCAACCGGCATGGCTCCGGTTCACGCTGCGCTGGCTGCGATTGCATGGCGCGCGGTTCTACAATTTTCGCGGCCTCGACGCGTTCAAGGCGAAATTCAATCCGGAACAGTGGGAGCCCATCTACGCAATCTCCGAAGGCAGAACGTTTCCGCCGCGCGCACTCTATGCAATTGCCGGCGCTTTCAGCGGCGGCAATCCACTCAGACTCATCGCTCACGCGCTGTTGCGCGCGGTTCGAGACGAAATTCTGCGAATGTGGCGGCGGGTGAGGGAAAGTCGGTGACTCCGGGAGGGGACACCGCTGGTCAATCTGTGTGACAGTGTTGCGACCAACTCTGCCTGGCCGTCGTCTACGGCGGGCCTACTATGCGTGTGTGTTTGGCACGATTGGAGCAAAGAGTAAGGCTGGTGGGAGCTTACAGGCTCTCATGGTGAATAGAGAGTAGACATTGCACACAATTTTTCGAGCCGCAGTGGTGGCTCCGACAACCAGTAACGCGCGAGGTCGCATGCTCATGAGGCAGACCAAGATACTCCTGAGCGTCATTGCGGTGATGGCAATTGCCGCGTGCACGGACAACTCAGTCAACGGCCCATATGGCGATGTTTCGGGCACGTATCAATTGACGGTTTTCGCCGGTCGTACACTGCCCGCTACCTATACATACCAGGCGGGGCAGGTTCAGGCGCTGCCGAATGGCGGCACCATCCAGTGGACCGATGGCACCATGGTGCTGAATAGCAACGGGACGTTCGTCGAAACCAATAATTACGTCGCGACGGACAATCTCAATGGTTCTCAGTCGGGGTCGTTCATCAGCACCGGCACCTATACGGTGAGCGGTGTCAACTTCACGTTGTCCGCACCGCCCCAGAACAGCGTTGGCCAGCGGTACGCCACCGGAACCATTCAGTTCGACACGATCAACTACGACGAGGACAATGGCGACGGAACTACGTCGTCGTACGAGTACAAACGCTAGTCGAATAACGTGACCTCGCAGAAAGAGCGCTCTCGTCGGAGCGCTCTTTTTTTGTTATCCTAGTGGCACTAACGCTTCCGCGAGGACGGGCACCATGGGACTGCTTGCCTGGATCGTAGTTGGACTCGTCGCCGGAGTTCTTGCCTCACTGGTCATGGGTGGCACCGGCTATGGAATCATTGGTGACATCGTTATCGGCATCGTTGGCGCGTTCATCGGCGGCTGGCTGTTCAGCGTGCTTGGCGTCGCGTCGCCGATCGGCGGAATGGGTGGCCAGATCCTGGTCGCTTTTGTCGGCGCCCTGGTACTGCTGTTGGTATTGCGACTGATTCGCCGACAAGCTTGACGTCTTCGTCGCCGAAGAAATCGGCAGCCGGAAAGACTGACGCTCAGGCTCCACGCAGCTTCGGCTACTCGGGAACTCCGCTCGTCAGAAAGCTGGGCATCAAGCCGGGTGCGCGACTCTGCTTCGTGGCTGCCCCACCGCAGCTGCCCGAGCTGCTCGGCGCGCTGCCTGACGGCGCCGCGGACGCGCCACGCGGCACGGTCGACTTCGCGCTTCTGTTTGCAACCAGGCTAGCGGAGCTGACGCGACATTTTCCCAAGTTGCGCGACCGGCTCGAATCGAATGGTATGCTGTGGGTCTCGTGGCCGAAGAAAACGTCGGGAGTGGCAACCGATCTCAACGAGAACGTCGTGCGTGACTTCGGTCTCGCTAACGGTCTGGTCGATGTCAAAGTCTGCGCCATCGACGACACCTGGTCGGGACTCAAATTTGTCCGGCGCCTGTCCGACCGGTGAGTTTCGTTCACCTGTCGCGGTCAATTATTTTTTGTGAATGACTGACGCCGACGTCGACATCACCGCGTGAAAATCCGTGAGGCGCTGCTTAGCGAACTGATCGACTACGCCGGGCTGTTTCCGCCCGCCGGCGAAGACATGAAGACTGCCGTCGAGAACTACGGCGAATATCTGCGTGGCCCCGACCGATCGGCATTGGGCAGGTTCATCGTTCCTTTCGCGAGGCTCGAGGAGCTCGAGGACGCAGCGGCTGACTTGTTCCCACGCACCGGCTCATCAAAACCGTGGCGGATCAGCGTGCTAGTTGCGGACGACGTGCGACATGCCGCCGAGGCGATGGGCAAGTTCAACGCGCGACATGCTGCGAGGTCCCGACGCGGCCTGGCGACGATCGAAGTCGCCGAATTGAAAGCCAGCACCATCGAGGAAATTGCCAATCAGCAGCGGGATCTGCCGCGGACTTTTACCTCCTACTTCGAGATTCCCCTTGGCGCCGATGTGAGATCGCTCGTGCACGCGATTCGAGAGGTCTCTTCACGCGCCAAGGTTCGCACGGGAGGCATCACCGTCGAAGCCTTTCCTTCGCCGCAGCCGATCATCGACTTCATGATCGCGTGCCACGCCGAATCGGTGCCTTTCAAGGCCACTGCCGGTCTCCATCATCCACTGCGTGGTCAGTACCGATTGACTTACGAGCAGGGAAGCGTGCAGGGAACGATGTATGGATTTCTCAACGTATTCATCGCCGCGGCGCTGATCGCTGCCGGCGAAGGTGAGGATGTCGCACAGGCGGCACTCGAGGAAACGAACGCCAACGCATTCGAGTTCGGCGATGATTATCTGCAGTGGCGCGACAAACGCATCACTGCCGCGCAGCTCGCCGACGTTCGCTCCCATGACGCGATCTCTTTCGGATCCTGCTCGTTCCGCGAGCCAATCGACGAGCTGCAACCGTTTTTTGCTCGCACACCACGCACACCCGCCCGCACGTGAACGAAACACACGACCCGTCGCTTACTTCGTGGATCGAATCGGCGAACTCACCGGACACCGACTTTCCAATCCAGAATCTTCCCTTCGGCGTGTTCTCGCGAAAAGGAGACAGCGAGCGTCGCGTCGGCGTCGCCATCGGTGATCAGATCGTCGACATCGGCGAATCCCTGAGCGCGAACCTCTGGACCGGCGCCGCTCGTGACGTCGCCCGCTGGTGCGACCGGCCGAATCTGAACGAGCTGATGCAGGCGCCGCGCGATGCGCTCTCGCAATTTCGCGGGCGACTGAGTCAGCTCCTGTCTGGAACACCGGGCGACAGCGGCGGAATCAACCCGCTGCCACCGGGCGCGCTCGTTCCAATGGCGGAAGCAGATCTGTTCTTGCCTGCTCAAATCGGCGACTACACCGATTTCTACGCTTCGATCTACCACGCGACCAACGTCGGTAAGCTGTTCCGGCCGGACAGCCCGCTGATGCCGAACTACAAGTATGTGCCGATCGGTTATCACGGACGCACGTCGTCGATCGTTCCGAGCGGCAGCGAGGTGCGACGTCCCAAGGGTCAGCTTCTCCCGACCGGTGAGAAAACGCCGACGTTTGCCCCGACGGAGATGCTCGACTACGAAGCCGAGGTTGGATTCTTCGTCGGCGCCGGCAACGAAATCGGTCAGTCAATACCTATAGAAGAAGCCGAAGATCACATCTTCGGCTTGTGTCTCGTCAATGACTGGTCGGCGCGCGACATCCAGTCCTGGGAATATCAGCCACTGGGACCGTTTCTCGGGAAGAATTTCGCGACGACCGTCTCACCGTGGGTTATCACCTGGGAAGCGCTCGAGCCGTATCGGGTGCCTGCATTCTTCCGTCCGCCCAGCGATCCCAGGCCATTGCCTTACCTCTCGTCGGACAAGGATCGCAACGAAGGCGGCATCGATCTCAACATCGAGGTCTACATTCGCTCGCTGTTGATGCGCGAAGGCCGGTTGCGTCCGTTCAAGCTCAGCACGGCTTCACTCGCTGATATGTACTGGACGCCGGCGCAAATACTGACTCACCACACCAGCAACGGCTGCAACCTGCGTCCTGGTGATCTGTTTGCGAGCGGAACGGTTTCCGGTCCCGACGCCCATTCACAGGGCTGCCTGCTGGAGCTGACCCGGCGCGGCGCCGAGGCAGTGACGCTGCCGACCGGTGAAGAAAGAAAGTTTCTGCACGACGGCGACGAGATCATCATGCACGCCTATCTGCAACGTGAAGGAGCCGCGCGCATTGGGCTCGGCGAGTGCTCTGGCCTCATAGTCGCATCGACCAGATCCTGATTCGAACAACCCAAGGAAATGTCGAACAACGGCCGCGAGCCACTGTACGTGGTTCGCAAATCGGGCATTCATGGGCGTGGCGTTTTTGCCGCGCGCTACATACGGAAGGGAACGCGCATCATCGAGTACACAGGCGAGCGCATCAGCAATCGCGAGGCGGATCGCCGCTACGACGATACGCACATGAAGCGACACCACACCTTCCTTTTCACCCTCGACAAGAAAACCGTCGTCGACGGCGCGATTTCAGCCGGTGGTGGAGATGCGAGCTTCATCAACCATTCCTGCGATCCGAATTGCGAGGCGATCATTCGCAACAAGCGCATTTTCATCTACGCCAAGCGCAGCATCTACCCGGGTACCGAGCTCGCCTACGATTACCAGTACGAGCGCACCGGCGAGAACGACGACGAGCTGGAGAAGTTCTATTTCTGTCGTTGTGGTGCCGATAACTGTCGAGGCACGATCATGAAGCCAGAACCGAGAATGAAGAAGAAAAAGGCTCCTCGCCGGAAGTCGATGACGCGTACCTAACAGATCTCAGCAGGTCTGGACTTCATCCGTATTGGCCGGTTATGGTGGATTGTTGAACAAATCTCAGGGAGAAATCAGAATGCGTTTCGCCACCCCCACCCGTGCGCTCGCGTTAATCGTTTTGCTCAGCGGCTCGGCGGCGGCACAGAATGCTGTGCCGATGCAAACCAAGCCGCTGGATCCAGTTAACCTCGATCGATCAGTTTCCGCCTGCACGGACTTCTATGAGTTCGCCAACGGCGGGTGGATCAAGTCACACCCCGTTCCTCCAGCGTACCCGGTGTGGGGCAGCTTCGCTGAGCTGTCCGAGAACAATCAGAGCAATCTGCTGACGATTCTACGGAATGCCGCCGCGACCGGCGACAAGCAGGCGAACGCCGATCTGCGCAAGCTGGCCACGTTCTACTCCTCGTGCATGGACTCCGCCGGCGCCGAGCGCGCTGGGTATCAGCCCATTCAGCCCGAGCTCGCGCGCGTTGCCGCGATCACCAATCGCGGGCAATTGGAGGCTCAAGTAGCGCGGTTGCACTCGGAAGGAATTCCCGCGGTATTCGGTTTTGGCGCCCAGCAGGATGCCAAGAACAGCACTGACGTCATCGCCGGTATTCGACAGGGCGGTCTCACGCTTCCCGATCGCGAGTACTACCTGAACCAGGACAAGCGGTACGCCGACATTAGGTCCAGCTATGTCGATCATATCGCGAAGATGTTCCAGTTGATCGGCCAGAGTCAGGCGCAGGCGGCGAGCGACGCGCAGCGCGTGGTGGCAGTCGAGACGGCGCTGGCCAGACCGGCGAGAAGCCGCGTTGAGCTCCGCGATCCGAATCGCAATTACAACAAGATGAGCGCCGCCGAGCTGTCGCAGCTGGCTCCCCATTTCGATTGGCCGCGCTTCTTTACGAGCGAAGGTCACGCGAACATCTCGACCGTCAACGTGCAGAATCCCGAGTTCCTCAAAGCCGTCGACAGCCTCATGGCTTCGGTGCCACTCGAGGATTGGAAGGCATACCTGCGCTGGAGAATTCTCGATACCGCCGCGCCAAATCTGAGCTCCGCATTCGTCAACGAAGACTTCCGGTTCGGCAGCACGCTCAGTGGCGCCAAGGAACAGCTGCCTCGCGACAAGCGCTGCGCCCGTGCCGCCGACTTCGGGATGAGAGACGCGCTCGGCCAGGCTTACGTGGCGCAGTACTTCACGCCGCAGGCGAAGGCGCGCGCACTGGAGATGGTGAACAATCTTCAGTCGGTGTTCCGCGAGCGGCTGCAGACGCGTGGCTGGATGGGCGACTCCACCAAGGCGATGGCGACCACCAAGCTCGCCGCGTTCAACAAGAAGATCGGCTACCCCGACAAATGGCGTGATTACACGACGCTCACCATCAAGCCCGGTCCGTTTTACAACAACGTGATGGCGGTTCGGCAGTACGAGCGCCGGCGTGATCTGGCGAAGATCGGTCAGCCACTCGACCGCAGTGATTGGGGAATGACGCCGGCGACGGTCAACGCGTACTACAGCCCGCAATTGAACGAGATCGTATTCCCGGCGGGAATCATGCAGCCGCCGTTCTTCGATCCCAACGCCGACGACGCTGTGAATTACGGCGGTATGGGCGCCGTGATCGGTCATGAGATGACGCACGGCTTCGACGATCAGGGCGCGCAGTTCGACGCGCAGGGCAACCTGAAGAACTGGTGGAGCGCATCCGATCTCGATCAGTTCCACAGAGGAACCGGGCTCGTCGCGTCTCAGTTCGACTCGTACACGGTGCTCGATTCGCTGCACGTGAACGGCAAGCTGACGCTCGGTGAGAATCTCGCCGACCTCGGCGGACTCTCGATCGCGTACACTGCGTTGGAGAAGGCGTTGGCGCAGAAGGGGCGTCCGCCGCTGATCGATGGTTTTACGCCCGAGCAGCGATTTTTCCTCGCTTGGGCGCAAATCTGGAGATCGAACGCGACGCCCGAAGCGTTGAGGCTTCGTATCAACACCGATCCCCACGCGCCGGCACGTTGGAGAACCAACGGTCCGCTGTCCAACATGCCCGAATTTGCGGCAGCCTGGGGCTGCAAACCGGGTGATCCAATGGTACGACCAGATTCGGTGCGACCAGTTATCTGGTAGCAGCGTTTTACCAGAACGAGGCGTCGGCTCAACCGACGCCTCGTTCGTTTTTTCAGGATGCTGCGACTAACTTGCAGTCATGACCGCGAGATCTTTCTTCTACAGAGAGACGGAAGGAATTCGTGTCACGGTTCGGCCCGTCTACCTTCGCGATCACTCCGAACCATCCCAGAGCCACTACGTTTTCGCGTACTTCGTGCGCATTGAGAACGTTGGCAAGCTCGCGGCGCAGCTTCTTACCAGACGTTGGCTGATTCACGACTCCGTGGGGGAAGGCGTGGACACCGAAGTCATCGGCGAAGGTGTTGTCGGGGAGCAACCGACGATCATGCCCGGCGCGGTGCACGAGTACCAGAGCTTCTGTATCCTCAAATCAGGTGAAGGCTGGATGGAAGGCCACTATGGCTTCCTGCGTCAGGACGGAACACCTTTCGAGGCCGCGATCCCGCGCTTCATTCTCAGCGCCAGCGAATCGACGAGTCTTCCATCATAGCACTCGCACGACTGTTGCTTTCATTCCGGCTGTGAGCCGCATCTACGACGTCTCGGTTCCCATTCGAACCGGCGGATTGGTCTATCCGGGAAACCCGGGAATCGACATCGAGCTGCAACAAGCCGTCGCCAGGGGCGCGAGCGCCAACGTTTCGTTAATTCGATTTGGATCGCACACCGGCACGCACGCCGATGCCTCGCGACATTTTTTCGACGACGGGCAGCCGGTGGACAAGATCCCGCTGGAGCGACTGATCGGTCCGGCAACGCTGATCGCTTTTCCAGACGATGTGCGTTCGGTAACGGCCGAGCATCTGAAAACGAAGAACCTGAAGGATCAGAAGCGTGTGCTCATTCGCACTCGCAATTCTGCATTGTTGTCGCAAAAGGAATTCGTTCCCGACTACACTTTCCTCGCGCCCGACGGCGCGCAGTACCTCGTCGACAACGGCATTGAGCTGGTGGGCGTCGATTATCTCTCGATCGAACAATTCCATTCCGGGCACCATCGCACGCATCGCACATTGCTCGAGAAGTCGGTAGTCATCATCGAAGGACTGGATCTCTCCGTGCCGCCGCCCGGCGAATACGAGTTCATCTGCCTCCCGCTGCGTCTGGCAGGTTGCGACGGCGCACCCGCGCGCGCAGTGCTCATCGCATGACAGAGATCAGCCACATCTTTTTCGACATCGGCGGCGTCCTCGGCTCAAACGGTTGGGACAGGGGAGAACGCGCGCAGGCGGTTGCACGGTTTCATCTCGATGCCGATGAATTCCAGTGGCGGCACGAGGAAGTCGTTGGCGAGTGGGAAGAGGGGCGTATCACGCTCGACGAGTATCTCGACAACACGGTGTTTTATGCGCGGCGCGACTTCACGCGCGCCGAGTTCAGCCGCTTCATGCTGGACCAGAGCGAGCCGCATCCTGAAGCGATCGCCGTCGCCCGAGCACTCGCTGAGACAGCACGATTTACGATGATGACGCTCAACAACGAGTCTGAGGAGCTCAACATCCACCGTATCGAGCGTTTCCAGCTGCGCACTATTTTCGATGCGTTTCTAAGTTCGTGCTGGCTCGGTGTGAGAAAGCCGCTGCGGCGGTTCTACAACAGCGCGCTTGGCATCGCGCAGTGCGAACCGGCGAAGGCATTGTTCATCGACGATCGTCAGCAGAATCTCACGCCCGCGAAATCCCTGGGGATGAACGTGATTCTGTTCAAATCGCCGGCACAGTTACGCGGCGATCTCGAGCACTTATTCGAAATGCAACTTTCCGGAGTCTGAGCGATGCGTCTCGCGATGATTGGCCTTGGAAAAATGGGTGGCAACATGACGGAGCGTCTGATGAAGGGCGGCCACGAAGTTGTCGCCTTCGACCGCGCCCCGGCGACGGTGCAGAAATACGAGGCGCTCGGCGCGAAAGCCGCTCACACGCTTCAGGAAGTCCTCTCCAACCTGAAGAGCCCTCGCGTTGTCTGGATCATGGTGCCGGCGGGGAAGCCCGTCGACGAGACGATCAGTCAGCTCCTGCCCGGCATGTCGAAAGGCGATGTCATCATTGACGGCGGCAACTCGAATTTCCACGACTCCATGCGCCGCGCCGCCGAGCTGCAGCCGAAAGGAATTCACTTTGTCGATTCGGGAACCAGCGGCGGGGTCTGGGGATTGGCGAACGGTTATTGCCTGATGATCGGCGCATCCCCTGAAGCATTCGCGTTGTGCGAGCCCATCTTCCGCACCCTGGCGCCCACGGACGGCTACGCGCACATGGGGCCGCCCGGGTCGGGCCACTACGTGAAGATGATTCACAACGGCATCGAGTACGGCATGCTGCAAGCATACGCGGAGGGTTACGAGATTTTGCACGCTTCGAAGGAGTTCAAGCTCGATCTGCACAAGATTGCCGGCGTCTGGAACCACGGCAGCGTGGTGCGATCCTGGCTTAACGAGCTCGCGGAAGACGCGTTCGCCAGGGATGGCGACCTCAAGGATTTGCGCGGCTACGTGGAGGATTCAGGCGAGGGACGCTGGACCGTTCAGGAGGCGATCGATCTCGATGTACCGGCGCCGGTGATTACACTTTCGTTGCTGACGAGACTCCGCTCACGCCAGGCCGACTCCTTCTCGGCGAAGGTGATCGCAGCGTTGAGAAACGAATTCGGCGGACACGCGGTAAAGAAATCATGAAGACGCCACACGCTGTTCCCCTCGTCCGCGCGCCACGCCGCCGTGGGAGCCGTGACAAAGCCGACCCCTGCACGCTGGTCATCTTTGGCGGCGCGGGCGACCTCACCAAGCGCAAACTGATACCGGCGATTTACTACCTGGCCGAACAGAAGCTGCTGCCTGACAACTTTGCTCTGCTCGGTGTCGCCCGCGATCAGCAGAGCGACGACAGCTATCGCGCGATCATGCGTGATGCTATGAGCAAGTCCGACGAGATCCATCGCATCAAGGACGACGTCTGGCAGTGGCTGTGTCAGCGCACCTTCTACGCCGGCGGTGATTTTACCAAGGACACTGCGTACGCAAACATCGACCAGCGTCTGAAGGAGATCGAAGGCAGATCGGAGCAGCACGATCGCAACCGGCTCTTTTATCTGGCCATTCCACCCAGCGTTTTCGAGACGACGCTCAAGCACCTTTGCACGAGCAAGCTCGCCTGGCGAACCCATTCGTACGAGGAGCGGCCGTGGGTGCGCGTTGTCGTCGAGAAGCCGTTCGGCACCAGCCTCGACTCCGCGCGTGCACTAAACCGGCTCGTGCTCGACGAGTTCGGTGAGCACCAGATCTACCGCATCGATCACTACCTCGGCAAAGAGAGCGTTCAGAACATCCTTGTATTCCGCTTTGCCAACTCGATCTTCGAGCCGCTCTGGAACCGACACTACATCTCGCACGTCCAGATCACGGCGGCAGAATCGGTGGGGATAGAGGGCCGCGGCAAGTACTATGAAGAAGCGGGCGTACTGCGCGACATGTTCCAGAATCATCTCCTGCAACTGCTGACGCTGGCAGCCATGGAGCCGCCGAGCTCATTCACCGCGGACTCGGTGCGCGACGAGAAAGTGAAGGTGCTGCACGCGGTGCGCGATCTCATCCACGACGACTGTCCGCCCGCGGCTGTTCGCGCGCAGTATGCGGCTGGCACTATGGACGGCAAATCAGTGCCCGCCTACACCAGCGAACCCGACGTAAACCCCCACTCGCTGACACCTACTTACGCGGCGATGAAAGTGCTCATCGACAACTGGCGGTGGAAGGGCATTCCATTCTATCTACGATCCGGAAAGCGAATGGCGAAACGTATTTCCGAAATCGCGATTCAATTCCGCTCGCCGCCGCTGTTGTTGTTTGGACAGAAGACGGTTGAAGAGATGTCGCCGAGCGTATTGGTGCTGCGGGTGCAGCCAGATGAAGGCATTTCGTTGCGATTCCAGGTGAAGACGCCGGGCGCAATGCACGAGCTCACGCCCGGTCTGGAAATCACCCCCGTCGACATGGACTTCACATACGCCGAGGCATTCGGCAACGACGCGCATCCGGCATACGAGACATTGCTGCTGGATTGCATGATCGGCGACCCGACGCTGTTCACGCGCAGCGACGAAGTCGAGATGGCGTGGTCGATCATTGATCCGGTGCTGGACTATTGGGACAAGCATCCCGTACAGAGCCTGCCTACTTATCCATCAGGCAGCTGGGGACCCGAGGAAGCCAACAAACTGCTCGATGGAGATCATACGCGTTGGCGTTAGCGATACAAATCATTCCGCTCCTCGCACTCGTGCTGACATCGGCAGCGTGCCAGGATCCGAAAACTGCGCAGAGCGATTCAGCAAGAATTCTCGCCGGCGATACCGCGGTCCACGTCTTACCGGCCGACCTGCGCGCGCTCGTGCTTCGCGCACGCGAGCTGGATCGGGCGGACAGTCTCGATCAGGCGCGCGCAGCGTACGCCGATGCGGCAGCGAAACTGCCGCAGCTCTCAGACTGGCTTTATTTGCGGGCGGCGGGCGTAACCTCTGACAGCGCTCAACGCGCCGGATATTTCGCCAGGATTCGGAGCGATGTCGCCAAGGCGCGCATTCCTGTCACGGAGGCAATCGCGCGCGAGCGTGCGCACGACCTCGCCGGCGCCATTCGCGCGTACACCGCTGCCGGTGAGAGGCTCGACGCGCTACGACTGCGTGTAAATCCTCCATCCGATAGCGCATCCCGGGCCGCCGCGCGCGGCGATATGCTCGCGTTCATCTCGACGTCCGGGAATTCGGGCGACGTTCGTGAAGCGATTGACCTGTTCGACAAGGTTTTTCCGACAACGACGCCTGGCGAAGAGCTCGCCATCGCGCGCGCTGCCAGTAAAGCGGGCGTTCCGGAGCGAGCAGCAAAAGGATACGCAAAGGCGACTGCCGCCGGTCTGGGCGACGTAAGCGACAACTTCTCCTATGCGTCGATGCTGTTTCGACTGCGACGGTTCGCTGATGCCGCCAATCAGTTCACGCGAGTTCGATCGCCCGCCAACCTCGCCGCCGCCGCACAGTATCAGCGGGCGCGGGCACAGATCGCGCTCGGCAATACTGACGCGGGACGGGCAACCCTCCGGGCGATAACAACGGCGTATCCCAAAGACACCAGCTCCGCGTCGGCGTTGCTGCTGCTCGCGGATCTCGCCACCGATGAAAACCGCGACGAGGATGCGCGCCAGGCGCTGATGAACCTGCTGCGGCGATTCCCGACCGGCCGCCACGCTGCCACCGCACGCTTTCGAGCCGGCATGATCTCCTACATCCGGGGAGATCGTCGCGGCGCCATCGCAGAGTTCGACTCGCTGTACGCCAAAGACTCGAACAGCACCGACGCGCTCGCCTCGCTGTATTGGGCAGGGCGCTCTTATTCCACGCTGGGCAATAAAACCAAAGCCAGCCAGCGCTGGCGCACCATCATCAAGCAGGAACCGCTCAGCTACTACGCGGTGTTGGCGGCAAAGCGGCTCGACACGACGCTCGTTGCTCCGGATCGCTCGCCGCCGAATTACGCGCACATCCCAGCGGTTGATTCCGCAGTAAATCGGGTCGTCGGCTTGAAGGATGTCGGGATGGATCTCGAGGCCGGCTTCGAGGAGGATCGGCTCTTTCGTGACGCGCTCACCGATCAGCGGCGAATGGTGGCAACGGCGCATGCGCTCGCTGGATCCGATCAGTCGTCACGCTCGATCTCGCTGGGCAGGAGAGCGCTCGACGAAATCGGCTACAGCCCGGAAAACTTCCGGCTCTATTTCCCGGTGCTCGAGCGCGAGACTTTAATCTCCAGCGCGAAGGAAAACGGCCTCGACCCGGCGCTGGTTGCCGGCATCATCCGCCAGGAATCGAACTTTAATCCACAGGCAACCTCGCCCGCCGGAGCGCGTGGGCTGATGCAGCTGATGCCGGATGTCGGCAAGTCGCTCGCGGCGCAAAAGGGAATCGGTCCCTGGAATCCGGATCTACTCTACGACCCCGACGTCAGCATCAAGCTCGGCACCGCGCACCTCAGCACGCTGGTGCGCAAATATCCGGAGGTTGTAAAAGTGCTTGCCGCTTACAATGCAGGCGAATCGCGCGTCGAAAAGTGGTCGACCAAAACCGGCGCCAACGATTCAGAGGTATTTACCGAGCGGATCCCGTTCGTCGAAACTCGCGATTACGTGCGCACGATTCTCCGTAATCGTGCTTATTACCAGGCACTTTATCCCTGGTAGAAGCGGGAAGCGGTCCCAACCCGCTTCCCGCTAACTAACCGCGTCCCGCGGCGGCAGCTGCCCACGCCGGCGCTTTATCCAATCGATGAGCCACGTCGCTGGAATCTCGAATAGCGGAGTAAGAAAAAACCCGAGAAGAGTATTGAGCCAGATCAGCGCCAGATAAAACGCGATCAGGCCAAACGAAACCCATAGTGTGCCAATGGGACCGTGAGTTTCCAAGCGAAAATCCCTCGTGGATAGGTAGATTAAAGCTACAATGATCGACGACGGGTTTGAAGTTTCGGCACAGGTCGAAAACGCGGTCGCCAGTGCGCTCGAGCATTGCTCGACCGCTCTGCTTGCCGTGAGTGGCGGCCTCGATTCGATGGCCCTTCTCACAGCCGCGTCCAGGCTCGATCGGCCAGGACGAAATCGCGTCATCGTCGGCACATTCGATCACGCAACGGGCGGGGCTGCCCGTCGCGCGGCGGCGCTCGTTGAGCGTGAGAGCGCGCGCCTCGGCCTCAAGTGCGTCACTGGTCAGGCCGCGACCAAAGGCACGCGTGAAGAAGAATGGCGGCGCGCGCGGTGGGAATTCCTGCGCTGGACCGCCGCGGCTCACCACGCGACAGTCTTTACTGCTCATACTCTCGACGACCAGGTCGAAACGGTTTTCATGCGCATTCTGCGCGAGGCCGGACCCCGGGGGCTCGCCGGGCTGTACGCCGAATCCGAAGTGATTCGACCGCTGCTTGCCCTGCGTCGCGCCACCCTGGAGCGCTACGCGCGCGAGAATCGCATTCGTTACGTCGAAGATCCCTCCAACGCCGACCGCAAACACCTGCGCAATCGGGTGAGACTGGACATTCTGCCATCCATCGTGCGGCGGCGGCCGGAGTTTCCAGATGAATTGCTGGCGCTCGCGCGCGCAGCGGCGGACTGGAGGCGATCACTCGATCAGATTCTGCCACCGTTCGAAGCTTCGCCCGAAGGCTATGGCAGCCTGCGCATCAGCCGCTCCAGCCTGCGTGGTTACGACGCCGAATCACTGCGTGTGCTTTGGCCCGCGCTGGCCGCGCGCGCGAGCGTAGTCATGGATAGACGCGGAACTCAACGTGCCGCAGAGTTTACAATGAAGGGAGCAACAGGAGGTGCAATTCAGCTGTCCGGCGGGGTCGAGATCGTGATGTCGCGCGAGCACATGTTGCTCCGACGCGCTGCGGTGCGGAGGCCAACGCGAACGACGCTTCGGGAAGTGGGCGCATGACTAGCATGCTGACGCCTCCAAACGCGAAAGCCGACCCGAGGCTGTCAGGACGAGCGGTCAAGCGCATTGCCTTCGACGAGAGTGCGATCGCTCGTCGAGTCGCCGAGCTCGGCCGCGAGATTACTGCAGCTTATCCCGACGGCGACCTGCTGGTGCTCGGTTTGCTCAAAGGAAGTTTCATCTTTCTCAGCGATCTCGTACGTCAGATCAGCCGCCCGCTTCAGGTCGATTTTCTCGTTGCTTCCAGTTACGGCGATGGGACGATATCAAGCGGGACCGTCAACCTGGTTTATGACCCTGAAACGAGACTCGAGGGGAAGGATATCCTGCTGGTGGAAGACATCGTTGATTCGGGCCGCACTTTGAATCGTCTGATGACTATACTGCAGGAGCGCAAGCCGCGATCACTCGAGATTTGCGCGTTGCTTCACAAACGGATTGCGCGGGACCTGAAGTTCGATACGAAGTTCGTTGGTTTTGATGCTCCGAATGAATTTCTGGTTGGATATGGGCTCGATCACGCGGAGAATTTCCGCCATCTGCCGTATATAGCGAGTTTGCAGTAATGCCAATACAAATGCCGAACAAGACGCCAAAGAAACCGACGAACTGGAGCAAGGTATCCAAACAGCTCTCGTTCTGGGTTTTTGTGATATTGGTGCCCGTCGCGATCATCCAGTTCTCCGGGAAGGGGTCCGAGGCCGCGCCAGAGATCTCGTACACTCCTCAGTACGACCAGGAGCTGCAGCGGAACAACATCGACAAGGTGACGATTCAGGCTGGACGTCTGCTGACCGGTGAGTTCAAGCAGAAAGTTCCGGTTAAAGGCCGCCTCGTCTCGAAGTTCAAGGTTCTGCTGCCGACCGAGAATTCGAGCGACGAAGTCGCACGCCTGCGCGAACACGGCGTGCAGATCCAGGCTGAGGATGCCCGTCCTTCGTTCACGACGATTCTCATCAGCCTCTTCCCGTATCTGCTCATCTTCGGAATCTGGTTCTTCCTGTTCCGTTCGATGCAGGCCGGAGGCGCGAAAGCATTCAGCTTCGGCAAATCCAAAGCAAAACTCCTCACCGGCGACACGCCCAAGGTGACATTTGATGATGTCGCCGGCGCAGATGAAGCCAAAGTCGAGCTGCAGGAGATCATCGAGTTCCTGAAGGATCCCCAGAAATTCACCAAACTCGGCGGCCGTCTGCCCAAGGGTGCGTTGCTGGTTGGTCCGCCGGGAACCGGCAAGACCCTTCTCGCGCGCGCAGTCGCGGGTGAAGCTGGTCGACCGTTCTTTTCGATGTCGGGTTCCGATTTCGTGGAGATGTTCGTTGGCGTCGGCGCCAGTCGCGTGCGCGACCTGTTCGAGCAGGGCAAGGCACACGCGCCGTGCATCATCTTCATCGACGAGATCGACGCCGTCGGCCGCCATCGTGGCGCCGGACTTGGCGGCGGTCACGACGAGCGTGAGCAGACGCTCAATCAGCTGCTGGTGGAAATGGACGGCTTCGAGTCCAACGATGGCGTCATTCTGATCGCGGCGACGAACCGGCCTGATGTGCTCGATCCAGCGCTGATGCGACCGGGTCGTTTCGATCGACAGATCGTCGTTGATTCGCCCGACCTGCGCGGACGCGAGGGCATCCTGCGCGTGCACATTCGCAACAAGCCGATGGCGGACGACGTCGACGTCACCACCCTCGCTCGCGGAACTCCGGGTATGGCCGGCGCCGATCTGGCTAACCTCGTCAACGAAGGCGCGTTGCTGGCTGCCCGTCGCAATCACGACAAGGTCTACATGGCCGATCTCGAGGATGCGAAAGACAAAGTCATGATGGGCGCCGAGCGTAAGTCGATGGTGATGAAGGACGACGAGCGAAAGCTCACCGCCTATCACGAAGGCGGACACGCCATCTGCGCCATCAAAGTCAAAGGCAACGATCCGCTGCACAAAGTCACGATCGTGCCGCGCGGTCGCACGCTCGGCGTTGCGTGGACATTGCCGGAAGACGATCGCGTCTCCGTCACGCGCGAACAGCTCGAGGCGAATCTCGTCAAAGCGTACGGTGGTCGCGTCGCCGAGGAATTGGTCTTTGGACGCGATCGGGTGACGACGGGTGCGGCGAGCGACATCCAGCAGGCGACGGCTTTGGCGCGCCGCTACGTGTCGCAGTGGGGTTTGTCCGATGCAGTCGGCCCGGTGCTGGTTGGTGACAACGAGCAGGAGCTATTCCTTGGTCGTGAGCTGCAAACCCGGCGCGAGGTTTCGGAGCGCACCGCGCAGCTCGTCGACTCTGAAGTCTCACGCGTGATCAACGAGGCCTATGCGCGCGCGACGCACGTTCTGCAGGAGAACATGGAACTGCTGCACACCGTCGCCAGCGCGTTGCTCGATCGTGAGACTTTGACCGGTGACGAAGTGCTGGCGCTTGCGCGCGGCGAGACTTTGCCGCCGCGTCCGATCAGTCCGCCGCCGAGCGCGCCGCAGCTGACGACGCCGGTGATGCATCCGAAGCCGTCGAAGCCGCCTCTCTTTGGCGGACCGGAGGTTGCGCCGGCGTGACATTCACGTGGCCGTCAAAGTCACAGCGGCCAATGATTTTCGGAATCCTCAACGTTACCCCCGACAGCTTCAGCGACGGGGGTAATTTCGTTTCCACCGAAAGTGCGATCGCTCAGGCAGATCGACTTATCTCCGAAGGCGCCGATGCAATCGATGTCGGTGGTGAATCCACGCGCCCCGGCGCCAGACCGGTTCCACCGCGCGACGAAATGAAACGTGTGCTGCCGGTGATTCGGGGCATCCGTTCGCGCTGGAGTGAGATCCCGATCTCGATCGACACCGTGAAAGCCGAAGTCGCAAAGGCAGCGCTCGCTGAGGGCGCGTCGATCGTGAACGACGTTTCGGGGATGTCGCTCGATCCGCAGATGGCCGGGGTTTGCGCAGAGGCTGGTTGCAGTGTCGTGCTGATGCACTCGCGCGGTACCGTCGCCGACATGGCCAGCTACGACAACGCTGTGTATGGCGAGGATGTCGTTGGGGAGATCATTTCGGAGCTGGAAGAAAGCGTTCAGTTGGCGGAGTCGGCCGGAATTCATCCGACGCGCATCGCCATCGATCCGGGGATCGGCTTCTCCAAGAAGACGGCACATTCCCTGGCAGTGATGGTCGAGCTTCCGCGCATTGTCGCACTCGGCTACCCAGTATTCATCGGTGCGTCACGCAAACGCTTCATCGCCGAGCTCATTCGGTATACCACGATCACGGGGAGCCCAGCCTCGGGAACGACCCTCGCGCCGCAGAACATTTCGCACGAAGAGCGGGATATGACTACTGTCGGCGTCAATGTCGCGGCGCTTCATGCGGGAGCAAGAATCTTCCGCGTCCATCGGGTTCGCCCAAACCGCCTGGCGCTCGACGCATCCTGGGCGCTCACGCCCGAAGAGTCGATTATTTTTTGACTCGCCCCTCTAGCGCGAGGCTCATCCGATAAGACGGTTTCCTTCGCCGGGTTGGACGACCGCCGTTCTGCTCCTTTTCGTTTACATGCTCACCCTCGCTCCCGGCGTCACGCTGTGGGACTCGGGTGAGTTTCTCGCGGCCATCCACTCGCTGGGTATTCCGCACCCGCCGGGCACTCCGCTCTACATCCTAATCGGCAAAGTCTGGAGCCTGATCTTCGGATCGGTGTTCGGCTTCGCGCGCGCAATCAATCTGTTGAGCGCGGTGTCGACAGCGTTTGGCTGCGGAATTCTCACCAGTCTGTTCGCGAAGTGGACTGAAGATGGCGTCGCTGCCATCGCTGCTGGACTCACCGCCGGTTTGATGTCGACGTTGTGGCTGAATGCGACCGAGACCGAGGTCTATGCGCTGGCGTTTCTGTTCGGTTGCCTGATCCTGTGGTCGGCCGATCACGCTGGCATCGACAGCGATGCGCGATGGGCGCTGCTGTCAGCGTACCTGGCAGGTCTCGCGTGGTCTCTGCATTTGATCGCGCTGCTCGTGGTGCCAAGCGCGATTCTGCTCGTCTTCAGCACCGGCGATGGCTACTTCGCCGTACCTGTCGGAAGACGTTACGCGGATGGGCGTCGCGAAGCGCATTCGTTCATGAAGCTGCTGCGGGCCGGAATTATCGTTGTTCTCGTTGGCATGTCGTGCGTCGCATTTCTCTACATCCGCGCGGCGCACGATCCCGCCATCAATCAGGGAAACCCGTCGACGTTCGGACACTTCGTCGACGTTTTGCTGCGGCGACAGTACGCGGTGCCGCCCCTCTGGCCCCGCCAGGCGCCCGCGTATCTCCAGTTGGGAAATCTCGTCGAGTACGCCGACTGGCAATTCGCCAAAGGCCTGGCACCAGCGGCACCACCAAGCTGGTGGCGCACTCCAATCACCGTTGTGTACGCACTGGTTGGACTGTACGGCTCGATCGCACACCGCGGTGTAGACCGTCGCAGCTGGCGTGCACTGCTGTTGTTGTTCGTTGTCGCCACCGTCGGCGTAGTGGCTTATCTGAATCTGAAAGCAGGTCCTTCATTCGGCGCCGGCATTTTGCCGCCAGCAGCGCAGCATGAAGCGCGTGAGCGTGATTACTTCTTCTTCTGGGCGTTCGTGGTCTGGGGCGCGTGGGCGGGCTATGGCGCAGCGACCCTGGCGCGTCGGATGATAGTTCCGTTCAGCTACCTGCTTGCCATTCTCCCAATCCTGCCTGGGTTATTCAACTGGGGCGCGGTCGATCGCAGAACGGATCCCGTCGAAGAGAAGGCGCGCGCGGACGAAGCCGAGATGCTGACCAAGGTGCCGCCATCGGGCGTGATGCTCTCCCTCGGAGACAACGATACCTATCCGCTCTGGTATCTGCAGCAGGCAGAAGGTACGCGCCGTGATGTGACGATCGTCACGGTCCCGCTGCTGCCCGCGAAGTGGTATCGCGAAGAGTTGGCTCGTCGCTACAAGTTGCTCGACTCGACTGCGGTCGACAGATGGCTCGGCAGCGACAGCACCATCGCGCTATTGACCAGGCGATCCTACGATCAGAATCGCCCGGTTGTGCGGTCTCCGTTCTTCGCGCTCGACTCGGCGAAGAAAGAATAGCGCTTACTGGATCGTGAGCGTGTAGGCGCCGGTTGTTCCAGTGCTGGTGGTTCGCGCTTTGACGAAGTAGTAACCGAAGTTCGGTGCAGTGTACGTCAATGACGAATTCTTGGTTGTACCATCCGCATCGTCATTGGAAGCCACGAGCGCGGCGCTTCCCTGCAGGGAGTAGAGCTCCAGATACGGATCGATCGCCGGTGATGTCATGGTGACCGTGATCTTTTGACCGGTGTTCAGGAAGATGATGAAGTCGTCGGACAGGAATCCGCTCAGATTGCAGTCGGTGGTTTGGAGATTCTGGTCGGTGGCGATACCCGGCGCGACAAAGACGTCCTCACAATCCGTCACCTGGCTCTGATCAGCGGCTGACGCAACCACATAAGGTCCCGTCTCGATCGCGCTGAAGGAATTTGCGCCAATCACGAAATTGCTGGCAGGCAGGATCGCTTTAATGCGCGAGTTTTTGGTGTTCGCCGCGGCGTCATCGTTCTGCGCGATGACGTGAAGATCGGGCGTGAGCAGCAGCAGATAGCTGTCCATCACGTTCGACGTCTCGGTAAAGAGGTACGTCCCTGTCGATGGCAGCGCGACGGACCAGAAGTCGATGAAGCTCCCATCCGAGACCTGGCAGTCTGCGAGCCCGAGGCTGCCGCTGCTCGTCGTTCCGAAGTTGTGCGTGAAGTTCACCTGGCACGGATCGCCGGCGTTGGCGGTGAACGTCACACTGGGAAGCCCTGTCACCGTAGCATCGACTGTGTTCGTTGCCGCAGTCGCGCCCAGCGTCCAGTTGCTCACCGTTGCGGTACCATCCGACGCGGTCTTGGCGGTGGCCCCGGTCAATGAACCATCACCACTGGTGACGGCGAACTGCACGGTGACGCCTGCAAGCGGGTCACCGTTCTCATCACGTACGAGCACCGATGGACGCTCGAGCGCGGCGGTGCCAGCGGGTGCAGTGATGATCGTCGAAGAGTTGGCTTCGATCGACGTCGGGGTGTGATTCGGCCCTGCCGCATCACCGCCGCCACATCCGAGCTGTAGTGCGAGCGCGACTCCGGTCAGGTGCGTCGCGGCGAACCGGTTCCTGGTCATACGGCCAATCTCTCCTTCGTGAACGGCACGTCAATGCCGTTCACGTGGGAATACCTGCCGTTCGACTAGTAGCGGTAGTGATCCGGCTTATATGGCCCTTCGACGGGAACGGACAGATACTCAGCTTGCTCCGATGTGAGCTTGGTGAGCTTCACGCCGAGCTTGTCGAGATGCAGTCGCGCCACTTTCTCGTCGAGCTTCTTCGGCAGCGTATATACGCGGCATTCGTACGAATCGCAATTAGTGTGCAGTTCGATCTGCGCCATGACCTGATTCGTGAAACTCGCCGACATCACGAAACTGGGGTGGCCGGTTGCGCATCCAAGGTTGAGCAGACGGCCTTCGGCCAGAATCATGACGCTGTGTCCGTCGGGAAATACGTACTCGTCGTACTGCGGCTTGATCTGAATCCGCGTGATGCCTTTCACTCTTTTGAGTCCGGCCATGTCGATTTCGTTGTCGAAGTGGCCGATGTTACCGACAATCGCCTTGTCCTTCATCTGCGCCATGTGCGCGGCAGTGATGATTCCGGTGTTGCCGGTCGCGGTAATGAAGATGTCGGCGGTCTTAACGACATCGTCCAGCTGCACGACCTGGTAGCCTTCCATCGCTGCCTGTAGTGCGCAGATAGGATCGATCTCGGTGATGACGACGCGCGCGCCCTGGCCCTTTAGCGCCTGCGCGCATCCCTTGCCGACGTCACCGTAACCGCAAATCACGGCGACCTTGCCAGCCAACATCACGTCGGACGCACGGAGAATTCCGTCGGTGAGCGAATGACGGCAGCCGTACAGGTTATCGAACTTCGATTTGGTCACCGAGTCGTTGACGTTGATGGCCGGGAAAAGGAGCGTGCCTGCCTCCATCATCTGATACAGGCGATGCACGCCGGTGGTCGTCTCTTCGGAAACGCCGCGCAGATCCTTCGACATGCGAGTCCAGCGCTGCGGATCTTTTTTGAATTCGCGCCGCAGCAGACTCAGGATGACGCCGTACTCTTCGGGATCCTTTTCGGGGTTGAAGTCGGGCACGCGTCCGGCCTTCTCGAACTCGACGCCCTTGTGCACGAGCAGCGTTGCGTCCCCGCCGTCATCGAGCAACAGGTTGGGACCGGAGCCGTCGGGCCACACCAGCGCCTGATCGGTGCACCACCAGTACTCCTCCAGCGTCTCGCCTTTCCACGCGAACACGGGCGTACCTTGCGGATTGTCGATCGTTCCATTTCGGCCGACGACTACCGCGGCAGCGGCGTGATCCTGGGTCGAGAAGATGTTGCACGACACCCAGCGCACATCGGCGCCGAGCTGCGTTAGCGTTTCGATGAGAACCGCGGTCTGCACGGTCATGTGCAGCGAGCCCATGATCTTGGCGCCGGCAAGGGGCTGCTTGCCTTTGTACTCCGCGCGCAATGCCATCAGTCCCGGCATCTCGTGTTCGGCGAGTCGGATCTCGTTGCGCCCGAACTCGGCGAGCGAGATGTCTTTGACCTTGTATGGCTCCCGCCCGGCTTCGGTGGCGGCAGTGAACTGATTCATTGGTTCGGCGATCGTTGCCACAGTGCGCTCCATTGAGTGTCGAATGCTTGCTTGCTACGCGGTTTTCATGATTGGTGTAACGTCGATCTTTCTACGCTTACCACTTCTGGCGGCTGCCGCGCTGCGTTTGGCCGACGCGCTGAATAACAGCGGTCCCTTTGCTTCGGGATCAGCGGGAAGCGGGTGATAGCGGAATTGCTCGAGCCCGGCGGCTTCCATCCACCCGCCGAGCAGACTACGATCGAAACCTTGCCACACATGCCCCATCGTCTGCCGGAGATCCTGCCGGTCGTGCGGCATCATGTCGAGCACCAGCAATCTGCCATGTGGCTTGAGGACGCGTACGGCTTCGTCAATCACACGCTGCGGTTCTGCGACGTAATGCAGCACGAGAAACAGCAGTGCCACGTCAACCTCGGCGTCGGCAAGCGGCAAGGACTCGAGCCGGCCGTTGCGAACGTCAACGTTCTCGAGACCGTGCAGTCGTTTGCGCGCGGCAGTCAGCATCGCGTTGGACTCGTCGACTGCAATAGCCTTTTCGACAAACGGCGCGATCGACTGCGTGACGGCACCAGTACCGCAGCCGAGGTCAGCGACGACCCACGATTCATCCAGGAGTCCGAGCAGCGCGACGTCAGCGCGTCGACCGAACAGCTCCTGACGCATTTTGTCCCACTGTCCCGCAGACGTCGAAAAGAATTGCTGCGAACGCGTGCTACGCTCGGCGAGAACGGCCTGCATCCGCCGTGCATCCTGTTCGGCGGCGTTGGAGTGCGACACTTCCTCGCGCACGATCTGCCACATCCGGCGCGTCGCCGCATCGAGTGAATCCGTTGCGATCCGGTAATAGCGGCTGGTGCCCTCGGCGCGCGCGTCCACCCAACCCTCTGCGCTCAGCAACTTGAGATGTCGGCTCACCGTCGACTGCGGCAGCTGCAGGATGGAGGTGAGCTCGTAGACAGTGAGCTCGTTACGGTCGAGCGCGAGCAGGAGCCGGCTCCTCGTCGAATCGGCGAGGGCGTTCATTTGGGCGAACAATGCCGGAATGCTCATTCAATCTCCGAAGCCCGCCGTAGCCGCAGCCGTAGCGAACCATTCATCCGTTAATCCGGATTGAATGATACAAGCATGGATGGATTTGGTCAAGCGGGAAAGGGATGGCTTGGCGCCGAGCCCCCTGAACTGCGATCATTTGCAGATGAATTACGAGAAGAGTCTGCGCCGCCTCGACGAGATAATGGCGAGCCTGGAGAACGAACAAATCGGCCTCGACGAATCACTCAAGCTGTTCGAGGAAGGCGTCGAGCTGCTGCGATCGGCGAGCGCTGAATTGGACAAGGCTGAGACCAAAGTCCAAATGCTGGTGGAGAAGTCCGGTGGCGGATTCGAGCTCAGGGAGATGGATCTCTAGCGCGGTGGCCGACAGCTTCGAAGTCGATCGTCGGCGAATCGAGCGACGCCTCGATGAAATCTGCGACCAATACCTCGACGATGTGTCACCCGCGGTTGCCGAGGCGGTGCGATACGGCCTCAAGAGTCCGGGCAAGCGGCTGCGACCGTTACTCGTGCTGTATGGCTACCGCGCCGCTGGAGGAGATCGGGATGCGTCGTTGCTCGCCTGCGCGCCTGAGGTAGTCCACGCCTACTCGTTGGTGCACGACGACCTGCCGTGCATGGACGACGACGACATGCGTCGCGGCCGACCTACCGTCCACAAAGTCTACGGCTCGCGGACGGCGATCCTCGCCGGCGTGGCAATGATCCCGCTCGCTCTGAGAGTCATACGGGAGGCAGGACGCTCAATGGCGCTTGCTGGCGAGGTTGTCTCGGCGGCAGCTGAGAGCCTGCTGTCGGCCTGCGGAGAATCAGGAATGATCGGCGGCCAGCTGAGCGACCTCGAGGGCGAGGGGTCGCAGTTGACGGTCGACGCGATGCAGGCAGTGCACATGGCGAAAACGGGCGCGCTGATCATGGGATCGCTGCGGATGGGAGCCATCGCTGCGAACGCGACTCACGCTCAGCTCAGCGCCATCGAGCAGTATGGCCGCGACGTGGGCCTCGCATTTCAGATCATGGACGACGTTCTCGACGTCACCTCGACCACCAGTACGCTTGGCAAGACGAGCGGACGCGATGCAGTCCTGCGGAAAAGCACATATCCTGCGCTACTTGGCGTTGAAGGCGCGCACGAGCGGGCGCGCGCCCTTATTGCCGACGGTTTGGATAGGCTTTCCAGTCAGGGAATGCTGACGCAAGAGCTGACACAAGTCGCTAATTTCATGGTTAATCGCACCTCCTGAAATCCCGTACATGTCAATCCTCGACCGGATCCATTCTCCTGCCGATCTAAAGCCGATGACGCGCGACGAACTACGCGCTGTCGCCGAAGAGTTGCGCACGCGGCTAATCGAGATCTGCTCGCGCACCGGCGGACACATCGGCGCGGGACTGGGGGTCGTCGAGCTGTCCGTAGCACTGCACACCGTCTTCGATACGCCACGCGATCGAATCGTCTGGGACGTCGGCCACCAGGGTTATCCGCACAAGTTTTTAACTGGTCGCGCGGACCGAATGGAGACGCTGCGGCAGGAGCACGGATTGTCCGGATTTCTGAAACGAACCGAGAGCGAGTACGATGCTTTCGGCGCGGGACACGCCGGCACTGCAATCTCCGCTGGTTACGGAATGGCTGTGGCGCGGGACCTCAACGGCCAGGATTTCAAAGTCGTCTCGATCCTCGGCGACGGCGCTCTAACCTGCGGTCTCGCCTACGAAGGCCTCAACAACGCCGGTGCGTCGGATCGCGATTTCATCGTCATCCTCAACGACAACGAGATGTCGATCGCGCCCAATGTTGGCGCGATGTCCAAGTATCTGACGTCAATTCAGAGCAATCCGCTTTACAATCGCGTC
>DATFHK010000076.1:0-12968 GCA_035248505.1 Gemmatimonadaceae bacterium | reverse complement strand
GGGGCCACACCCGTTCCCATTCCGAACACGGTCGTTAAGACCTGCAGCGCCGATGGTACTCCGCTCGAGAGAGCGCGGGAGAGTAGGCCGTCGCCGGCATCTCATTAAACCGTCCGATTCGTCGGACGGTTTTTTTTTGGCGACGTGCGAACTGCGAGTTGGCGTTTGCCGGTTCGCGTCGTCCTAAAAAGGTGTAATTTCCGATTTGCTGAGTGATGGGGTGTAGGTCAACTGGCAGACCGCCTGACTGTTAATCAGGAAGTTGGAGGTTCGAGTCCTCCCGCCCCAGCTTCGTAACCGCCCCTCGATGGGGGCGGTTTTTTTTTGGCAACTGCGTACTGCGAGCCAACCAATCATTCCGAACTGCTAACTAATTCCGAGGCACGTGCTAACTACGAATCGAGCACTAGTTCTCGCTGGGTTCGGATTGGTCCGGACTTAGTTCGAATCTCGAACTTAGTCAGCAGCTCGCAGTAATTCGTTGGCTCGGAGTACGCAGTACGGACTATCTTGAGTGATGCCAAAGGCGGGAATCGTCACTGTTGTCGGCAAACCGAACGTTGGAAAGTCGACGCTCCTCAATCGCATCGTCGGCGAGAAGTTGAGCATCACCAGCCCCAAGCCGCAGTCGACGCGCGATCGAGTGGTGGGCATCTATACCACCGACGATGCGCAGATGGTCATCCTCGATACACCGGGCCTGCTCAATCCGCGCTATGCGCTGCAGGAAGCAATGCGCGCGACGGCGCTGCGCGCGCTCGACGACGCGGACGTTGTGATCTACCTGGGCGATGCTGCGGAAGGAAACCCGGAACCACTGGCTCGTGCAGCGCAACTGGAAAAAACGCTTGCGGCACCCATCGTCATTGCGCTCAACAAATCCGATTCCCTAACCGACGCCAATCGACAAGCGCTCGCTGGGGACGAGTCGACCAAGCTCGTCTCCGCGCTCACCGGCGATGGCGTCAAGGAATTGATGGACGCCGTCGCCGAGAAACTTCCCGAGAGTCCGTTTCTTTATCCCGCCGACGAGATAAGCACGCAGCCGGTTCGATTCTTCGTCGCCGAGTTGGTCAGGGAAACGGTGCTGGAGCAGTTGCACGACGAAGTGCCGTATAGCGTGGCGGTGCAGGTCGAGGAATATCGCCTGGATCGCTCGCCTCTCTACATCCGCGCTGTAATTTACGTGGAGAGAGACAGTCAAAAGGCGATCATCATCGGCGCCAAAGGATCGCAGATCAAACGGATCGGCGAAGCGTCGCGTCGCAAGATCGAATCGTTCGTCGGCTCGCAGGTCTATCTCGATCTCTGGATCAAAGTGCTGGCCAACTGGCGCAAGAAGCCTGACACGCTCTCGCGCTTTGGTTATCAACTCGCAACAGGAAACAGCAAATGAGTCTGTCGCCGCGGTTGTTGGAAATCCTCGTCTGTCCCAAATGCAAGAGCGAGCTCGAGTACCGCGAGCAGGAGCAAGCGCTGCTCTGTCACAAATGCCGCCTGCGCTACGCCGTGCGCGACGACATCCCCATCATGTTGATCGATGAGGCGACTCCTTTCTAGCCTCACAATACTGGCAGTAGTTGCTGGCACTGGCAGCGCTCAGACACAGCAGAGCGGCAGCGAGGGCTCGCTGTTTCTGCTGCTTCCCACCGGGGCACAAGCCGTCGGAATGGGTCAGGCGATGGCTGCCTCTAAACCCGGCAGTGAAGGAGTCTGGTGGAACCCGGCTTCGCTCGGTGGCTTGGACAAGAAGGAGCTTGCGATTCACCACTCGACCACGATTGCCGGCGTGGGAGACGCGCTCAGCTTCGTCGCTCCCTTCAACAAGTACGCGACAGCTGCGCTGTCAATCAATATCCTCAACCTTGGCACGCAGGACATCACCGATTCCGGAGGCGGCATACTCGGAACGGCTTTTCCGCGCGACGTCGTTTTCGCCGGAAGTTATGCGGGCCAATTCTCCACGCGACTTACGGCTGGTTTGAATTACAAAATCGTCCAGCTTCGTGTCGACTGCTCGGGTCAATGCAGCAGCATCGGTCCGGAGGTCCAGAGCACCCGCGCCGTAGATCTGGGTGCCCAGTACCGGGTGGAAGCAGGTGCACCACTTACGTTTGGCGCAGCGGTCCGGAGTCTGGGTGGACGACTTAACTCCACCGAGACAAATCGGCGTCAGTCACTGCCGACTCAGGTTGAAGTCGGCGCGTTATACCGGCTCAAGTTCATCGACCGCTACGTCAAGGACACGCAATTGCACGCTGCCGCGAGTTTCATCAACTCCCGGGGATTCGGCGGGAAGTCGGTGCGGTTCGGAGCCGATGCGACGTATCAGGACAAGGTGCATTTACGCGCCGGGTTCGTCGGTCACGATCAACTGAACGACGCCAGCGCGGCGCTCGGCTTTGGTCTTCAAAGCGGCGGGTTCGTCTTCGACATTGCGCGTACCTTTGGCGGCTTGCCGTCGGAAAACGGGGCGCCGGTCTACGTCTCGCTGCGATACCTTTTTTGAAAAACGTGAGATTGGAAGACGGCGCGGTTAAGATCCGTGCGATGCACCCGCACACCCGCCACCGCGTCAACCTGTGAAGTTTCTCTACGGGTTGCTGGTCTTCGCGCCGATCGCGGTCGTCGCGCGACTCATGGGCGCGCCGGCGATCGTCATCTTTGCCCTGAGTGCGTTGGCGATTATCCCGCTTTCCGGAGTTCTGGGTGCGGCGACGGAAGCAGTCGCCGAACACACCTCGCCCACCGTCGGCGGGGTGCTGAGCGCAACGATGGGAAATCTGGCGGAGCTGATCATCGCCGCGATCGCGTTGCGCGCCGGTCTCATAGATCTGGTAAAGGCGTCGATTACAGGATCGATCCTCGGCAACCTGCTGCTGGTGCTCGGTGTTTCTCTGTTCGCCGGTGGACTCAAGTATCCGGTCCAGAAATTCAATCGCAACCTCGCCGGGTCGAGTACCACTATTCTGCAGATCGCCGTGTTTGGACTGGTGGTGCCCGCGCTCTTCCATGGGCTGCATCCCGACCCGGCACGAGTGGCCACCGTCAGGATGTCGCATTACGTGGCCGTACTGCTGATTCTGGGCTACGTTGCCTGGCTGGTCTTTTCGCTCTGGACGCATTCCTCGGATTTGACCGCCGAAAGAGGGGCTCAGGGAGTGACTGTAGCTCCAAAATGGTCGTCTAAAAAGGCAGCGACCATCCTCGTCCTGGCGGCGGCAGGGATCGGCGTTGTGGCGGAAATACTGGTGTCGGCGACAGAGGAAGCGGTGAAGGTTCTGGGATTCTCGGAATTTTTCGTCGGACTGATTCTGATTCCCATCATTGGTAATGCCGCGGAAAACAGTTCAGCGATACTGATGGCAATGAAGAACCGGATGGACTTGGCCCTCAGCATCGCTGTCGGCTCGAGCATACAGGTGGCGCTGCTGATTGCGCCGCTGCTGGTTCTTCTCGGAATGGTGTTTCACCAGCCGATGGATCTCGCCTTCACCGTCATGGAGGTGGCGAGCATCGCATTGGCTGTTTTAGTAACGTCATCCGTGATCAGGGACGCGGAAACCAACTGGCTGGAAGGGGCCTTGTTGCTTCTCGCGTATGCCGTGCTCGGAGTAGCGTTCTTCTTTTTCTAGCAAGAATCACCGTCGACCGGAAAGCCAACGATTTGCAGCAGCCAAACGCGATACGCTTCTCACCCGACGGTGCGTCTTTCCCGGCGCATATAAGCGCCTGGATCGAATCGCAGGATTCGGCTGCCGCAACCCTGAGCTCGGCGGACGAGCTGATGTCGATTGCCCTGCGCGCGCGGCCGCAGTTCGTCATCTTCGACGCGCGACGCGAGCAGCAAGCGGCGTTCACTGCGCTCAAACGACTTAAGCGCGATTCGTACACCGCCGTCGTACCGGCCGCCGTTCTCTGCGGCAAGAGCGGCGAAGCTCTCGACGGAGCCTTCGACGCGGGGGCAGACGAAGTGATTCGCGATGGTATGCAGATCTCCGAGGCGGTGCGCCGACTGACGGCGATGTTGATTCGTTCGGAGCGCGACCTCGTCGTGCATCCTTCGACGCGTCTCGCCGGCACCTCGGCAATCGAAGCCGAGATTGGACGCCGGCTCGCGAGCGGCGACTATTTCGCGGTCTGCTACGCGGACCTCGATCACTTCAAGGAGTTCAACGATCGCTATAGCTATAACGAAGGCGATCGCGTCATCCGAATCCTGGCAAAACTGCTTCACGATGTGGTGAAAGGAACATGCGGTGAAGATGGATTCATCGGGCACATCGGCGGCGATGATTTTATCTTCATCATTCCGTACAACGCGATTCCGTCGGTATGCGGAGAGATCGTGGCGACGTTCGATCTGCTGGCCCCCTATCAATACTCGGAGCAGGACAGGCGTGCGGGATACTTCTTCGGCAAGGATCGACGGGGTCATCTCGATCGCGTGCCATTAATGACGCTGTCGATCGGAGTCGTTACCAATCTGCGACGTACGTTGACCTCTGCGCGCCAGGCAAGTCAACTTGCGACGGAAATGAAAACGTACGCGAAGAGCCTGCCTGGCTCGGTTTATACTGTTGACAGACGAAGCGACGAGCGTGTGACACCGCAGGAACCGCTGCCGGCAATACGCGATGTTCGCAAGATCGGAGAGAATGAATGAACGTCAGCTGCCCGGATTGTCGTTCGATTTTCCGCGTGGACCCGGCCAAGGTTCCACCGAACGGCGTGCGCGCGCGATGCTCCGTTTGCAGTGGCGTCATCACCATCCCTGCGCCGACGGGCACGAGCACTCCGACGGCGGCGATGCCGCGCGACGCGACACCTCCAACTCCGGTTCCATCGCAGCAACATTCGCCGTTCACACCGGTAGCGCCGCGACCATACACGCCAGCGCCTCCTCCCCCGCCGACGCCAACACGTACCGCCGAGATGCCGGCGCCGCCACGCCGTCGAGAGGAAACGGGTCCAATAACCGCCACTGCGACTCCGCCATCGCCGACAGGGGGGATGCCCGAGTTCGGTTCGCCGCCTGCGCCCGCATTTGTGCCTTCGCGGCAGCCGTCCGGAGCGCCCGCAGGTGGAGGATCAGCGCCGCCGTTCGTTCCGGGCGCGTCGCCACCGCCGTTTGTCCCGGGATCGTCGGGCCGACCGCCGGTGCCTCCACCAGCTCCGCCGACAACGCCCGGCCCTATCACCGCCGGGCCGCCGCCAGCGCCACGCCCAGCCGCTGCACCAGTGACGCCGTCGATGCCGACGCCGAGCGCAAGCGCCCCGCCCCCGCCGCCCCTGCCCGCCGCGGCGGTGCAACCGCCGCGTCCGCCGATGACTCCGCCCGGCGCGTCACCTGCCACGGACGCAGGCGCCCGTCGGCCTGTGAATCCGTTTCTTTCCAAGGATCCGAGCCAGCGCGCGAAGCGACTTGCCCGCGCGCTCGTCTCGGACATCATCACCTACCATCCGGCGAAGCACGCGGAAGGTCTTCGCGACGGAACGCTCAAACAGCTCTTTCGCGATGAGATAAAAAAGAGCTTTGAGGAGTATATTGCGCAGGTAGGGCAACAACTCGCCGAAGGGACTACGTATTTTCAGGATGCGCTGAACGAAGTTCTGGCGGGCGGAAAGAAGATCTTCTAAGGGTTGCAACGGGCGGAGGGCCCGTATCAATGGCGGAAAGCGAACGCGGTCGCGGACTCAGGCAGAGCAGGGACCGGCTGACGGAGTTGCGGAGGTATCTTTGACATCGATGGCAAGCGCGCTCGCCTGAGCACGCTCGACGCCGAGATGGCGGACGCCGGCTTCTGGAACAGCCAGGAGAAAGCGCAGACGACACTTCAGGAAGTAAAGACGTTGCGCGGCTGGATCGAACCCTTCGACAAGCTGAATGATCGTGTGACGAGCGCGCTCGAGCTCGACGAGCTGTTGCAGGACAGCCCGGAGCCGGACATGGAGCGCGAGCTCGATAACGAAACGGCGCAGCTTAGCGAGGAGGTGCGCTCTTTCGAGCTGAAATCTCTGCTACGTGGTCCGGACGATTTCCGCGACGCGCAGCTCGAGATCAGTGCCGGCGCCGGCGGAACGGAAGCCCAGGACTGGGCCCAGATGCTGATGCGCATGTACACGCGATGGGCCGAACGGCGGGGCTACGAGATCAGCATTCTCGACGAGAGCGAAGGCGAAGAAGCCGGAATCAAGGGCGCGGTGCTGGAGATTCGCGGCGCATATGCGTACGGGTTCCTGCGACCCGAGACTGGCGTGCATCGTCTCGTACGCATCTCGCCGTTCGATGCGAACGCTCGTCGTCATACGAGTTTCGCATCGGTCTTTGTGTATCCGGTGGTGAACGAAGAAATCAACATCGACATCCGCGAGGAAGATCTAAAAATTGACGTTTTCCGCGCATCGGGCGCCGGCGGTCAGCACGTCAACAAGACCAGCTCCGCGGTGCGCATCACTCACATCCCGACCGGTACTGTCGTCGCCTCACAGCAGGAGAGATCGCAGCACAAGAACAAGTCGCAGGCGATGAAGATGTTGAAGAACAAGCTCTATCAGGCGGAGATCGAGCGGCGCGAAGCGCAGAAAGCCGCGCTCGATGCGACGAAGTCGGACGTGAGCTTTGGCAGTCAGATCAGGAGCTACGTCTTCCAGCCATACACGATGGTCAACGACCATCGCACGGAGCTCAAGATTCCCGATGTCCAGAAGGTGATGGACGGCGCGATCGATCCATTCATCGAGGCGTACCTGAAACAGACAGGCGAATCGAAGACGGCGGCGGCGTGACAGACGAACTGAACTTCGTCCTCCAGGCGCGCCGCGAGAAGCTGGAAGCCCTGGAGGCCGCCGGCATAGCCCCCTACGCCTACGGCTTCGACCGACAACACACGGCAGAAGACGCGCATGCGTTGATGGGTGATGCGGCCGAAGGTCCGGTCGTAACACTTGCCGGTCGCATCGTGTCATGGCGTGCGCATGGCAAGACTGCGTTCGCGCACCTCGCCGACTCGACGGGCAAAATTCAGCTCTATTTCAGAAAGGACCAGCTCGGCGACGAGAAATTTGCGATGCTGGCCCACTTCGATCTGGGCGACATCATCGGCGTTCACGGGCCGCTGTTCCGGACGAAGACGGGTGAGACCACGGTGCGAGTCGATCGCGTCGAACTGCTCGCGAAATCGCTGCGACCCCTTCCATTCGGCAAGGAAGAAGTCGTCGATGGAAAAACCGTCCGGCATTCAGGTTTTACCGATCCAGAGCAGCGGTACCGGCAGCGTTACGCTGATCTGGCCGTGCATCCCGAAGTGCGCGCCCTCTTCGTCGCGCGCTCCAGGATGACGAGGGCGATTCGCTCATTCTTCGACGAGCGGGATTATCTCGAGGTCGAGACTCCGGTTTTGCAGCCGTTGTACGGCGGGGCGACTGCGCGACCCTTCATCACACTGCACAACGCGCTCGACATGCCGCTCTACCTTCGCATCGCCGACGAGTTGTATCTCAAGCGCCTGGTCGTGGGTGGCTTGGATCGAGTGTATGAAATCGGGCACGACTTTCGGAACGAGGGAATCGATCGTACCCACAATCCCGAGTTCACGATGCTCGAGTTCTACCAGGCGTACGCGGATTACACGACGATGATGGAGCTGGTGGAGGAACTGCTGGAACGGGCCGCGGATGCGGTGCGAGAAGTTCCGGGCGTCGGGGAAAATGTCCCAACCTTCCACCGTCCGTTCCCGCGCATAGAATGGGTGCCTGCCCTCAACAAGGCGGCGGGGATGGACGTTACGACGATCGATGATGCAGCGCTGCGCGCACTCGCCAAGCGAGTCGGGGTAGAAGAACCTGATTCGATGAGCCGTCCGAAAATTCTGGACGAGATGTTTCAGGCGCTCGTCGAGTCGAAGTTGATCGATCCGACTTTCGTCATCGACTACCCTGTGGAGCTGTCACCGCTGGCCAAACCGAAACGTGGGAATCCAAAGCTCGCTGAGCGTTTCGAGTTGTTTGCCAATGGCAAAGAGCTGGCAAACGCGTTCGGAGAGCTGAACGATCCGATCGATCAGCGGCGCAGGTTCGAGGCGCAAGCCAGGCTGAGAGCCGCGGGTGATCTCGAGGCTCCCGGGGTCGATGAAGATTATCTGCGAGCGATGGAGTACGGCATGCCGCCGATGGGTGGCTGTGGGATCGGTATCGATCGTCTGTTCATGTACCTGTCCGGCGCGACCAACATTCGCGACGTGATACTGTTTCCAACGATGAGGCCGGAGTGACGAAGCTCGAGCTGCAAATTGCCTGGAGATATCTACGCAGCAGGCGCGGATCGAAGCTCTTGTCGCTGATCAGCATTATTGCCATCGGCGGAGTGCTCGTCGGCGTCAGCGCGCTAATCATCATCATCGGCGTGATGAACGGTCTGCAGCACGATCTGCGGGAGAAGATTCTCGTCGGCAGCCCGGATATTCGCGTTCTCACCTACGGCGAAGATCTGAAGATCAACGACTGGCCGACGGTGCTCGACAAAGTGCGCAAGCAGCCAGGCGTGGTGTCGGCAGCGCCGTTTGTGCTTACCGAAGGAGTTATGACGGGAGGTCGCGACTATGCCGGCGGCGTGTACATCGTCGGCCTGCCTCCGCAGGGACGCGGAGTTCCCGATGTCACCACGATCCGGTCACACGCAACGGAGGGCGACTTCCGTTTTGCAAGTAGCGACGGCCAGCAACGCGGTGTCGTTCTCGGCAAATTGCTGGCAGGCCGATTCAACAAGTATCCCGGTGACAGCGTCGTCCTTCTCTCCGCATCGCTGGGCAAGATGAATCCTGTCACCGGTGGCCTGGTTCCGACCGTTCAGCGGTTCGAGGTGACAGGGATCGTCCAAACCGGGATGTACGAGTACGACAACTCGTACGCGTTTATCGCGCTGGATAAGGCGCAGGAGCTTGCCGGTCTTGGCGAAGGTGTGACTGGAATCGAGGTGAAGACCAAAGATCGATGGCAGGCGCAGGCCGTCGGCAATCAATTGTCATCAGTGCTTGGCTGGCCGTATCGCACCGTCGACTGGCAAGAGCAGAATCACTCTCTGTTCCAGGCGCTCAAGCTCGAAAAGCTTGGAATGGGCGTGATTCTCCTGCTAATTGTGCTCGTCGCTGCGTTCAACATTGTCAGCACGCTGACAATGGTCGTCGCCGACAAGACGAAGGAGATCGGCATTCTCAAAGCGATGGGAATGCCGGCGCGCTCGATTAGACGCGTGTTCTTCGCCCAGGGCCTGGTGATCGGCGTCGTCGGCACGGCATTGGGGCTCATACTCGGCTTCGCCGGTGCGTTCGCGCTCGACAAGTATCAGTTCATCAAGCTCGATCCTACCGTCTACTTCATCGACCATCTGCCAGTGACCACTCAGCCCAGCGATGTGGTCTGGATCATTCTGGCGAGCGTTGCCATCGCGGCGATCGCCACGATCTATCCGTCGGTGCAGGCATCGCGACTCTTCCCGATCGAGGCAATCCGACACGAATGACGATGACAGTCCTCGAAGCGCACGACGTCTACAAGTCCTACATCGGCGGCGACGGGAACGTCCTCAACGTGCTGAACGGTGTGAATCTTTCCGTGTCGAAAGGCGAGATGGTGGCTGTGGTGGGAGCCAGCGGCGCCGGCAAGAGCACCTTGATGCACGTCCTTGGAGCACTGGACAGGCCTAGCCGCGGGTATGTAGTAATCGGGGGAGAGCCCGTGCAGGGGCGCGATGAGAACGCGCTGGGCGAGCTACGGAACCGCAGCGTCGGATTCGTGTTCCAGTTTCATCACCTTCTGCGCGAGTTTTCGGCGTTGGAGAACGTGATGATGCCGATGCGGATCGCCGGTCGCTCCGACGAGGCTGCACGCAGTCGCGCCGCGGAGTTGCTGGCACGAGTTGGACTCAGCGCTCGTATGTCTCATAGGCCCGCGGAGCTGTCGGGCGGCGAGCAGCAGCGCACGGCGGTGGCGCGTGCGCTGGCGATGGATCCGCAGGTGGTTTTGGCCGACGAGCCATCGGGTAATCTCGATCGCTCGAACGCCGAGATGTTGCATGAACTTTTGCACCAGGTCGTCAATGACCTGGAGATCGGGATGGTCGTCGTAACACATAGTCGCTCACTCGCGGCGCGCGCGAACAAAGTGCTGCTGCTGGAGGGAGGTCGACTGAACCAATCAGCGGTGGATGAGGTCGTGGTATAAATGGTTTGCGATTTGTGCAAAGAGGGCGAAGCTGTAATCCAGCTCACGGAAATCGAAGGGAGCGGGGTGAGGCAGCTGCATCTCTGCGAGAAGTGCGCAGCCGAGCGGGGAGTGGAGACGACCATCACCGCAGCGAAGCCGCAAATCAACAACTTCCTGCAGACTATCCACGAGCAAATGCCGACGCCGCGCGGCGAGGCAGCACAATGCTCGTTTTGCGGTGGTACACTGGCGGATTTTCGCGCAACCGGACGTCTTGGTTGCGCCCACTGCTACGAGACTTTCGAGAACAGTCTTCGCGACCTCCTGCGTCGCGTCCACGGAAATTCCCGCCATATCGGTCGCCGCTATGTTGCGCCGCTGCCGAGCGATCTGCCTCACGTCTCGACGGCCACCGAGTTGCGTGATCGGCTGAAGAGGGCGATCGAGGCGGAGCAGTTCGAGCTCGCCGCCGATCTTCGGGATAAGCTGAGAGGAATGGAGTGATGCTCGATCTCTCGCTTTTACCTGACGGCGGCGCCAGCTGGCTGGACGCATCCGGCGAGCACGCCGATATCGTCATCTCGACGCGCATTCGCCTGGCGAGGAATCTCGAGGGCTATGCCTTCACTCCGCGCGCGCGAGATGGAGAGCGTCTGCGTATCCTGGCGCAGGTGAGAGAAGCATTTGGCAGCCTGCGTTCGATCGAAGACGGCGTCCTTCTTCGTGTCGACGAGATGCAGCCTGAAGACCGGCTCCTGCTCCACGAACGGCATCTGGTAAGCAAGGAGCTGGCGGGTCTGAACGATCAGCCCGTTCGCACGGGTGCCGCGATATATCTGTCGCGGGGCGTTGGGATCATGGTCAACGAGGAGGATCACCTCCGCATCCAGGCCCTCCACTCCGGGTTTCATGTCGCCGACGCCTTTGGGGTCGTGGAACGACTCGACGCCGAGTTGGGGAACAAGGTGCCGTACGCCTTCCACAACGAGTTCGGCTACCTGACCGCGTGCCCGACGAATGTCGGAACCGGGCTTCGCGCGTCGGTTCTCATCCATCTGCCCGGTCTGGTTCTAACAAAGGAAATCGGGAAAGTGCTGGCCGGTCTCCAGCAAGTCGGACTGACCTATCGCGGCATGTACGGCGAGGGGAGTGAAGTAGTCGGAAATTTCTTTCAGATCTCGAATCAGACGACACTCGGAAGATCGGAAGGCGAGTTACTTGATTACCTCGTACGCGTCGTTAGACATGTAATAGAAAGAGAAGAAGAAGCGCGGCGAGTGTTGTTGCGCGATGCGGGTTATATTATTGAAGACAAGCTATGGCGTGCCTTTGGCACGCTGCGATATGCACGCAGCTTGAGCTTCGATGAAGCGATGAACTATCTGAGCGGCGTGCGACTGGCTGTCGGCCTGAAACTGATAAGCGGTCTCAGTGTATATACTCTCAACAAGCTCCTGATCTTTAGTCAGTTGGCGCACCTTGGTCATACTGAGGGAAGAGCGCTAACCGAAAGCGAGGCTAACGTTGCCCGCGCGCGATACGTGCGAGAGACGTTGGCTGCAGAAGCTGAGTAAAGGGTAGCAGTGAACACGCGCGCCGCGGTCACACCGTAAGGCACGCGCAAGTACTAGCTCCCGCACTGAGGATTTGCTGAAATGAACGGGTACAACTTTACAGAGCGAGTACGAAAGGTCCTCGCCATGGCCCGTGAGGAGGCGGCAAGACTCCATCACGAATACGTCGGTACCGAGCACATACTGCTCGGACTGATCCGCGAAGGAGAAGGCGTAGCCGCCGCCGTCCTTCAAAACCTCAGCGTCGATCTCGACGAGATCCAGCAAAAGATCGAGGAGACGGTCAAGAAAGGGAAAGCCGCTGCTGCGACTGGTCCCGATCTGCCGTATACGTCTCGCGCCAAGAAGGTTCTCGAGCTGGCGATGGGCGAAGCCCGCGATCTGAGTCACGGATATGTCGGCACCGAGCACCTTCTGCTCGGCCTGCTGCGTGAAGAGAAAGGAATCGCAGCGCAGGTTCTGACCGACGCCGGCGTCAATCTCGATGCGGCGAAGGCAGAGACGCTCCGCCTGCTCGGTACCGAGATGCCACAGGGTGGCGCGGCACAGAGTAGCGGTCAGAGTGGCTCGAGTCAGACGCAGACGCAGACCGGCAAGGGCGAGAAGAAGTCGAAGACGCCTGCTCTCGATCATTTCTGCAGGGACCTGACCCAGCTCGCTGCTGACAATCAGCTGGATCCAACCATCGGACGCGGCAAGGAAATCGAGCGCGTGATGGAGATCCTGACACGTCGCAAGAAAAACAATCCAGTCCTCATCGGCGAGCCCGGCGTCGGCAAGACCGCGATCGTCGAAGGACTTGCACAGCTTATCGCCAACGGCGAGTGCCCGGATTCTCTGCGCGACAATCGCGTGCTGTCGCTCGACATGGCGGCGGTCATTGCGGGTACCAAGTATCGCGGTCAGTTCGAGGAGCGCCTGAAGGCGGTCATGAACGAGATCGCGCAGAACAAGAACATCATCCTCTTCATCGACGAGCTGCACACGCTGGTCGGCGCAGGTGCCGCTGAAGGCGCCATCGACGCCAGCAACATGCTCAAGCCGGCACTCGCGCGCGGCGAGCTGCAGTGCGTCGGTGCGTCGACCCTCAACGAGTATCGCAAGTACATCGAGAAGGACGGCGCCCTCGAGCGTCGGTTCCAGACCGTAATCGTCGAGCCACCTTCGGTGGAGGAAACCGTAGAGATCCTT
>DATFHK010000075.1:0-2625 GCA_035248505.1 Gemmatimonadaceae bacterium | reverse complement strand
GTCTTCCCTTTGTCGACGGCCCAACGCATTGTGCCGTCCGGCCGAACGATGCGAAACTCTTCGTCGAGATCCACGCATTCCGTTGCGCACCTTCGCGCGGCGGCGATCACTCGATCCCGATCTTCCGGGTGAATCAGTGAGACGTACAACTCGAATGAGCCGGAGGCCTTGGCCGGGTCAACACCAAAGAGTCGATACAGGCCCTCGTCGGACTCTACGGCGTTGGTCTGGATGTCCCACAACCACGTACTTGTTGACGATGCATCCAGCGCGGCATGCAGTCGCTGTTGACTGGACCGGAGCTGCTGCTCACTCGCTTCCAGTTCCGCATCTCTTTCCTGGAGCGCGCTCGCCAATCGCTCGGCGGCGCGCGTGCGTGCGCTGAGCGCGGTTAGCGCCCGGTTGCCGCTGATGATGTGAGAGGCGAGGACCGTCGCAGTTTCAGCGAGCTGCAGGTCAGCTCGTGTGGGCTCGCGCGGCTCCCCGTAATACATCGCGAAAGTCCCGAGTACGCGCCCATCGCCAGCGAAGATTGGAGTCGACCAGCACGCGGCGAGGCCGAACGGCTCCGCCGCCTGACGGTAATTCGCCCACAGCGGATCGGTTGCGATGTCGCGAACGATTACGCGCTCGCGGCGGTAAGCAGCGGTGCCGCACGAACCGGCAACCGGCCCAATGCGTTCACCATCGATCAACCGGCAATACGCTTCGGGCAAGTTGGGCGCGGCGCCGTGCCGCAGCGTAACACCATCGTCATCCAGCAAGAGAACGGAACCGCGCATACCTGGCGCTACGCGCTCGATCAGTTTGACGAGGGTTTCGAGGAGGCCGTGTACGCTCGCTGGAGAATCGGAGATGGCGTGATCGATAAACTGCGCCACGTCCGCCAGATCGGCGTGACCGAGGGTGGGTGTTTCCATGTCTCCCCCTGCGCGAGCTTGTGCTCGTGCTACTACAACTGCCTTTGAGCGATGTCGGGCAGGCAACCGGCTCGAAACACGCCCCATCGCAAATTACCGAGATCGGTGGTGGCGCGGCAGTTCTACGCTGAATGTCGGCCCTGCGTGACCAGCCCTTCACGGCGACCCGATCTCGGATCTTGCTTTATCCGCCGCGATTCGACTCTAAGGCACTCTCGTGGCGTAGGCGAGGATCGCCCAGTAGTGAGCGAAGCTGCCGCCAATTACGCACAGATGCCAGATCTCGTGTGCTCCGAAGATGCGTCGCGTGCCGTTAGGGCCGTGCGCGCGCGGCCAGTTGCGCGAATGTAGTATGGCTCCGACGGTGTAGATCACACCGCCGGCGAGGATCCAGTAGAAAAAACCGCGCGATGCAGCGACGAGCGGACGGGCGACGATGAGCGAGATCCAGCCCATTCCGATGTAAACCGCTGTCGGTAACCAACCCGGAGCGTTTCTCCACGTCATCGTCTGCAGCGCTCCGATTACGGCGAGGGACCACACCGAGATGAGCAGAGCGAGGCCGAGACTGCCGCGCAGGAGGACGAGGCAGACCGGCGTGTATGTGCCTGCGATCAATACATAGATCATGACTTGATCCAGGCGCCGCAGACGCGCAACACCGAGCTCGGACACGTTGAGCGAGTGGTAGAACGCGCTGGCGCAATACATGGCGACGAGGCTGACACCGAAAATCGAGAACGCGACGATTTGTCGGACGCTTCCATTCTCGAGAGCGATGAGAAGGAGAACGAGCGCGCCCAGCGCTGATAGAATTGCGCCGGCCAAGTGAGTCAGGCTGTTGACGGGTTCACGAAAGGAGAGTCGCATCGATTGGAGTCTACTATGCGGACCGACTCAGCGCGCTGGCTGCCCGAGCCATTCGCGAGTCATCCGCCCAATGCGCATCGCGGCGGGCGGGTCGAGATTGGTGAGCACCACGAGGTCGTATCCACCAGGAAGATCACCTTCCACGATGGCGTTGATCCCCGGCGCGCCGCCGGCGATTCCCAATCCTGCCGGCAATCCGTTGGCGATGCGGTGTTCGCGCAAAGCTTTGAGGAATTTGATCAGATCCTGTGCGGTCGAATATCCGCCGCCCGCGGAGCTGCCACGTCCGGGCAGCTCGGCGGTGTTCGCGTGTAGCGGCGCGCTCGCGGGAGCGTTCTCGTCGCCGCGTGTGTATCCGATTGCCGTATTCGGCGGCAGTGAATCCGGCGCGAAGGACGCAGTTCGCGACATGCCGGCGGGCGCGAAGATGTGATCGCGCACATAACTATAGTAGTCCTGCCCCGACAGCCGCTCGACCAGCAATCCGAGCACGATGTAGCCGGCGTTGGAGTACGCATTCTTCGATCCCGGCTCGAACTGAAGCGGCTCGTTGACGAACAGCGGCAGATAATCCTGCAGCCGTCTGATGTCGTGCCTGTTCCCGCTAGTCGGCGGCGCGAAGATGTTGCCGCCGATGCCAGATGTGTGGCGCATCAACTGGCGAATGGTGATCCTGCGCGCGACATCCTGATTCGGATAATCGGGCCAGTATTTGGCGACGGTGGAATCGAGATCGAGTTTGCCGGCAGCGGCGAGCTGCAGAATGGATATCTGGGTGAAAATTTTATTGATCGAGCCGAGGTTGAAGGCGGTTTCGAGATTGTTGGCGACTCGG
>DATFHK010000074.1:0-7504 GCA_035248505.1 Gemmatimonadaceae bacterium | reverse complement strand
TTTAGAGGCTGCACCAGAAAGTCACAGCGGCGCTTACTCCCGCCGCAGGTGATGGCCCTTGCGCGGGGCGGCCGATAAGGCGAGGAGCGCACCGTCGGATACCACTACGACGTCAAATCACACCGTGGGAGTTTTGAGCGACCATCCCCAATCCGTCTCCATGGATCGGGGCCCACGAGGGGGCCGGGTGCCCACAACGTGGGCGGGTTCGCCGGACAGCTACTGAGGAGTATCATGGCAAAAAAGGCAGTTGGTTTCGTCAAGCTGCAGATCCCTGCAGGCAAGGCGAATCCGGCCCCTCCCGTGGGAACGGCTCTCGGTCCCCAGGGAATCAACATCATGGCGTTCTGCAAAGAGTTCAACGCTCGCACGCAGGGCCAGGATACGATTCTCCCGGTCGAGATCACGATCTTCGCGGACAAATCCTTCTCCTTCGTCACCAAGACGCCGCCTGCGGCCGTCCTGCTGAAGAAGGAAGCCGGGATCGAGAAGGGCTCGGGTCAACCGAACCGCAACAAGGTCGGATCAGTTACCAGAGCGCAGATCAAGAAGATCGCCGAGATCAAGCTCCCTGACCTCAACACGGACAACCTCGAGTCGGCAATGGCAATGGTCGCCGGTGCCGCGCGCTCGATGGGTCTCGAGGTGAAGGACTGATGAAGACTCACGGCAAGAAATTCCGCGCCGCCGCTGAGAAGCGGAATCCGGAGACGCGCTATCAGCCGCGTCAGGCGATCGACCTCGTCAAGTCAGCCGCGTTCGCGAAATTCGATGAGACCGTTGAAGTCGCCGTGCGTCTCGGCGTCGATCCGAAACACGCCGACCAGGCAGTGCGTGGAACGGTCGTTCTTCCCGCCGGCACCGGTAAATCGGTTCGCGTGCTCGTCATCGCCGCCGGCGACAAAGCGCGCGAGGCCGAGGCAGCGGGCGCCGATTTTGTCGGCACCGAGTATATCGCCAAGATCAAAGAGAACTGGCTCGATTTCGACGTTCTCATCGCCACACCTGACCAGATGGGTCAGCTCGGCGCGCTTGGACGAATTCTCGGTCCGCGTGGCCTGATGCCAAATCCGAAAGCGGGCACGGTCACGTTCGACGTAACGCGCGCAGTTCGCGAGACGAAGGCCGGTAAGATCGAGTACCGCGTCGACAAGGCTGGCAACGTCCACGCTGCCATCGGCAAAGTCTCCTTCTCGCCCGAAGCGCTGGAGCAGAACTTCAAGGCGTTCATGGACCAGATCGTTCGATCAAAGCCATCAACGTCGAAGGGCGTTTATATCCGAAACGTCGCCATCTCGAGCTCGATGGGCCCTGGGGTTAGCGTCGACATAACGCCTTACCGGTCCGTGGGTACCGAGCGATGAAGAGAGAAGAAAAAGAGAAGCTCGTCACTGAGCTTTCACAAAAACTGAATACCGCACAGTCGCTCTACTACACGGATTTCACGGGACTCAACGTGAAGCGGATGACCGATCTCCGTCGCCGCCTGAAAAAGGCCGGTGTCGAATACGTCGTCATCAAGAACACGCTGGCTCTCCGCGCCGTTAACGAGAGCGGTCTCGTTGCCGACACACTCAAAGGTCCGACGGGCCTCGTCGTCGCCAAGGATCCCGTGTCGGCGGCCAAAGTGCTTACCGATTTCGCGAAGGAGAACGAGGACAAGCCGACCGTCAAAGGCGGATTGCTCTCGGGCAAGAAGATCGACAACGCGCAGTTGAAGCGTCTTGCTTCGCTTCCGTCTCGCGAGCAAATGCTGGCTGATCTCGGAGCTGGCATGCAGTCACCGATGGCCGCCTTCGTCGGCGCGATCAACGGTCTCTTTTACATGTTTGCAGGGGCGCTCGAGGCGCTCAAGACTCAGCGCGAAGGCGCCTAAAAATTACCACGGAGACAACACACAATGGCTAACGCAACCATGAGCAAGGAAGACATTCTCGAAGCAATCGGCAACATGTCGGTGCTCGAGCTCTCCGAGCTTGTCGAGGCTTTCAAGAGCAAGTTCAACGTGACGATCGCCGCCGCTCCGGTCGGCGGCGCAGCTCCGGCTGCCGGTGGCGCAGCGGGCGGCGGTGCCGCTGCTGCGACCGAAGAGCAGACCGAATTCACGGTGACGCTCAAGGAAGCGGGTGCGAAGAAGATTCAGGTCATCAAGGTCGTGCGCGAGCTGACCGGACTTGGCCTCAAGGAAGCGAAGGATCTCGTCGATGGCGCGCCGAGCACGGTCAAGGCGGGCGTGTCGAAGGATGAGGCAAACACGATGAAGACCAAGCTCGAAGAGCAGGGAGCAGCAGTCGAAGTCAAATAAGGACTGGTCGGTGACGAGCGTGCCTTGGCGGCACGACTCGTCGCCTCCCCTTTTCCTATTTGACTGCGACTACATGCGCCAATTCATACTCGCCAGCAACAAAACTGAAGCAACACGTTCGCTCTGCTCCGGAACCGCGAAAATTTCGCGGAAGACGGGGGCAGGGCTATTTGTGCCTGTAGGTGATTCATGCCTGAATTGATGAAACAGATCTCATTCGCCAAGCTCGAGCAGGGAATGGAGATGCCACACTTGCTCGACATCCAGACCCGCGCCTTCGAGTCGCTGCTGCAGCTCGACGCGGCCTCGCAGAACCGCGAGGACATTGGACTCGAGCGCGTCTTCAAAGACCTGTTCCCGATTACTGACGTTCACGAAAACTTCTCGCTCGAGTTCAAGAGCTACTCGCTCGGCGAGCCCAAATACACAGTCGCCGAGTGCATCGAGCGCGACATGACCTACAGCGCACCGCTCAAGGCGACGCTGCAGCTGATCGTGTTCGAAACCACCGAAGCCGGCAAGCGCCCCAAGAACATCATCGAGAAGGAAGTCTATCTCGGTGAGCTGCCGCTGCTCACGCCACTCGGCACCTTCGTCATCAACGGCGCGGAGCGCGTCATCGTCAGCCAGCTGCACCGCTCGCCTGGTGTCGTCTTCGAAGAGTCGACCCACCCGAACGGCCAGCGCCTGATTTCCGCGCGCATCATTCCGTTCCGCGGCTCGTGGGTCGAGTTCACAGTCGACATCCACGACGTCGTTTACGTCCACATCGACAAGAAGAAGAAGTTCCCGGCGACGGCTCTCCTGCGCGCGTTCGGCTACGGCACCAACTCGCAGATTCTTCGCCTGTTCTTCTCAGTGCGCGAGCTCGATCTCGTCAGAAAGCGCGAGACTCGTGTCGATCAGCGTGAAGTTCTTGGCGCAATCATCGCCGAGGACATAACCCTCGCCGGGACCGAGCACAATCCGAATGCGCCGAAGCTGAAGACCAAGAAGGCCCGTCTCGCGCTCGAGCGCGAAGAGGCCGAGCTGCTCGTGCGCGAAGGCGACGAGCTCACCGAGGAGGTCTACAACCGTCTCCGTCGTCTGAATATCGACAAGGTCAAGGTCTTTGCCTCGTACACGACGATCGATCTGCGTGACGAAGTCGACGCCATCGAGCGCGGTGAGCGCCCGACGCGCCGCGTGCTCGCTGTCGACGCGGTCGATCTCGAGTCCGGCGAAGTCATCGGCGAGACCGGTGACGCGCTGACCGACACGCTCATTCGCAAGCTGCGTAAGAAGGAGATCAACAAGGTTCAGGTTTTCGTGCCGTCGGGCCGTGCCGAATCGATGTTGATCAAGAACACTCTCGCCAAGGATCCGACGCACACCGAAGAGGAAGCGCTCAAGCAGATCTACTCGCTGCTTCGTCCCGGCGATGCGCCGAATCGCGAAACCGCGCGTCAGGCGCTCGAGAGATTGTTCTTCTCGCCAAAGCGCTACGACCTTGGCCGCGTTGGTCGCTACAAGATCAATCAGCGCCTCAGCACCAATCGTCCGGCCAGTGAGACGGTTCTCACCAAGGAAGATTTCGTCGCCATCATCCGCTACCTCGTGGAGCTCCACGAAGGTCGCGGCTACACGGACGACATCGATCACCTCGGCAACCGTCGCATTCGCTCGGTCGGTGAGCTGATCGCGAATCAGTTCTCCGTCGGTCTCTCGCGCATGGCGCGCCTCGTCAAGGAGCGCATGTCGATCAACACCGATCCCGAGAAGATCTCGCTCGACGATCTGGTGAACGCGCGAACCGTGAGCGCCGTCATCCAGGCGTTCTTCGGCTCGTCGCAGCTGTCGCAGTTCATGGATCAGACGAATCCGCTCGCCGAGCTGACGCACAAGCGTCGTCTCTCCGCGCTGGGTCCCGGTGGTCTTACGCGCGAGCGCGCGGGATTCGAAGTCCGTGGCGTGCACTACTCGCAGTACGGCCGCATGTGCCCGATCGAGACTCCTGAAGGTCCGAACATCGGTCTGATCACGTCACTCGCCTGCTACGCGCAGGTGAACGACCTCGGCTTCGTCGAGACTCCATACCGCGTCGTCAAGAACGGCAAGGTCACCGGTGAGCTGGCGTGGCTCGATGCGAATCGTGAGGAAGACGTCACGATCGCACAGGCTAACGCCAGGCTGAATCCAGACGGAACGTTCGTCGACGACGTCGTTTTGTGCCGTCAGCGCTCTGACTATCCGTTGCTGTCGCCCGATCGCATCGACTACATGGACGTTGCGCCGGAGCAGCTCGTCTCGATCGCTGCTGCGTTGATTCCGTTCCTCGAGCACGACGACGCCAACCGCGCGTTGATGGGCTCGAACATGCAACGCCAGGCGGTGCCTCTGCTCAATCCGCAGACGCCGCTCGTCGGCACGGGTCTCGAGGAGAAGGTTGCTCGTGACTCGGGCGCCGTCGTCATCGCGCGCCGCGCCGGAACGATCACCAGCGTCACCGCCGACGAGATCATCGTCGACACCGGCGCATCGGAGCGCGGCAAGAAGGATTCAGATCGTCCGCTGGCGAGACTCACCCAGCACGATCGCTATCGTCTCAAGAAATACTGGCGCACCAACCAGGACACCGCGCTCAACCAGCGTCCGCTCGTCAAGGTCGGACAGAAGGTGAAAGCCGGTGAAGTTCTGGCTGACGGCGCTTCAACTGAAATGGGCCAGCTCGCGCTCGGTGCCAACGTCACCGTCGCGTTCATGCCCTGGTACGGACACAACTTCGAGGACGCCATCGTTCTCTCCGAGCGACTGGTGAAGGATGACGTTTACTCGTCGATCCATATCCAGGAGCTGGAGCTGCACGTCCGCGACACCAAGCGTGGTCAGGAAGAGATCACGCGCGAAATTCCGAACGTCGCCGAGGAAGCGCTGAGCGATCTCGACGAGCGCGGAATCGTTCGCATTGGTGCGCACGTGAAGCCGGGCGACATCCTCGTCGGCAAGATCACGCCGAAGGGTGAGACCGAGCTCTCTCCCGAAGAGAAGCTGCTCACCGCAATCTTCGGTGAGAAGGCGAAGGACGTTAAGGATTCGTCGCTGAAAGTTCCGCCGGGAATGGAAGGCGTGGTAATCGATGTAAAGATTTTCTCACGCATCGAAGACCAGGTCGTCGAGAAGGATCGCGGTGAGAGAATCGGTGAGATCCGCAGACTCGAGGGCGAGGAGAAAGTCCGAGTCAACGAAGTCCGCGACTCCGAGCTGATGGATCTGCTCGATGGTCAGAGCGTTGCGCTCGCACTCAAGGCGGGAACGGTCGAGGAAGCAATTCCGGCCGGCACCAAGCTCAGTGCGCAGATGCTGCGTGAGATCAAGATGACGTCGATCGATCTCAAGACGTTCCGCGTCGAAGACAAGAAGATGAACGAGCGCATCCGCACCATCATCGACCTGGCCAACGAAGAGAAGGCCAAGCTCGAGGAGAAGGCGGAGGAGAGAATCGACCGCGTGCTGCAGCCGGACGAGCTGCCGCCGGGCGTTATTCAGCTCGTGAAGGTTTACATGGCGGAAAAGCGCAAAGTCTCCGTCGGCGACAAGATGGCCGGACGCCACGGCAACAAGGGTATCGTTGCCCGTATCGTCCCCGAGGAGGACATGCCGTTCCTTCCCGACGGCCGTCCAGTCGACATCGTGCTCAACCCGCTCGGCGTGCCGAGCCGTATGAACGTCGGACAGATTCTCGAGACCCACCTTGGGTGGGCCGCGCGCCTGCTCGGCTTCTACGCGAAGACGCCGGTGTTCCAGGGCGCCAACGAGCGCGAGATCGGTCTGCTGCTCAAGCTTGCAGCGATCACGTGGGTGCGTGACGCGCTCGACCTCAAGGTCCAGCCCGTTCGCATCAGTGATGAGGAGATTCGCGGTATCATCTCCGACATCACCACTGACGATCACGAGAGTCGTGTCGAGCTGCTTGCCGACGCGACGATTGAGTCGCTCGCGGCGCGCGGCGTCTCGAGTGAGACTCGCGATGTCTACAACCGCATTCGCGATTTCGTGAGCGTCGCGGCAACGGAGCTCGCCAGCCGTGATGTCGCCGAGATCGATAACCAGATCGCATTCCACAATGCGGCGCAGGGTGACGAGGAGTACGAGCCTGTGGCGCGCGCGCAGTACAAGACCACAGGTGCTCAGATCGAGAAGAAGAGGAACACCGATCCAGCCTCGATCCTGGCGTCGCAGGAGCTACCGGCGCTTGCGGCAACATTTGGTGCCAAGAAGTCGGAGATCGACGTCGATGCAGCGGCTCTCGAGCTGATGCGTCTGGCGGGAATTTCTCCGGGTGGAAAGGTCAGGCTCCGCGACGGCAGAACGGGCGAGACTTTCGCCAATCCAGTCACGGTCGGCGAGATCTACATGCTCAAGCTGTCACACCTGGTCGACGACAAGATTCACGCGCGCAGCATCGGGCCCTACTCGCTCGTTACGCAGCAGCCGCTCGCCGGTAAGGCGCAGTTCGGCGGCCAGCGTTTCGGAGAGATGGAAGTGTGGGCACTCGAGGCTTACGGCGCAGCACACACGCTGCAGGAGATTCTCACCGTCAAGTCGGACGATGTGAACGGACGCAGCAGAGTTTACGAAGCAATCGTGAAGGGTCAGAACCTTCCCGAGCCTGGAATCCCGGAATCCTTCAACGTGCTCGTTCAGGAGCTGAAGGCACTCGGAATCCATGTCAGCATGGGAGCGAATGCAACCAGCGGCTACGGCCTCGGTAACAATGGCTCCAGACGAGACGGTAACGGTAACGGGACCGGGGGAGAACTATAAATGATTGATTTCCGTAGCACGCGCGAGACGCGGGCATCCTCATTCGACTACATCCAGGTTCGCATCGCCTCGCCGGAGGAGATGCGCGGCCCCAAGGATCCCAAGGAGCGCGAGCGCCTCGAGATGGCGGGCCTTCGCACCTGGTGGTCGTGGGGCGAGGTACTCAAGCCTGAGACAATCAACTACCGCTCGTTCAAGCCGGAGAAAGACGGCTTGTTCTGCGAGCGCATTTTCGGTCCTGTAAAGGACTGGGAGTGCCACTGCGGTAAATACAAGAGAATTCGCTACCGTGGCGTGATCTGCGATCGTTGCGGCGTCGAAGTCACCCTGAGCCGCGTCCGTCGCGAGCGCATGGGTCACATCGAGCTCGCCGTACCCGTCGCTCACATCTGGTTC
>DATFHK010000073.1:0-2748 GCA_035248505.1 Gemmatimonadaceae bacterium | reverse complement strand
TTCGCCGACCGCCGGTCCTTTTACTCCAAGCTTCTCCAAATCAGTACCATCGATCGCCAGATCGGCGATGGTAAGCGGATCCTTGTAAGCAATCCGGATTGCTCGTTTGTATACCTGACCGATCGTCTGCTTGTACGGCGCGGGCTCCCCCGCCTGACGAGCCGCCCACCAGAAGGCGTCAGCCAGGCGCAGCAGAGGCGCAAGACGCGTGCGCCCGGCGCTGGCTGCCCACATCCGTACCACCGGACTGGGCGGATACTGCTCCCCCCACGGATCGTTGGCGTAAACCTCCTCGGCCTTCAATAAGGCAGCGGTCATAGCTGGTCCCAACTGCTGCCAACGCTCGACAAGATTGGTGATCCAGTCCACATCGGTGTTGGAGAAGCGGAGGTCCTTGAGCGTCTTCCGCACCGTCGGCGCCGGCACCGAGGCGAACAGGCAGGCGATGCGCGTCGAGCGACGGGCCGGACGACGTGGCAACAGCGGGCGCCGCAAATGGTCGAGCGGCGCCAGCTGCTGGTTGTCGACGTTGGCGAGCGCAGGGATTAGCGTCTGGAATGCGCCGGTGTCCCGCCACATCGCAAATGCTTTGCTGGGAAACCGAACCTGCTCCATCGTCTTCTCGATTTCCTGCTTCACTCGCTCCGCAGAAAGTAGTCCCAGCTCCGGAGCGCTCTCGACGATTGCGTCCCATGTATCGCGCTCGATGTCGAATGCGAAGCGGGATGCAAAGCGGATCGCGCGTAGCGCGCGCAGTCGATCCTCACGCATTCGCTCGCGCGGATCGCCGACGGCACGAATCAGTTTGCCTTCGATATCCTTCTGCCCGCCGTATGGATCGCGGATCTCATCCCGACTCGGCGAATACGCGATGGCGTTGATGGTGTAATCGCGGCGAGCAAGATCGTCGTCGAGGGATGCACCGAATTCGACGACGGCGTGCCGTCCATCGGTCTGCACGTCGCGACGAAACGTCGTCACTTCGTGCATGACATTGTCATCGTCGAGCACGCCGATGGTACCAAACTCGATGCCGACTGGAACGGTGCGCTTGAAGAGTTTGCGCACCTGCTCCGGCTTCGCCGCAGTGGCGAGATCCCAGTCGAGATGCGGATGCCCGAGCAGCGCATCGCGCACCGCCCCGCCCACTGCCCACGTTTCGTGGCCGGCGTCCTCGAGACGTTTCGCAATCGCCCGCACGTTCGGCGGCGGATTCAGCTTCATTCTTCGAACATTCCCCTCAATTGCGCGTCGTTCATCCCGCAGCCAAGCCCGAGCATTAGATCGATGCGGGCTTGTTGAGCGCGGCGAGATCCCGCAAAGATCGCCCCCATCTCTTCGAGCCGTCTCCCACCGCCTGGATATCCGTAGGTGTGGCCCACGCGTCCGCCCTGCGTTCGGGATGTAATGACGACAGGCTTCCCGTCCGCGACCCAGCGCTGAACGCCCGGCACCATATCCGGCGGCACATTGCCGCGTCCCATCGCCGCCAGCACAACTCCTCGCGCGCTCTCACGCGAGGCATCGAGCAGGCGCGTATCCGATCCCGCGGCAACGAAAATGATGTCGACCGGCGTCGCCAACCCCTTAGGATTTAGGGTGGGGGGCGAAGGTGGCATCTCGCGCCGCAGAACCAATTCGCCCTCATCCAGGACACCCAACGGCCCCAGACCTGGGCTTTCGAACGCATCGAGCAGATGGGTGTTGGTCTTCGTAGTGTCGAGCGCCGCGAAAATCTGCCCGCCGATCACGACCATCACACCAAAGCCCTTAGTCTCCGGACTCGCCGCCACCTGCACTGCCTCGAACAGGTTCGCCGGCCCGTCCCAGCCGAGGTCGTTCATCGTACGCATCGCTCCGGTGAACACGATCGGTTTATCCGTCGCCGTGGAGCGCGCGACCATGTAAGCCGATTCCTCGAGCGTATCGGTCCCGTGCGTGAGGACTACACCCTTAACTTCGGGACGCGCCAGATGCTCGGCGATGCGATTTCGCAACGCCCACATCCGCTCGACGGTCATGTGCGGTCCGGGAAACTGTCCCCACTCCTCGGTTTCGATGCCGGTGATGGCGCGAATTCCTTTCGTCGCCTGCAGAATCTCCGCCGGCGTCAGACTGGGCTGCGCGCCCTGCCGAGGATCGTTGCGCATGGCGATGGTCCCGCCCGTAAAAAGAATGACGATCATCGCGCCACGATTCTTTTCATCGCCAGCTCGGGAAATTTTTCAATCAACTCGGGATCGCGAGCCGCGATTTCTATCGCCCGTGTCACGAGCGCGTCAACCGTCAGCAAATCGAGCGCTGACTCGCGTGATTCACACGAGCCCGCGAGTACCCGATCCAGAAGACGCTCGGCGGCCGACAGAGTCTCCTCCGCACTTCCATCGCCATTTATGCTCGCCGGCGCGCCGTAGTCTATCAAAGCGCGACGCACCGATTGCTGCAGCGCAGTCGGCGTCGCCATTCCCTGCCTGCGCATCACCTGCGCGAAGGAGATGGGTTGGCTGCCCGCGTCCCGCCTCCCGCTTCCCCCTTCCCCGCTTCCCCCTCCCGCCGTCATCCGGTCGCGGCGAGATGTTTCCGAATCCGCTCCGGAGCCTCCGCAACTACGCTCGCCATGCGGTCCGCGTCGGGAATTCCAGCCTGCGCCATGTGCGGCTTGCCGCCACCCTTCCCGCCCGCTGCCGCCGCGAGCTCGCGCAGAATTGCATCCGCACGGACGCCACGATCGCGCAAATCATCGCTGAC
>DATFHK010000072.1:0-10677 GCA_035248505.1 Gemmatimonadaceae bacterium | reverse complement strand
GGCGCCGTCGGGCTTGGGACCAACGCCGGCAACGAACGGCGCATTGTCATCGAGGCGATCCCACGGACCAAAGTTGATGTCCGCGAGCTCCCGCGTGGCGGGATCGCTGATCGACCGCATGAGCGCATCACGATCGCCGTAAGACTCCACCCAGAAGATCGGATCCATCTGTCGTGCCGCGTCGATCAGCAGCGGCAGCATCTGCTTCTCTTTCGCAGTCAGCTTCGATTCGTCGGCGACGAGCTTGACGGTGGTGTAACGGGCGAGACGGACTGCGGGAGACGGGACGCTGGAGGCGAGAGGCGGTTGTGTACTTGGCGTTGGATGCATCGTACAGGCTTGAAGCAACGAGGCGGCGAGTAGACCTGAGAAAGCGTTGGTGAGATTCATAGCAAGGTTGAGACAGGGCTCCAGGCTGCCGGCTTAGAGCTGCCGGCAGCAGGCTGGCACTTCTTCGTTTGCAGGTTATCGTAGCAATCCATACACCACCACGCGATTGGAGAACGTAGGCAGATACACTTTCCCATTCGCGATCGTCGGAGCGGCAAACTTCGCAAACATCCCGGCGGCATCGCGCGGATTTGCCTGACTGTTCCACAGCTCTCGGCTCACATCATTCGCGTCGAACGCTCGCAGTATCCCCGTGATCGTCGCACTCTCCGCGTCACCGCTCATGGCGTATGACGCCCACAGAACCCCGGTCCCCGCCTCTGATCCGTTCGACGAAACGGAGAGAATTGCTCCGCTCTGGCCAATCGGTCCCGGCACCGTCGACGTAATCTCGCCCAGCACGCTCAGCAGATTGCTCGCACGATCGAAAGGGATCGCGCGCAGCGGATCATTCTCGGACCACACATACACGAATTCTTTTGAGCTGCCCTTATAGTAGGCGGCCTGACAATGCATGTTCGCGTCGTTGCCGCCCAGCGGAACGACCTGCTGCACATTGTTGAATGCATTCTGGTAACCGCCCATGTCGTCCTTGTTCAGCAGATACAGCGTCGCATCCTTGGCCGCGGTGACAAAAAGGTTGGTATTTGGAATGAGCAGCGCGCCCATCGTTCCGTAATCGAGGTCGAACTGGTTGAGCAACTCGTAATTGCTCGGCGTGAAATAGCTCGCGACGCTCAAGGACGCACCACTCGGCGTCAGCTTGAGCGCACTCGAGCCGCGATTGATCACATTCGTCGGATCATTCGCATCGCCGACGGTGCCGTTCCCGGTCACGATGTAGAGATTACCCGTGGCGTCGGCCGCCGGCCCCATCCCGCTCTCCCAGAGTCCGCCCGCGGATCCGTTGGGCGTGTCGTTGTACACGACTTTTGGATTCAGATTCGCCGCCTCGTATCCGAGGATCCAGCCGTGATACGGACCCCAGTCACAGTGCGATGAGAACGTCACGTAGATCGTGCCGTTGACCAGCGTCAGTCCCTGGCGTTGGTTCTGGATTTGGCTGTCGAAATCGATGTTGCCCTGAACATTGCCGTCGCCACTCCCATCGTAAGTCGCGGCGATTTGTTTCGGGCTGCCAGTCGACTCGGAGCCGTCGATGATGTTGACCGAGTGCAGATGCTGGACGTAATTCTTGCCGTCAGTGCTGCGCGCGACGAAATACATCCGGCCCGTAGCGGCATCGACCACCGGCGTGCCGACGATACCGATATTGAACGCGAAGTTGTTGTAATTGCCGGAGCACGCGCCGGTCATGTCCCATCGCTGCGGCGGTCGCATGCCCGCGACGGTGTAATTCTTTTGCCAGTAGAGTGTGCCGTTGTCGCCGTCGAAGGCGTACACGGTGTTGTTGACCGTGGCGATGAGGACAATGTTCCGATACGCATCGCCCATCAGAAAGTGTCCGACGACGAGCGGTTGCGCATAGACGTGATCGTCGACTGGCAAAGTGAACACCATTCCAAATTGCTGGGCGTTGACGTTGGCGGTGGTGAGCGCCGTCTCGTGATCGTTCCAGCCGGTGCGATTGTTGTCGTTGTGCTGCGTGAGCACGGACACCGACTGCGTATTGGGCGGTGGTGGATTTCCGCCGGTTGATGGCGCTTCACTGTCCTTGCATGTGGTGAGCAGAAGGACCGCAATTGGCACCGTCAGTGTCCGAGCTAGCATTAGTTCATCGGCGTAGGGGATGAAAATGTACGCCGACGCGGGCAGGTCGAGCTATGTGTTGCCCCGCTTCCCGCTTCCCGCTTCCCGCCTACCGCATTCTCCGCTTCGCGGCCAGCGCCTGTGCGGCGAACGCTCTGGCGTCCGCTGGGCGGAAGCTTTCCATCAGCGACGTGTTGTTTATCTCCGTGTCGCGGAAAATCTCTTTGCCATTGGCCCCGATCAGCTGCAATCGACCGTCGTCATATTTTGCGTCACGGAGATCGCGCAAGTGATATGCAATTCCATGATCGAATAGAGATCCGACAGCAGCGATCGCCATGCGCGCGAAGATCTTGCCGGCGGTACTCTTGGTGCTATCAGTGGCGTCGTGCGAATTCATGCGCGAGAGACCCCGATCGGTCATCTGCGCCACGATGGTCGTGTCCATCAACAGCAGTGCGGCATCGCCTCGCTCGCTGACGATCGCAAACCGCGCGCGATCGAGCGGGATTCTATCGACGACGTGCGCAACCGAGTCGGAAACGTGAACTGTGACCTGCAGCCCGGTTGTATCCTGGGCGATGAGCGGCGCTGTGATTGTGCCCGCCAGCACTAACGAGCTGAAGATGGACTTGGCGATTTTCAAACTGAACTCCGGAACGAGTGGCTATAGCTCTTACGCCTTCGCCTCGTCCAGGTTTCACGGCCCCGCGACGCCAGCCGGGTTGCTCGCTCCAAGGCAACTCGTCTTAGCGTATGCGAACTGCAATCCTGCTTTGTTGCGGAGCTCTCGTCGGATGCGCGCGGGGGGATGATCACCCGAGCGTTGCGACAAGAGCAAGTACCGTCACCGCGTCGTCAACGGCCATCGTTGATTCGCAGCCCATTGCCGAAAAACCGTGGGCTCCCGATTCGCTGCCGTCACCCGGCGACACAACGCCGACCGGATTTCCGACCGAGAAAGCGCTCCTTCGCTGGGTTCATCTACTTCCGATTGACAGCTTTCCGGATTTGCCGAGCAGCGTCCGCACGACTCTCGTCCAGCGGCAGTGTCAGATCCCGGTGCCCGGCAGACATCCCTCCAACGTCATAAAGGGAGCCTTCACGGCCAAGGGAGCGACGGAGTGGGCGGTGCTTTGCTCCGTGAATGACACGTCGCAGATTCTGATTCTCAACGCGACGAGCGGCGCGGTTCTGGATTCGCTGAATAAATCCGCCAACGCCGGCTGGATTCAGAGCTATGTCACGCCCAAGTGGCTATTCTCGAGAGTGATCGCTCTCGTTCCGGTGCACGTCCTGAACGTCGTACCTCCGGATTCTGCCGATGAAGACGTTCTGAATTACAGCGCGTGGTTCCCCAAGCCAATCGACCACGATGCGATCGACCAATACTTCATCGACAAGGCAGGCGAGACGTACTATTTCGCACAGGGCCGCTGGTTCAGCACGATCAGTAGCGACTGAACATCGCGCTCCCTCGCCTCTCGCTTCTCGCTTCTCGCCTCTCGCTAGACGCGCAACACTTCGCGCGTCGCGTGCCACGTACGCCGCAGCGAATCCTGACGGATCGAATCCCGCCTGAACGCGCGCACGCTGTCCCACTGCGCTTCGCGATTTAAATCGCTCCTCTTAGGATGCGGCCGCAGCGAGTTCAACCACTCGACGCGGTCACGAGCGGTCGCCAGCTCGTCCGTCATTGGCGCGGGATCGGCGCGCGTTGCATCGCGATTGCCTCCGTATGCGTGCAGCGCGCCGCTCGCGTCTCTCAGATAGCTGCGGAACCTCTCTCCCAACCGCGTATTTAGCGGTGTCGGCTCACGACGCACCGAGCTCGGCAGCAACAACGTGTACGAGTCTATGAGACCTGATGGGCTGCGCTGCGGAGTGTAAACGAGCCGGCGAGCATCGCTGTTACGCACGCACGATGCAGACTTGTCAGTCCACGCTGTGCAATCGCGGTAGCCTTTGAGCTCCATCGTTCCATGCGCTAGCGTATCGTCGGTCGTGCGCTCGGCAACCAACTGAGCGGGATATTCGTGACGCGGGTTCTTTTTGGCGTAATCTTCGATCCTGCGCTGCGCCTCGAGCAAGTCGACGAGCGGGCCGGCATTCACGACCTGAACCGAATCGAGCCTGCCGTCGACCTCCACCGCTTCGCGTGTCACTCCGGTTTGATCGACCCACACTTTGTGCACCGGAACACCGCTGCGGGTCTTCTCCACCAGCGTCAGGGTAAACCGCGTCTTGCTCGGCCGCTTGTACTCGACGGTGTAGGCGCGATCGGGAAGCCGATCGAGAGTCTTGCCGCAATTCACGCCGCGCTCCATTGCGCCATCCGCGCGACGCGCGCCGCCCAGTGAATCGGGAAATCCGCGACCGCGCGGATCATCGCTGCCGACCGTCCATAGACATAGATAAAGCGGCTCGATCGTCTCGGCGGTCTTGTCAGTTCTATAGTAGGGGCCAGTGTCGGCGTCGTACTCGTGCACGATGTTCCACGACGACTGATATCCAACGAGTGAAAGGAGCGCGAATCCGGCGAGCGCGCTCAAATGTGGTCTTGCTCGCGTGACGCCGAGTGATGCACGAATCGACTTGTACATCAATCGCAGCAGCGTCGGGATCATCAGCCAGAGGAAGAGCGCCCACGCTGGACTGGCGAAGAAGAAAATGAAGCTGTAGGCGAGCGCCATCCGCGTTTCGCTCGCTCCGTGGACGTACGAGTCGAGCACGCTGTAGGCGAACAGCGCGATTACCGTCGCCGGGAACGCGACGCCCATCGCCAGTCCTTTCTCGTCCGGCTTGTGACGCAGTTGATATGCGACAAACGCGAACGAGACCAGAAAGAAGAGCGCGGCAGGCAGCAGGACTCTGATGGATTTCCAGAGCGGGCCGGTGTCGTCGTTTTGGAAGAAAGCGACGAAGTAGATCAACACCGTCAGCGCCATGCCGAAAATCGCGGTGTTCCTGGCGGAAACGTGCGGAGGTTTGCGTCCGAAGAATCCGTCCATAACCCAGAGACGACCGTCGCAGGGATGGTGTTACCCGAAGAAACAGCGGATCACTTAGATGATTTCCGGTCTTCACTATTAGAGCGCGTTTGGCGCAGTCGACACTGAATTCCGCGACCGGAACGGGAAGTGCTTATTGCCGTTCCATGCTTGGTGAAAGGCTCCGCCACAATATCGAGCAGTTGATTGCCAGCTATTCACGCCGGCTGCGCAGCGATCCGTTGATTCCTCCGGCGAAGACCCTGCCGGCGCCACTCGTCGAGGATCACGCCATGAGCTATTTCGGTGATCTCTTTCAGACGCTGGTGGTGCTCGAGAAATCCGATGATCTCAAGGGTCGTGAAGAGTCAGCGTTGTTGACCGATGGCTCGCACATCCAACGTCTGATCTCTGAGCTGCACGGGCGTCAGCGGCACCAGCTCGGCTGGACCGAGGAAGCGCTGCATCGCGAGTACGAGATCATGGATGAAGAAGTCGTAGCGCTGGTGACGCGACACGAGCCGGACAGGGACGTTGCGGAAAAGGTTCCGTGGGCGATCGACACGCTCAAGCGGATGCTCAAGGCCGCCCACGACGCCAGTTTTAACGGCTATCAGGCAGCGGCAAAGGAGGTCGCGGCCCGCACCCGAGCCGAGCGTGCATTTCGAGGCTAGCTTCAACGCATGATGCGCGCGCTGGTCATTTCAGTTTCGTTGTTATCGTTTGCTGCGCCGAATAGCTCGACGGCGCAGACGTATCCGTTCAGTCAGCGCGGCAGCGTGACCCAGAACGTCGCCCACACCCAAATTGCGATTTTCTACGGTCGGCCAGTGGCGCGCGGTCGAGCATTGTTTGGCAGCCTCGTGCCGTGGGATCAGATCTGGCATCCGGGCGCCGATTCCGCGACACGGATGGTGATCGACCACGACATCATCGTCGAAGGAAAACCGCTGCGCGCCGGCGAATACACGCTGTGGCTGATTCCACGCGAGACCGCGCCCTGGACCCTCATCTTCAGCCGCGCCGCGCACGTCTTTCACAAACCTTATCCCGGCGAGCAGTACGAAGTTCTGCGCGTCGACGTAAAACCGCAGCAAGCCGCCGATGTCGAGACCTTCGCCATCTATTTCCCACTCGTGCTCCGCGACGAAGCTGTGATGCAACTGCATTGGGGAACTACTGCTGTTCCTGTCCGGATCAAGGCACCCTACACGCCGTAACGCATCTCAATCCCGCTTCCTTCTTCCCTCTTCCCGCTTCCCGCCTTTCTTGACCGCTTCCACTCGCCGTGATAATTCCAAGGCATGTTCCGGAAGCCACGCGATTCGGAAATTGACGTCTTCGGTATCACCCATCGTGGTTTGGTGCGGCCAAACAACGAGGACCATTTCCTGGTTGGCTCGCTGCGCCAGCGGTTCAACGTCATACAATCGAGTCTCGAAGATTTCTCGCAGCTACCGCTCGGCGACGATCGAATCGCCGCGCTGATTGTCGTCGCCGATGGCGTCGGTGGCGGGAAGAAGGGAGAAGAGGCGAGTCATCTCGCCGTTGAATCACTGACCAGATACATCAGCGAGAGCGTACGTTGCTATTACAGCGCCAATACCGGTGACGCTGATTTCACGCTCGCGCTCGAACAGGCCGCGTATCGCTGTCATGCGAAGGTGCTCGAGGAAGCGGCGAAGCACCCGGACTACGAAGGAATGGCGACGACACTGACGTTGTTCATCGGCGTGTGGCCATGGTGCTACCTGCTGCAGGTCGGCGACTCCCGCTACTACCAGTTCCGCCAGGGTCACCTGATGCAGATCTCCCGCGATCAGACGATGGCGCAGGAGCTGATCGACAGCGGCATGTTCGCCGCGGCGGTCAACAAGACTCCTTTGACGAACATCCTGTCATCGTCGATCGGTGGACCGGAGACGGCGCCGGTGGTGAAACGACTGCCTAACTCATGGAGCACCATTCACCTGTTGTGCACCGACGGCCTGACCAAGCACGTGTCCGACGAAAAGATCGCCGAGCGCTTGCGCGGGATGAAATCGGCGCAGCAGGCGTGCGAGACTCTGCTGGAGGATGCGCTCGAGGCAGGCGGTACGGACAACATTACTATAGTAGTGGGCCGAGCCGTGCCGACGGCCAACGTAGACATCACCGACACCGGCGAAATCGAGGCGATCGGCGCGCGCGCTGATACCTGAGCTAGTTCCACGCGAATCCGCTCCGCGCGCGCCAGTAGTCGGCGGAATTCACTGACAATTCGCGCAGTCGTTGGTCCAGCTCCGTATCGAAACGAAGATCTCTCACGCTGAGATTCGATTCGAGTTGTCCAACATTCGCCGCGCCGCTCAACACGAAATCAGCCCACGGACGATTCAGCGCGGCTGCGAGAGCCAAAATTTCCAGCGTCGTGCCGCGACTTTCAGCGATCTCGCGCAAACGGGACATGCGCGATGCGAATGCACCTGTATCGTCGCGATTCGAGTGCGTGAGCCGTCCGTTCGCCAGCGCCTCTTTAATCACCACCTTCATTCCCGCCTGGTGCGCTTCATCGAGCGCTGATTCGGCGCCTCGCTCGAGCAGGTTCCACGTCGCCTGCACGGAGTCGAAAACGCGCTTGCCATCGCGGCGCACATCGATCGATCGACGAATGGCGACGTCCTGTCCTGCTCCACTCACAGTCAGCCCCGCTCTGATGCCGCGGGCTTTCATTTTCGCAATGGCGTCGATCAACGCGTCATCCTCGAGCGTCTTGCCGTCAGCGGTCACCGAATGGATCTGATAGAGCGACAGGTATCCGTCGAGGCGCTCGATACTCTCGCCGAGCTGGCGCTCGAAGTTCGACAACGAGTGCTCCTTCACTTCGTGCTGCGTCGCGGTCGTCGACCAGCCCGCGGTGTAGGTGTATCCCCACTTCGACGCGACGGTGATGTCGCCAGGGTTGAGGCTCCGCGTCTTCAGCCACGACGCGAAGAAATCCTCCGCCCTTCCGTACGACCGCGCCATGTCGAAGTAGCGAACGCCGGCCTCGTATGCGGCATCGAGCACTTCGTGCGCGTGCGCTTCCATCGCCGCCGGCTGATAGTCGCCGCCGAGATCACGGGCGTGATTCAGGGTGACGTATCCCGGCCTGCCGAGCGCGGCCATGCCCAACCCGAGCTGCGCGGTCATCGCCGCGCTCTGGAATCCAATTGCGCAGTCATCGGTTGCAACATAGCGTGTTGGTCATGAGCCGTTTCTGCGCGCTTCTCGCATTGCTCGCCTCGATAGCGTGCTCGGCTGCGACATCGACACCAGCCGGCAATCTGGTGATTCAAGGCACCTGGGGCGGCGACAACGCCGGCTTGATCGTCAATCTCGACGACGTTCACGTTCACGTCGGCTGCACGCTGGGCGACGCTAAAGGTCCCGTGCAAACCGACGTCAATGGTCACTTCGAGGCCACCGGCACGTACAACGTCGATGCGTATCCTGTGAATCGCGGCATCGAGCACCCAGCGAAATTCTCCGGTGACGTCCGCGGGAATACGATGACGCTCACGGTGTCGCTAACCGATACGGCGCGCGTGCTCGGTCCCGTCACGCTTATTTATGGGAAGCAACCGCAAATGGGACCGTGTCCAATCTGTCGAGTCCCGAAGGCAAGAGCGCTGCCGCCAGCCTAACGCGGCCTCGCCTGGAAGATTACTTTCGTTTCTCCCGCTCACAAAATGATGTCAATGAATCGCACTGCCCTGCTTATAGCGCTCTGCGCCCTGGTGTCCACCCCACTCGGCGCCCAGTCAGCCGCGACCGACAATCGCTACGTATTCCTCGGCAATTCTCAACGATTCGATCGCACACCGTCAGGTGTCGTGATCCACTCCGACAATGGGACCGTCGCCGTCGACGCAATCGCGGGAGTTGGACAACGAGTGCGGGTCAGATTCGGCAACAGTAACGCAAACTTCCCGGCAATTCACTCGCTTGCCACCGGTGACTCCGCGCCGACACTCGGCGCGGCAACCGTTACCCAGGACGGCGACGCCATCGTTGTCAGCGGCGAAGGAATCGTCGCCCGCATCGCTCAACATCCGGTGCGCATCTCGTTCACCGATGCCGCCGGTAATCCCCTCGTCGCAGAGTCGTTCGGCGCTGGCACGTGGCAGGGTCACGTCACCCACGTCGTCAACGATCCCGCCGGCGTTCGCTACTATGGATTGGGCGAGCAGCCGATGCCGCTCATTCGCAACGGTTCGGTCTATCCGTTGTGGAATACCGATGCTTTCGGCTACCGCGTCGGCCAGATGCCGATCTACTCGTCGATTCCGTGGTACATCGGCGTCCGCGACGGACGCGCGTATGGAATTCTCTACGACAATCCGTACAAGGCCGAGTTCGATTTCTCGGCGCGCATGCGCAACGCGGTCGAGTACATCGCCGACGGCGGAATCCAGGGTGGTGAGCTCCGCTACTACGTGATTCCCGGCCCCGGTCTCGACAGCACGCTCGCGCGCTACACTCGACTCACCGGACGCACTTCGCTGCCACCGCGCTGGTCACTCGGCTACCACCAATCGCGCTACAGCTACTATCCCGACACGATGGTGCTGAACCTTGCGCACGAATTTCGTCGCCGAGACATCCCGGCCGATGTGATTCATCTCGACATCCATTACATGAATGGCTACCGGGATTTCACGTTCGACCCCGACCGCTTCCCGCGGCCGAAGCAAATGATGGACACCCTCACCGCGCAGGGATTCAAGGTCGTCACCATCGTCGATCCCGGTCTCAAGATCGACAGCGCGTATCCGGTTTATCGAGAAGGCCTGGCGCGCAATGCGTACGTGACGATGCCGGATGGAACGCCGTACACGGCGATCGTCTGGCCAGGTCGCAGCGTACTTCCCGATTTCTCGCGCGCCGCCGTGCGCGAGTGGTGGGGCCAGCAGCATCGCGCACTGATAGATGTTGGCGTGCGTGGCGTGTGGAACGACATGAACGAGCCGGCTTCCTTTGGCGGGCAGACGATTCCCGACATCGCGCAATTCGACGGCGACGGTTATCCAGGGACGCATCTCCAGTATCACAACCAATACGGCACGCTGATGGCGCGCGCGGCATTCGAGGGGTTCAAATCGCTGAGATCTGATCGCCGTCCATTCATCATCACGCGCGCGGGGTACGCCGGCGTCCAGCGCTACGCGACGATCTGGACGGGCGACAACAACTCGACCTGGGATCATTTGCACGTGTCGCTGCCAATGATCATGGGACTCGGTCTCTCGGGAATTCCGTTCGCCGGTAGCGACATCGGCGGGTTCAACGGCGCGCCGGACGCGCAGCTCTACTCACGTTGGCTACAAGCCGCGTCACTCGTTCCGTTCATGCGCACGCACGCGATGATCGAAACGCCGAGGCGGGAGCCGTGGAGTTATGGCGCCGAGCACGAGCGAGCAAATCGTGCGACGATCAGGCTACGTTACAAACTGATGCCGGCGATTTACACCGCGTACGATCAGCATACCCGAACTGGGGCGCCGGTGATCAAGCCTGTATTCTGGAATTCATTGACCGATTCCGTTGCGATGAGCATCGACGACGA
>DATFHK010000071.1:0-25439 GCA_035248505.1 Gemmatimonadaceae bacterium | reverse complement strand
TCGATCGTGACGCGTGAGATCGACTTCAGCAGCGGACTGTTGCAAACACCGTATTGCCCGCGCAATCTGGTCGGCAGCGAGTTCTACATCTCCGGCACCGAGCCGACGCGTGATTGCGACAAGCACGGGCCGTATTCCCAGTTTGGCATTCCGCAGATCGACACCGGTCCAATTCCCTTGACGCCGCCAATACAACCGTCGCCCAGCACACGAACGCCGGTCAACGTGACGCCGCCGCCGTTGCAGCCTGGATATGAACCGGTACCGTCCGGAAATCAGCGGCGCTCTCCGACGGTGTTCGATACGGCAACTCGACGCGACACCGCACGCCGACCGACCATATTCGACACCACGCGCCGGCGACCACCACGCCGCGACTCGGCGCGAACTCCGACGGACACGGCGATTCCGCCCGTCCCGCCTACGAATCCGCGGTAATGCGCTATCACGCGCGTTGGGTGTTACCCATCACCCAGCCGCCGATTGAAAACGGAACAGTAGCCGAACAGGACGGCCGCATCACGTATGTCGGTCGTCGCGCTGATGCGCCGGCCGGCGATGATCATGAGCTCGGCGAAGCGATTCTTCTTCCAGGCCTCGTCAACACCCACACCCATCTCGAGCTCACCGCGATGCGCGGCTTCCTCGAAGATCTCGATTTCGCGGATTGGATCGACAAGCTCCGCCAGAGTCGTAACGACATCTTCGATCCAATCAAGTTTCTGGATTCCGCCAAGCTGGGAATTATCGAGGGCCTCGAAGCCGGCGTGACAACGTACGCCGACACCTGCTCGAGCGGCGTTGTGCTGGACGCGATGAAACAGCTGGGAGTGCGCGGGATCATGTACCAGGAGACGTTCGGACCGAATCCCGTGGATTGCGACACGGTAATACGAGCGTTGAACGAGCTTCTCGACGCGCTGCAGCCGCAACAAACTGAGCTCGCAACGCTCGGCGTTTCGCCGCACGCTCCGTACACTGTGTCAGATGCGCTTTACGCCGCTGCCGCGAAACTGGCCATGAAACGCAAACTTCCGCTCGCGATGCACATTGCGGAGAGCGCCGAGGAGGAAGCGATAGTGGTTCGCGGAGAAGGGCCGTTCGGCGACCGCTGGCGCAAGCGAGGCTTTGAAGTGAAGAAGCGCGCGCGATCACCGGTCGCACTACTGGAGAAGCAGGACGTGCTTCAACCCGGCGCTCTCCTCATCCACTGCGTGCGCGTCAACGACGAAGACATCACCACGATTGCTCGCCGCGGCTGCTCCGTCGCCCACTGCCCTGCGTCGAATGCGAAGTTCGGCCACGGTGTAGCCCCTCTGCTGCCCATGATCGCGGCTGGAATTCCAGTTGGCATCGGCTCCGATTCCGTTGCCAGCAACAATCGCATGGATATTCTGGACGAGGCGCGCCTAGCCGTCCTCATTCACCGCGGAGCTACGCGCAAACACGACGCGTTTGGCGCGCACCAGGCACTCGCGCTTGCGACGCTCGGCGGTGCACGCGCGCTCGGACTCGACGACAAAATCGGCTCGCTCGAAGTCGGCAAAGATGCCGACCTCGCCGCCTTCAGGGTCGACATCGCGCGTACCACGCCACCCGGCGATCCCTATTCGGTGGCGATCTTTGCCTTACCCGGCCGCTCCGCGGAATTAGTCACGGTAAGAGGAAAGGTTCTCGTGGAGCGCGGCAAAGTGCACGCAGCCGATCCCGCGTTGGCAAAACGCGTTGGTAAAGTCGGAGCGGCACTCGCTGAGTGGAGCGCAAGGCAAGCCGCACCGAGTGTATGACAATGGCAAACTGAGATATGTGCATCTCTGCTTGCCGACTTTAGTCAGGACCTGAACGCGCTGCTGCCACCGTAGCGAACCCCCCGTCCGACTCGGTATCTTGAAGCCTACTCCTCAAGGATCCAGCTCAATGGCGGTCGATAACCACCACCGTATCTGGCGCGACGGCAAGTTCGTTGATTGGGAAGACGCGACGATCCACGTCATGAGCCACGTCGTCCACTACGGATCGAGCGTCTTTGAGGGAATACGGTGCTACGAGACCCCCAACGGGCCCGCTGTCTTTCGACTAACCTCGCACATGCGCCGATTCGCAGATTCATGCCGAATTTACCGCATGCCGCTTACCTACTCGATCGACGAGCTATCAAAGGCCGCAGTCGAAACAGTAGCTGAGAATGAACTTCCACACTGTTACCTGCGGCCCGTTGCTATCCGGACTGGCGAGCAGATGGGTGTGCTGCCGCACGACACTCCGCTCGAAGTGTTCATCATTCCCTGGACGTGGGGCACATATCTCGGCGCCGATGCCCTGAAAAACGGCGCCGACGTCTGCGTCTCCAGCTGGAGACGACCCGCACCTGACACGATTCCGACATTAGCCAAGGCCGGCGGCAACTACCTCGGCGGACAGTTGTCGAAGATGCAGGCACGAATCGACAACTACGTCGAAGGAATCATGCTCGACTCCTTCGGTCACGTCTCTGAAGGCAGCGGCGAGAACCTGTTCCTCGTCAGAGACGGCAAGCTGTTCACGTCGACGATTGCCTCAGGTATTCTGCACGGTGTTACGCGCGATTCCGTGATGACGATCGCGCGCGACATGGGCCTCGAGATCGTCGAAGGATCGATTCCGCGCGAGATGCTCTACATCGCCGACGAATTGTTCTTCACCGGCACCGCCGCCGAGATCACCCCGATCCGCTCCGTCGATCGCATACCGGTCGGCCCGGGCAAGCCTGGCCAGATAACGCTGGCGATCCAGCGCGAGTACATGGGCATCGCGCAGGGAACGCTGGAAGATCGTTACGGCTGGCTGACGCCGGTGCCAACGCGACAGGCATCGTCGGCCAGCTCGCGCAAAGTTCGGCGGGAGCCTGTCGGGGATATGTCGGCGTCGGCTTTCTAGTTGGAAGACCGGAACTACAAACTGAAGAAGACCAGCTGGCCGCTGTGGGCCCAAGGGCCCGCAGCCCCGAGCCGTCACTAAAACCGTGTAAGAACAGCTCGTGGCTGCCGGCCCGTGGGCCCACAGCCGCCGGCTGGTAGTCTTCAGTTAGTAGTTAAGAATAAGAACGGGTAACTAGGAGCGGCCAGAGATCGTCGGTATATAAGAGCGCCAGACGCAACACGTTGGTGTACTACCAGTTATAATTTTGGTGGGTTTGCCCAGGAGGAGTGCTTGATCGTTGGTTGTCTGGCACTGAACGCTTCGTTTGAGCCGTTGACGATGGTACCGCTGCGCCGCGCCCTGCGGCTGGTCATCGACGGAAAAGCGGAAATCGTCGAAGCAGATTCTGATCGCGTTGTTCGCTCCGAGAAACTGACGCTGCCGCGTCCCGCTGTAATTCGGTTGACGCGCTTCATTCACGTTCCGCGTCGTTTCCGGCGCCAGGTCACGAACACCTTCCTGTTCGCTCGCGACCGCTACCGCTGCCAGTATTGCGGTCGCTTACAGATCGAGCTCAAGCCCCGCGAGTCACTGACGCGGGATCATCTGATTCCGCTGTCACGCGGCGGCACCAACGACTGGACCAACGTCGTCACCGCCTGCAGCCCGTGCAATACTCGCAAGGCAAACAACCTTCCGAGCGAGATTGGAATGCATCCGCTGCACGCCCCGGTCGAGCCGCACTTCGTGCATTTGAGCTGGGCCGTTCGTCGTTTGACGCCGACGCAGGCCAAGTACATCCGGATCTTTTACGGCGAAGATACGCTGCATCAGCTCGAAGATCTGGAGCACCGGCATGCACAAAACGTTCTGCATCACGGACATCACAAGGTCAGTTAACTACAAACCGAAGACTACCAGCCTGCGGCCGTGAGCTTTCGCAGCCTGCGGCCCCGAGCCATCAAATCCCCATTCGGATGCAGCTCGGGGCTGCCGACCCAAGGGCCCACGGCGCCAGGCTGGTAGTCTTCAGTTTGTAGTTGAAACTCTACGGTGTGAATGTGCCAGTTCTTGCCTCGTAGTGCCTCTTCTCTCCGCCCAACAGTCGCACTATCAGAGTCCTGACTCCCCGACCAATCGCCGTTCCGGGATTTTTCTTTCCACTCACCGCCGGCTTCAACTCTCCACGCAGCCAGCGATTGACTTCGTCGAGATCGCTCAGTGACAGTGTCTCGACGTCGAGCAACAAATTGTAATAGCCACGCGCACCCTTCTTCGGCAGCGAGATGCCGACCTTGTAAGGTTCCTCGACCGCATTCTCGGCGTCGGCAACGTTGAGGTACTCACCCAGTGACTGCGGCTTGTTGTTGACCAGTCGCACGACCTGATACTTCTTGCCGAGCACATCGTACTTCATCACGACGTCCCATTCGTACGCGGCCTTCAGATCGTCGAACCATCTCCCCGATTGCCAGCGCTCGAGGCGATAGTGCAGCCGCGCCGGAAATCCGTTCGCCAGCAAGTCGCGCATCGAAGCATCGGACAGCAAGCCGGAAGATGTGACCGACGGTTGATCGTCGCCCCACGCGTTTTGCGGTGGCGGAAGTATCTCCAGCCGCGGACGCTGCGCCGCCAACGGCTGCGCGACAGCCATTGCGACAACTGCAGGCGCAATCGCTCTTGCAACAACACGCAACACGCTTCGACCGGCGTCGACTGCCATTCGGCCCACTAGAATCGCCGGTGCACCCGGAGGAAAACGTTGGCCGGCTCTTTGGCGCTCGACACTGCCTTCGCGACGTAGATACCGACGATTCCGAGGTCGAGTCCGAGCCCGACATCGGTGCGAAACGTTCCGAATCGCGGGAAGCTGCGCGATGAGTACTGCAGCGTTCCCGACGGTTGTCCGACCAGCCATCCGCGTCCCGCATCGACGAAAGCAACTGCCGTCGGCTGGACGGTGAATCCGATTCCGCGCAGTCTGATCGGCCGTGCGTTCAGGAAGTCGAGCAGGGAAGAGTGCAACTCCTGCCGATACTCGAGCTGCGCCAGCGCGACGCGTTCGCATTGCGCCGGATTGCCGGCGGGCGGCGGCGCACTGCCGTCACTGCACTGCGAGACGTCGACGGTTCCCGGCTCGTACTTGCGGAAATCGAATCCGGGTACGGTGCCGACTCCACCGACGGAAAATCTCCGCTGCAACGGCAGCTCGTCGCCGTTGAGCCAGCCACCCAACACCAGTCGCCCATTGATCCACGTCGTCGGCGACAGCCGGTTGTAGCGACGCAAATCTAGCAACCCTCGCCCGTAACTCACGTGCGGTGAACCCGGAATCCGCGCCAGCGGCGAGGTCAATCCGAAATCGGTGATGTCGCCGGTGCCGCGCTCGTACTCGGCGAGAATCAACCAACCAGTCGACGGATTGTTTTCATCATTGCGGGTGTCGACATTCGCGCGCAGAACGCCAATGTGAAATCGACCGGCATCGAATAGCGGGTTCGCGCGCCACGCCTTGCCGTTTCCGAACACGGAGAACACGCGTCTCGCATCCGCCGATGCCCACCGCTCGTCGCTGAAGTCGAACGACAGGCTGCTGCGTGCGCTCATGTTGAATGAAGCTGTGGCCATCGCGCCGTGGCGATTGAACCAGTCGCGGAAATCCCGATGACCGAAAAACGCCGCCAGCCCTGCGTCCGGATCGGGCAAGTGCCACGGCTCGACCGCGGCCATTACATCGTACGACGACAATCCAAGCGCATACCCACGACCCCGACCGACGCGCACGTCTGCGGTCGCGCGATGGCCGAGGTTCTGATCATCCCAGTGGAACGTGTCGGCGCTCCGAATGATACCGAGCACCGACGCGTTGATCTGCGCCGCTCCCGCGCTGTCGTGAAACACCGGCCCGATCATCACCGGCAATCCTTCGACGCGGTTGTAGGTTTTCCCCGAGCTCAGAATCAGTCCGCTACTGCGACTCGTCCTCGCCCACCACCCATAATGCTCTGGCAGCGTATCATTGGCCGACGTGTCCGGGACCTGCGCGATCGCCGGCACGCCGAGCAGAAACGCCGCGAAAGACGCGATTATCGCGCGTCGGACGCCGCGGCGCCGCTCGCCTCTCACCTCTAGCCCCTCGCGTCTCGCATTCGGCTCTCGCCTCTCGCCTCGCCTCCCGCTTCTCGCGTCCCTCATCCCGCATCCCTCATCCCACTTCTGCCGCCAATCCCCAGCCTCTTCATCCGCCGATAAAGATTCGGCCGATCGGTTTGCAGCCTGCGCGCAGCGTCGGCGACGTTTCCGCCTGCATCCGCGAGCGCCCGCGCGATGACCGTCCGCTCGAAGCTGTCCAGTTTTTCCGCCAACGAAGTCGGAACACGCCCGGCCTCGATGGTGGCGGGCACACGATCCTGCGGCCGCGTGGGTGTCGTAACCGGGGCCTCATTCTCGTCACGATCGACGACGAGGACGTCTTCCACGTGCTGTCCGGTGATCTCCGCGCCGGGATGCAGAATCGCGAGTCGCTCGACGATATTCGCCAGCTCGCGTACGTTGCCGGGCCACGGATAGTCGCGCAGCAATTGCAACGCGTCGCTCCTCCACCGCGGCTTCCCCTGACCGGTCCGCTGGAGAAACTGCTCTGAGAAATGGTCGACCAGCTCCAGAATGTCGTCGCCCCGCTCACGCAGCGGCGGGATCGCCAGCGGAATCACCTGCAACCGGAAGAAGAGATCTTCGCGGAACGTGCCCGCCTTCACCGCGCGTTGAAGGTCGTGATTGGTCGCCGAGATAATTCGGACGTCTGTTCTGATGACGCGGTTGCCGCCGACGCGCTGAATCTCCTTCGCTTCGATTGCGCGCAGCAGTTTGGCCTGCGCATCGGGGCCGAGGTCGCCGACTTCGTCGAGAAACAGCGTTCCATGATGCGCGAGCTCGAAACGACCGATTCTGCTCTGTGTCGCGCCGGTGAACGCGCCGCGTTCATGACCGAACATCTCGCTCTCGACAAGGTCCCGCGGAATCGCCGCGCAGTTCACGCGCACGAACGGCTTGTCCCGCCGCGGACTCGCCTCGTGAATGGCGCTGGCGACCAGTTCCTTCCCCGTGCCCGATTCGCCGGTGATCAGTACGCGGGCGTCAGTCGGCGCAACTCTCGCGATCATCTGCCGCACGTTGTTCATCGCCGCACTCGTCCCGACCATCTGTCCGCTGAATCCGAGCTCGGCGCGCAGTTGCCTCGCCATGCGGCGTGTCTGTCGGAGCTCGAGCGCCGAGGAGACCGCGAGCAGCACGCCCTCCGGGGTCAGCGGCTTCTCCAGAAAATTGAACGCGCCGAGTTTCGTCGCCTTGACCGCGTCGGCCAGACCCGCGCGGCCGCTCATCATGATTACGGGAAGATCGGGTGCGACCTCGCGCAGCCGCGCCAACGTGGCCATGCCGTCGAGATCGCCCGGCATCATCAGATCGATCAATGCGATGTCCGGCTCGGTTTCCTTCACCCGCGCCACGGCATCGACGCCAGTCGGCGTTTCGTTGACTTCGTAACCCTCGGCTGTGAGCAGCGCGCCGACCATTCGCCGGATGTTCAATTCATCGTCGGCGATCAAGACTATTGGCACTTATGACTGGTTGGGCGCGCCGCGAGCTGGTGCCGGCGGAATCGACGCCGGGGCAGCCGATTTGGCCTCGGATAGAAGGCGCGTCGTGAAACGCTGGCCTTCTGAGATGCGCTCGATCTCGATCGCCACTGCTTCGATCGCCTGCTCCATCCGCTCGAGGCGACTTGTCACCTCCAATGGCACGCCCGGGTTCTTGGCTTGCGCGTCGAGCTTGCGCGCATAGGCGCGTGCTATTGGGATGCCGATTCCCATGATGCACGCGGTCGCAAAAGCGCCAAACGGAACGAGTATCTCCGGCCCCATTATTCTGTCCTCACGGCGGCGACGCCGTTTGCGGGTATCGTAAACTGAATTTCGGTTCCCTCACCCAAGGTACTCGTTGCGTTCACCGTTCCGTCGTGCGCCCAGATTGCCTGCCGCGCGATTGCCAATCCGAGACCCGTCCCGCCGGGTTTGTTGGTGACGTACGGTTCCCAGATCGTCTCCAGATTTTGTGGCGCGATGCCCTTACCATTGTCCGCGACCGAGATTCGCACCGCGTCACGTCCGGCAAGCTTGGTCGTGAGCGCTTTCACCGTGATCCGTCCACGATCGCCTGACGCATCGACCGCGTTCAACAACACGTTGCTCAACGCACCTGCCAGTGCTCCGTTGTGCCCGAAAACGTGGGGCAGATTCTCCTCGATTTGCAGGTCGAGTGCAATCCCTGGTGGTACACTGCTGCGCGCCGTGTAGCGCACCAACTCTCCGATATCGATCTCGGCGGCCGGACCCTCCGGGAGGCGCCCGAATTCGGCGAAGCTCTTTGCCATCCGATCCAGGCGATCAGATTCCATCGCAATTACGCTTACATCCTCCTGCAACGCCGGCGGCGCCTGACCGCGCAAGCGCGCCAACGCAAAGCGAATCGGCGTCAGCGGATTCTTGATTTCGTGGGCGACGCGACGCGCACTCTCGCGAAAGGCGTGCAAACGCTCCGCTTCCACCGCCTGTCGCCGTCCGTGCTCGAGCTCTGACACCATCTCGCGCATGCTGCGGCGAAGCGTTTCGAACTCCGGCGCGCCGCGCACTCGACTCTGTGTCACCTGCATCGTCGGCCCGTCGTCGCCATTCCGCCGATTGTCCGCGACGACCCTCCGCTCGGGCGGCGGCGGCAACGGCTCGCCGTGTCCAATCAGCTCCGTCCATCGCACCAACTCGTCGAGCGGGCGGCTCAACTGCCGGCTCAGATGCCCTGCGACGCGGGACGCCGCGCCAGTCAGGATCAACAACGCCAGCACGCCAGCGATGGCAATGACGCGCACCGTACGCTCGGCGAGAAAGTTGTATCGACGCGCCTGTTCTACCGATATGCGAAGCTCGCGCTCATGTGCGTCGACTGCCCGCTTTTGCGCGGGCGTAAGCGGGGCCTGACGAGCCGCTGCGATCGCTCGTTCACCGCTGACGGCGAGGCTGTCCCACGCCGATTGACCGGTTACGAACGGCATCACCGTGCTAACAGTCCCACTCCATAACAAGGTCAGGACCAGCGCAGGAACAATCGCGAACAGCGACAGGATCAACACCAGTCGCGTGCGGAAGCGCAGTTGATTCATGGGGGGTTAGATATAAATTATACTCCGACGACGCGACTTCGAGGATCAGCAAACGGTCAACAAAGAGTGACACGTTCGCGTGAACCTGAAGACGCACCGCCTGCGACGATTGTCGCAGGGTCAACATGGCGTGCAGCCACCCAGGCGTTGAAAGCGCAGGCTCGCAGCCTCGCACTAGTTAATCCCCAAAAAAAATGAGTACACGGCAACATCGGTCCTCCGCCCATTCCGCGGGCGGGCATCGACACGGCCCTCCGGTACATCGCGGGCCACACGCAGTAAAACCAATCCACCGCGGGCCCCAGGCGATGTCGCCCGCACAGTCGCAGACCACTCCTTCCCACCACGCACCAAACGCAGCACTGCTCATCGACTTCGACAACGTCACGATGGGCATTCGCTCCGAGCTTCAGACGGAGCTGAAAAACCTCCTCTCCTCCGACATCGTCAAAGGCAAAGTCTCCGTCCAACGCGCGTACGCTGACTGGCGTCGCTATCCGCAGTACGTCGTTCCACTCGCCGAAGCGTCGATCGACATGATCATGGCGACCGCGTACGGATCGGCGAAGAAAAACGCGACCGACATTCGGCTCGCGGTCGATGCGATGGAACTTGTCTTCACGCGTCCCGAGATCGGCACCTTCATTCTTCTGTCGGGCGATTCTGATTTCGCCAGTCTCGTCACCAAGCTGAAGGAGTACGGCAAGTACGTCATCGGCGTCGGCATCCGCGAATCGTCGAGTGATTTGCTCGTCATGAATTGCGATGAGTACTACAGCTACAACGCGCTCGCCGGCCTGGTGAAGAGCGGGGAAGAGGAGGTCGTCAAGAAGGATCCGTGGGAGCTCGTCACCGAAGCGATCGAGCGCATGCAGCGCAACAGTGACGTCATGCGCGCAGATCGCCTGAAGCAGGTGATGCAGCAGATCGACAGCTCCTTCGACGAAAAGAATCTTGGGATGTCGAAGTTCTCCCGCTTTGTCACCGAAGCAGCCCATAAAGGTCTGCTCACGCTGACCAAATTGGAGAACGGCCAGTTCGAGGTAGGGCCACCGCGAGGCCCGGCAGCGGTGCCTGCAATCCCGGAGATTCCGCCAATGCCCGCGCCTCGCCTCGTCACCGAGGAAGGCGAAAATGAAGATCGCACGCGCCGTGGACGCAGAGGTCGCGGACGGGATCGCGACCGCCACGACCGCGGTCACGATCGTCAGCCACGCACCGAAGAGGCGCGCGGAGAATCAGCGGCCCAGCCTGCCGCCCAAAGCGGCCAGGATGCAATTGGTTCGAGTGGCCTCAGGCTTAGGCGCGAAGAGGCGTTCGATCTCGTGCGTCGCGCTGTTGGCAGCAACGGTGGCGCGCCGATCCGCGCCAGTCAGGCTCGTGTTGCCGCGCGTGACTTGCTCGGCAGAGATTCGGAGAGCCTCAGCGAGCGCAACTTCATTCGAATCCTTCAGGACGCGCACGACGCAAACATCGTCGACCTGCGCCGTCGCGGTGACGATTACGAAGTTGCGCCTGCAGTGTCGTCGACGCCCGTGAGCGATCAGCTCGCCACGGCTGAAGGCGGGCGAACCGCACCGCCTGCCGAGAGCCAGCCAGCTGCTGCGTCCAGGTTCCCGGCGATAGGCCGCGGGCGGGGCCGCGGTTCGATTGGCGCGCGCGCGGGAGCAGTTCCGCCGGAGTTGCTGTCGATCGGCGTCGTGGAAACGGCGCGTCCCGCGCCTGAGCCAATCGCCGAACCTAGCGTCTCTGACCTGCCGCTGACTGGCGAAGACGCGCTTGGCGAGCCGGAGCCGAAACCGCGTGCTGGTCGGAAGCGCGCAGGCGCGGGCGAAGCCAGATCTCGGCGCGGTCGCAAAACCGCCGCCGCCGGGGAGGGCGCGGAGTCCACGCCCACAGCGAAGCGAGCAAGGAAAACTCGCAGCAAGACCACTAGCGAATAAATGGCGCGCAAGGAAGTCGTGGGCCGGGTAGAGCGATCAACTCTACTCGGCTCGAGGCCGCGTACGCAGTTCCATCGCGGCAAGGTTCTACCGCGCGATTTCTACGACCGCGAGACCGAGCTCGTTGCGCGCGACATGCTCGGCACCGTTCTCGAGTGCGAAACCGAAGACGGCATCGCCAGCGGAATCATTGTCGAGACCGAGGCGTACCTCGGCGAACACGATCTCGCCTGTCACGCCGCTGCGGGACGAACTGCGCGCACCGAGCATCTCTATGGCCCGCCGGGCATCTCGTACGTCTACTTCATCTACGGGATGTACTGGTGCTTCAATGCGGTTACACGCGCTGCCGGCCAGCCGAGCGCCGTACTCGTGCGCGCGCTCGAGCCGCTCGATGGAATTGCGCTGATGCACAAACGTCGTCCCCGCGTCACGAACGACGCCGATCTCACCAACGGTCCCGGCAAGCTTTGTACGGCACTTGGAATCACAGGGGCAATGACCGGCAAGTCCCTGCAACGTAAGCCGCTCGTACTTCGCGAAGGCGAAGCGCCATCGGACGATCAGGTGGAAGTCACTACGCGGATCGGAATAACCAAGTCAGCCGATTGGCCGCTACGATGGATTGTTCGCGGAAATCGATTCGTTTCGAGGGGAAAGCTCTCAGCATAGCTCTCGGGAACGTGCTTGGCTTCTTACCGTCGCGATCAGCTGCGGGCTGCGGATCGAAGGGCTAACTGATCGTTGCTAACTGCGGGCTAGTTGAGGGTTGCGACCTAACTGCGTGCTGCGAGCGAGTTGCGTGCTGCGATCTAGTTGCGAGTTGCGGGCTAGTTGCGGGTTGCGGGCTAGTTGCGGGTTGCGGGCTAGTTGCGGGTTGCGGGCTAACCGATAGTTCCGCGCTGCGATGTAGTTGAGGATTGCGGGCTAACTGCGGGTTACGACCCAGCCACCATTCACAGTCCTGCGTTGTAAGGCCAGCCCGCACATCGCAGTTCGCCCGCATCTCGCAGTTTCTAGCCCGTATCTCGCAATTAGCCCGCATCCCTCAACTAGCCAGCAACCCGTACCGATCTGTTAGCCCGCAACCCGCAGCTCTGAAAAGAAAAGGCCCTCCTTGCGGAGGGCCGACCATCATCGAGCGCGCCGAGAGCTGCTAATCTCGATCGATGGAACTGCCGAGGTTCAGGCGAATGCCAAACTCGAAAAAGTTGAGCACGCTGCGGAAGAGGAAAGTCGAGTTGCTGGGGACGATCGTCTCCTGCGCAAAGATCGCCATACGGCTGGCTTGTATTTGCACTCCGCCGATCGCAACGACCGCGCTGCGACTGCGCTCATTCTCGATTTCGTCGAGGAACGCGTTGCTCGGGAAGGTATTGGCGCTGTCGACGAACACTCTCGCATCGCCGAGCACTGCTATCGTATAGCCAATGCCGCCGTAAGGAGTGATACCGCCGAAATGTTTGGGAAAGGCGAGCGCCCCGAGCGTAATTCTGCGCAGGTCATTGACGCGCACTGTGCGCTGACCGGTGGTCGACGAGGGGTCGAGGAATTCCAGGTCGCGCTCAAAAACCGATTGGTTGCCTGAGACGTAAAGGCCGCCTTTGCTGCGCGTGATGACCCAGTCGATACCGAGATCCACTGTCGACGTGTTGCCGTGGCCTGGGACCGAGAAGGTGTTGACCCCGGATTTGAATCCCCAGAACCATGAATTGTCGAAGTTCCGGTTTTGCTGCGCGCGTGCGCTACCGGCAACGACGACCGTGGCGGCGAGCGCCACGACGACTGCTTTAAGCTTCTGCATTAAGGCGTCCTCTAGATTATGCCTAGCTTCGTCCCGACGGTCTTGAACGCCGTGATAGCCTGGTCCAGATCGTCGCGTGAGTGGGCAGCGCTCAGCTGACAGCGCACGCGCGCCTGCCCCTGGGGAACGACCGGAAAGCCGAACCCCGTCACAAAGACGCCTTCATCCAGCAACATGTCACTCATTTTGATGGCGGTCGCCGTCTCCCCTACGATGATAGGGACGATTGGCGTCTCGCCCGGTAGCGGCTTGAATCCCGCCTCCGCGATTGCCGCCCGGAAGTACCGCGTGTTGTCACGCAGCTTACCGACCAGTTCGGGGTGATGCTCAAGCTGTCGGATGGCTGCCAGGGCGCTGCTCGCCACCGTCGGCGGCAATGCATTGGAAAAGAGTTGTGGCCGTGAGCGCTGCGTCAACATGTCGCATAGCGGCGCCGACGCGGCCACGAATCCGCCCGCCGCGCCGCCCAACGCTTTTCCAAGAGTCGACGTGATGATGTCGACCTCACCCAGTACGCCGTAATGCTCGGCGGTGCCGCGACCCGTCGCACCCAGTACTCCCGTCCCATGTGAGTCATCGACGGCAACGATCGCGTCGTAATCCTTTGCGATCTGCAGGATGTCAGGGAGCTTCGCGACGCTTCCTTCCATTGAGAACACACCGTCGGTCCAGATCAGACGCCGGCGCGCGCTCTTCGCGCCTTCCAGTTTCGATCTCAGGTCATCAAGGTCGGAATGCTGGTAGACTGCCGTCGTGCACTTGGTGATCGCTTTCGCCAGCCTGATCGAGTCGATGATCGACGCATGATTGAGCGCGTCGGAGACTACGAAATCATTTTGCTCGATGATGGTGGCGGTCAGGCCCTCGTTCGCGTTCCACGCCGACACGTAACTCATCGACGCCTCGGTGCCGACGAGATCCGCGATCGCCTTCTCGAGCTCACGATGGACGGTGAAAGTGCCGCAGATGAATCTGACGCTGGCCGTCCCCGCGCCGAACTTCTTTAGACCTTCGATTCCCGCCGCCACAACTTCGGCATCGTTCGACAACCCCAGGTAGTTGTTCGACGAGAGAATGACGACTTCCCCTCGTCCCTCCATCTGCACCCGCGCCGCCTGCGGCGATGACAGATAATTGAGACGCTTATAAACCCGATCCGCCTTAAGCTTCTCGATCGCCCCTTTCAGCTCCGCGTCAAGCTTCTCATTCAGCGCCACTTCAACTCCGTGTTATGTTCGCTTTCCGCTTCCCGCTTCATCCCGCAATCTCAAAAATCACTTTCCCCGCCTCACCCGACTTGATCGCTGCAATCGCCGCGTCAGCCTCCGTCAATGGAAAACGGTGCGTTATCACCGGTGTTGGATCGAATTCGCCTGAGCGCAGAAAACGCGTCATTTGATGCCACGTCTCGTACATCCGCCGCCCGACCACACCGTAGATGGTCAGGCCCTTGAAGATGACTTCGGTCGCCAAATCGAAATCGACCTTCTTCGAGGGAATGCCGAGCATCTGTACCCGACCACCGACCCGCACCAACGCGAATGCCTGATGAATTGCGGCCGGTACTCCTGACATCTCCAGCACGACGTCGGCGCCGAGTCCGTCAGTTGCATCCTTTACCAGCTTTACAGCCTCTTCAGGATGGACCGCGTGGTGCGCGCCCATCTTTTTTGCCAGCGCCAATCGCGTGTCGTTGACGTCGGTGGCGACGATGTGCGAGGCGCCGGCCGCTTTGCAGATCCCGACGGCGAAAATTCCGATCGGGCCGCATCCCGTGATGAGAACCACCGCGCCCGGAATGTCGGCGGTGAGAACCGTGTGAAAGGCGTTGCCCATCGGATCGTGGATGCCACCGACGTCATACGAGATCGCGTCGTCGAGATGCCACACGTTCGTCGCCGGCATTGAGATGTACTCCGCGAAGCAGCCATCACGATCGACACCGATGATCCTGGTGAAAGGGCAGACATGTGCGTTGCCGGTGCGGCACAACAAGCAGCGGCCGTCGACGATGTGGCCTTCGGCGGTCACGCGATCGCCCTCCTTCACATCGGTCACGAGACGGCCGACCTGAATCACATCGCCGGCAAACTCGTGACCGACGACGAACGGCGGCTTGCAACGTCCTTTCGCCCACGCATCCCAGTCGTAGATGTGCACGTCGGTGCCGCAAACACCGGCACGTCGCACGCGAATGAGAACTTCGTCCTCGCGGATGCGCGGCTCCGCGACATCCTTCAGCTTGAAACCCGGTGACGCGGATTCTTTTACCAGCGCTTTCACGAGCGAGAGCTCCAATGAGAACGAGTGTGCTGCAACCGGACGTCAAACCTGATCACAGCGCGAATCTTTTGGAAGTGATCATGCGCTCGTGACTCGATGCGTGCGTGCTGCATCGTTGCAAGCGCTCGACCACATGATTCCACTGAGTTCGAACGAATCGGCGCTTCGTCGAATATCACGCACATCTCTTGCAATCGGAATCGCGCGGCGAGTTTCAGACGTTTGATGTTCTACTTCATCGTGGAGAGAAATCATGGCAGCAGCAAAGAGAGGCGGACGGAAAAGCGGTGGACGGAAAAGCGGCGGACGCAAGAGCTCGAGCAGAAGTTCCACTCGGAGTCGCAGCAGAAGCAGCGGCCGCAAGTCGTCGAGCCGTCGCGGAAGCTCGCGCAAAAAGAGCAGCCGTAGCCGCAGCCGTTAACGCACGCTCGCTGTTTGAACGAAAGCCGGCGCGAAATCGCCGGCTTTTTGTTTATCGTGAATAGCGAGCGGTCGCGAGCTCGATGATGCGGGCGATCAACGCCGGATAACCGAGACCCGACTTCTCCGCGGCGCGCGCAAACTCGCTGTTCTTCTCCAGATAGCAGTTTGGATTCGCCTCGATCACGTAGACTTGCTCGTCGGCAGTGACGCGAAGGTCGATGCGACCGTAATCCCGAAGCCTGAGCGCCTGAAATGCATCGACGGCAACGCGTTGGATCTTCGCCGTCAGTTCCTCGGACAGATCCGTCGGGAAAACCGACTGGGTGCCCTCGAACTCCGCGCCCTTCTCGTCGCCTTCGTCGCCCCACTTCGCTTCCCAACTCGCAATCCTCGGCAATCCCTCCGGAAATTTGGAGAAATCGAGCTCGATGATCGGCAAGGCTTCAGCGTTGCTGTTCCCAATCACGCCGACGTAGAACTCGCGGCCATCGATGAACTCCTCGACGAGCACCGGTGACTGATACTCCTGCTGGGTGCTGCTGATGACATTCAGCAGCTCCTTGACGTCTTTCACCACCGACTTCTGGGTGATGCCGAGCGATGCATCTTCCTGGGGCGGTTTGACCAGTAGTGGAAAATCGATTTCGTGCGCCCAGTCGACCTGTCCGCGAAACACGGTCGCGAACTTCGCGCTCTGTATCCCATGAAAGGCGAGAACTTTCTTGGTGAGAGTCTTGTCGCCGGCAAGGATCAATCCGGCGGGGCTCGAGCCGGTGTAGCGCAGATTGAGCAGGTTCAACAATGCCGCGACGTTGGATTCGAGTGCGCTCTTGCCGCGGAATGACTCGGCGAGATTGAAGACGAGATCCGGTGCCGACGCGGTGAGCTCCTCGATCAGCGGCTGCACCGAATCGTCGACCACGACCCGTCGCGAGGTGTGACCGTTCTCCCCCAGCGCCTGATCCAGCTGGTCGAGCAGTGGATCGACCGGCGGCTCTAGCGCGTCCCTGGTGTGCAGAACGGCGATTTTCACTTGTCGGGAGACTTTGCGCCGTCGACGGTGTTGGTGTGCCGATAGTTCATCATCACCGCGGTTCCGAACGCAGTCAGCTCGATCAGCGTCGACGCTTCCAGTCCACCGAGCTGCAGATCGAGCTGGTTTGCCCGGTTGGCGAGAAAATCGACGAACTGGCGCACCGCCGACGGACTTTCACCGGTCCAATACGAAATCCGTGCGACGATTTCACGCCGATGCCGGGTGATGAATTCTCCGGCTGCCGCGGCGGCTGGAGCCTGCTCCCGGGATACGAAAATCGTTCTCAGATCGCCGTCAAAGAGTCGCGGATCCTTGATTGGAATCCGCTCTTCGTCCTGGTAATGCTCCGCGACAGTGTAGCGCATCGCTGCGACGGGAAGATCGTCGTCGGATGGCTCAGGCACTTCCGTCGCCTGGTGGGCAATCTCCTTCATCACGGCGTCGACGTATTCGAGTTTCCGCAGCGCACCCCAGCCTTCGTACGCAGATCGCCAATCGAAATCCGGCGTCAACCAGACCGCGAAGGTCTCAGCAAAATCTTCATCAGGATGTTTCTGTGCGTACCAGCCGAGTATGTGCCGCACGTAGTCGTGTGAGAACGGATCGGCGCGATATCGTTCGCGATAGGGTCGCGAGTAGGGGCCGAACATCTTTCGCCAATCCGGCCGATCGTACAGCCGGTAAGCGTAGTTAAATGCATGTCCCGCCTCGTGCCGGAGGTATTCCATCGACTCCTCGGCGTCTTCGACCGCCGCTGAGTAATCCTCCTCGATCTTGGAGAGCCGCGCGTCCGCCAGATAAAAAGGGACGCCGATCAGCGGCGTCCCATCCGGACATCCCCACTGGTCGCTTAGGTAGACCGGAGGGCGAAAGTCGAGGCCCTTCGCGCTCAGCTCGTCGTAAAGCTGAATGACCAGCTTCTCGAGCAGAGTGCCGCGAATCTCGAGGCCGATGTCCGAGATACGCTGTGAAAGCAGCGCATGACGTTCGCCTTCCCAGGAAGGGGATTGTTCCACAAGCTCGTCGAAGGGCAAGCAGTGTACCGGCTTATAACTGCGTACTGCGAACTAACGGATCATTGCGAGCTGCTGGCTAGTTGAGGGATGCGGGCTAACTTCGAGATGCGGGCTAGCCGCCAGTAACCGTCGTCTGCAGGAAGCCCGCGACCGGCTCGCAGCCCGCAACTAGCCGGCAGCTCGCAACTAGCCAGCAGCTCGTAATGATCAGTTAGTTCGCAGTACGTAATCCCCCAAAGAAAAAGCCCCTCGACGAACTGTCGCGGGGCTTCAATGCCTGCATTCGAACCAGTCTATGCCGCGCGAGTCGCGGTCTCCTCGACTGCTTCCGGCGCCGGCGCCCAGATGTACGCCGCGAAAACGGGAGTTGGCTCCGTCTTGTCGCCGCGCGAAATCACGATGCCCATCGGCTCGGATGAATTGATTTCTTTACGATCCTTCTTCATTGCTCTCTCACTTGATAGTTGCCACACCCGTGGCTCGGCGCCATTCATAGGCACCCGATGTGCCAAGTGGGACGTCAAATGCAAGTGATTGTTAATGAAGGAGTTACGATACGAATTGACGACTGCTGAGCGGGCATGTGTCGCGATCTGACACGCGCATTTAGGACACCTGTGTCTGTACGACACAGCTAGCTGGCGATCTTTTTCGCCAGAAATGCTTTCGAGGATCCGGAGTCGGATTCGACGCTGATCGACCAGCCTTTGTATTGCCGCTTCAACTCCGCGACTGACAACCCTCGTTGACCGCGCACGATAGTGCCGACTAGATGAACACCACCATCGCGAGTCGCCCCCTGCAATAATTCGAACGCACGACTCCGCTCGTCCGCCGAGAGTCCGGTGAACGCGTCAGGGGTACAGACGACGGCGCCCAGCTGGACCTCGGGAGACCAATCGGTGATGTCGGCAACGTAGCTCTGGATGCGATCGGCGAGTCCAGCTTCCTGCGCGACGTGCATCACGCGCTCCAGCGGCTCAACTTCACGATCGACAGCGGTCACTTCGCATCCGTGCGCGGCTAGATAGAGAGCGGTCCGATCGATGTCGCCGCCTGCGACGAGTACCTTGGATTCCGCAGGTGGATGGACCTCGCGCGCAAGGACACCGTCGGGACGAATTCCCCAATGCTCTGGCCGGCGATACTCCTCCAGCAGCTTGAGGCGCTTCCTCCGCCAGGTCGCGTACGAAGGGATGCGGAGGCGCTTGCGAATGATCCGATCGACTTCTGCCCAGAGGAGCAGCTCGTCCATCAGCAGCTGCTCACTCGCCCTCAGGGAAGCGACGGCCTCATCGCCGATTTTGAGTAGCGCTGATCGTGATACCGAGTCTTTGTAGTTCTCGATCTCGCTCTCGACAAACAACTCGTACTCGTGTTTGAGGGAGCGAGGATTCTGTTGCGCCATGGCGTTGGGCAGAGGACAGGTGCTCTAGCCAGGTGTTTAAGGTAGAAGCCCTGAGCGAAGGCGCAAGAGCAACTTTGTGCTAGCTCTGCCGTGGTGCGGCTTTGTAAATTCTGTTGGGCACTACGGTTGTGCTTCTAATCTCTCAAACTGCCCGAAGCACAAAAGGGTCAAGGCGTGATGGCGACGAGGCCGGAACGCAGTGCGTAGCGCACCAGACTCACAACGTCGTGCATTCCCAACCGCTTCATCAGCTCGCCACGGTGGCTCTCGACTGTCTTGATACTGAGGCTCAGCTTGTCGGCGATCTCACGGGTCCGATGGCCCTCGGCCACCATCCGTAGAACTTCGACCTGTCTCGACGTCAGCTTGCTCAGCGGGTGCCTTCTATCGATCGCCATTTTGATCGCTGACGGGAGTCGGTCGATGTTTTTCCTGATCACCAGATCTTCCGCACCGTTGCGGAGGCAGGCTACTGCGGAGAGACCGTTGATCGACTCGCTCACCACGATCAGCGGTGTCGCGGGACTCTGGTAGCGGAGGATGTCGATAGCGTCGCACGCGCTGAACGAGGAAGCGGAGTAATCTGTAAGGACGACGTCGGGCTGCAGCTCATCGAGCAATGCCCGGAACGCTTCGGTGGAGGGAACGGACCTTCTGTCGACGGTCATGCCGGCGGCAGACAGTTGTTGATCGATTAGCTCGGTGTCAGCTTGGTTGTCGTTGAGTACGAGAACGCGTGGGGCAGTCATGGTTTTTCTTAAGTTGGAACGAGGCGCCCTGTGAGTGGGCGCAAGCTGCAAATGCAGCACGAAGTTGAGCTTGACGCGAATCCTTTCGCGGGAATGACCTCATTTGCAAAGTAAATCGGGTAAATCCCGGCGGCAATTACCCGCTGCTTAATAGATTGGGCCTGCTATGAGAGACTCAAGCGATGCCTGAGCTGCCCGAAGTCGAACGGGCGGCGCGCGCGCTCTCCAAAGCGGCGCTTGGCAAAACCATCGCCGCTGTTCGGCCGATCCACCCCTCACTCAAAAAGAGATTGCCGCCCGCGAGCGCGCGTCGCGTGAAGGGAAGGCGAATCGAGTCAATCGAGCGGCGCGGAAAGCATCAACTGCTCAGGCTCGACAGCGGCGATACCATCGTCGTTCACTTTCGTATGAACGGCGACTGGGATATCGCTTCAACCGACAAGCCGCTCGACCGCTTCGCGCGAGCAGTGATCGATCTCGCCGACGGCACCCGCATCTCCCTCGTCGACCGACGCGCGCTTTCGACGATCAGCATCGACCGCGAAGGAAGCTCGTCGCTGCCCAAGCTTGGACGCGAAGCCAGCGACGCCACGCTCGACGCCGCTTACCTCGCCGACGTCCTGAAGCGGCGTAAGATTGCGATCAAACCGGCGCTGATGGACCAGGCCGTCCTCGCCGGACTCGGAAACATCTACGCTGCCGAAGCGCTGTGGGAATCCCAGATCGATCCTCGTTCCTCCGCGTCATCGATGTCGACGGAAACGCTGGCCAGGCTCGTCGACGCCATCCGACTGGTCCTCAGTCCACGCAAGCGCCGCCCCGGGCGTTACACGGAGCTGCGCAACCGCGGCCGCTTCGCCGTCTACGATCGCGAAGGACAAGAATGCCGCCGCTGCGGAGGAACGATTCAGAGGATCGTACAAGGAGGACGATCGACTTACTTCTGCGCGGATTGTCAGACTGGTTAGGCTGCGGACTGCGAGATAACTGCGGGTTGCGGGTGTTGCGGACTGTTTGCGGGCTTGCTGCGAACGAGTTGAATGGCCCCAGCCCGCACCTCGTAGCTAGCCCGCAGCCCTCAACCAGCCCGCAGTTAGCAATGATCAGTTAGTTCGCGGTACGCAGTTGGGGTGGCGTCAATCCATGACCTCGAGAAGCGCCCCCTTGATGTAGCCTGTCTCCGGAATCGTCAAAACCTCCGGATGATCCAACGGCTGTCCTGTTAGAGCCCGAATGGCAACCCGCCGTCCACTGTCCCCAGCCGCATCCTGCAGCATCTCGAGAAATAACGGCTTGGTGAGATGAAAGCTGCAGCTCGCGGTGTAGAGCAACCCTCCCGGTGCCAGCAGCTTGATCGCGCGCAGATTGACATCCTTGTAACCGCGCAATGCTCCCGGCAGCGCCCCTTTCGTTTTGGCGAACGCAGGCGGATCGAGCACGATGGTGTCGTAGACAACTCCGTCACGTTCCCTTTCCCGCAAATAATCGAACGCGTTCGCTTCGACGAAGGTGATGTTCTCCAGCGAGTTGAGCGCGGCGTTCTCCGCAGCGCGCATCAACGCCGGCCCCGACGAATCGAGCGCCGTAACGTGAGTCGCCTTACGCGCCAGGTGCAGCGCGAACGATCCGTGATAACTGAAACAATCGAGCGCGCGCCCACGCGCCACCGTGCCCACGAAATGCCGGTTCTCGCGCTGATCGAGAAACGCACCGGTCTTCTGCCCGGTGAAGGGTGCGGCGAGAAACTTCACACCGTACTCGTGCACCTCGATCTCGCGCGGTACATCGCCGTCGAGTACCAGCGTCTCGCGCGGCAATCCCTCCTTCGCGCGCAGCGCGACATCGTTGCGGGCGAGAATTCCAGCCGGCTCCGCGAGCGACCGCAGTGAGTTCAGGATTTCGCTGCGGAACTGTTCGAGGCCCGCGCTCATGAACTGCACCACCAGCCACTGGTCGTAGCGGTCGCAAATGAGGGACGGCAATCCGTCGGCCTCGCCGTGCACCAGTCGCATCGCGTTGGTGTGATCCTCGAGCGGCACCCGTCGCGCGATCGCCGACGCGATGCGCTCGTCCCACCACGCCTGATCGATGCTCGCATCCGGATTGCGATCGAGCATGCGCAGGGAGATCTCCGAAAGCGGGCTCCATAACGCCCAGCCAAGTGGCTTGCCGCGGGTATCGTGCACCAGCACCGCGCCGGCGTCCATCAGCGGGCGCTCGACGACGTCGCTTCGATAAATCCAGGGGTGGCCGGCCTCCCACCTGCGCGCACCCTTGGCGCTCACGCGAGCAACTGTCATGCGTCAATCTATCGAACGCGATTCAGCTCGTTGTGCGCTGTACGGTTCTTGCGAAGTGGCAGCCTATGCGAGAAATCGTACCACTCTCAGTCGGGGTCGCGGCCAGCGGACTGCTTTACCGCGAGCACGCTGCGCGCAACAAGGCCGAGCGATTGAGCGCGGCGACGATGGAGACTCTGCTCAACGCCATCGACGCCAACGACGAAGAGACCGGACATCATGTGAGAAGAGTCGCATCGTACGCGTTGATTCTCGCGGACGCCGCGGGCGTCGACGAGCACACCCTGCGCAGCATCGAGCGAGTCGCACTCTTCCACGACATCGGCAAGTTGCACGGCGCACTCTCCGACATCTTTCACGAGCAGTCGAAGCTGACGCCTGAAGAGCGTCGCGCGGTGATGACGCACCCGCAACGCGGTGCCGAGGTGCTGGAGCCGCTCAGCGCGTTTTATCCGGATCTGGCCAAGGGAGTTGCGGCGCACCATGAGCGTTGGGATGGCAGCGGATATCCGCGCTGCCTGAGGGGTAAGCGAATTCCGGTGCAGGCGCGGATCGTCGCCATTGCCGACAGCTTCGACGCAATCACGCACCGCCGCCGGTACAGTCACGCACGCAGCTTCGACGACGCCGTAACTGCAATTCGCGACGGGCGGGGAGCACAATTCGACCCGCAGCTCGTCGATCTCTTCCTCACCAAACCCGTATTGGAAAAGATCGAAAAAGCGATGCGGCAGGCGCACGCTCGCCGTCGCGACGGTGAAAAAAGGCGTCGCGGTGAAAAGGAGTCAGTGCCTGACGTTACTTTCCGATGGCGGACGCGATCTCGCGAGTCGCCTGCTCGGGATCGCCAGCGCTGAAGATTGCGTTGATCACTGCCACACCAGCGGCGCCATGCGCCACGATCTGCATCGCGCGATCGGCAGTGATTCCTCCCACCGCCACAGCGGGGTGATCGACCAGCGCCTTTAAGCGCTCGAATCCGTTGACGCCGATTGCATTTCCGGCGTCGCTCTTTGAATCCGATCCGAACACGGGTCCGATCCCGACGTAGTCTGCCTCCCTGGCGTTGGCCAGCTCGGCGTCACCGCCCAGTGATGCGCCAATGATGAAATCCGAGGGCACGAATCGGCGGATCGCGGTTACAGGCAAATCCGCCTCACCAACGTGGACTCCCGCTGCGCCGGCGGCCAACGCGATGTCCGCGCGGTCGTTGACGATGACGGGCACTCCGACTTTGGCGATGATTGCACGCGTGATCTCCACGACTTCGCGTGGCGCAGCGGTTTTGAGCCGCACCTGCACACTGGTCGCGCCACCGCGCACGGCGGATGCGACACGTTCGACGAGCGTCGCGCGGCGATCCTCGGCGTCGTCGGTAATGGCGACGAGACGCAGGATCTGCGGATCAAGCATTTCTGTTATCGGCTGGAAGCAGTTCCGCTGGTTTGTTTCTTGGTCGAAGTAGTCGACTTCCTGGTCGTCGATTTTACCGGCGTTTTTGAGCCGGACTTCACCGTCGACTTGGCGGTCGTTGTTCGCTTGGTAGTTGCGGCTTTCGCGGTGGATTTGGACGCACTCGGCGCCTTCGGCGCCGACTTCGTGCTCGTGCCGCGTGACGCTGCTTTCGGCGCGGGATCGGTCGCCATCGCCAGCAACCGCGTCTGCGGTTTCCGCGGCATCGACGCCCGCACCTGGCGTACGGCGTTGGTGTGCTGCTCGAGCGTCATCCGGAATTCATGATGCCCATCCGGAGTGGCCACGAAATACAGGTACTGCACGTTTGCCGGACTGGCTGCCGCGGCGAGGCTGGCCACGCCCGGTGATGCGATCGGTCCGGGCGGCAGACCCTTATTCACGTAGGTGTTGTAAGGCGATTTGACCTCGAGATCCTTGTACAGCACCCGACCGACGTGATGACCGAGCGCGTATTGAACCGTCGGATCCGCCTGGAGCAGCATTCCCCGGCGCAGTCGATTGTAGTACACCGCCGCGATTACGGGGCGCTCTTCCGGCAACCTGGCTTCCTTCTCGACAATCGACGCCATTGTCACGAGATCGTTTCGATTGATGTTCATCGCCAGCGCCGAAGAGTCCCAGGCCGGCTTCCACCTTCTTTCGAACGCATACACCATCTCGCGCACCGCCTGGCGCGCAGTCGTGCCTAGCGGAAACGCGTAGGTGTCTGGAAAGAGGTAGCCTTCGAGCGTCGGGTTGGGTATGTCCAGCCGCGCGAGTAGCGCAGTGTCACGAACCGCGGCCGTGACCGAATCAGCCGGAACTTTGAGCGTCTTCGCCAATGCCGGTGTGATTTGCGCGATGGTCCAACCTTCAGGAATGGTGACGGTGTTTACCAACCCGTGCCCGCCGTTCAACGCATTGATGATGTCGTTCCACGGCGTGCCGTGCTTCAGCAGGTAAGTGCCGGGCTTGATGTTCCTGTCGCCGCCGACGACGCGCCCGTACAGCGTGAACAGCTTCTGTGAACCGATGATTCCGTTCTTCGCCAGCGAATCAGCAGCCTGACCAAAGCTCGCGCCGCGCGGCACGATCACGCGCACCGGTGTGCCGTGCGGCTCACCAGCGCACGCCGCGACCGATGCGCAAATCGCAACCATCGCGACGCGCGCTTCAAGTCGACGCATTGAGTGCATGCTGTAAGAGAATCGCTGCTGCCAGCGCATCAACATCACCTTTCCTGCCGCGTGTCGATTGCTCCATTTCCTTAACCGTGCGTAACGCGGCTGCCGTGGTAAATCGCTCATCATAGAAACGAACAGGCATACCGGTACGTTTCGCGATTTCAGCGCCAAATTGACGCACTTCTGCCGTCCAGGCGGTCTCGTTGCCCTCCCCGTCGAGCGGAAGCCCAATTAGATACCCCAGAGCCCCAAGCTCGTTGGCGCGCGCGATGATTTTTGTGATCGGCGGCCGCTTGCCTTCGCGACGCTCGATGTAGCCCGCCGGCGACGCGATGATGCCCAGCGGGTCGCTGATCGCCAGGCCGATTCTCTTGCGACCGTAGTCGATGGCGAGAGTACGACCCAGCGCTTCGTTCACGCCGTTCTATCCCTGCGCCATCTGCGTGAAGAATTCCTTGTTGTTTTTAGATTTTGCCATTTGTCGCAGCAGGAATTCGATTGCTTCCGCCTCCGGCCTGTCGGCGAGGAATTGGCGGAGTAGAATCGACCGATTCAGCTCCGCCTGCGTCAGCAGCAGCTCCTCTTTACGGGTGCCCGACCTGAAGATGTCGATCGCCGGGTAGATACGCCGGTCTGCGATCTTTCGATCCAGGACGAGCTCCATGTTACCGGTCCCCTTGAATTCTTCGAAGATCACGTCGTCCATACGTGATCCCGTCTCTGTCA